>JBJONG010000014.1:0-85809 GCA_046051965.1 Verrucomicrobiota bacterium
AGGTTGATGGTCAGGCGCATGGTGGGAAAGTGGTGCAGTGGTGCGATGGTGTCAATGAGGAAGGTTTGCTGGCTTGATCCCGGCGGTGAGCTTTTTGCGGTCTTTGGCGAGCGCCCGGAAATCGCACCCGACCTGGATGCCGTGCCAGAAGGTGTCGGACTGGCCGAAGAAGGAACCGAAGCGGCTGGACATGGTCGGGGTGATGGAGCGTTCACTGTTCGAACATCGTCCTCATTTCGTCGGACAGATCCGCGAGGATGAGGTCGATGGGCAGGACTCCGCTATCGGTTTTCCTGAAATTCGGTTTGCGGGCATCGAGCATCACCAGTCCTTCCTCGTCATGCCACCATGCCGATCCCATGAGCTGGATCGGGAGATCCTGGAGCGCTACAGGAACGCGCTTCCATCCGTTGTTTTGCAAAACGTCGCGGATTTCGTTTTCACCGGGTTCGCCTCCACGGACGGTGGGTTGGGAGATGACGAAGCGGTTCGCGCGGGTGAGGGCGGTGATGCGGATGTCGTCACCGAACAGATCATTCTGGAGTTGTAGCCTTCTCAGGTATTCGGAAGGGACGGATTGGCCGATTCCCAACAGCCCGGCGGGTGTGATGAGCGGAACCCAAGCGTCCCTTTTCTGGAACGTTTCCACGTGTGAGCCGAGGAAACGAACGACATGTTCCGTGCCTTGAGCGTCAATCTCAGCGGGCTTCGGAAACACTTTCCGGGGCAGTATGCCCGAAGCGGCTACCGAGTTCCTCTCGTATTCGGCGACTTCCCGCTGTCCGCCGACCGGAACGGGCCGCGCAACTCCGCCGGTGTCTGCGCCAGGAATTGCGCGCGCGACATCACCTGGGCTGAGGATTGGATCCTCGCCTTTCGCATTTCTTCGGAAAGTTTCCTGTGAGTCTCGGTCTTCGGCATCGGGGTTCAAGATAACGGGAGTCTGATGTTCCGTCGAGGCGATTTCCATCCTGAAAAATGCGGGTGCTGCTTCTTGAGCATGCCTTTGCTCAGATTCCGACCGGCTTGATCCCGGCGGTGAGTTTTTTGCGTTCTTTGGCGAGCGCCCGGAAATCGCGCTCGACCTGGATGCCGTGCCAGAAGATGTCGGACTGGCCGATGAAAGATATCGACGCTCAGCGCATCAGTTCCAGATGATGAAGAGAAAAACCAAGCCGAATATGGCGACGACAGCAAGGAGCACGTATTTCAGTGTGTTTTCCATGGGTGAGTCCCCGTGGTAGCTTCCAACTTGCTTTCCAAAAGCCCTGATCCTCATGCCTGTGACCAAAGCGAGCGATAATCCGAATATCATGATCGAACCAACGACATATGCGGAGATCATGCCGAGAGTGGTTTCGAAGAAATCATTCTCGGCTTGGCTGGAAACTCTCGCGTAGGTGTTCCATGCGAACAGCCCGATCGTTCCATAGATCGCACACCGTCTTCCCGTATCATTGAGACGGAGCAATCGCTCGGGGATGTGTGCCTCGGGTTTTGGTTGGAAGGACGGCTTTTCGCCCGGTTGCCATGGGATCTGGGGGATGATTTTTTCGCCGCCGCTTTTTTTGGAACATTGGATGATCACCCTCTTCGGTTGGCTGGGTGCGTGGTTCTTCACTTCCGGTTCGAGTGTCACCCAGATCTTGTCCGCGCTGGCGCCCGCAAAGCATAGGAATGATTCATTTTCGTCATGGAAGGAATCGGCAAAATGTCCGGCCTTCGCATCCAACAGCTTCGAGTGGAGATAAAGGGCGAAGTTCCTGATTTCCTCGGGTTCTTCCCAATCCTCGTTGTGCTCTTGGCAATCACTTCGAAGAACTAACAGAACATTCTCCAATTTCGCCGGATTTGGTTTGCCGGTGATCAAGCGGAACAGACATTTCACGCAGGTGACGAGTCCGAACAAAATGAGGAAGAGAACCGTAGCGAAAAGCACGACTGCAATCCCGTCTCCGATGCTGGTTTGCGCGAGCCACATGACAGTAGGTTCAGAAATCGAACAAGCTCATCTGCGGGGACTCCGCGCTGGGGAGTGTGTCTTCCAGTTTCGTCGTCTTCGGCTTCGGGTGTTTTTCCTTCGCGTCGGGTTTGGTGGAGTTCATTTCCAGGTGGGAAAGGATGGCTTTGGCGCGGGCGAGGACGGGTTTTGGTAAGCCTGCCAGGCGGGCGACCTGGATGCCGTAGGATTTGTCGGCGGGGCCGGGGAGGATTTTGTGGAGGAAGATGATTTCCTCGTTCCACTCGCGGACGGCGACGTTGTGGTTGGTGACGGCTTCGCGGGTGTTGGCGAGGTCGGTGAGCTCGTGGTAGTGGGTGGCGAAGAGGGTGCGGCATTTCACCTCGTCGTGGAGGTGCTCGGCGACGGCCCAGGCGATGGAGAGGCCGTCGAAGGTGGCGGTGCCGCGGCCGATCTCATCGAGGATGACGAGGGATTTCTCGGTGGCGTGGTTGAGGATGAGGGCGGTTTCCGACATCTCGACCATGAAGGTGGATTGGCCGCGCGAGAGGTCGTCCGAGGCACCGACGCGGCAGAAGATGCGGTCCACGAGGCCTATGGTGGCGGCGTCCGCCGGGACGTAGGCTCCGATCTGGGCCATCAGTGTGATGAGGGCGAGCTGGCGGATGTAGGTGGATTTTCCGGCCATGTTGGGGCCGGTGAGGATCTGGAGGCGGGAGGATTCCGGGAGGAGTTCGGTGTCGTTGGGGACGAATTTGGTTTCGGTGAGGGTTTGTTCGAGGACGGGGTGGCGGCCGTTGGAGATGATGAGTTCGGTGCCCTGGGTGAGGACGGGGCGGGTGTGGCGGTGGAGCTGGGCGGTCTCGGCGAGGGCGCAGAGGACATCGATCTCGGCGATGGCGGCGGCGGTTTCCTGGAGGGGGCGGAGGTGGGTGACGACCTGCTGGCGGAGGCCGAGGAAGAGCTCGTATTCGAGCTGCTTGGAGCGTTCCTCGGCGCCGAGGACTTTGTTCTCCATTTCCTTGAGCGCGGGGGTGATGTAGCGCTCGGCGTTCGACATGGTTTGCTTGCGGGTGTAGTCGTCGGGGACTTTGGCAAGCTGGCTGGTAGTGATCTCGATGAAGTAGCCGAAGACGTTGTTGAACTTGATTTTCAGGGAGTCGATGCCGGTGCGTTTCCTCTCATCTTCCTGGAGGCGGGCGATCCAGTCCTTGCCTCCGCGGGCGGCGGAGCGGAGTTCGTCGAGTTCCGGGGAGTGGCCGTCGCGGATGATATTGCCGTCCTTGATGTTGGCGGGGGGCTCGTCGCTGAGAGCGGCTTCCAGCAGGTCAGTGAGTTGTGGGAGGGGGTGGAGGTGGGAGAGGATTGTTGATTGATGATTGTTGATTTTTGATTGGAAGAGGGAGGAGAGATCGTCCTTGAGGGCGGGGACTTGCTTTAATGAGATGCAGAGGGACTGGAGGTCGCGGGGGTTGCCGGAGTTTTGGGAGAGGCGGGAGGTGGTGCGCTCGATGTCGCGGATGTTCTTCAGGGACTCGCGGGCTTTGGAGAGGAGGAAGGGCTCGGCGAGGAGGGCGGCGATGTTTTCCTGGCGGGCGGTGAGGGTTTCGATTTCCCGGAGGGGGTGGAGCAGCCAGTTGCGGAGGAGGCGCGCGCCCATGGGGGTCTGGGTGCGGTCGAGGACGTGGAGGAGGGTGTGCTTGGGGCCGGAGCGGGAGTCGATGAGGTCGAGGTTGCGCTGGGAGGCTTGGTCGATGAGGACGTGGCGTCCGTTTTCTAACAGGCGGGGCGGGTTGAGGTGCTCGCAGGGGCGGCGGAGCTGGTGGATGAGGTAGTGGAGGGCGGCTCCGGCGGCGGAGGCGGCGGCGGGGAGGTTTGCGCAGCCGAAGCCGTCGAGCGAGTGGACGTTGAAATGCTTTTTCAGGAGATCCGTGGCGTGCTCGGGCAGGAAGGTGTAGCCATCGTAGGGGAGGGCGTGGGGGTGGTTTTCCGAAAAATCGGAGATCTGGTGATCGGGGATCAGCAGTTCGGAGGGGGAGATGCGGGCGAGCTCGTCGAGGAGCTGGGCGGGGTCGGTGAATTCGGCGATGATGAACTCGCCGGTGGTGTGGTCGATGGCGGCGAGGCCGTAGCTGGATTTGGATTTCGAGAGGGCGGCGAGGTAGTTCGGGCGCTGGTCGTCGAGGAGGGTGAGGTCGTCGATGGAACCGGCGGTGAGGATGCGGGCGATCTCGCGCTCGACGAGCTTCCCAGGGATGGCCTCGGAGGTTTGCTCGGCGATGGCGACGCGTTTCCCGGCTTTCAGGAGGCGGGCGATGTAGTTCTGCGCGGCGTGGTAAGGGACGCCGCACATGGGCGTGCCGCCGCGTTTCGTGAGGGCGACGTTGAGGATGGGCGCGGCGGTTTTCGCGTCCTCGAAGAACATTTCGTAGAAGTCGCCCAGGCGGTAAAACAGGATGATGTCAGCGGGCAGGCTTTTCCTCATGGCGAGGTATTGGGCCATCATGGGGGTCGTGGTGCCGGACATGCGGGGATGCTGCGGGGTGAAACTTTAAACTTCAAATTTTAAACTCTAAGGAAGAGATCAAGAATCCGGGGTTGTGATTTTTTCCGGGCTGTTGAGGATGGGGGCGTGAAGGATTTGCGGAAAGTGCGGGACGTGGTGTTCGGGGGGATTGATTTCGAGGGGGCGGGGGCGCAACGTGGCAAGGAGGATTGGCCGGTGCAGATCGGGATGGCGACGTGGTCGTTGGAGGGCGGGTATGGGGATTTCTATGTGTCGTTCCTGGAGTGTGAGGGCGAGGTGGATTGGTATGCGAAGAAGATCCACGGGATCGACGAGGGGAAGCTGGCCGGGGCTCCGAGCTTGCTTTCGCTGTGGCCGGAGGTGAACGGACGGCTGGGGAACGGGGCGGTGCCGGTGGCGCATGCGAAGGGGACGGAGAAGCGTTTTTTGCGGAAATTTCCCGGGAATCCCTTCGAACCCTGGGTGGATACGCTATTGCTGGCGCGGGCGGCGTTGCCGGATTCGAAGAAGCATTCGCTGGGTGTTTTCTGTGAGGATGTGGGTGTGGCGGAAAAGGTGCGGGAACTGGTTCCGGGTCGGGACTGGCATGACGCTCTGTTCGACGCGGTGGCGAGTTTGGTTTTGTTGGAATGGATCATCAAACGATACGGGCTGGAGGATCTGCCGCTGTGGGCGCTGGTGGCTCCAAACACCGGCGCGTGGTATCGTTTGCGGAAGGCGATGAGCTGATGAAACCTTAAATTTTAAACATTAAACCCTAAGGAAGATGATGAAGCGGGCATGGCAGGTTTTCTTCGGGATGTTGTTTGCGGGGTTGATCGTATTCGTTTTCACGCGGGAGCCGAAGAAGCCCGCTTTGCCGCGGTGGCAGCAGCAGGATGCGTTGATTGAAAAGGCCGCCAGAAAAGCGGAGACACGCAAGGCCGAGGCTGCTGATACCGCGCTGATCCGTGGTCTGCTGAAAGAGGAACTCTCGCACCGTGAGTTTGATTTCCCGCTGGTAGTGGAAGCGGTCTCAGGGAAAAAGGTTTTGCCTGCAGTGGGCAGGGAATCGCGGGCGAGGGTCAGCGCGGCCATCACTTCCGTAATGGATCGCTTGCTTGTGGAGATGAACTCGGCGGATTCGCCGGTGCGGGGATTGCGGCGCATCAACGAAGGCTCGCGTTTTTTCGAGGATGGATTGCTGGAGGGCTTGGAAAAATCGGAGGGTATCACCTGCGGCATCCCGCCAACTCGTGAGGGCGGTGAACAGCGCTCCGGTTATCCCGATCTACGGATCATCGACGAGGCGACGGGCGATGTTTATTACCTCGATCCGAAGCTCATGGAACGCGGTGCCGCGACAAGCAGCCTGCGGACGTTTTATTTCGAACCAAAAGACACCACCCTCAAGATCACCGAGGACGCGTCGCATCTTTTGCTGGGCATCGAGCATGACGGCAAGGACGGCGAGTGGAAGTTTCTCGGTTACCAACTCGTGGATCTCAGCGGTTTGAAAGTCCGTTTGAAGGCCGAGTTCCAGGCTTCGAACCGCGATCTATACAAAGAGCCATCCGTTCTTGAAATACGGGAATCCACTGGAAAGGATGGCGGCGGATGACAAAAGCCTCTTCGAAGCGGACGAGCGGTTCCGTGGCCATGGACGATTACCTCGAGCAGATCCTGCATCTCATCGAGGAAAAGGGTTACGCCCGCGCGGTGGACATATCCGCGAACCTCGGCATTTCACAGGCCAGCGTGACGAACATGCTCCAGAAGCTCGACGCCGAGGGATTGGTGAATCACGAGAAATACCGTGGCACGGTTCTTACCGACAACGGTCGCCGGATCGCCCGTGCCATTATCGAGCGGCACGAAACGCTCACCCGTTTTCTGAGGCTTTTCGGCTTGGAGGAGGAGACGATCTACCGCGATGTGGAAGGTATGGAGCATCACGTTTCCCGCCCGACTCTGGAAGTGATCCGCGCCGTTGCGGATGCCTTGGAGGGTGATGGGAAATTTCTCGAAGAGGTGAAACGGAGGATGCGTCCTGAAGGGGCCGCCTGATTTCGGGGGCTTGCCGTTTTTGTCTAAATTTTCCGTGAAATAATTTCGCTTCCGGGGACTTTCTGTGTGGCCAATTCGGTGGTGATGATTCAGAGTGACGGATGGATAGGGCATCGGTTGCCACTATTCGTAATCAAACCATAACCACCCAAGAACAATGCAAACCGCAAACGTAAATCTGCCAGTCACCGTGACGGTGAGGCATGAAAGTGTGACCGATTCACTCCGCGACTACGCCCAGAAAAAAATCGAGGGACTACATCTCGATTACCCGAAAATCATCGAAGCCAAGGTGATTATGGACGTGCAGAGAAACCGGCACATCGCGGAAATCATCCTCTTTTGTACGAACCACATCACCATCGAGGCGCACACCGAGGAGCGGGACATGTATGTGGCGCTGGATGAGACGATCGAGAAAATCGCTCGCCGCATGCGGAAGCACAAGACACGTCTGCTGAAGAAGAGCCGACCACACCGCAACCAGTCGATCCGTTATCTCGAAGAGCGCTATTTCACCGAAGAGGCTATGGATCACCCGGAAGAGTCCGCGCACGATCCGGAGCCGTTCATCATCCATCCTGACAAGTATGCCGTGAAAACGATGTTCAAGGAGGACGCGATCATGGAACTGGAACTCACCGACCGCCCCTTCGTCCTCTACAAGAGCGCGCGTCGTGGCTGCCTTACCATCATCTACCGGCGTAAGGATGGTGAGTATGCCGCGCTGGACGTGAACTCGTGAGCGGACGTTGCGAATCATCCCCAAAGGGGCGGCCGGGTGCCGCCCCTTTTTTATGGCTATCTTGAGCGTGGAGCGATTCCAACGGGGTGCAGTTTGACGTTCTGTTCAGGCAGTGGTGCGCCGTCCTGTATCCAATCTCTGAGTGTGGCCACCTCTTTTGGGGAGATCGCGTGTCCGGTTGGTGGCATGGCACCGGGCTGGGTGTCGGAAAGTGTCACCACCACAAAGAGCCTGCTTTGATCCGGCTTTCCGGGCACGATCAGCTTGTCCGGGCCGATCAAATCCGCGATGGAATTTGTATCGTCCAGCGAGGGCATGCCCGGCAGGCGGATCGACGCATGGCAGTGGACGCAGTTACGCTCGAGCACCGGCTTTACCCGGGCAAAAGAGGACGATGCTGCACTTTTTCCTACCGTCGGCATTGCGCAGGATGCGGCGATTAGAATAACTCCCGACAGCATGAATCCCAGGCACGGGGTGGGGAACATCAAAAAGCGACGGTCGGGTTGGTTCCGTTTCATAGCGCCCATGTTATCCTTCCAATCGCGTTTGGCGAAGCATTCTGCGTGAAAAAGGCACACGGATGGCTTTGGCTCGCCGCACATGGATGCCGTATTGCTCGCCGTTGCCTTTTTCTTCGGCCTCATAGCCCAACATTTTCGCCTGCCGCCCCTTGTCGGATTTCTTGTCTCCGGCTTCGTGTTGCAAGCCTTCGGACAGCGGGGCGGTGAATCGCTTGGTCTCATCGCCGATCTTGGTGTGACCCTGATGCTCTTCACCATCGGGGTGAAACTGCGTGTCCGCACCCTTGCCCGTCCGGAAATCTGGGGCGGCACCAGCGCACATACGCTCGCGGTAGTTCTTGTCTTCGCGCTTGTCCTGCTCGGTGTTGGCACGCTGGCCGGGCAGGCTGCGGGAATGACGTGGCAGGCCGCGCTGCTGCTGGCCTTCGCGCTCAGTTTCTCAAGCACCGTGTTTGCCGTGAAAAGCCTTGATGAAAGCGGCGACATGGGAGCCATGCACGGTCGTGTCGCCATCGGCATTCTGATCATGCAGGACATCCTCGCGGTGTTGTTCCTGACCTTCTCGACGGGGAAAATCCCTTCCATGTGGGCACTGCCTTTGCTCGCCGCCCTGCTCTTTGGCCGCAGGTTCATCCGCTCTCTGGTGTCCCGCTCCGGGCACGGTGAGATGATCACACTCTGCGGGCTTTTCCTCGCACTCTTTCTCGGCGCGAAGGGCTTTGAGTCTGTCGGCCTGAAGTCGGATCTCGGCGCGCTCTTCGTCGGAGTTCTCGTCGGTTCTCACCCGAAATCAAAGGAAGTCAGCAAGTCCCTCATGGGTCTCACCGATCTTCTCCTCGTCGGCTTTTTCCTCCAGATCGGCCTCAACGGGGGTGTTTCCCTCCACGGTGCCATGTGGGCGCTAATGCTCGTCGTGCTGTTGCCTTTGAAAAGCATCGCTTTTTTTGGAATCCTCACCCGCTTCCGCCTCCGCGCCCGCACCGCATGGATGGCGGGGCTGAATCTTTCCACCTACAGCGAGTTCGGCCTCATCATCATGGCGCTCGGCGTTGCCAAAGGCTGGCTTTCCACCGACTGGCTGGTCGCCATGGCGCTCGCCCTATCCCTCAGTATTTTAATTGTCTCGCCGCTCTGCCGCCGCGCCGAGGAACTTTACGATCCGATCAGCGATTTCCTGAAACGCTTCGAAACAAAAGGCCGCCACCCGGACGACCTGCCGATCCGCACCAACGGCGAGCGGATCGCCATCTTCGGCATGGGACGCATGGGACTCTCTGTTTACCAGAGTCTGAGCGAACGTTTTCCCGGTCAGGTCATCGGCTTCGATCGGGATCCGGCCGCCGTCGAGATCCATCGCCTCGCTGATCGCAACGTGATGCTTGCGGATGCCACCGATTCGGATTTTTGGGAAAGGGTCAGCATCCGCGACAATATCGACCTCGTCGTCCTCGCCATGCCCAAACATACCTCGAATGTCCACGCCGCCCGCACCTTGCGGAGGCATGGTTTCTCCGGTGTTGTGACCGCTACTGGAAAATTCGATGACGAAGTCCGCGATCTCCGCGAAATGGGGCTCGATACCGCGTTCAATATCTATTCCGAGGCTGGCTCCGGGTTTGCCGACCATGTTTTCACCGTCTTTTCGCAGCAACGCCCGGATCTCGCAAACGCATGGCGCAAAGCCCGCCCCGATAATGACGAAACGACCATCACGTGGCCTCGCACTCCCAAGCGCAGCGACACATAGTTGTTTTTCGTAAGCGCTGTGAATTTGCCGCACCAAAGTTGTTTCCCTCATAAAGAAACCAAATTGGTGGTAATCGCCGCACTCAAAAGGCTGCGTCCTGCTCGCGACTTCTCAGAAAAGCCAAGCTTGCGCCATCGCGATGTGCAGTGTTTGTTCAGGCCATGTCAAAGCCATATCCCACAATCATCCCCGGACTTCGCAGCCCCTATGACATGGTGGGAGGTATCGTTTATTTCGGGCGGATGCTCGATAAAATCCGCCTCTGCGCCGAGGGCAAACTTCCCGAAGAATGGGCTACCATGGTCGGCGACAGCCACGCGGGAAGTTTCGACTCCCGCTGCTGTCACTTTTTACGGATCAGCTACGCGGATCTCACCACCGAGACACTCAAGGGAGGGAGTGATGACGATTTGCTCGCCTGGGCCTTCAGCAAGGGTCGCAAGCCGGATCTTGAAGACATCGAGGTTTGGAACGGCTTCATGACCAAACGTGGATGGCGCGATACGGCATCCCAACGTGTCCGCGAGCGACTCAAGGAAATCGGCCTAGAACCCGGCACCGTCGAGACCATGTTCGACTTCATCGACCTCGACGAAGGAAGACGCTGAAAGCGGACTTTTGCTTGCCTGCGATGGTTCACCGCTTCACTTCAGGCGACGCCCCCTCATACGCGACGCCATGAACTTTCCGGGCCAAAGCTGTTCCACGCACAAGCATACGAAAGCGCTGTCATCTCCTCAAGCGAAGGGATCCACATAGTGGGAATAATTGCGTCTTGCGGGGAGATAGTCGGCGTGTATTAGTCACCCGATGAAATACTTGGTCGTTCTGATCACGATGGGCTTGGCGATGTCCGCACACTCGGAGCAGGCTGGCTTCGATGCGGTGGAAGGGCCGAACGTGCGCGTGATGCGGCATGACGACGGCTCGCGGACGATCTTTTCCCGCAGCCCTGATGCCCGCACGCTCACCAAGAAGACTTACACCGAAAATGGCGCCCTGTTTCTGGTGACGATCTACCGCATGGATGCCCAGGGAAATCCGATGAACTGCAAGATTTTCGACGGTCAGAAAAATGAGATGTTCAAATCCCGCTATGGCTACCGGAAGTCGGATGGGCAGCTCGTCGAGGAGCAGATGTTCGACTCCCGCGTGAAACGTATCGATCCAAATACCGGGGAGGAGATGCCGGTGCGCCGTTTCATCTACACCTACGACGCGCTCGGCAACCGCAGCGCACCGATTTCCATCACGCTCACACCGGGCAAAACCGCCGAGGAAGTTTACGGCAAACCCACGGCGCTGGATGTGAATCCGTTCAATGTTCCGCCGGGTAAGTGAGGTTTGACGGGATGATCTCGGGAAAAGTATTGCTGCCCTTGCTGGTGGGAGCCGCGGTCGGTGCAGCAGGTTGGATGCGAGAGCCGGGCGTTGGCGGCTCTGCCGCACTTCTGGAGCAGATCAGGATCGCGGAGGAACAGGTCGCGATGCTGGAGCGCGAGAACTCCTCGCTGCGTTCGCTCGCGCAGGGTGGCGGCGAGGTGGCGGTGCCGCCGGAAATGATCGCGCAGGTGGAGAAGGATTATGGCCTCACCTTTCTAGCCAATCCGGTGTTCCATCGCATTGCGGGGGAGGAGCTGGGTTACCGGATCGAGGCGGCGATGGAGAGTCGCTACGGCCCGCAGGGCGTGGACGACAGGCAGCAGGCCTATCGCTGGATCGGCTGGCTGCGCGAGGGCGATGGCTTGCTCGAGCAGATGGTGGCGGTGAAATCGGTGGGGGCTGTGGGGTGGTTTGACGAGGTGACTGGCGAGGCGTGGGTGACGGATCGGTTCGATCTGAAAAACATCCCGGATCAGGCGGCGATGATGCGGCTGCTGGTGAGGATTTTGCTGAACCAGCATTTCCCTCCGCCCTCCGCCTACCCTGGCGATGATGCGGCGCGGGCGCGGGAAGCCCTGCACGCGGGCGCGGCTTCCGGCGCGGAGGCGAGGTTCTACGCGGCGAGCGCGCGCGGTATCGGATTCGTGCCGATGAACGACAATTCCGCCGCCGCGAGGTTGTTGCTGACGCTTTCGGATTTCGTCCAGGGCGTGAGCCTTTTCCCGGCGGTGGAGGGGAAAGGACTCGCCGACACGCTTTATGTGAAAGGCGCGGAAGCATTCGCGGGTGGCCTGAGAAAACCGCCGCAAAACACCCTGGAGATCGTCCTGCCGGGCGAGACCGGACGCGGCGGGGATGTCACGCTGCCGGAGCTTTCCGACGAGGTGTATCTCAAGGAAAGCGCGGGCTACCTCGGAGTGCGGCTATGGCTTTCGCTCACGGATGATCTCGGAATGGCCGAGGAGGTTTCGCGTTCATGGGTGAAGGACGCCTACGCGCTCTTTGCCGATGGCGAGATGTCGAGCGCGGTGGTGTGGGAAGTGACACTTGAGGACAAGACAACGGCGGACGCCTTCGAAGACGCCGCAACAGACATCGCTGAGGCGATGGCGGAGGAAGGGCGGTTCCTTGGGACGGCGAGGATCTCGGAAAACACGGTAAGGTTTTTCAACACTGCGATGAAAGACACCGCCGAGAAACTGGGGAGGAAATGATGAAAATCTTCACCGGAGAAATGGCCGTGCGCACGCGCGGGAAGGGGACTTATGAGATCACCGGGGAGGTGGAGCGCCTCGTCCGCGAGTCCGGCGTGACCGACGGGCAGGTCACCGTCTTCCTCCGCCACACCAGCGCCAGCCTCATCCTCATGGAAAACGCCGACCCCTCCGCGCGGCGCGACCTGGAGCGATGGTTCGACCGACTTGTCCGCGAGGACGATCCCGACTTCATCCACACCCATGAGGGGCTGGACGACATGCCGAGCCACATCCGCATGGTGCTCACGCGATCCTCCGAAGTGATCCCCATCCATGGCGGGCGGATGACCCTCGGCACCTGGCAGGGAATCTTCGTTTTCGAGCATCGCCGAGATCCCCATTCCCGCCGCATCGCGGTGACGGTGATGGGCGTCTGATTTCATGACAGAGACACCGCCGGAATCCTGTAATCAACCCATGACGAAAAAACTCACATTCCTCGCCGCGATGTTCGTTTCCGTCCTCTGCCATGCCGAGGAAGCGAAAAACATCCTGCTCATCGCCGGAAGACCTTCGCACGGACCGGGTGCGCACGAGCATAACGCGGGCACCCTGCTCCTGAAGAAATGCCTCGATGAAAGCGGCCTACCCGTGAAAAGCACCGTGATCCGAGATGGAGGATGGCCAAGCCCTGAACAGCTCGAGACCGCCGACACCGTCCTCATCTACTGCGATGGCGGCGGCGGGCACCTGATTCTGAAGGATGACCGGATGCAACAACTCGCCAAGGAAATGAAACGCGGTTGCGGCCTCGTCTGCCTGCACTACGCGGTGGAAATCCCCAAGGAGAAGGGCGGCGCCGAGCTGCTCGGTTGGATGGGCGGTTACTTTGAAACCCACTGGAGCGTGAACCCGCATTGGGTCGCCGATTTCAAAAGCTTTCCCGCCCATCCCATCGGCAACGGACTGGTGCCTTACGCCCTGCTCGACGAGTGGTATTTCCACATGCGCTTCACCGATCAAGGCAAGCTCACCCACGTCCTCTCCGCCACCGCGCCGGAGGATACCATGAGCCGAGGCGACGGCCCGCACTCCGGCAATCCCCACGTCCGCAAGGCCGTGGCCGAGGGCTTGCCGCAAACCGTGGCATGGGCTTTCGAGCGTCCCGACGGCGGGCGCGGATTCGGTTTCACCGGCGGCCATTTCCACAAGAACTGGGGCGATGACAACCAGCGCAAGGTCGTCCTCAACGCGATCCTCTGGACGGCGAAGGCGGAGGTTCCCGCCGAGGGCGTGGCGAGCAAGGTCACTCCCGAGGAACTCGCGGCGAACCTCGATCCCAAGGGAAAGCAGTCGATGCTCGATCACGAGTCGAATCCCGCGTTCTGTGCGGCGTGTCAGCATTCGCACCCTGTTCCATGATTTGATGGGAGGTGCACTCTCCGGAGAGCATGGAGGACTCGCGTTATGGGGAACACGGCTCCTCCACATCTGATCGAACTGGGTCTAGGCTCGAAACTCGATCCTTTCCATCCGGAAGGACTGGGCTTATCAACGCGGACATGTCGCAGGAGTTGATCAGGATGGCGTTGGCGGAGGATATCGGAGCGGGTGATGTTACCTCGTTGTATTTCGTGCCCGAACACCACATGGCGCGGGCGTTTGTGACCGTGCGGAAAGAGGGTGTGATCTCGGGCATGGATTTGGCGGAGGCGGTTTTTCTGGAGGTGGATCCGACATTGGATGTGCAGGTGCTGGTGGAGGACGGCAGCAAGGTGGCGCCTGGTGCGATGCTGATGAAGGTGGAGGGCAAGGCGCGATCCATCCTGACGGCGGAGCGGACGGCGCTGAATTTCCTGCAGAGGCTCTCCGGCGTGGCGACGCTGACCTCGCGATACGTTTCCCTCGTGAAGCACACGAATGCGAAGATCCTCGATACCCGCAAGACGACGCCCGGTTACCGCGCGCTTGAGAAAAAGGCGGTGCTCGACGGCGGCGGCGTGAACCACCGGATGGGCCTCTACGACCGCGCGATGGTGAAGGACAACCACCTCGTCGCCGAGGGCGGGATCGCCGCGCTGCAGGAGGCGATCCGCAAGCTGAATGACGAGAAACCGCAGGTGGAGGTGGAGCTTGAGGCGGACAAGCTGGAGCAGGTCGCGGCTTTCCTGAAACTCGAAGGGGTGGATTACATCCTGCTCGATAACATGGATCCAACGGAACTCCGCGAGGCGGTGGAGATGCGCGATGATCGGCATCGGGTGAGGTTCGAGGCCAGCGGCGGGGTGAACCTTGAAACCGTCGCTGATATCGCGGAGACGGGAGTGGATTTTATTTCCGTCGGAGCGCTGACCCACTCGGCTCCGGCGCTGGACATTGGATTGGATTTCGTGGTGCTGGGATGAGTGCGTTCAGCGAAATCGCGGCCTCGCTCCCCGATCCCTTTCGCATCCTCTGGCGGGAGACCGTTTCCTCGACGAACGACGAACTCCGCGCCCTTGCGGAAAAGGGAACGGCGGAGGGTTTGATCCTGATCGCGGACGAGCAGACGGCGGGGCGGGGAAGGCGCGGCGCGGCGTGGCTTTCGCCGAAGGGGGAGAACCTGGCTTTTTCCGTCCTGCTGCGTCCGTTCGAATCGAAGGCGCTGTGGCACCGGCTTTCGCTGGCGGCGGGGCTGGCGGTGGCCGAGGCGTTGGAGGCTTACGTGCCGGTGGCGGAGATCAAGTGGCCGAATGATGTGCGCGTTTCCGGGAAAAAGATCGCGGGGATTCTTGTGGAGGCGGGGGCGGATTTCGTGATCATCGGGATCGGGATCAATGTGAACTCCACGGGCTTTCCCGAGGAACTCGCTGCGACATCGCTGCGGGAGGAACTCGGTGAGGGGATGGATCGCGCGGAACTTCTGCATGGTGTCGTCACGAGACTTTCGCGCCGCACAGGGGAGATTGGCGTCGGCTTTGATGGGATTCTGAAATCGATCCGAGAGCGCTGCGCGTTGACGGGGCATCGCGTTTCTTTCCTGTCCGCCGACAAGCGCCGCGAGGGTGTCGTGAAAGGCATCGGCACGGCGGGTGAGTTGCTTGTGGAAATCGAAGGTGTGACAGAAGGCCTCGTGCAGGCGGATGAGGTGCGGATTGTTTAGATCTGTTTCCCGGGGATGATTTTCTCCGGACCCTGCACACCGAGTTTCGCTTCAAGGCGGCGGAGGGAGTAGATGAGGATGAAGGAAAGCTGCATGAGGAGATACCATGCGGTGAACTTGGAGAAATGAACCGGCTTCCAGCCGCTTTCCTGTCCCGGGTATTGCCAGGCGCGGGCAAGGGTTCCGAGGTTCTCGGCGACGTAGATGAAGAACGCGACGAGGCAGAAGCCTAGCAGGAGCGGCATACGAAGCTCGAGGTTTTTCGGAGTGAAATGGATGAGGGTTTTGCGAAAAGCGAAGGCCCCGGCGATGATCAGTGGCCAGCGGATGTCGAAGAAGTAGTGGTGGGTGAAGAAATTCGCGTAAGCGAGAATGGCGATGGCGGCGGCGACTGGAAGCGGAGGAAATCCGGTGAAACGGAAATGAAAACCCCTCCACGCGCGAGCCATGTAGGAACCGACGGCGGAATACATGAAGCCCGTGAAGAGCGGGACATTGGCGACGCGCAGGAAGGAGTTTTCCGGATAAGACCACGAGCCGATCGCATCGGACGTTTTGAAAAGCTCCATCGCTGTGGCCATGAGATGGAAAAGGAAAATCACACAGAGTTCCCGCCACGATTCGAATTTCAGAAGAATGAGCGCGAGCTGGATGCCGACCGCGTAGAAGACGAGGAAGTCGTAGCGGGCGAGGGGGATATCCGGATACCACAGCCGTGTTACGAGGATGCCGGAAAGCAACAGCGCTCCGAAAACGCAGGCCCACGCTTGCTTCAATCCAAACCACAGGAATTCATGCAGAGCGGGATATCTGCGGGAAAGGGGAAACAGGGCTTTCTCGATAAAGGTCATGGTTGACTCGGAGGAACGTTTCTAGAGTGAGCGAAGAGTCCGTTCGCAGAAAGGTTAATGCATTTTAAACTTTCCGAATATTTCCCGATTGACAGCACCGGAACAGCTGCCTAGTTTTCGCGCCCCTTCGGGTGGAAGCGCTCCCGCAACCATCCCGAGGGTTTCCCTATTAACGTAATGAAGACATTTTCCGCCAAGCCAAACGAGATCGAACGCAAATGGTATGTGATCGACGCCAAGGGCAAAGTTCTCGGACAAGTTGCCGTCGAAGCCGCGCGCCTTCTCCGTGGTAAACAGAAGCCCACTTTCACTACCCACGTTGACACCGGTGATTTCGTCATTGTGATCAACGCGGATCAAGTAGTGCTCACCGGAACGAAGGAAACGGACAAGATCTACACCCGTTTCTCCGGTTACGTTGGCGGCAAGATCGTCGAGACCGCTCAGAAGCTGCGTGATCGCCGTCCTGTGCTCATGGTCGAGCGCGCCGTGTGGGGCATGATTCCCAAAACACGCCTCGGTCGCGCCCAGTTCGGCAAACTCAAGGTTTATGCTGGTGAAGCACACCCTCACGAATCCCAGCAGCCGGTTGCCTACGAGATCCGCTAATACGAAAACGATTTTTATTTTATCATCATGCCAGCTATCGAAACCAAAAGCTCCACAGGTCGTCGCAAGACCGCAGTCGCCCACGTATGGGTCACCGAAGGTACCGGCGAAGTGGTCGTCAACGGACTTTCCTTTGAGGAATATCTCCCGACCATCGACCTCCAGAACTCTGTCATCGCGCCTTTCCAGACGCTGAACATGGTCAACAAGTTCGATGTCAAAGCGATCGTCAAAGGCGGCGGCAAGCACGCCCAAGCGATTGCGATTCGTCACGCGATTTCCCGCACACTCACGCTCTTTGATCCTGAGCATCGCAAACCGATCAAGGCGGAAGGGTTCCTCACCCGTGATCCACGGATGAAAGAACGTAAAAAGCCCGGTCGTCCAGGTGCCCGCGCTCGCTTCCAGTTCTCCAAACGTTAATCGAGACTCGACAATCATTCCCAAAAAAGCCGCATCGGAAGATGCGGCTTTTTTGTTTCGAATCTTCCGCGACTTTTTTCTATTGGCGGTGTTTGAAGGCGATTACAATTCATGAACATGAAAACCAATGTATTGATTCCAGGTGTAGCTTTGGCGATGGGCTTGGGTGTGGGCTTTGGGGTGGGGAGATCTGGATCCAGTTCCGTCGATGATGCCGCCGCCGAGGCAAACATGAGGACCCGCGCAGCAGAGCGATCTGGTTCTGCCGGGAATCCGGCATCCGCCCGTGACAAGAAGATACGCAGTGTGGAGGAAATCTACATGAAGCCGGGACAGAGCAACCGTATCCAAGGGCTTCTCGATTTTTACTCGAACCTCGGAGCCGACCAGTTCGCCTCCGAGGCGGAGAAGCTTGATGCATTGCCCTTCAACGAGCGCATCCTCGCATCCGTTCTCCTTTTCGGAAAATGGGCGGAGGTCGATCCTACGGCCGCGATGACGTTCACCGACTCGATGGGCTTCGCCGGTGCTTTCGTGCGTCCCACTGTCCTGCAAGGTTGGGCAAGCACTGATCCTGTGAACGCGGCGAAATACTACACGGAAAACCCCGCCCAATTCGCGATGATGAACATGATGGGCGGTCGCGGCGCGCGTGGCATGGGCGGCCAAGGTGCGGCGGGCATCATCGCCGGCGAATGGGCCAAACAAGATCCCCCCGGTGCGATGGAATGGGCCTCCGGACTGAAGAACAATCAAGGCGACGCGATGACCGCCGTGATTACTCAGGTAGCGAAGACCGATCCATCAAAGGCTGCTGGAATGGTGGGCGGCATGGAGGCCGACGAGCAGGGAGGCGCTTACGAAATGATCGCTCGTCAGTGGGGTTCTAAGAGTTTCGCTGAGGCGTCTGCGTGGGCGAACAGCCTGCCGGAGGAGAAACGGGGCGCGGCGCTGTCGGCAGCGATCGAAGGTCTCTCACAAAGTGATCCCGTGAGCGCGGCTTCCGAGATTTCCAAAATCACCGATGCCGACGCCCGCAGGGATGCAGTTCCCACTGTGGCGAGAAACTACGCGCGCGAGGATGTTCGGGGGTCGATGGATTGGCTCAACAGTCTCGATGACAACGACGCGAAGATGGATTCGATGCGTGAAGTCATGCCGATCTGGGCGGCTTCGGACGGTGAGGCGGCGCTTGGATTTATCAAAGCGCAGACATCACCCGAAGTGAAGGATCGCGCGGCTGAAACCTACGTGTGGAGCAATCGATCCACGCCGCCCGCACAGCTTGCCGAGGTGGCGGCCATGATCAGCGACGAGGGGGATCGGAACCGCGCAACGGGTGTCGTCGCCGCCCGCTGGATGCAGGAAGACAAGGAGGGCGCCACCCAATTCATCAATGGTTCCGATGCGATCAACGACGATATGAAGGAGCGTCTGCTCAGCGGGCGCTCGATGTGGGGTGGTGATCGACGGGGACGTGGTGGAGACCGTTAGATATTCACCACCATGAAGGTTCGCGAAGGCTGTTAGCAGATATCCTTTTGGCTTTGTCGCTGGGGCAGGGAGGGAGGTGCTGGAGAAGGCACTACGGATTCCATGTATTCTCCAGGAAACAGATGTGCGGGTAGAACATGTGGCCCGATGGATTCACGATGGAGATTCGTCACGCGAATGCCGAAGCGCAGAAACATGCGTTTGATCTGATGGTGTTTGCCTTCGTATATCGTTAGGCGGCATGAGGTTTCCGAAAGCGTCATGATTAGCGCGGGATGCGTGCGGATTTTTTCCTTCGCGAAGAAAATGCCGCTGCGGAATGCGGCAATGGCCTCTTTGCTGATGGTCCGGTTGGTTTCGACCAGATAGGCTTTCGGAACTTTGTTTCCCGGGCGGGTCAAGGATTCCGAGAAAGTGCTGTCGTTGGTGAGGATAACGAGTCCTGTCGTCGCCCGGTCGAGCCTTCCTGCGAGATGAAGTTCTTTCGCCCATGCTTCCCGAATCAAATCGATCACCGTGCGATGGGTCGGATCGGAAGTGGCGGAGAGGATGCCGGCGGGTTTGTGCAAGAGTATGATGCGGCGGGTGTTGGATTGGAGTATTTCGCCCGCCGATACAAGGTGGTCGAACTTTCCGAGCGGGAGGCCACCTTCCGTGGTGATGCTGCCGTTGAGTAAGATCTCGCCGTTTTCCAACAACTTCTTCGCATGGCGCCTGCCGAGACCTGTACGTTTGGCGATGAATTGAGCGATGGTCATGAGTGGATGTGCAGGAGCAGCTGAACTGGATCATGTGAAAATCCAGTCTGGAAATTTTCTATTGCTGGAGAAAGGGGATGGAAATGGTGCAGGGCTGGTTTCGTTCGGCTGTTGCGGCGGCGGACAAACCTTTGGCGGTCGTAGGTTGGAGTGAAGCCCATGGCGAGGCTGTGTTGATTTTCACTCATCCGGGCTCTGGCTCTTGTTGCCAATTCCAGACGAGTCTTGCCAAAGTGGAAACCGCCATCACATGATGGTTGAGCCGTGTGAAGAGTATGCTGAAGGAGGAGCCAAGGAAGAATGTCGTTACAGGCAAGATCGTCATCTGGCATGAGTCCAAAGGGTTTGGTTGGGTGGAGTGCGATGGCAAGCGGCTGTTCTTCCATTCGCGGGAGTTCGCTGGCGTTCGCGGGAAACTGGCGGTGGGTGAGGAACTGCGGTTTGTGGCTGGCATAGACATCAAGGGGCGTCCGTGCGCGCGTCTGCCGGATGGTGAGGCGGCGGGCCGGGTGGCGGGCAATGACTGGCTGTTGTTGGGAGCTCTTCTTGTTCTTCCGTTGTTGGGCTTGGCGCGTGCTCCCGTGATCTGGTGGTGGCCCTTGGCGCAGGCGCTTGCTCTTTCCGCTGCCACTTTCCGCCTTTACGATTACGACAAAAGGCAGGCCTTGAAAGGCGGTTGGCGTGTGCCGGAAACCAGTCTTCACCTCGCTGAAATCGCAGGTGGTTGGCCGGGGGCCTTTCTTGCGCAAAAAAGGTTTCGTCACAAATGCTCGAAGGGGGCTTACCTTGCGATTTTCTGGTGTATTGTCGTGCTGCACCAAGTCGTTGGGCTCGATTTCTCCTTGAACAACCACCTGAGCAAGGAGGTCTGGCAAATGATGGGAGAGGGCAGCGTGTTCGGTAATTAGCCGGGCTTCACAGCGGTTTGGGCGGCAGGAGACCGCCGTCAAGTTCCGTTTCCTCAACCTTCGGGAGATCGGGTTCCTTGAAGCTTCCGGGAATGAAGGACCAGAAGGACTTCCTCCGCTCGTAAGCAAGCGCCCGGTCTTTGCCTAGTGGCATTTCCTTAAGGTCTTTTTCACGGACTTCCACCACATCGATATTCGACGGGCGTAGATCGGTGATGGAAAACTTGCTGATCCCTTCGGTGGCTTTCGCTGTGGTTGACTTCACCGCTTCCACTGCTCCGCAGGAGGCCAGAAGGACGGATGCGGCAAATCCGGTTAGTAATGGCTTGATCATGGCTGCTCGAAGGTTGGGCTTGTCGGAATACCGTTAATATGATTCATCCTTGGTCTCTTGTCGAGGATCCGTTTTCGGTTACGGATTTGTCACTCGCGCTCCCATCTCACCTTGGCACCAGTATCAGGAAATTTCGAACCGGTCGATTCAGTATGCCACGCCGCTCAAACGGGCCTCCCGGGATTTGGGATGAAACGAACAGATCGGTGGAGCGCCCGCCATCAAGATTGATCGCGTTACGGATGGGCCATGGCGCGGGCGAGTCGCTGGCGAGGGCTTCGCCAAGAGCTGAGAGGGTGCAAAGGGAGCTTGTTCCGATCCACCAGCGAGCTTCGCCGTCTGTCAAAAGTATGGAGCGGACTGCCGACTTTTCCGCATCAAGACCAACCACACCTGCGCCGTTTTCGACCAGCAGCGGACCGGCCTGGATGAGTTCACGGGCACTCTGAAAGGTGGTTGGCGAACCTCTCCGGGTGATGGAAAGCTGCCCCGAATCACTTTCTGAGAAAATTCCGGAACCCAGGGAGGAGCTGGAATTCCAAGCGCCCGCTCGGCCTCCCGCTGCGACAACCATGCCGAGCGGCTTGCCTTCCGGAGTGAAAAATCCGGCGTTCAAGGCGAGCAGGGCATCGTATTTCCGTGTCGCGGCCTGCGCCGAATGATACATTGTCCCGGGTCCCATCGGTTGGTCGATCACCCGCAGGCGGTGGCTACGGGAGTCAAAGGTGACACCTTCGAACCTGATGCCGCGGATTGTCTTCCGTGCGAAGGCGGGAGCCTCAACCGCCGGGGAATTGAGCCGAAGGGCGGGTGGATCGGCTTCGGGTTGAAGCTGGGAAACGGATGGGGAAACGGGAGCGTTCGTGATTGTGTTGAGAGGTGCCGCCGGCTGGCAGGCGCACATGGCGAAGGCGGCGATAAATGCGTGACGCATGTATGCATCCAAGAACGGATCGCGCCTACTGGCAAGGAGCGTGCTCGTCTTTGCGGAAAGAACCTCCGTTTGATCCCTGCTTCCACCTTTGCAGATCGATTGTTCACAGGCTCCGTGAGAGGGGGAGCTTGGCGGTTGCGGGGCGGGCAAGGAGGTGCGAGTCTCATTGCGATGACCGGTTTGAACCTTCCCCAAAAGTGCGGAGTGATGCTCCTGCCCGATTGCACGCTGTTTCCGCACGGCGGCCTGCCCCTCTACATTTTCGAGGAACGTTATCGCCTCATGCTTGCCGACGCACTCGCCGGGGACTGCATCTTCGCCGTCGGCCGCTTGTCCGGGGAGGGGGGAAAGCAGGCCATCTCGCCCATAGGCACCGCCGGGCTGATCCGCGCCTCCCGCGAGCGCGAGGACGGAACCTCCGAGCTTCTCCTTCACGGTGTCATCCGCGTCCGCTTCATCGAGTGGCTCGATGACAAGCCCTATCCCTGCGCCCTCATCGAGCCGCTTCTTTCCGAGCCGATGGACGGCAGGAAAGGGGAAGCAGCCATGGCCACCCTGCGCGGCACCGTTGAGGACGCCATCGCGCACCTGCCGGAGGAGGTGCGCAAGGGTGTCAGCGCCCTCCTCGACCAAGCCGACGATCCCGGCCTGATGGCGGATCTCGTCGCCCAGCAGTTCGTCCACGAACCGGAACTGCGTCAAAGGATACTCGAAACCCTCCCGCCCGGCGAGCGCATCAGCCAGATCTGCGGCTTCTTCGAGGGACTGGAGGCCGGTGAGTAGCGCGGGCCGCCGGGGGGAGGCATACGTAAGGCAGTAAAAATCCAGCGCTCCCGGAGCTTGGACGGAATCCAACTTGCAGGCAGGGCGGGAGATTGCTACATTCTCTCCGGCTGGGAAAAAATGGCCGCCGACCCTTGCGGGCCGACGGCGGTTCTACCTGTCACTTCAAACGTCGCTTGATCAGCTTACCAGGGCTTTGGATCAAGCGGCGTTTTCCTTTGCAGGCGGGGGCTCGGCACTGCGGCGCGCCCGTTTCCTCTCGCTCTTCGGCACGAAGCCCAGTGCGGGCAATCCTCGCCGAAGTCCTTGTCCGCCTGTTCCCGTTTCAGGATCAGCCCGCAAACCGCGAAGGGTCGCAAAGTGGGAATGAATCGTGTAGGCGCGGCTTTGCGCTTTCTCTGCTTGCTCAGAGGCTTCGCGTTGGACCTATTCAGGCCTGCTTCCCGAGACCGGGAAATCGGTCACCTGCTCCAGCTTGATCCCGTAAAGCTCGGCGATCTCCGGGGCGTCGGAGGCGTGGTAGATTTCCTGGTAGTAGATTTCCTTGATGCCGTAGGCGCAGAGGGTCTGCATGCAGGCAGTGCAGGGCATCGTGGTGGTGGCGACGATCTTGGCCTCGCCGCGCTTAAAGAGGGAGCAGAGGTTGATCTCCGCGTGGAGCATGAATTTCTGGCGGCCATCGCGGTCGGTCCAGAAACCTTCGGGGGCGTTGAAGCCTGGGGCTAGGCCGTTGTAGGCGGTGGCGATCACGCGGTTGTCGTGGTCGAGGGCGGCGGCGCCCACTTTCCGGTAGGGATCCTCGGAGCGCAGGCTGGCGACGTGGGCGAGAGCCATGGCGTAACGGGGGATGCTGATGCGGGTTTCGGACACGCGCGAAACCCTAAATTTTAAACTCTAAACTTCAAGGGGAAGAACTTGGAACGATTGCATTATCGGCATCGAAGGGATACCGGGAGCGTGTGACGGGCAGTGCGAGGGGATTATGTGCGGGGATCGTGGCCTTCGGACTGTGGGGCGTGCTGCCGATTTACTGGAAACAGCTCGAGTTCATGGGTGCCACGAGCCTGGTGGCGCAGCGGACGTGCTGGACGTTTCTCGCGTTGTGGCCGCTTTTGCTTTGGCGGCGGCAGGGCATCCGGGCGGACAGACGGGTGATCGCCTGGCATTTCCTTTCCGGCGCGCTGATCGGGGGAAACTGGTTGCTGTATGTCTGGGCGACCTTGAATGAGCGGATGATCGAGGGTGCGCTGGGTTATTACATCAATCCGTTTTTCAACATGCTCTTCGGTGCGCTGTGGTTCGGCGAGAGGCAGAACCGTCTGCAGATGGTGGCGATCGTCACGGCGTTTTCCGGGGTTTTGCTGCAAATGCCGGGCGTGGGTCATTTTCCGTGGGTGGCGGTGGTGTTGGGGGGCTCGTTTTCCCTCTATGGCGTGGTCAGGAAACGCTCCAGCCTCGGGGCGCTTGATGGCTTGGCGGTCGAGACGACCGTGCTCGTGCCCTTCGCGCTGGGCTGGCTTTTCATCGCGCACTCCAGCGTGCCGGACTCTTTTGGAAACAGTTGGCCGCACGCATTGCTGCTCGCCGGGACGGGTCTTGTCACCGCCGTGCCGCTGCTGCTTTTCGCCTTCGCCAGCCGCAACATCCGCCTCAGCACCCTAGGCATGCTCCAGTTCATCGGGCCGACCATGCAGTTTTTCATCGGGTGGAAAATGTACGGCGAGCCGATGACCACCGTACGCCTGCTTTCCTTCGGGCTGATCTGGCTGGCCATCGCGCTCTATGCATGGGATTCACTGCGCGGACGATCCGTTGCGGGTTCTTGACAGGCCGCCCTCTCCCGCCGACGATCCGTCCCACGACAGGGGAGCCTTCCGAACGGTAGGCCGAGATTTTCCGACGCGCGGGAAAAACCCTTCGAACCTGAAGCGGGTCATGCCGCCGGAGGGAGTCGGGGGAGCCATGGTGGTTTTCCCGTTTCCGGCCGGCGCACGATCCGCACCGAAACCGACACCACCATGATCAGCCCCGAAGAAACCACCGGCACGGAAACGAAACACGACGAATCCCGCGCCCCGCTGCCCGCCTCCACCCGCGTTTATCTTTCCGGCGAACTCCATCCGGAAGTGCGCGTGCCGATGCGCGAGATCGCGCTGAACGACACCAAGGCGTTCAACGGGCGGGTTGAGAAAAACGAGCCGGTGCGGGTTTATGATTGCTCGGGGCCGTGGGGAGATCCGGATTTCAAAGGGACATCCGAGGAAGGTCTTCCGGCTTTGCGGCGGGATTGGATTTTGAAACGCGGCGATGTGGAGGCCTACGAAGGCCGCGAGGTGCAGCCGCAGGACAACGGTTATCTCACGGAAAAGCACGCCGAGTTCGCATCGAAGTCGGAGCGCGCGAACAAGTTCATCGAGTTCCCCGGCCTAACCGCCGAGCGCCGCCAGCCGCTCCGCGCGAAGGGCAAGCCGGTTACACAGAAGTGGTATGCGGACAACGGCATCATCACGCCGGAAATGGAGTTTGTCGCGATCCGCGAAAACATGCGCCGCGCGAAGATCGCCGACATGAGCGATGACATCGTCCGCAACCACCTAGAAAAGCAGCACGCCGGCTCCACCCAATCGCCGGACAGCCCCTACACGCCTGGCATTTTCAAGCGTTTCCCGCAGCGCATCCCGGCGGAGATCACCCCGGAGTTTGTGAGAAGCGAGGTCGCCGCAGGCCGCGCGATCATCCCGCTCAACATCAACCACCCGGAATGCGAGCCGATGGCGATCGGCCGGAATTTCCTCGTGAAGATCAACGCCAACATCGGCAACTCCGCCGTGGCCTCGTCCATCGAGGAGGAGGTGGAGAAAATGCGCTGGGCCACGAAATGGGGCGCGGACACTGTGATGGATCTCTCCACCGGAAAAAACATCCACGCCACCCGCGAGTGGATCCTGCGGAACTCGCCGGTGCCCATCGGCACGGTGCCGATCTATCAGGCTCTCGAAAAAGTGAACGGCAAGGCCGAGGATCTCACCTGGGAGCTTTACCGCGACACCCTCATCGAGCAGGCCGAGCAGGGCGTGGATTATTTCACGATCCATGCGGGCGTGCTCCTGCGCTTCGTCCCGATGACCGCCAGCCGCATGACCGGCATCGTCTCGCGCGGCGGCTCGATCATGGCGAAGTGGTGCCTCTCGCATCATAAGGAAAATTTCCTCTACACCCACTGGGACGAGATCTGCGACATCTGCGCCGCCTACGATGTGAGCTTCTCCATCGGCGACGGCCTCCGCCCCGGCTCCATCGCCGATGCGAACGACAAAGCCCAGTTCGGCGAACTCGAAGTGCAGGGCGAACTCACCCAACGCGCCTGGGCGAAAGGCTGCCAGGTCATGAACGAAGGCCCCGGCCACGTGCCGATGCACATGATCGAGGAAAACATGGCCAAGCAGCTCGAGTGGTGCCACGAAGCACCGTTCTACACGCTAGGGCCGCTGACCACCGATATCGCCCCCGGCTACGACCACATCACTTCCGGCATCGGCGCCGCTATGATCGGCTGGTATGGCTGCGCGATGCTGTGCTACGTCACGCCCAAGGAACACCTCGGCCTCCCCAACAAGAAGGACGTGAAAGACGGCGTGATCACCTACAAGCTCGCCGCCCACGCCGCCGACCTCGCGAAAGGCCATCCCGGTGCGCAATACCGCGATAACGCCCTATCCAAAGCCCGCTTCGAGTTCCGCTGGGAAGACCAGTTCAACCTCGGCCTCGACCCCGAAACCGCCCGCGAGTTCCACGACGAAACCCTCCCGCAGGAAGGTGCGAAAACCGCCCACTTCTGCTCCATGTGCGGCCCGCATTTCTGCTCGATGAAAATCTCCGAAGACGTCCGCCAATACGCCGCTGCCCAAGGGATTTCCGATGAGGAGGCGCTGCAGAAGGGGATGGAGGAGAAATCGAAGGAGTTTTCCGAGGCGGGCGCTGAGGTTTACGTGCCGGCGTAATGGGAAAAATTAGGTCTCTGAAAATGCAACTAAGACCTACCCCGTCTTGATCTCTTAGCTCCCGTCTGCGGCATATGCGGTGATGTCGGTAGTTTACAGACATTTGCCGCCTGCTGATCAAAAATTGAAATTTGTGCCAAACTAATCGATTGGCACGTATGCACGGCTCCCTCAGAAAAGTATACTTTATCACCCTCAAGACGTATGTGAGGTTTCAGATCCCAAGCACTTTTGCCACTTTTCAGCCATTCAAGAATGAATCCACAGTAGTCGACGCCCAAATGGTGAGCAAAGCAGTTCCTTAATTCAACGATCACTTCCATTTCGTCCTCTTTCCAAAAGCTCAAAGACTTATGCAGATACTCTCGAACTGCTCGATCCTTCAGCCTAATGCTTTCAACCGCTATCTCAATCGCATCATGTCCTTGAGCTATCATTCTTAAGTCTTTTGCAGTGAGATTTACCCCCACTTCTATCTTTTCGAAGGCGCTTTTATCGTGCTTTGCGATAGCGCGTAAGATTTGTCCGTTATACCACTGATAGGAATCGGCCATGCGAATTATCGCCGAGGAACAAATAAAGCGAATTGCAATCTTATCGTAGTCGACATTTGGATTTTCGTTCGGCGGAAAATCGGCATCGCAACACTGCATGTCCCAAAATACATTCGTAGCCACGACCGCAGCAGAATGGATTTCCTGAATGGCTTGCTGAGCGGCAGATGTAAGCTTCATCGTAATTCGAAAATCATGCACGGGCGAATGCATAGACCAAGTTTTTTTGACCTACTGCTGAACGAATAGCGGAGTTTACCTCCCGGCTTCTTGCTCTTGCCACCTGCGATGAAAGAGCGGTTGAAGCCGACGAGGTTGCGCATGTCGCCTATAGTGGTTGATGGTTTCCGGTGTTGTCCGATTCCAGCAGGTGGCTGTTAGAGAAACGGATTCAGCGTCTTGATCCCGCTCTTTTCAAAGTCTGCGGTATTTCTCGTGACGATGATGAGCGAGTGGCGGCTGGCGGTGGCGGCGATCTGGCTGTCCAGGGAGGGGATGGTCACGCCTGTTTTTTCCCATTTCGCCTTGAGCTGACCCCAGACGTGGGCGGTGCTCGTGTTGAAGCTGAGAATGCGTCCCTGCATGCAATCGCATAGAGATTGGAGCCAGGTGCGGAGCTGGTTTTTGCGTTTGCCGTCGGGCAGGCGCTCGATTCCCCGGCGGATTTCGCCGATGGTGATTGTGCTGACGTAGAGTTGGCTTTCGTGCTGACGGAGCCATTCGATAACCCGGGCGTCCGGCTTGGGTTTTGCCTGTTCGCTGAAGACGTTGGTATCGACGAGGTAGTTCAAAACGTGAGGGGTGCGGAGTCGTCATTTTCCCGTTCCGGGATCTCAAATGAAGCCGGGCAGGAGAGCAGGAGATCCACCAAGCCACGATTCGCGGGATGTGCGATGCGTCTGAGTGTGATGGTGTCCTCATCCTCTACGGTCACTTCGAAATCATCCCCGGCCTGAAGGTGAAGTTGGTCGCGAATGACTCCCGGCAAGACGATCTGGCCTTTCTGTGATAAAACGGTGGTCACGGTAGGATTATCTTACAGTGATGACTTTTTGCAAGCCCACATGCAGCAATAAAAAATCCCCGCCCGGCGACGGCCAAGCGGGGATTTATGGAGACGGATCGGCTCAGCGGTCAGGCCTTTTTCACATCGACCCACTGCTTGGTCTTCGCGGACTCGAGCACCGCATCGCAGACGTATTGGGTGCCTAGGGCGTGGCGGAAGTCCGGGTAGCGTTTCTCGGCGGAAGGATCGTCGAGGGATTTGAAGAACTCCGCCAACTCGTGGGTGAAGGAGTGTTCGTAGCCGAGGCAGAGGCCGGGCACCCACCAGTTGCCGGCGTAGGGGTGGTCGCCGTCGGAGCAATGGATCTTCGTCCAGCCGCGGCGGTCGCCGGGGACGCCGTGGTCGAAGTATTCGAGGTAGTTCATGTCGTGGAGATCCCAGGAAAGGGATTTCTTCGCACCGTTAATCTCGAAGGTGTTGAGAGCCTTGTGGCCGCGGGCGTAGCGGGTGGACTCGAAGATGGCGAGCGAGCCGTTTTCGAAACGGGCGAGGAAGGCGCACGCGTCGTCGATGGTGACGGGGTGCTTCTCACCGGTGGCGGTGTGGACGCGCTCCTTGATGAAGGTTTCGGTCATCGCGGACACGGAGACGATGTCACCGTTGATCCAGCGGGCGGTATCGATGCAGTGGGCGAGGAGGTCGCCGGTGACACCGGAGCCTGCGGCTGCCGCATCGAGGCGCCAGAGACCGGCACCGCCTTGCGGGAGTTCCTCGGAAATCGTCCAGTCCTGCAGGAAATTCGCACGGTAGTGGAAGATGCGGCCGAGTTCTCCGGCATCGACGATGTTTTTCGCGAGCGTGACAGCGGGAAGGAAACGGTAGTTGTACCAGACAAGGTTCGGCAGGCCGGATTTCTCGACGGCATCGACCATCTTTTCACCCTGTTCGCCGTTGAGGGCGAGGGGTTTTTCGCAGAGGATCATCTTGCCGTGCTTGATGCACTCGAGGGCGATCTCGGCGTGGGAATCGTTGGGGGTGCAGATATCGATCGCGTCGATGTCCTCGCGTTTCACCAGTTCGCGCCAATCGGTTTCGTAGGAGGCGTAGCCCCATTTTTCAGCGAAAGCTTTGACTTTGGCTTCGTCACGGCCGCAGACGGCCTGACGGACTGGATAGTGCTGGGTGTCGAAAAAGTGGCTGAGCTGCGAGTAAGCGTTCGAGTGGGTGCGACCCATGAAGCCGTAGCCAATGAGACCGATGCGAATTTCTTTCTTGGACATATTTTGTTTGAATTGGGGGTTTGTGATTCAGAGTGCGTTGTCGACATCGACCATCGCTTTGAGGATCGCGTTCCATGTGGACGGGCTTTCGAGGACGGAATTGTCGAACATACAGCCATCCCAACAGATGTGCTTGATACCACGTTCTTCGGCGCCTTGCAGCCAGTAGGTGGAGCATTTCGCGATGTCGAGCTTGCCGTTCGGGTCGTCTGCCGGGCAGTGGCGTCCGGTTTTGTCGTGGGAGCCGGTGCCGTGGACGGAGCCGTCGTTCTGTGCGACGTGGAAATCGAGCGTCCAGGGGCGGAGGGCGTCGGTCATGATCTTGTAAGCGTCCCAGAATTCGGCGTCCGTGTAGCCTTCCTTGAGGAGGGCGGCCTCGGGGGCGTTGTAGCCCATGAGGTAGAGGTAGGTATGGGCGAGATCCGCCTGGAAACCGACGACGCCGGGCATGGCGGTGGCTTCGAGCGTCGCGACGGCGGCTTTCCATGAGTGGAAACCACCCCAGCAGATTTCCCCTTCGGCGGCGATGCGCTCGCCGAACTGCTCGGCGACTTTGCCAGCCTCGCGGAAGGTCTGGGCTACCTTCGCGGTGTTGCCCGCGATGTCCTTCGCGAAATCAGCGGTGCCGCCCGCCGTATCGACCCGAATGATTCCCGATTTGCGGACACCATGTTCGTTGAAGATTTTTGCGATGCGGCAGGTCTTCTCAACCGCCAGCACGAAATTCTTGCGATCCTCATCGGAGCCGAATGCGGAGCCGCCGACTGTTCCCGGCCAGACAGGCGCAACGAGCGAGCCTACGGAAAGACCTTTTGAGGCGATGAGATCCGCCATTTTCTTGATCTCGTCATCGGACGCGTCCGGATCAGTATGCGGGTGGAAGATGAAGAGATCCACGCCGTCGTATTTACGACCGTTCACATCGGCGGCGACAGTGAGATCGAGCATGTGCTCGAGGGAGATCGGTGGGTGGTCGGTGCCGGGTTCTTTGCCGACAAGTCCGGGCCACATTGCGTTGTGGAGTTTTAATGTGCTCATGAGGTGGAGAAGTTTTTCCCGTCTCACGCCCGTCTTGTCAAACAACTTGGATAAAAAACCATGCAAACGGACAAAAACGGACAATCTCAACTTCGCAAAATCGCGCCGAGGAGAAGGGAATAGACGCGTTTTCTAGGGACGCGTATTCTCTTTTCCAAATCACGAAGAGTGGTGTTTTTCAACATCGCGAGTGTTTCGCTTCCGATCAAAGCGGGCAGGGAGCTGGCTACGCGGAGTCGTTTCGAGCGGAGGCTTTGTTGATAAATCATTCCCTTGCTGACCCGCTGGACTGCGATTTCCCGCCAATTTGAAAAAGCGGCCATGAGCTTGGTTTCGTCGAGAGGATCAGAGACGGGCAGGTAAGAACGCCCGGCACGGAGATCGGCGGGGAGATCGCGGAGGATGTTTACCAACTGCAGCCCGCTGCCATACTCAGAGGCTAGCTTGAGCAATTCCTGCGGCGGAGCTTTGGAAAAGCCATCGCGGAGTGTGGCATAGCCTAGCTTCGTCCAAAACTCCCCGACGCAACCGGCGACCCGCCATGTGTAATCATACAGCGCGGCATCATCCGGCAAGGCGATGATGTTTTGCGATGAAGCATTTCCGAAACGCTCCAGATCGAGTTTCTGGCCGCCGATGATGGTGGCGAGAACCTCGCGGATCAGTGCTAGGGAGGCTGGTGCGATTCCGCGAAGGGCGTCGAGGATGCGGACATGGTTTTCTAGCAGGCGCTTTTCCTTCGGGTCGGGGGTGCCTTCTATCAGGCGCTTTGGCCACTCTGCAGCTTCTGCCAGGTCTTCGATCTGCTGCGCGAAGACATCGAGGAATGCCACTCGCTCCGCGGAAGGAATAGTCGCTGAATCGGCGATGGTATCGCTCGCCCTTGCCAACAGATAGGCGACGCCTGCCGGTCTCCGCATCAGGTGCGGCAGGATGCGGAGACTCAGGAAAAAGGAGCGTGAAACTCCCTTTAGCACATCGCCTTCGAGTTCCCGGGTGTCATTCATCCATGGCAAGGATGCGCCCGCAGTTTTCGCATTGCGTGACCTCTTTTCCCGTCTGAACCGCAATGCCGGTGGAGGCGATCACCTTCATGTGGCAGCCGGTGCATTTGCCTTCGCGGAGAGAGGCGATGGCCATGCCGTCCTTGGATTTCATGAGTTTTTCATAAAGCGGCAGGTGATCGTCCGGGCACTCCTTCACGAGCTTGTCGCGCTCTGCCTGAACCTCGGCGGCCTGCGCCTCAAGGTTGCCGTGGCGCTGCTTGATCGTGGCCAGATCCTCATCCACCACCTTCTGGGTTTTCGCGAGGGTCGCCTCGGCTTCTTTGTATATTTTGCGGAACGAATCCACGGACTCCATCGCCTCCAGTTCGCGCGTCTCGAATTCGTCGAGTTCCTTTTCGTAACGGGTAACCTCGTGGCCCAGCGCGTTGAACTCCTCGTTTTTCTTGGTCTCGAACTGTTGGTTTTTCAGCCGCTTGATGGTAGTCCGCCGAGTCTCTGCATCCATCTCGATTTTCTTTACCGCGAGTTCTGCGGCGAGGAATTCGTCGTGTGCCTTTTTTACAGCGGCGGCGTCACCGGCCAGCTTCGACTTCGCCCGCGCCTCATCTTGCGGCAGTTTTGCCAACTCTTTTCTCAAGGCGATCAAACGCCTGTCCCTGTCCTGCAATACCAGCAAAGCGCGAATCTCATCCAACATGGGAAACAACTATCCGCCGGAATCCCGCCCCGCAAGCACCGCGTGCCGCGGATCTGCAATTCGCCGGTTCAGCTTTCCTTGAGCCATTTCTCGTGCCCCCAAAGCCCCCAAACGACCCCGGCAAGACCGAAGGTAAGGAGCAGAGGCGGCAGTCCCTCGATCATTGCGATACCCAATGGCCCGATGGCATGGAGGAAATCGTTGTCCACGTAATGCGGGGCGGTGAGAATGTGGAGTCGAGCCAACAGTAGCGCGACCGCTCCGTAGCCCATCATCGATCCGCCCCATGATTTATCATTTTTCACAAGGCGCAACGCAGCGAGCGCGAGAATCCCGAGGCCGATGACGCCCAACGCGTCAAAGATCAGGCCGTTTGTAACAATGGCATCAAGCAATGGATTCATGTGCGGAATGGGTGCGGGTTCTTAGTGTTTTGAAGGCGTAGGGCATGCGAAGGAGGCCGGAATGCAGTCCGAGGCCGAGTCCGAAAACAAGCCAGCCTGCGTTCATTACCACCAGCTTCACAGCGTGCCAAGCGAGCGCCACGGAGGGATCATGGAGATGGGCACCGGGATAAAATTTTTCGATTTTCCCCGCCTCATACATGGGAACCAAGATCGAATATCCAAAGCTGAGCATCATCGCGCCCGCCATCATCAATCTCGCTGTCCAGCCCTCTGTATCCCTGGACATACGCCATGCGACGACCAATAGAAAAACGCCCATCACAATCATGAAAACCGGACGCACCGCATCAACGGAAGCGAAGACAATGAATGGGGGCTGATTCATAACCCACAAGCATGAACCACTTTGCAAAACCTCTAACAAGACTTATTAGCAACGTATTTTCAAACATCATAGATGATGAGATAAAATACATATGCTAATAAGCTGCATGGAGTTGATACTTTATATTTCCTAGTAATCAGCAGCCTCCGAATTGTTCCACGATGTGCTTGCCCCGCACCGCCCCGTCCATTACCGCTGTCCCCGCATGAGCGAAACATCCACCCAACCCCAGTCCACGGAAGCAGAACTGATCGCTGTCCGCCGCGAGAAGCTCTCCAAGCTGCGCGCCCTCGGGGTAGATCCATTCGGTTCTCGTTTTGAGACCACGGTAACCCCATCAGATCTGAAAGCCGACTTCGCCGACGGGATAAAGGCCACCACAGCAGGCCGTATCATCGCGCTCCGCGACATGGGTAAATCCGTCTTTTTCAGCATCGGCGACGCCCACGGCGCGATCCAGTGCTACCTCGGCATGAAGGAGCTGGATGAGACGCAGACCGCGATCTGGAAGTGCCTCGATCGCGGCGACTGGGTGGGCGTGACAGGCGAAACCTTCACCACCCGCACCGGCGAACCTACGATCAAGGTCGAGTCCTTCACCGTCCTTTCCAAGTCCCTGCGCCCGATGCCGGACAAGTTCCACGGACTTTCCGACCGTGAAACGAAATACCGTAAGCGCCACCTCGACCTCATCGGCAATCCGGACAGCGCCGCTCTGTTCATCACGCGCTCGAAGATGATCGCGGAAATCCGCAGCTTCCTTCACCAGCGCGATTTCCTCGAGGTCGAAACACCGATGCTGCAATCCGTGGCTGGCGGTGCGGCGGCACGCCCTTTCGAAACACACCACAACGCCCTAGGCATGCCGCTGACCCTGCGCATCGCGCCGGAGCTTTTCCTCAAGCGCCTTCTCGTCGGCGGCTTTACCAAGGTTTTCGAACTGAACCGCAACTTCCGTAACGAAGGCATTTCGCGTCGCCACAATCCGGAGTTCACCATGCTTGAAGCGTATTGGGCGTTCTCCGATTTCGAGGAAATGGCCAACATGGTCGAGGAAATGACCTGTCACCTCGCCGAGAAATTCTGCGGAGGTCTCAAGATCGAGCACAAGAACGAGGACGGCGAAGTGACGCGCACCATCGACCTCTCCCGCCCATGGAAACGCGCCAACTACCACGACCTCATCAAGGGCGCTGCTGGCGCTGACTTCTTCGACATCACCCCGGAGCAGCGCCGCGCGAAATGCGAGGAACTCGGTGTGCAGCTTTCCGAGAATATGGAGGACTTCGAGGTCATCCAACAGGTCTTTGAGAAAAAGGTCGAGGAACACACCTTCGATCCCTGCTTCGTCACGCGCGTCGCCAGCGAGCTGGTTCCGCTGGCGAAAGTCACGCCCGGCGGTAAGACGGTGGAGGTTTACGAACTCATCATCAACGGCCAGGAAATCTCGCCGGGATACTCCGAACTGAACGACCCCGACCTCCAGCGCGAGCGCCTCGAGCACCAGGCAGGCGGCGAGGAGGAGCAGAAAGTCGATTACGATTTCATCGAAACCCTCGAGCACGGCATGCCGCCCGCCGGGGGGATCGGTATCGGCATCGACCGCCTCGTCATGATGCTCACCGGCGCTCCCACAATCCGTGACGTGGTGCTTTTCCCGCTGCTTAAGAAGAAAGATTGAGAGGAGCACATCCGGAAGCGTAATGAGCGGCAGCCTTCAGCTGCCGTGCCCTTGGGATAGAGATGATATGAGCGAATTCACCCAGCATCGCCTCCCATGATCATCGGCGGATTTCGATCCGCCGCCCCATACCATTTCTAAGCCGCGTCCGCGTCCGCATCCGGCTTGCGGCGGCGGAGGGAAGGGGACTTCGTTCCCTCGACCACGTGGCGGTTGATTGAAACGCCCTCGATATCGCCGCGTGATGGCACGTCGAACATGATGTCGAGCATCAGTTTTTCGAAGATGGAGCGGAGCGCGCGGGCGCCGGTGCCGCGATCCACGGCCTGTTTGGCGATGGCGCGGAGGGCGTCGCGGGTGATGCGGAGCTTCACGTTGTTGAGGGCGAGCTGCTTCGAGTATTGCTTCACCAAGGCGTTTTTCGGCTCGGTGAGAATGCGGACGAGCTCGTCCTCGGTGAGTTTGCGCAGGGCGGTGATCACGGGGAGGCGTCCGATGAATTCCGGGATCAGGCCGAAGTGGAGGAGGTCTTCCGGAAGGACTTTCTCCAGGATCTTCGAGGTCTTCTCATCGAAGTCGTTATGGGTCTGGTTATCGGAGTGGAAGCCCAGGGTTTTGCTGCCGAGGCGGCGTTTCACGATCTCTTCCAAGCCGACGAACGCGCCGCCGCACACGAAGAGGATTTTCTCGGTGTTGACCTGGATGTATTCCTGTTGGGGATGCTTGCGACCACCTTGTGGGGGGACATTGCAGACAGTGCCTTCGAGGATTTTCAGGAGTGCCTGCTGGACGCCCTCGCCGGATACGTCACGGGTGATGGAAACGTTCTCGGTCTTGCGCCCGATCTTGTCGATCTCATCGACATAGATGATGCCGCGCTCGGCTCGCTCGACATCGAATTCGGCGGCCTGTAACAGGCGCAGGATGATGTTTTCCACGTCCTCGCCGACGTAGCCGGCCTCCGTGAGCGTGGTGGCATCGACAATGCAGAAAGGCACATCGAGCACGCGCGCGAGGGTGCGGGCGAGGAGGGTTTTCCCGGAGCCGGTGGATCCCAGCAGAAGGACGTTGGATTTCTCGATCTCCACATCCTTGAACTCGGAGGAAACGCCCAGGTTGTCCTGGTTCAGGCGGAGGTAGTGGTTGTAAACGGCTACGGAGAGGACTTTTTTCGCCACCTCCTGGCCGATTACGTATTGGTCGAGTTCGTGGAGGAGTTCGGCGGGAGTGGGGATTTCCTCACGTGTATGCGTGGATTTGCGCTTGCCTTTTTTCCCGTTGGATTCAGGCGGGTTCAACTCCTTCGCGAGGATGTTCGAGCAGACATCCACGCATTCGTTACAGATGTAGACACCGGGCCCGGCGATGAGTTTCTTTACCTCGGAGTGGCTCTTTCCGCAGAAAGAACACATGGTGAGATTGGATGCGCGAGCCATTGGTGGGAAACTCTAAACTTTAAATTTTAAATTCTAAATGAAGAAAATGCTACTCGGCGAGTTTCTCCTGGATCGCGTCGGGGAGTTGTTTGCGGGATTCCAGGACTTTATCGACGAGGCCGTAGGCGACGGATTGCTCGGCGGTCATGTAGTTGTCGCGGTCGGAGTCGTGCTCGACTTCCTCTACGGTCTTGCCGGTGTGCTTGGCGAGGATGCCGTTGAGGCGTTTCTTGAGGTTGAACATGAAGCCGATGGTGCGCTCGACATCGGATGCGGTGCCCTGTGCTCCACCGGAGACTTGGTGGATCATCACGTGCGAATTCGGCAGACAGTAGCGCTTGCCTTTGGTTCCGGCGGTGAGCAGGACGGAACCCATGGAAGCGGCGATGCCGATGCAGTAGGTGTTCACATCGCAGGTGAGGAACTGCATGGTGTCATACATCGCGAGACCTGCGGTGACGGAGCCGCCGGGGGAGTTGATATAAATGTGGATGTCCTTTTTCGGATCCTGCATCTGGAGGAAAAGGAGCTGTGCGATAACCGAAGCCGCCACGCCGTCATCGATGGGGGTCGTGATGAAGATGATGCGATCCTTGAGGAGGCGCGAGTAGATGTCGAACGAGCGTTCGCCGCGGCCATCGGACTCGATGACGATGGGGACGTAGTAGCTGTTTTGCGGAGCCTGCGGGGAGGTGCTGTTGGATGGTGGGAAAAGGTTCATGCGTTTTCGACGGGTGTTGCTTCGAGTTCCTCAACGGAGACTTCCGTGACTTTCGCGTGCTCCACGAGGAAGTCAATCGTGCGACCGATGAGGAGCGAGTTGCGGATTGGCTGGATTCGGCGGGTGCGCTGGAGATCCTTGATGACTTTCTTGATCGGTTCCTTGCGGGACTCCGCGATCCGGGAAATGTGGGCAAGCAGATCCGCGTCGGGGACGGTGATCTTTTCGGCGGTGGCAATTTCGCTGAGCAGGAAATTGGTGCGGAGATTCGTCACGGCGCGCTGCGTGGCGACGGAGAAGATTTCCTCTTGGCGCTGCATCATTTCCTCCTCGGAAGCGCCCTGTTTGCTGCCTTCCGCAACGAGGCTGTCGGCCTGGCTTTGTGTCTCGCGCATGACGATCTCCTCGGGAAGCTCGAAGCTGGAGACTTTGTTGAGGTGCTCGACGATCTGGTTCACCTTGAACTCACCGATTTGCTTTTCCTTCTCCCCGGCCATGTTGCCGCGGATGATATCCTTGAGTTCGTCGAGGGTTTTGCCCGGGAGGAGTTTTGCGGCGAATTCGTCGTTCAGTTCAGGGAGCTTGCTGGCTTTGATGCCGCGGAGGGTGGTCTGGAGGGTGATTTCCTTGCCGCGAAGTTCCTCGAAGGGGAAATCCTCGCCGAGGGTGATGGCGACCGCCTTTTCGTCGGACTCGTTCATACCTGCGAGCTGCATGGCGTAGCCAGGCAGGAAAGCGCCTTCTTTGACAGGCAGCCAGTGGTTCTCGCGCTTGGCGAGGTATTGGCCTTTTTCGCCGATGGCGTCGGTGAGCGGATGGCCGTCGAGCGTGGTGGTGAAATCTACGATGGCGATGTCATCGTCTTGGAGGGCACGTCCGGTGACGTCTTCGAACTCGGCGAGACGTTCACGGAGATTCTGGAGTTGCACGTCGAGTTCCGCATCGGTGATTTCGGCGGAGGGAGCTTTCACCTCGATGCCTTTGTATTCCGGCAAGGTGATTTCGGGAGCGAGGATCAGCTTGGTTTCGAAAGCGATCGAGCCGTCCGGACGCTCGTTGAGATTATCGGGAAATCCGAAATCGAGCACCTTGAGATTTTCTTTGTCCAGTGCTTGATCGCAGGCTTCGTTGAAAAGTGCTTCGGTGAGTTCCTCGGAAATCTGTTTCCCGAAGCGCTTCTGGATGACCGCCTTGGGTGCCTTGCCGGGGCGGAAGCCGGCGATTTTCGCCTGTGAGGCGTAGGTGGAAGCGATCTTTTCACGCTTGGCTGCGACATCTGCCGCAGGGACCTCCACGTTGAGTGTTGCGATGCATTTTGGCTGTTTTTCGACGACAATATTCATAAAGGTTCTGCGTTGGGAGGGGGAAACTAGGTGCGGGTGGGCGGTGTTGGCAACTTTCAACTCGGCAAAAATCAGCGTTTGTATTCAGGGCGTGATGCACGACGATCAGGAAAAAGTCCTCGGCAGTGACTTTTTGCGGGGTGGTGTTCGAGTCACTTCAGAAGCTGTCTTTCCAGTGATTGCATTGCGGCGGTAAGTTCCCCGTCGGTGAGAGGGCGTTCCCAGATCAGGAAGCGGGCGATTTCGCCGTCAAAGGATTCGTGGCCCGGATGTTCGATGGCGTTGCGTTCTTGGCCGATGGCCATTTTCGACGGATTCGAATTTGCCGCCACCGGCACCTCGGCGGTCGCGACCGGATTTGGGCTGCCCGCGAAGAGTTCGAGTTTTACTTTCCCCTTGCCTGCCGCCATGCGCCCGCCGATGAGATGGAATTTACCCTTTTCCAAAACGGGGCCGAGGAGCTGTGGATTGTTTTCATCGAAGCGCCCGAAGGTGAGGCCGTTGCGTACACCATACCAGAGGGTGTTGTCGTCGTTCACACAGCCCCAGACGCCTTCGTATTTCGCGCCGTTGCGGAGGTTTCCGAAAAAGGAATTCACGTCCTTGAGTCCGTCCTGCTGGGGGAAAACGGAGATGACGGCGAGCCAGGTGTGGCCTTTGCCGGTGGTAAGGCCGTCGAAGGTGTCCTCGTCCATGCAGACGAGTTCCTGCCTGCGGAAAACGAGGGCGGGCTTGCCGTTGAGTTCGGGGATCGCGGGGCGCAAGGTCGGACGGCCGCTGCCTTTTTCCTTCCGGCCCTCGTCCTGTTTCACGAAGAGTTTCGCTTTCGCGGTGGGTGCCTGGTTTTCCCAGACGGATACCTTTTCGCCATCCTCCAGGGTGAGGCCTTTCGCGGCGTTGAGGTCTAACAGAAGGCCTTCTGCGGGAACGGCGTGGCAGATCGTAGCGAAGGCGATGAGGAGGAGGAAAGGTTTCATGGTCACTCGGCGGCGGAGGCGGTCGCGGCCAGGGATTTGCGGTAGGTTTTGAGCTGTTCCGTGGGATTGAGGGCGAGGGCGGCGTCGGTGGAATTCAGGGCTTCGGCGTAGCGGGATTGGGCGACGAGGAGACGGACGAGTTCGACGTGGGCTTCGTAGGCGCTGGTGGGATCGGCGGTGGCGCGCTCCAACAGGAGTTCAGCGGATCCGGGTTGGCCGGTGTCGGCGTGGTGTTTCGCCAGGGCGAGAAGGGCGGTGCCGTCGGTGGGGTCTTCGGAAACGAGTTTCTCCAACAGCTTCGTTCCGGCGGCGGGGTCTTCCTCGGAATCGATGAGGTAGCGCGCCTTCGCGAGGTTCATGGCGCGGGAGGGTTCTGTTTTTTCCGCTTTGGCGAGGAGGTCTTTCGCGAAAGGCCAATCGCCCTGGGAAGAGGCGGTGGCGATGAGTCGGAGGATCGCGCCAGTGGTCGGTTTTGTTTCCGACGAGAACGCTTTCTCGGTGGCGGCTTTCGCAGCGTCCGATCGATCGGCACGGAGGTGGAGATCGGCGAGCATCAGGGTGGGATCTGGCGGGAGGACGCCGAGGCGGTAGGGGAGTTCGAGGGCTTTCGTGGCGGAGTCGGGGTGGTCGAGGTCGAGATGGATGTTGGCGAGAAGGACGGCGTAGGAGGCTTCGAGCGGACGGAGGGCGATGACCTCGTCGAGGAGCGCGACGGCTTCCTCTTTGGCACCGGTTTCCTGCAGGCACTGGGCGACTCCCGCTTTCCACTCGGCGACATTCGGCTCGGTGACCTGCGCGATGCGGTAGGCTTGCAGGGCGCTTGCAAACTCTTTGCGGGCGAGGCGGCAATAGCCGAGCAGGCCGTAAGTGGAGCCTTCGGCATCGCCGAGGCGGATGGCTTCGGTGAGGTGATCGAGGGCTTCGGGAAGCTTGTTGTCGCGGACGAGGGCGAGCGCGAGGTTGCGGTGGGCGCGGCGGAAGGACGGGTATTCCTTGAGCGCGGATTCGTAGGCGGCGATGGCTTTCGCGTTGTCGCCGGTTTCGAAAAGGAGATTCGCGAGGTTGAAGGTGAGGGCGGGGGATTTTTCCGTGAGCGGGCTGGAACGGATTTTTTCCAAAGCGCCCGCGCGGTTGCCGGCGGCCATCAGTTTCTGCACCTCGACAAGCAACCCGCGCTCCTCGGTGGTGACGCTCGGCTCGATGCGCGCCTCGATGCGGTAGGAGCCGTTGAAGGATTTCAGGAACGCCGGATCTTTCCAATACGCGGTGGAAAGGGGGAGGGGCTCGGCGGAGAAGGCGAAGGTTGTGAATGAGAAGAAGAGAACCGCAGATGAACGCAGATGGACGCGGATGGAAGATTGGTGAGTCATGACGAATAACTTCAGGGGACGATTATTTTTTCAAGGTGAGAGGCCACGTCATGATTGCCTTAACGGGTTGGCCTTTGCGCTTGGGTGCGGTGAAACGTGATCCAGCTGCGACGCGACGAGCTGGTGCTACGAAATCCGGGTGGGTGGAGGAAACGACACGACGAACACTAACCGCTCCGGCAGTTGAGAGTTCGACTTCGAGGACAACCGTGCCGCTTGAGATCCCTTGGCGTGCGAGACTGGAGGGAAAAACGAATGATCCTTGGCGTAATAGGCGCGGTATGCCATCGAGTTCATTAGAGTTGTAGTGGGACTTCGCGACGGGCGGGGTTGGTTTGTAGTTCTGCTCCTTTTTGAAAAACTGCTTTTTATGCTCCACTCGCACGGGATTGGGCGGTGTGGGTGCTTCGGGAAGCGGGGCGGGGGCTAGGTCGGTGTGGAAATTTTCCACCGGTAGGGTGATATCCATCGGGATATCGGCCTGCGGAACGGGCACCCGTGACGGATCGGGGAGGGTGGAGAGGTTCGTGAGTGTTGGTGGCGGAGGAGGCGCGTCGGGGGGTGGTTCTTCCGGTGGCGGGGGTGGGGGAGGCGGCTCGAAGGTTACGATTTCGATTTCCCGGATTGCGAGATCGGGAACCTTCGCGGAGACCACGAAAATCCGCGCGAAGCCCAGCACCGCAAGCAGGAGCGCGGAGGCGGCGAGGCCGATGATGGTGGATTTAAACTTCAAACTTAAAATTTTAAACCTCAAGGAAGAGGCATGGGTTGTTACAATAGAATGGAATGCTTAGAAGTGAAATGGTTGGAGCGCGGAGCCGTCTTCTTAGGGTTTAAAGTTTGAAATTTATAGTTTACCGCTCGGTGGCTAGTGATACGGATTCGGCTCCGGCGAGTTTCGCGGAGTCGATGACGGAGACGGTGGACTGGGTGGGGGTGGTGGCGTCGGCGCGGATGATGACGGGGGTTTCCGGGGTTTCCTCAAGCAGCGCGGCGACGACGGCGCGAACCCCATCCTGCCCGATCTCACGACCGCCATGCCAGACGCGGCCTTCGTTGGTGACGGCGATGAGGATGGACTGGCGCTCCAGGTCTTCGGAGGAGGCGGCGCGGGGTTTGGAAATCTCCACGCCGGTTTCCTTCACGAACACCGTGGTGACGATGAAGAAAATGAGCAGCAGGAAGACGACATCGATGAGAGGCGAGATGTCGATGCTCTCCGATGTCTCGGAGCTGGTGCTGTGGCGGAAGCGACGCATGGGGAAAGAGATTGGTTATTGAGTATTGGCTCTGAAACTTCAGGTTTAAAATTTAGAGTTTAATGTTTCCCGCGAGGCGTTCGTGGAGCTGGGCTTGGAGTTTCAGGTGGGTGGTCTCGGACTGGCGTTTGAGGAGGGCGAGGAGGAAGGCGGCTGGGATGGCGATGACGAGGCCGGCCTGGGTGGTGACGAGGGCTTTGGATATGCCGGTGGAGATCGTGTCGATGGGGGCTTCGTTGCCCGCAGCCATGCCGGAGAAGGTTACAAGCATACCCGCTACGGTGCCAAGCAGGCCAAGCAGCGGCGCGGAGGTGATGAGGACGGCGAGGAAAGGGATGCGGCGCTCGATCCATGCCATTTCGTCGAGTTCGAAGCTGGCGAAGGATCGCTGCAACTCGCGGGGATCGGGCGCTTTCCTTTCCCATGGCAGGGCTTTGCCTACGGTGGTGGCGGTGAGCCATTTTTTGGAGGCGATGGACTTTTGTGCGGATGTGAGATGCCGCCATGCGCCGAAGAGGATCGCGTAGATCGCGATGGCTAAGGCGAGCAGCGCGTAGAGGGTGAGGCCGCCTTCGCGCAAGGTGAGTTGGATGGCGTGGATCATTTCGCGCGGAGTCCGTTGACGAAGGAAAGTCCCATCCGCTCGGTGGTCTGCACGATGCCTTGGGCGCGGCGGGATAGGAACGCGTGGAGGATGAGCGCGGGGATCGCGACGACGAGTCCGAAGAGCGTGGTGATGAGCGCTTCGGAAATGCCGCCGGCGAGTGGTTTGGGATCGCCGGAGCCGAAGAGGGTGATGAGATTGAAGGTCGCGATCATGCCGGAAACCGTGCCGAGCAGTCCGAGCAATGGCGATGTCGCGGCTGTGATCGCGATCACGGGAAGGAGGGAGGAAGCCTTCGACTGCACGGCCATGAGCTGTTCGTAGAGCGTTTCCTCGACGAGATCCGCGCTGTTTTCCGAGACGGCCACGAGGCGCTGCATGACGGCTCCGGCGGGGTGAATCTGTCCGGCTGCGATGGAGGATGCTTTCTCGCGATCGCCGGTGCGGAGGGCGGCGAGGATCGCGGAGACCCAGGCGTCGGTGGGTTCGCGGAAACGGGAGAAGCGGGCGAGCTTGATGAGACCGAAGACGAGCGAAATGAGCGCGAGGAACATGATGGGCCAGACCCAGAGTCCGCCTTTGCGGATCATGTCCATGAAGCCGCCGTCGATCTCGTCCATCGCGCGGGCATTGCCGCCAGTGGGATCGAGGGGGAGGGTGCTCTCTTTTCCGGCGAAGAGTGTGGCGATTTCGTTGGCGGGGCCGGGGACGTAATGGGGGATTTCGCCCGGCGCGGAGGCGATGATGTCACCGCCCACGGTTTTGTCCTCCGAGAGGAAATAGGAAATGGGACCGAGCGCGGCGAGGGTGCCATCGCGGATATTTCCCTCGGGATCGGAGGCTTTTCCGGGCGCGGTGGAGCCGCCGAGCAAGGCATCGAGGCGGTCAAGGGCGGCGTCGAGGATGGGCAAGCGACCTGCGAGAGCGTCGGCGGGCGCGTCGGGGTTTGCGGCGATGATTTCCGGTGAGATTTCAAGGGGCGCGGCTCCGGGAGTCGAAATCGTGGTGGTTTTCAGCGCGTGATCTTTCAGCAATCCGGCTAGGTAGGTAGCGTCCTGGCGGCGGGCGGCGAGGTCAGTGCGGAGCTGGCGCAGTTCCTCGGCGCGGTCTTCCTTGGAAAGGCGTGCGATGCGGACGAGGCGGCGTTTCTCGCGGAGTTCGAGTTCGGTTTTGGCGAAATCGGCGGCGATGGCGGGTTTCTCGGCGGCGATGGCTGCGCGGGTTTTCTCAAGGCCGGCGAGCGCGGCGGTGAGGTCGGTTTTCGCCTTTTCCAGCGCTGCGGGGACTTCGGTTTGCGCGGCCAGAGGGGTGATCGCGAAGAGGAACCACGGATAAACACGGAGGGACACGGATGGGAAGAGATGCATGGAAAGGGAAGGTTATTGGATTTCCAGAGGCAGGCGCACCATGGAGGGTGGGCGCTTTTTGTCGAGGGTGTCGAAGGCGGCGAGCAGCTCCGCGCGGATCTCCGGTTTGGTGGTCCATTTCCAGCCATCGGCACCGGGTTCGCCGATGCCAGAACTCTGTTTCTTGTCCGCGTAAAAGGCTCGGGCGAGGCCTAGGTAAAGGACATCCACCTCGCGTCCATCACGGATCTCGGTGGCGCGGGTCAGGCGGCGGTCGAACTGCTGGGCTTTCGCGAGGACTGAGAGGATGGATTGGAGGGCTTCCCGGGGTTCGTCGTCGGCGCGCCATGCGGTCAGCGAGGCGATTTCCACTTCGCAGTCTTTCTTCAGCGGATCGGGGAAACGCTGGGTAAGGGTGATCGCGCGCGGCACGTTGCGGGCGACGGCCTCTTTCGCGAAGCGGCGGGTTTCCTTCAGCGACTCGATCTCCGCTTTCATGGCGTCCGTCGATTCACCGTGCCCGGGGGCGGATTTGCCTGCTTTTTCCAGTTCCTCGTCGAGCAGCGCGATTTCCTTGCGGTGTAATTCCAGCAGAGCGGCGAACTCGGCTTTTCGCGCCTCCCAGTCCGTGCGTTCCCTCGATTCCAAGGTCTGCGTGTCCACGATCTTGGAAATCGTCTCGCGCAGGGCGGCGACAGTTGGTTCCGGCTCCTGGGCCATCGCGGTGAGGCAGCAGAGCAATAGGATGAAGGGAGAGCGGTGCATGGTGTCTTTGTTGAGAATGCGTCTCAAATGGGTGGGCAGGGTGGACGAATTCCTTGCCCGGTCAAATAAAAAGACCATGGAGAGCGGGCTGAAAATGCCACCGACTCAAGTTCTCTCAGGGAATTTCCGTTTCCAGACCTCCAAAGCGGTGCGGATTTCCTCGGCCTCGCGGGTTGGGCTGAGTTCCCAGATGAGCGGGCAGGCGGTTGGGAAAAAAGGAAGGAGCGCATCATAATCGAGCGTCCCGGTGAAAGGCGTGCGGTGGTCGCGGGCGGGCCATTGGACATCGTGGACGTGGCCGCCGATGATATTCGGCGCGATCCTACCCAGCCATTCGCAGTGGTCGAGCAGGCCGAGGTTGTGCTTGAGCTGCACGTGGCCGAAGTCGTGCCAGTAGCCGATCCACGGGTTTTCGCGGAAATGTTCCTGGAGCTTCAGCATCTCGCGCTCGTTCGGCATGTCCTCGAAACGGGAGCGCGACTCGACGGCGAGCTTCACGCCGTATTCCTCGGCTTTCGGAGCGAGTTCCTCGAGCGCTTGGATGGCGCGGTGGTAGTAGAGTGGGGCGAGCTTCTCGCGCTTTTTGATGAAAGCGATCTTGTCCTTGATGTATCGGGGAGTGCGCTGTTCCCCGGCGGCCACAAGTTTTGTCAGCGGCTTGGTGAACTTCGCGGAATTCATCGGTGCCGATCCCATGTGTAGGACAAGGTATTGCGCACGGAACTCGGCGGCGAGCTCCAGCGACTTCAAGGTCATATCCATCGCCCGTTTCCGGTCGAAGGGTCGGTGTGAGGTGTATTCGTAGGCGTCGGGCGCATCGATCATCACCTCCACGGGGGAGGGGAAATAATTGTGCACGCCGGAGCACCTGAACATGCCCGCCGCGAAGGCTTTGCGTATCCCGGGAATTTTTGCGACCGTCATCCCGTGGGAGAGCTCGATGTTCGAAAAGCCCAGTTCGACGATCTCGCCGATCATCGTCTCTCCGTCGGTGTGGCGGCTGTTGTTCCAGCAGGTTGAGAAAGCAAGCATCTGGGAGTAGTCTAGGGGGCAACTTTCAAAACACAATTTTCAAGGCGTAAGGAATGAATGGGGGCTTCGTGCCAAAAAAATCTCCAGCTTTGCGTATTGCCAGTTCGTCGATCTTAGGGATGATGGAACCCATACAAACCAAGATGAAACATTTCAAAAAGCTATCTTACGTCGTCGCAACGGCGGCTTTCGCGCTCGTTTTCAGCTCATGCTCCATGCCCACCAAGGGGGCGCGCACCGCGTTTTCCTTTGATCCTTCAGTCAAGAAGCCGACCGGAGCTGTGAAAGTCCACATCAGCACGGGAGCGCAACGTGTTTATGTGACACAAGGCGACGAAGTCCTGCTGGCCACGCCTTGCTCCGTGGGCACCAGCGCGAGTCCGACTCCGAAAGGTGAGTTCCGCATCCAAGGCAAGACGCGCCATCGCCGCCGCGCGAGTTCTCCGGGTGCGGGCTATCCGATGACATACTGGATGTCGTTTTACAGCCCTGCTTACGGAATGCATTGGGGTTTTGTGAAACCCTATCCATGCACCCACGGTTGCGTCCGGCTTCCGTTGAACTCCGCCCGCAAGATTTTCGACATGGTCAAAGTCGGCACTCCGATCAGTGTCGCGACCAGCAAGCCGTGGGACTCCACGATCGGTGCGAAGCTTCCGGTTCTTGATGACTCCGCGCTGCCGAATCCCCCGAACTCCTATCTGATGAGCCCACAGGTTTTCTCGGACGCCGAGAAGGGCAAGATGTGGAATTTCTGATCTTCAGGGGCACACGATCACAGCAGTTGGTGTCCCGTTCGGATCGAGGCGTTCTTTCAAAGCGGCGCGTATCGTCTTGATGCTCCGCATAGGCTTCGCAGTGAAGGGCGCTTTTTCATTCCCGGAAATTTCGATGGCTTGATCGAGGCCGATCAGCTTGTCGGAAAGGAGGATCTGCGTGCCGGACGGGACATCGCCGATCAGATGTATCGTGCGGCCCTTGATCTCGGCGTTGATTCTCTGATCCTTTATGGCGGCACCTTCGGGCAGACGCAGCCAGTAGAAGCGCTGGTGGGTCACATCGTCCTGATACCAGACGATTTTCTTAGGCCAGGGGTTGCGGGTGAACTTTGCCATCCACGGCACGCCCTCCGCGTCCTTGAGATTCATCCAATGCCCGAGGCCGGGGTAAATGCGGGAAAGGTGGACGTAGCCTTCGGGGTCGGCCTTCTGGAGCTCCGCGATTTCGGTGGATTTTTGGACAGCCACTTCGCTGCGTTTGTGGGCGTTGTCCTTTTCCCCCATGAAAATCGCGAAGGGCAGGTTACGCAGGCCGAAAAGCTGCGCCTCGTTGGGATGACCGGCCATCATCGAGGCGGCGGCGTAGCGATCCGCCATGCGCGGCGCGACCTGCCAGACGCCGTCTCCGCCCGCCGAGTAGCCCATCAGATAGACCTTGTCGGGATTCACGCCGCGCAGCGCGACCATGCTCTCGATGAGGTAAGCGAACATCGGGTCGATGTGATCCTGGTGCCACATGTTCCATTTGTCGGTGGGAGCGCGGGGCGCAATGTAGATGCCTTCCTCCGGTTGGTAGAGCCGGATCTGGTTCTGCCATTGCTGGGTGTTGACCTGCTCCGGAGCCTCACCGCCGCCGTGCATGGAGATCCACAGCGAACGACCGTCCGCCGGGGCATCGCCGAAGGTTTTCTCCAGCCAGCGCATCGTCTTGTCGCCCATGGTGAAGGATTTGGCTTTCAGCTCCGCCGCGCGTTTCTCTTTCTGTTCGGCGAGCATCGTTTCGTAGGTGAAAGCGATGGCGCGGGTGGCATCGTTTTCGGAAAGGGGAGCGTCTTCGTTGCTGAAATCAGGCACGATTGTTAGATCGACGGCGCGGATGTCGAACATGTCCTTTTCACCGGTCTTGAAGGGGGCGGTTTCCATCGCATTGCCATCGATATCGAAACGCAGTCGGTAAGTTTTTTCCGGCGTGACGACAAGGTGGGGCGTGTCGTTGAGATCCGCGGTGCCCGCTTTCGTTTCGAAATTAGCTAGGACGAATCCAGCCTCCGTGGTGAGGGAGCCTTTTCTAACAGAACGATCGTCGCCCTCGAAGAAACGCACACCTATGGTGACGTCGGCGGGTGCGGCTTTCGCGGTGTAGCTCGCGGTCACGTTCACGCCGCCGACGGATGCGCTCTTCGGCGACCATACCATCGGGAAATTCCCGCCGTCCCGTTTCCATGAGGTGGCGTAGATCGCGTGCATCGGATCGTCGGCGTGAGCTTTCGAGGCATGATCGGTGAACCAGCCGCGGTTCAGGCCTTTCGCGTCATATTCATCCGCACCGATGAAAAACCAGCCCTTGTCCCAGATCTCGACCCAGGTGTGATTGCCGCTTTTATTCCACCACATAGGCGTGCCGACGGCGCGGGCGGGAATGCCGACGGCTCGGCATGCATCGACGAGGATGATGGACAGGCCGGTGCAGGTCGCCCTGCCTTGCTTGATCGATTCCTTCGGCGATTGGTTCGTGCGTTTCCTTTCGGTGTGGTAGTGGGTGTTGATCAGTTTGAAAAAATCGCGGTTGAGGATCTGCGCGGCTTCGGAGGCGGTCTTCGCGTCCTTCACCAGCGGTGCGGCCTTCGCAAGGAAGTCTGCTCTCCACGGATCGCGCGGCTCGTCGAATACGGCGTAGGGCAGGACGTCGTTGAGGAAAATCTCCTCCGGCACCTCTTTCGCCCACGCGAAGTCGGCGCGCGCTTTCATTGCGAGGTCGAGGTTTTCTGTTAGAAAAGCGGCGGAGAGCGATTCCTTGTCGGAGGGCGGGATGTGCTCCACGAGGAAACGCGCGGCCTTTTCACCGAAGGCTCCGTGCTTCGCGGCGGCTGCCGCGATGAAGTAATCGGTCGGCGCGGCGATGGCGCAGAGGGCGGTTGTTAGAAATAACGCGGCGGTTCTCATGGTGCGCGTCGAAGATGGATTCTACACCGGGCATACGCAAGCGGCGAGGGAAAGCGCTTGGCAGGCGTGCTGCGGTTTGGCATACATAAGAGCATGCAAGCTGCGCAGTTTGAGGAATCCGTCGCATCAATCATTCGTCGCGAGGGACGTTATGACGCGCACGCCTATTTTTTCCTAAAAGACTCTTTGGATTTCACTTTGAAAAGGGTGATGGAGCAAACCGGCGGAAAAGGCCGTCATGTGAGCGGCAAGGAGTTGCTTGAGGGATTCCGCGATCTCGCCCTTGAGCAGTTCGGCCCCATGGCCGCGACGCTGATGGACGAGTGGGGAGTGAAGGAGTGCCGCGATGTCGGCAACATGGTATTCCACCTCATCGAGGAGCAGGTCTTCGGCAGACAGGAATCCGACAAGCCCGAGGACTTTGACGGAGTCTTCGATTTCCATAAGTCCCTCAGGGAGCCGTTTCTGCCTGTGGGGCGGGAACTGGCGGGGAAGGTGTGAGCGGCGGCGGTATGTTTGGCGGGGGAGGGGGGAGCCACTTGGGGGCTTTCGGAGTGCGGTCGGAATTCCATGCCAGATAGGTGAGCAAAAGGATGCCTGCGATGCTGCCGAAGCCGCAGGTGAAGGCGGCGACCATGCCCACGATGAACGGCGCGAGCCCCATGATGATCAGGAGCACGGAGGAAGGTTTCAGCTCGAAGTTCATCAACGCGAGGCGCAGCCGCGAGCGCGCCACGAGCAGTCCGAGCACGCAGTAGCAGAGAACGACGATGATCGCGGAAAAGTGGTAGAAGAGGCTTCCCAGCCACGCCCATTTGTTGGTTGCGCTCATGCTCAGGGTCATGCCGCCGCCGATCATGCCCGCGCCGCCGCCGCCGAGAGCCGAAAACATGTAGAGGACGAAGACGCCGAGCTTTGCAGCCAGCGAAGGAAAGCCGGAGGCTGCGATGGAACCCGCGCCGACAACGGCGGTCGCGGCGAGGACGGAACCCGCCGCCGCGAGTTCGCTGCCCCACTCGATCCCGCCGATGAAATAGCGGATGATCACGTAGGGCAGCAGCGAGGTGAAAGTCAGAGCGCTCAGACCCCAGAGCATGAGGAATTTCCCGAGAACGACCTGCCAGCGGTTCAGCGCGGTAAGCAGAAGCAACTCGTGGTTTCCCTCCTCGATCTCCTGCGGCATGAGGAAAAATCCGGCCAAGGGCATAAGCACGCCGCAGACCGTCATCGCGACCCACCAAAACGGCCCCACCTTTTCGGGATCCCATGCCAATACGGCGGATACGCCGGAACGGGCTCCGGTGCCGAGCTGGAACTCCGCGTAAATCGCGATGGTGGCAAAGATATGGATGCAGATGAACGGATAGACAAAGCTCGTGCGCCGCAGGCTTTGGCGCAGTTCCTTCACTGTCATCGGGCCGAAGCGCTCCGGGAGGTCGTCTTGCTCTCTGATCGCCACGGTGAAAAAGTTCAGGGAAGGATGTCGCCGTAAACGCCGGGGTCGCTGCCGGGGATCTCGATCGCGCCGCAGTTTTTCTCGTAAAACTCGCGCGGGCCGACGCCGCCGATGATGCCGTAGGCGTAGCCGATGTCGCGGAGGGATTCGAGGGATTTGAAAAGCAAGGCCTTGCCCAGTCCGGTGCCACGCGCGCTTTCGGTCACACCCGTGGGGCCGAAGAAACCGCGCTGCGTTGTCTCATAGCATGAGAAGCCGAGGACGGCCTTGTCCTTCGTGGCGATCCAGCAGGAAACCGGCTGGCGCGTCATCGCCACCTCAATCTCGCTCGCCCATTTTTCCGAGAAATTCTCCCGCGCGAATTTCGCCACCGTGTGTTTCTCGAAGGCGCGGGCACGGCGAAGAGTAATGCCCTGGGCGGTCACTTCTCGGTACAGCTCCGAGCGATCCGGCAAATCGTATAGGCGCACCAGCATGTCGATCATGTGCGAATAAAACGCCGGATCGACCGGCAGGTGAAGCGCCGATTTATATCTTTTCCCCGTGCGCCCGTCGCCGCCGCATTGGATATATTTCATAGCTTGCGCCACGACAATATCTGCCCGGGAAGGCACTGTTTCAAGTCATCGATCGGTTTGTTTCGCACGGAGGATTTCTCAGCGTCTTCCTTTTGATTGGGTGAAATAGCCGACAGCGTCCGAAACATCTCACGATGTTGTTTCGACGACACTTTGAAGAAGAAAACAGAAACCAAGGCGATAGGACTGCCGGTTTATCCCGCTGGCGTGAGTGCGATGTTTGTCGCTCAAATGGAGAAATTGACTGTGGTTCACGGTTGTCCGGTAAGCGAGAAACACCTTTTATCAGTGCAGGCAATTTCCGCTTTCAAAACCCAATCAAAGTGACCAACTCCTGATCGCTGAACCGATCCAGATGGTCAGCCGCGGCGGCCAGCATTTCTTCTTCCGCGACCGCCTCAAGCTCGCCCCACTGTTCGGACTCTAGAGATGAGCCGGACTCACTAATGATATTCAGCATGGATGGAGCAGGATTTTCCAAATCATCTGCCGGATTATTCAACAAAACCAAGGCCAGCGCGACGCAGGTAGCCATGGCGACCCACGGTGAAGACCTGAGTAACTTCGGCCACCATGGATCGGCCTCGGGAAGCAGTCTGACAGCGCGCAGAGTATCGTCGGCGAAACGCTGGCCTGCCTTCCGGGGGGCGGCTTTTCCGAGCAACTCCCACGTGGCGTCTTTCTCATTCCAGTCTTCCTGTTCGCTCGTATTCATCTTGCTACATCCTCGAAAACACCATCACGGGCGGAAAGTTTCGCAGAACCTTTATCAAAAATCCATCATCTTAAGTGGAAGTATGAAATTTGAAATTGCCTGTTCATACGCCACGCCTGTCGCCCCAGAGTCTGACGTGAAGACGATCTGAGAAACGGAACCCCAGATCCCGGCATCGCTCCGCCAGCCAAGCAGCGTGTTTGGCCAATGCCTCCGCCGTCCGCCCCTCGGGCATGAGGACAACGCGTTCGCCTGAGATCCCCGTCCGTCCCAGCAAAGACCGGATCTCCACGATATCCCGCTCGTCCTTCACCACGAACTTGAACCATGCCTTACCCGACGCCGCCAATCCTTCGAGAACTTTGGGTATCAGTCGCAGTTCCTCGCGCATACCGCTGTTCGCCAGCTTTGGGGAAACGTTGATCTGACCGATCGCGGAGAAAAACTCCGATCCCGGCAAAAGCGTGCCGTTCGTCTCGATTTCGAAAAACCATTCCTCCCCATCGGCTCGCAAAGCTTGCATCAGTTTCAGCAATTCCGACTCCTGCAAAAGCGGCTCACCTCCCGTCAAAACCACTCTCCGGCAACCGAAACGTTTCACTCTCCCAGCGACATCACCCGGCGACATCGTGATGATCACGTCCTCCTTGCGATGCTTCGCGTAGCCCGGGATTCCGTCTTTCTCATGCTTCCATGGCGTCCCTTCGAAGTTCCATGTATGATCTGTATCGCACCAGGCGCAGTGCAGGTTGCATAATGACAACCTGACAAAAACCGCAGGTGCGCCCATGCTCACACCCTCGCCTTGCAGCGTATGAAAAATTTCCGCCCCATCTCCCAGCCGCGCCAACTTCATATCGCGAATCATCATGCCTGATCCCCGATGTTTAAAGTTCAGAGTTTGAAGTTTCCCCACCTTGCGCCACCCCGCGTTTCTGCCATCCTGCGCACATGGGATTGCACGCACTCGGAGACTCGGCATGGCTTTTCAAGGCCTCCGGGACGTCTTTGGAAAGGAAATTGGAGCTAGTCCTCCGCCTGCGACACATTTTGGAGATGCATCTTATTCCCGAAATCGTTGATGTTGTTTCCTCTTTTGAAACCATTGCCGTGCATTTTCATCCTGCGGATGGAGGCAAGGTGCTCAAACACCTTACCTCGCTTCAACTTGACGATTCCGATGGACGCCGGTCTTTCCAGGCACGCACGGTTGTCATCCCGGTAGCCTACGGCGGCACCGATCTTCGGGCACTGGCTGATGCCAAAGAAATCAGCGAGGCTGAAGCCGTTGCACTCCACTGCGGCACGGAATATACCGTGGCCGCGATCGGCTTCTCACCCGGCTTCCCCTATCTCCTCGGACTAAACCCACAGCTTTATCAGCCCCGCCATCACAGCCCTCGCAAGGTTCCAGCCGGCGCAGTTGCGATCGCCGGCAATCAAGCTGGAATCTATCCATTCGCGTCACAAGGTGGATGGCATGTGATCGGTCGCACAAATGCAGCGCTTTTTGATCCTGATCGTGAGCATCCGTCTCTGCTCCAACCCGGCGACAAAGTGCGCTTCGTGGAAGCTCCAGAGTTCCGAGAAGCCGAAAATACTCCAAAGGAACTGGAAACGGTAACTGATGGCATTCAGGTCATCGAACCAGGCGTCCTAAGCTCGATTCAAGATCACGGCAGGTGGGGTTACCAGCATTTGGGTGTCTCACCCGGTGGGGCCGCCGATCCGGTGCTGGCCACCATCGCGAATCGTCTCGTTGGCAATCCTGACGATGCCGCAGTCATCGAATGCACCATGATAGGGCCGGTTCTGAGCTTCGATATCGATACCGTCGTCTCATGGGTCGGTTGGGCTGGTGTGTCTTCAGGCAGACCGCACGTGGTGAAAAGCGGCGACCGGATTGATCTCCGGAACCGCATGAGCCATCTGAGGGGATATATCGCCGTGGCGGGTGGTATCGAAGTGCCGAAAATACTTGGGAGTCGGGCGGCGGATCTGCGTGCGGTTCTCGGAGGTCATAAAGGCCGCGCCCTGCAAGCCGGAGATGTCCTATCCATAGGGAAGACAGACACTGCTCCCTTTTCTGAAAAGTGGCACGTGGCTTGGCCGCAACCCGATGGCCGTGTGATCGAAATACGCTACCTCTGCGGCATTCAGGCCGATTGGTTCACTGGAGAATCCCGCCGCATGTTCAGGGAAAAGCCCTATGCCATCAGCTCCACCTCCGACCGCACCGGCACGCGCCTTCAGGGAGCCAAGCTCGACCTGAGAGAACCTCGCGAAATGGTTTCCCAACCGGTAGTCTGCGGCTCCGTGCAGGTGCCACCCGACGGACAACCCATCGTCTTGATGAGCGAGCGCCAGACCATTGGCGGCTACCCACAGATCGGCCACGTCATCTCGGCGGACATCCCCAAGCTTGCCCGCGCATGGCCCGGAACTCAGGTGTATTTTCGAGAAGTCAGTCTGGACGAAGCGCGACACGCATGGGACGAACTGCAACGCGAACTGGCTATTCTCAACGTCGGCCTGATGATGAAACTCACCTGATGCAAACCATCGACCTGAATGTGGATCTCGGCGAGGGCGGCGAACATGATGCGGCGCAGATGGCGCTCGCAAGCTCGGTCAACATCGCCTGCGGAGGACATGCAGGTGACGACGAGACCATTCGGCGCGCCGTCGAGATGGCCATTCATGCGAAGTCCGCGATTGGTGCGCATCCGGGATATGAGGATAGGGCGAATTTCGGCAGAAAACCGCTGTTTCTTACCAACGAAGCGATCCGCAGCCTGATCCTCCGTCAGCTTGAGCGCATTCTGAGTTTCCATCCTCAGCTACACCACATCAAGCCGCACGGCGCGCTCTACAATCAATCCAACCAAAACGAGGCGATGGCGGAAGCTCTCGTCGGTGCCGTCGCCGAGGTGCAACCCCAGTCAATCCTATACTGTCCTCCCCACGGAGCGCTCGCCAGGGCTGCCGCTCTACACAAGCTTTCCACCTGCGCGGAAGGTTTCATAGACCGCCGTTATCAGCATGACGGGAGCCTTTGCACGCGTTCGGAAGAAAGGGCTTTGATCGAAAATATGGATGAGGCGGTGTCGCAAGCCCTCAGCATCGCGATCCGACATTCCGTCGTGGCAGTGAATGGAGCCGTTGTCCCTCTGAAAGTGAGAACCCTCTGTGTTCACGGTGATAGTCGAGGTAGCGTGCCGTTGCTGAAACTCACCCGCTCATCCCTGGAGCGGGCGGACATCAGGATCATGGCTCCCTGATCGCAGGGAGCGCGCGTTATCTAAAACATTACCCCGAACCAGCCTTGCCTCAGGAAATCTCGCTTACAGAATACCTTTGATCGTTGACCAGATATTGCAACCCGTGCAGTGAGTTGGCGCATGTTCCGCAAGGTGTTTGAAAGTTTGGAAAAAGCCAATGCGCGCGCCAGCTTCCGCAAGGGAACGATGTGCTGCCCGGAGTGCGGCGGGAAACCGGGGCAAATGCCGGAAAGCTGGGAGGGGCTGATCACATGCCCAGCCTGCGGAGCCAAAGCATCGGTCTCCGAGTGGGCTGCGAGCGGTGCGGGCGGGTTCAAGACGGGGAATGCGGATCGGCCTCCCGTTGGGACGGCGATTCGAAAGGAAATCACCGGAAAAAACGCCGCGATCTGGCATATACCGGCAAAGGGGAAATTCGGATTTTTCATGCTGTTCGCGATCTTATGGCTGGGCATCACGATCTTGGTGAGTGGTGGATTTCTAATGACCATCATCACGGGCGGGAAGATCGAAGGAAACATGCCGGAATGGATGTTGATCCCGTTTTTCGGTATTTTTTACGCGGTCGGCATCGGAATGTTCTATGCCGGGCTCAGGGAGAAATTCATGCGCCACCGGGTGGTTGTCGGGGACGGAGTGGTCACGCTCACCAAGCAGATGTTCGGCAAAGAAAAGGCGAAATCCGTTTCAACGGGCACGCTCATCTCGGTTTCCCAAAAAGAGTTCTACCAACAGAACTACCAACCGATCTATGGGATCGAAATCAAGGGTGCGGATGGAAAGCTCCGCTTCGGCTCAAAGCTTTCGGAGGACGAGAAAGCGTGGTTGGTGGCGGATATCGAAAGAACCATTGAAGCGGGGAAATCGACCGGAGCATTTTCCTCCCATGTGCGGCATGAGGGTGGAATCGGAACGATCAAGCTCACCCAGCCACAGCCCGTTTTCTCTATCCCCATACCGGGGCCGGGGAAATCCGCGATCTTTGGCTCCCTGATCTTTGCCACGATGGGTGTCGTGTTTTTCTGCGTCGGGCTGTTTGTCATCGAGGGAAGCCCAGGCCCAGACCGAGATAACGGTTCAGGCGCCGGCCACCAGGTCGGGCTGATTTTTTCGCTCCTCGATAACGGCTTCCGCATCATGTGGTTGCTGATGTCCGGCTTGTTTGCAGCCATCGGGATCGGAATATCCATCCATACATTCCGGAGCATACGCAAGGATCTGCGCATCGAGGGAAACAGCGCTGAGATAGCGATCAGAACTTACCGGCGCGGTCTCGTATTCGATGAAAAATCATTTCCCCGAAGCCAAGTGACAGATATCCGTGCCTCGCAAAGCGCAAGCAGCAACGGTCGCCCGATGAAACGGGTGGAACTGATCGTTGGCGACCGCGCGGAAAAAATCGCGAACTGGATGGGCGGCGATGATGCCGACACACTTGTCACCGATGTGCGGAATGCTCTGGGCATTCGTCGCTAGATGACCGCAAGGATATCCGCCAGATCGGCGAGGCGACCGATCCCTTGGTATCCGCAGGCGAGGTCTCCGCTGGCCGGGCCGACGAAGTCACAACCGTCGGCCTTGAGTTGGACGATGTTGCGCTGGGTGGCCGGGTGATCCCACATTTTCCCGTTCATGGCGGGAGCGATGATGACTCGTGTTTTCCGTGGCAGAGCGAGGTAGATCGAAGTGAGCGGATCGGGCGCGAGACCGTTGGCGAGAAGGCCGAGGGTGTTCGCGGAGGCGGGGGCGATCAGCAAAAGATCGGCGCTGTCGGCAAGGTCGATATGGCCGGGTTTCCAGGAATCCTTCTCGTCTTCCAGAGAGACCAGCACCGGATGGCGGGTGAGCGTCTGGAGGGTGAGGGGAGTGATGAACTCGCAGGCCGAGCGCGACATCACCGCATGAACCTCATGCCCAGCCTTCACCAGTTGCGAAGCGAGATCGGCCGCCTTGTAGGCGGCGATGGATCCGGTAATGCCGAGGACGATTTTCATGAATTTCAGCGCAGCATGGCAGCCGCTTTTTTTACGGCGGCGGCTAGGGATTCGATGTCCTCCATGGTGTTGTAGAGGGCGAAGGAGGCACGGGTGGTGCCGGTGATTCCGAAGCGAGCCATGAGCGGTTGGCAGCAATGGTGGCCGGTGCGGACGGCTACGCCCATCTGGTCGATAAGCGTGCCTAGATCGTAATGGTGTACGCCCTCGATCGCGAAGGAAAGCGCACCGATCCGATCGGGCGGGCCGTAGAGGCGGATGCCGGGGATTTCGGAAAGGGCTTCGGCGGCGGCGGCGATGAGTTGCTGCTCGTGATCGTGGATCGCTTCCATGCCGATGGCGTTCACATAATCCAGCGCGGCGGCAAGGGCGATGGCACCCTCGATGTTCGGCGTTCCGGCTTCGTATTTGAAAGGGGGATCGTTGTAGGTGGTTCCCTCGAAGGTGACCTGCTTGATCATCTCCCCGCCGCCTTTCCACGGCGGGAGGGATTTGAGGAGATCGAGCCTGCCCCAGAGCACGCCGATGCCGGTGGGGGCATAGACCTTGTGGCCCGAGAAAACGAGGAAATCCGCACCCAGTTCGCGGACATCGATGTCCATGTGCGGGATCGCCTGCGCGGCGTCGATCAGGACGGTAGCTCCGTGTTTCTTCGCGACGGCGGTCATTTCCCGGACGGGATTCACCGTGCCGAAGGCGTTGGAAACCCAAGTGAGGGCGAGGATTTTTGTCTTTTCGGAAAGGAGATTCGTGAACACGGCTTGTTCGAGAACTCCGTTTTCATCGCAAGGGATCACGACAAGTTTCGCGCCGGTTCTATCCGCGAGCATCTGCCACGGAACGATGTTCGAGTGATGTTCAAGGGTGGAAATCAGGATTTCGTCGCCTGCGGAGAGCGAGAGGATGTCGGAGACGAGATTCACACCATCGGTCGCGCCGGAAGTGAAGATCACCTCATCGGGAGAGGTCGCGCCGATGTGGGCGGCGACCGTTGCGCGAGCCGCCTCGTGGGCAGAGGTCGCGGCGCGGGCGAGGTGGTGGGTCCCACGGTGGATGTTCGAGTTCAACGCCTCGTAGTAATGCCGCGAGGCATCCAGCACAGCGCGGGGTTTCTGCGAGGTCGCCGCGTTGTCGAGATAAACGAGCGGGCGACCGTTGACGGTTTCCCCGAGGATCGGAAAGTCGTCGCGAAGAGAGTGGTTGAGCATGAGGATCAGGAAAGTTTCTCGACGGCGGCTTCGAGTGACGCAAGATCCTCGACTGAAATGACCGTAGCGTCGGGAGCGATTTTCGCAACCAGTCCGGCAAGAACTTTTCCAGGGCCGATCTCGATGAAGAGATGGTAGCCCTGGGCGACGAGATGTTGAATGGATTCGATCCAGCGCACTGAGCCGGTGACCTGCGAGGTGAGGGTCGAGCGGATCTCGTCCACGGAGGAAACGGGTGCGGCGGTGAAATTCGCGACCACGGGCATGGTGGGCGTGGTAATGACGGTTCCGGCGAGTTCGGCGGCGAGTTGTTCCTGCGCGGCGGCCATCAGGCGGGAGTGGTAAGCTCCGGCGACGTTGAGCTTGATCGAGCGGCGGATGCCAAAGTCCTTGGCCTGTGCTACGGCGGCGTCGATGTTTTGGCTGGCTCCAGACAGCACGATTTGGCCGGGGGCATTGAGATTCGCGACATCTACGTCGGTCGCCACGGCGAGTTCGCGGATTTTTTCCTCCTCACCGCCGATCAGGGCGGCCATGGCTCCGTCCGTCGCCTTGCAGGATTCCTCCATGAATGTGCCGCGCTGGGAGACGAGTTTGAGCCCGTCGAGAAAAGAAAAAGTTCCGGCGGCGGCGTGCGCGGTGAACTCGCCGAGCGAGAGTCCCGCAGCGGCGGCGGGCTGGAAGTTGGGCAGGCGCTCTTTCAGCAGTGCTAGGCCGATCAGACCGTGGAGGTAAAGGGCGGGCTGACACTTCGAGGTGGCGGTCAGGCTTTCTTCCGGGCCCTCAAACATGATCGAGGTTAGCGAATAGCCGAGCGCCTCATCGGCTTGGCGGGCGAGGTCGCGGGCGGTCGCTGAGGACTCGATCCAATCGCGTGCCATGCCGATTTTCTGTGCGCCTTGTCCGGAGAAGAGGATTACGGGTGGGGTCATGGCCTTTTTGTATGGCCGATGGCTCGAAACTTTAAACCTTAAACTTCAAACTCTAAAAATTGCTTCCTGAACGCAGACCGCGGTGCATCTTGGCGCGGTGAATGATGCCATGATCGAAACAAGAGACCTGCACCGGAGCTACCGGATCGGGAAAAAATCCATCGAGGTGCTGCACGGGATCGACCTGCGCATCGCCAGGGGAGAAAAAGTGTTCCTATGCGGTCCGAGCGGGGCGGGGAAGACTACCCTTCTATACACGCTGGCTGGCTTGGAAAGGCCGGAGCGGGGGAGCGTGCATATCGCCGGCACCGACCTCTACTCGCTGGGGCGGAAGGCGCAGGCGAAATTCCGGAACCAATCCATCGGCTACGTATTCCAAAACTACCACCTTCTGCCCGAACTGACCGCCGTCGAGAACGTCGCGGTGCCTGGAGCGATCGCTGGAATCAACCGCACGGAGGAGGCTTTGGTCGCTCTGGAGCGGGTAGGGCTGAAGGATCGGGCGGATCACTTGCCGGCGGAAATGTCCGGTGGAGAGCAGCAGCGGGTGGCCATTGCGAGGGCGATTGTGAACCAGCCAGCGGTGCTTTTCGCAGATGAACCGACCGGAAATCTGGATTCAAATACGAGTAAGGAAATTATGGAAATTCTCCTAAAACTCGCTGATGAACATGATGTTACATTGATTGTTGTTACGCATGACCAGAATCTGGCGAAGGTGGGAGATCGGACGCTTATCATTAAGGATGGAAAAATCAGCAAGTAATTGAATCGATCGTTTAATGATCGTGGAATTTACCGGAAACTCGTTCGTCCTTATCAAAATAATCTCCATGGTGCACCATTTGAATTGAGTGAACCCACCATAAGCAAGCGTGCTTCTTTTCAAGTCAGTGAGATGAACATGATGCGGGACTCCAAGTAATTTTACGACCTGCTCCTTTGTCATGCCGATTTTGATTTGATCGAACCGTTCTTCAGAAGCGGCTTCGCTCAGCATGAAGCGGAGAATAAAAGTCAGAAAGCCGAGCATAGAAGCGGTTAAGCATGCGATCTTTCTTATTCTGCGCGAGTTCGTCGAAGTATTTAAAACAATGGCTTTAAAATTACTCGAAATACTTCTTGAGCGCTCGTTGCTCGTCGGGGGCGAGTGAGTCGCGCCAGACGCGGTCACCGCCTTTGCCTTCGGCGGCTGAACCGCCGGCGGAGGACTTGGAGGCGGATTCATCCACGGTGTGCTTGCCGTCTTGGAGTTGGAGGAGATCGCCCGGAATAGCGCGGGAGAGATCCTCGGCATCGAGGCCGGTGAGATCGCCGATGTCGAGGGGGTCTTTTCCGTTCCGCAGGACGTTGGGATCGTGGCCGGGGCCGCGTTGGATACCACCGGAGCCGGTGCCTTCGCCTTCGCCCTCTCCTTCACCTTGGTCTGAACCATTTCCTTCGCCTGCGCCCTCGCCCTGACCATCGCCAAGGAGCTGGTCTTCCCAATCTCCTTCACCTTGACCTCCTTGGCAATCCGCGCATTTTTCCAAAGAATCCTTAAGCTTGTCCATTCCTTCCTTAAGCTGCTTCATCTGCTCCGGGGTGAGCTTTCCGAGGTCGTTGGGATCGAGTTTGGACAGCTGGTCGAGGAGTTCCGGGTTCGGCTTCATCGCACCGTTCTGAAGCCCTTCAAGCGCTTGTTCGAATTGCTCGGCGAGCTTCTGTTTCTGCTGGGCGTTGAGTTTATCGCTGTTTTCCGCGAGTGCTTCGAGGGCGTTTCCGGCCTCGGAAAGATCGCGATCGAGCTTTTCCATGTTGGAATTGTGGGATTCCTCAAGACTGTCGGTCGCTTCCAGAGAGGCATGGCTGAACCATTCCTCTTCCTGCTGCGCACGAAGGTCTTCCAAGCGCTTTTCGACTTCCTCGATGTATTCCTCGTCGACCATGGCATCTTCGGCGAGTTGCTCGAGCTGGGAGTCGATCTGAGACCAAGCCTGAGGCTGGCTGGACGGGGCAGGGGGCGCGGCTTGTCTCGCACTGATTGGAACCAGCAGCCCGATGGCGAGCAGGGCGACTGCCCCGAGGGGCGGAGCGAGGGTTTTCGGAAGATGCCATCTCAAGCTGTCAGGAAGAGTCGATGGTGGCTCGGGCCACCGGGCAACGCCTGCATTGGCGGCGGAAAGGGCGGAATGGAGACCGGCTCCGGCTTCGATCCTAACCAGCGCTTGCTCAGGCTTTTCAAAACGACGGGCAGCCAGAACTAGCGCGACGACGGCGGTGACAAGTAGGCAAGCGGCCAGCGAAATCGCGATTGCGGCCAGCGGGATTTCCGAAAACTCACGGCGCACGATCAGCGTTGCTACGGCACCGAGGGCGGATACGATCAGCAGCGGCGCGGAAAGCGTTTGCAGGAACCAACCGAAATTGATCCTGCGTGACAGCGCGGAAGATTGATTCTGCCAGTATTTGCGGTTCGTGCCGTCGCTTGACATGGATTCGAGTATAATTGCTTAGCGGGTGGAAGCGATGGGAAACTTTGCGATACATTCTCGCGGCGCGCCTCTGAATGTCTGCTGCCTGCATTCCAAGACGGACGGCCTGAATGGTGCGCGCCGATTCAATGCAAATTCCGGACGCCTCGCAGCTCATCCTCACTGTGGATACGGGAGGCAGGGCTGCCATTTCCTCAAGCGGCAAGCGTCTGTCAAAGGATTTTCCATCCGCAGTGCTTGGGCGATCATCTCATTTCACTTTGGATTACAAATATTGTAACAAGTTGCGAATCTCGCATTCCCAATGAATGGATCAGGAGAGCTGACGTTGCCAGAAAACGAGTTCGTGGAGGATATCTTGAGATTCTCCGACCTGCTTCCAGGGAAAACGTGCGATGATCGCATTCTGACGGGTATAGCCACGTTTTAGCCAGAACGTGTCGTGCGGACGGTAGCTGATGGGTTTCAGTGGATGGTCGTCGGCACGGATCACCGAGAAAAAGCCGGCGCGCCGCAAACCGAGTTTCGTGGCGTGGGATTCTCGCTCGCTGAAAAACCGGTGGCCGAGGCCGCGTCCACGGAATTCCGGCAGCAGTACGGATTCGCCGAAATAGCAAAATTCGCCTGGATCAAATCCGGCGGCTTTGACGGGTTCGCGGAAATCCGCGTCCGCTTCTCCGAGCGGGATTCCGGTGGAAGCTCCGACGATTTCAGAACCGAGTGACGCGAGCACTATCAGGCTGTTATTCGAGGATACATAATCATTCAGATATTCCATTTCGTATTCCAGCGAGCCTTCGTATAGATAAGGAAACTCCCGGAACACCGAAATGCGCAGGCGTGCAATTTCATTGAGGAACGGTCGTGCTGCCTTGCCGATGTGAGTTGAGATGGCGATTTCCTGCATGTCCGCCGCTAAAAATGCCTGATGTTCCCTCTTTGCAAAAGACGATTTGAGGCGATTATCCGCTTGTTTATGACAATGCCGATTCGCCTGTCCCTCGTTTTCCTCGCCCTGCTTCATCCGGTTTCCGCTCAGGAAAAACCCGCCGGTGTGGAAAAAAAGCCCGATGCGAAGGAGGAATCCGCTCCCAAGCCGGTATCAATCAAATCCAAGGTCAACATCGCCGGACAAGCCATTCCTTATACTGCGACGACCGGGAAATTGATTCTGCGCGACGACGAGGGAAAGCCCAAAGCTTCCATTTTCCACATCACATACACGCGCGACGGAATTGAGGACACCAAGGACAGGCCGGTGATGTTCGCATTCAACGGCGGGCCGGGATCGTCTTCCGTGTGGTTGCATCTCGGCATCCTCGGACCAAAGCGGATCGATTTTCCCGGTGACGGCACGCAACCCGTGGAACCCCCTGCCCGCCTGATCGACAACGACATGAGCCTGCTCGATGCCTGCGACCTGGTTTTCATCGATCCCGTATCCACCGGATACAGTCGTGCGGAGAAAGACGCGAATCCCAAGGATTTCCATGGTCTCCAGTCTGACATCGAATCGGTGGGTGATTTCATCCGGATCTGGGTCACCGAGAACAAGCGCTGGGGCTCTCCGAAATATCTCTGCGGGGAATCCTACGGCGGTGTGCGTGCGGCTGGCCTCGCGCAGCATCTTCAGGATCGTTACGGGATGAGCCTCAACGGAGTGATTTTGCTCTCATCTCTGCTCGATTTCCGCACGCTCATCGGCGCCCAAGGCAGCCATCTTTCCGATCAGGTTTTCCTGCCGACTTTCGCGACCACAGCACATTTCCATAAAAAAATCAGCGGCGATCGCGAAGCTATCCTGAAGGAGGCGCGGGATTACGCGTTCGGCGATTACGGCGTGGCGTTGATGAAAGGCAACACGATCTCCAAAGAGGAGAAGGAAGCCGCCGCCAATAAGCTTTCGGCACTCACAGGCATCCCGGCGGAGACATGGTTTCGGAAGAGTCTCAGAATCGATCCCTTTGAGTTCCGCAAGGAATTGTTGCGTGAAGAGGGCAAGGTCATCGGTCGTTTCGATGCGCGTGTGGCGTGGTCAACAACGGATCCGAACGCCGCTTCGGCGGAGTATGACCCTTCCTATTCGCTGGCGATCGGGGCGTTCTCGACGGCCATGCTTTCCTACCTTGGAAACGATCTGGGCTGGAAGGAAGATCAGCCTTATGAAGTTCTAACCGGAAAAGTCGGTCCGTGGAGTTATGGTTCTGACAACCGCATTGTGAACCTCACCAACCGACTTACCAGCGCGTTGCGTGACAACCCCAAGCTCCGCATTCTCGTCATGGGCGCTCATGCTGATCTAGCCACGCCTCCGGAGGGAGTCCCCTATTCACTCCGCCAGGAAGTGGATCTTCCCGAGGATCTCCGCGGGCAGTTTGTCTTCACCTATTATGATGCCGGGCACATGTTTTACATCAATCCGCCCGATCTTGTGAAAAGCCGCGCTGATTTGTTGGAGTTCGTGAAACCATAGGATCGCGTCAAGATTGCGGAACGGTTGGTTTTAGGAGCAAGGAGAGGTAGGCATTACCTTGCTGTCATTGACAGAATTACTGGTCGGCAAGAAGCCCGGAGATCACGGCGAATTCCAGGTGATCAGCTTCTCATCTCGCCATATTGCTGAAGGCCATCGCGCAAAGACCGATGAATGATTCCTCGACTAGGCTGGGATCACGTTCAAAAGAGTGAAACACGCCCCACTCCCGATGCAAAGGCGATCCCGGAATTTCCATGGTGATGAGCGTGCCTTCAGCCACCTCGCGGGCGGCTACCCATGACGCAACCATACCCACCGCCGTGCCCAGCTTTGCCATTTGCTTGATCGCCTGCATGTCGCCTATGACCAATGGCTTTCTGATTTTGCCTGCCATCGTCTCCATCCACTCCTCGATCATGCGGTGTGTGTCTGTAGCCTTTGCGTAGATAATGAACTGCTGTGCGGCGAGAGTTTCGGAAATGTCCGCGTCCTTCGCCGCCCAAGGGTGGAACGGCGAGACTACGAAGCAGAGACGATCCGTGAACATGGGGCGATATCCTTCCCCACTGTGATGCTTCGGCTTGATGCCGACCACGAGATCAAGCTCTCCCAGGCTCAGTTTCTCCAGAAAAGCGCCGGTCTCGCCTGATTCCACACTCGGTTCACACCTTGGGAAACAATCGCGGAACTCGCGTAGCACACTGGGAATCATGAAATGGCAAAGGCTATGAGGAGCACCGATCCGGATTGAGGACTGCCCCCAGCGCCGGAGTCCATCGAGCTCCCGTGTGGCCTCCTCGAGTTCGCGAATCACACGCTTGGAGCGACGTAGCAAAATAGCGCCCTCTGTCGTCACGGAAACACGTTTCCCTGAACGATCCAGCAAGCGGCAGCCAAGCTGTTCCTCAAGGGTCCGCAGCGAGTGGCTCACGGCGGATTGGGTGACGAAAAGCTTTTTCGCAGCCAAGGTGAAGCTGCCCTCATCGGCCACCGCGAGAAGCGCCCTGAGTTGCCGCAAATCAGGTATCCATTCCATATAGAGCGGCTGTAATCATTCTTTGCAGAATAAAATAAGCACCGCTTGTGCCAAGGCTTAGAAATTGGCACTCGATCCGCTTATGGGCGCGCCATGCCTCACTCCATTCGCCTCGGATATGTGCCTCTCATTGATTGCGCCCCTCTTGCGGTCGCTCAGGAAACCGGTATTTTCGAGCGTCATGGCCTCAACGTGAAGCTCTCTCGCGAGTTGGGATGGGCCACCGTTCGCGACAGCCTTTTCTATGGTGATCTTGATGCCGCTCAATCCATCGCCGGGATTGCCTTTGCTCTCGGTTTCGGACTCACGGATCTGCGTTGCGAGGTGGGAGTCCCTCTTATCCTAAACCTTCACGGCAACGCCATCACTCTCTCCTCCTCCCTTCCCCATGCGGAGATAGGCGATGGAGCGGGATTGAAATCTCATCTTGCGAAACATTGGAAAAAAAACCGACCTTTCACCCTAGCTACCACCCATCGCCTATCCTCCCATAGCATCCTGCTCCATGCTTGGCTGACCCGCCACGGACTGACCGACATGGATATCGAAATCATCACCCTCCCCCCTCCCCTCATGCCCGCCCATCTCAAGTCGGGCGATATCGACGGATACTGCGTCGGCGAACCATACAATTCCATCTCCATTCTGGACGGATACGGCTGGTCTCCCGCCACCTCTGTGGATCTTTCCTACGGCCATCCGGAAAAAGTCCTGCTTGTAACCGGCGATTTCATCCAGGAGAGGAAAGCCGATTCGGTAAAACTCGTCGCAGCCCTGTTAGAGAGTTGCCGCATGTGTCAGGACACTGCCTTCCGCGAAGATCTCATCGCCATCTTATCGGAGCGTGGATTCATCGGCGCTTCCGATGATCTCCTGCGCAACAGCCTTGGTGGCGAGTTTTACAATGGAATCGGCAAAACCTCTAGTCCGGCTTTTCATGTCTTCCATGGGGAAAGCGTCAACCGACCGACCACCGAGAAAGCATCATGGATGCTCGCGGGTCTCCGCAACGCCGGCAACCTGCCCGAAACATCCTGCGGCTCCCTCTCCCGGCTTTACCGTGAGGATATCTTCATGGCTGCTATGGCAGCCGGGGTTTAGCTGTATTGGGAGATTCGACTCACCAACAATGTCAGCGTCCTCGAATGACAGAGGCACCCTTACCAATATCAAAAAATCCCACTTGTGAATGAGAAACCATCATTCCAAGTGGGACTTCCGAATTTTGTAACCGTAACTGACCAACCTCAAATCACTGGAAGTTTTCCGCAGCTAAGGATCAATTTGGTAAAAACGGTTTCCATGAGCCGATAAGCGGGGGGCGACCGAGGATCGCCCCCGCATTGTCTTCTTATTTCTCCAGCGGGTGCTCTTTCAGGAGTTCCTCCATCTGATAGAAGCCGGTCTTGGTTTTTGTGGACTCGCGCACTGTCGCGACTTGTTCGGGGGTGATGGCACTGGCCTTGTTCCCATAGTGGTTGCGGATATAGGTGAGGACGGCGGCCATTTCCTTGTCATTGAGCATTCCACCGAAAGGGGTCATCGGCACTTGGCCGTCGTATTTTTTTCCGTGGAGTTCGAAGGGACCCATCACGCCGTGCAGGGTGAGTTTGATGAGTCTCTCGGGACTTCCGTGAACAAAGATGCTGTCATATAGCGGCGGAAAGGCCGGATCAAGCCCCTTGCCGTCCTTCTGGTGGCAGGTGGCGCAGTGACCGTCGCGGAAATAAACCGCGTGACCGGCTTTGAACGCCTCCTTCTCGGCATCTGTTAGATGTTCAGGGATGGGTGGCAGCGGATTCTCGATTTCCTTTTTCTCCTCCTTGCCTTGGAGTCTGGCGGATGCTGCCTCGGTCGGAGCCTGGCTCCAACCGTCCGTGCCTTTGCCCTTTGCGATGTTGACTACCTCCAACGCGCCGCTTTTGTTATACCATGTGGCGGCGATCACCGCTTCCAGCCTCACACGACCATGGTCGTCCGATGCCGCTTTTTTGAGCAAGTCAAGGGTATCGGAAAACTTGTCGAAGTTGTAGCGCAGCACGCGCACGGCAGCGCAGCGGACGCGGTGATCAGAGTGGACGATGAGTTTACGGAGAAGATCGGTGTCCACCGCGTTCATGCCCCATGTGACCCACAGAGCTTCAAGCTGTTGGTGGGCATTGTTCGGATCGTTTGCGTCGAGCGAAGCCACCCATTTCTGAACGGCGGGGATGACCTGATCCACAGGATGCTCACGAAGTTCGCGACGGCTGCGGTAGCGGGTGCGGTATTCTGGGAGTTTGAGGTTATCCAGAAGAGCGGCGATAGGTGCGCCGTCCACTGCCGCAGGTGTCACCAGCGGGCGGGAGGGATAGGTGATGCGGTAGATGCGGCCGTGAACGTGGTCGCGCAGCGGGTCGCGGGCGTTATGCTGCATGTGGCCGATGAGGACGTTGTGCCAGTCAATCACATACAACGAACCATCCGGAGCGAACTCAAAGTCGCAGGGACGGAAGTTTCCGTCGGATGATTTCATCAACTCGTGACGGAAGCCGGTTTTGAAGCCGGTGCCGTCTTCCACGATGGAGTGTTGTTTAAGCCCGAGGAAACCGATGCAGTTTCCAATCAACGCATCGCCTTGAACCTCATCGGGGAAATGGCGGGAGGATACGAACTCAAGGCCGGATGTCGGGCGAACGGACTGGCCTCCCGGCACGAGATCGGCGGTGCCTGGAGCCTGCGCACCGTAGGTGTTGGGATTGAGCGAGACAGGCAAAGCCCAGTTCCACGTGGGGCCGGACGTGTGGATGAGGAAGTCCTGACCCCAGGCATCGAAGGCGAAGCCCCATGGGTTTGGTATGCTCATCTGGATCGTGCGCTCCAGTTTGGTTTTCTGCGGACAGAACCGGTAGAATCCACCATCAACTCCGCGCACCGGGCCATAGGGTGTTTCCACATTCGAATGTAGGAAAATGCCTTCGCACATCATGAACGCGCCGGAGGCATCGGCAGCGAAGGCGCCGACCGCGTGGTGGGTGTCGTGGGAATCGAAACCGGTCATCACCACTTCGCGGACATCCGCTTTGTCATCGCCGTTCGTATCCGCGAGGAACATAAGGTGCGGCTCCTGCGAGACATAGACACCTCCGGGGGCGAACTCGAAACCGATAGGTAGGTGGAGCTTGTCGGCAAAGACGATTTCCTTGTCGGCTTTGCCGTCGCCATTGGTGTCCTCATAAATCAGGAGCTTGTCATCGGGTTTCGGATCGCCCGGGCGGTAGTGCGGATAAGTCGGCATCGTGGCGACCCATAGGCGGCCTTTGTTGTCGAACGAGATTTGCATCGGGTTCGCGAGGTTCGGAAATTCCTTTTCGGATGCGAAAAGCTTCGCCTGGTATCCCTCGGGAGTGGTGATGGTTTTTTCGGCTTCCTCGCCGTATTTGTATTCGGGGGTGCCGTTTTTGCCGCTGGGTTGGTAGTTGGATGGAACCGGTGGAAGAGGGTGTGTCGCTTTGTCGGCGGCGGCGAGGTCGAAGGCCTTGCCATTCACCAAGGCCCATGTGGCTTGGTCACGCAGATCGGTCATCTGGCGGATCTTCTTTTTCTCGTCGGGATAATTCTGCGGGCCGAAGGGGTTGTAGCGGCGGCCATCGACGTGAACGCCGTTGAGCATGCGGAAATCGTTGAACCAATACCATTCCTTGTCCGCGATGGCGGCGAGGACGTTTTTGGGAGCGGCCTTGGTCTTCACCGGTGCAGCTCCGTAAATTGCTTTCACAAGCATTTCAGAAAGCAGGCGATATCCTTCGTCGTTCGGAAGGAAACCATTGCTAGTGAAGGGTTTTTCAAGGATCGGGTAGAGGTCATGGGTCGGGTTGTAAACATCCACGAACTCGACTCCGGTAGCCTTCGCGACCTCGGCCATCGCTTGGGTGTAAAGGGCGAGGTTTGCATTCTCCGCGCGGCCATCGGGCAGGTCGCGGGATTTTGAAAGATCTTCGAAGGCGATGGGGGAAACCAACACCAGCCGCGGAGCTGCCTTGCCGTTGTATGACTGCGATAGGGTGTGTTTCACGAAGGCATCCAGCTCGCCCTTGAAATTGGCAATGCCGTCAGGCCCGTCGAAGGATTCGTTGTAGCCGAAGAACGCGATCAGTGTGTCGGGCTTGATGTCTGTGAGCCACTCATCGGGGCTCGGGTGGAAACCATCGCCTGCGTGGCGTTGATGCTGCGGGTGGAATTTTTCCGCACCAGGGAATGCCCATTGGGATTTGCGCGAGGGATGTGGACGGAAACCCGGAGTGTCACCGGGGCGGCACATGTTCCGCATGGAGAGATTCAATTCCGGATGCGACATCTGGAGACGCGCCTCAAGATAGGGGTGATCCGCCATTCGCTCGCCGAGGCCGTTGCCGATTAGGACGATGCGCTCATTTTGCGTAGGGGCTTTCGGCTGTGCCGATGCGATGGTTAGAGGCACAAGTGCCAGTATGGACAGAATCAGACGGTGGGTCATAAGCTTTGGAAATGTGTGTTTGTTACGGTTCATGTGGAACGAGTCGATCAGAAATTTTTCGGAAATTGCAGACTTCCTTCGGCAAGCCAACAGGTATAAGGAAAAGGAATGAACTACAAACCGCCCGCCCTGCTTGCTGCGGCTCTCGCATTGGCCAGTTGCGGCGTTTCCTCCCCGCAAGACTCGATGGCGATGGGCGGTTCCTCGCGCATCCTTGTGCAGTCTGCAGGCAAGCAAATTGCTGTCCCCACCCCCTCACCTCCGCGCCTTCCGATGTCCACCGTGTTTAAGGGGGAGGCGAAGTTCCATGCCATCATTGCAAAAGCCGAGCGGGAAAACTGGCGCAAGCAACCCATCGGCGAGCGCACGGCGAGAGTCGCGCGGGAAATGGCGGGAGTCCCTTACATCAACTACACTCTGGAGGTGGATGACAGGATTGAGTCTCCCGTTGTAAACATGCTCGGAATGGATTGCTGGACTTTTTACGAAAACGCGCTGGCGATCTCCCGCCTGATTGCCTTCAAGCCAGGCCCCTACAAGCCGCAGGATATGCTGCACATGATCGAACTGGAACGTTACCGGGACGGGAAATGCACGGGCAACTACCTTTCCCGCATGCATCACCTTGAGGAAGTTTTTCACGACAACCAGCGCCGCGGCTACGCCGTGAACATCACCTCCCGCATCCCCGGTGCCGTTCGCCTCCAGCGCGAGATTCGCGAAATGACCGTACAGTGGAAAAGTTACCGCTATCTGAAAAGCAATCCGGCTCTCGTCGAGCCCATGGGTCGCATCGAGGCGCAGGTTTCCAAGCTTCCCGTTTTTCACATACCCAAAGACAAAGTCCGAGCGGCTGAAAAATATCTCGCGAACGGCGATATCGTCGCGATCACAACGAACTGGAAGTATGGCTATACCTCCCACGTCGGACTCATCATCCGGCTCAAGGGACGAGCCTATTTCACCCACGCCACCTCGGATCGCGACAAGGGACGCATGACCATTATCGACCGCCCCATCACCGATTATGTGAATGGCAACACCAAACATGCCGGTATCGTCGTTTGCCGCCCCCTCGACCTCCCCCCCTCCCCGCTCTGGCAGCGCAATGTGGCCGGGCACTGAACGAATATCCCCCCTAACGCGCCTTCGAAGCCAAGATTTCTCCGCAACATGCGATCCGCAACGGGGTTGGAACACCACATGTTTCTCACCGGAAACCCAACTTTCAGCCATCCGATGGAGGAAACGCAATCAACGACAACGGATGACAGTGACTTCGACCACTCCTTGATGGCGCGTGTCGCAGAGGGAGATCACCGTGCATTCCGGCAGCTCGTGGAGCGTCACCAAGACTCCGTCGTTGGCACAGTCACGAGGATGCTTGGAAACACCACCGATTCCGAGGATATCGCCCAGATGGTCTTCATCCGTGTCTGGAAACACGCCAAGCGTTACAAGCCCGAGAGCAAGTTCACCACTTATCTCTACACGATCGTTAGGAACCTCGTTTATAATGAGACCCGCCGCCGCTCCCGCAAGCGCACCATATCAAGCGACCAGCGCGAGGACGATCATCATCTGCAGCATCCTGCGGATGAATCAGGCCGCCCCGATGCCACCCTGCTCGACACCGAGCTGCGCTCCGCAGTTGAAACCGCCATCGGCTCCCTACCGGAAAATCAACGACTCGCCGTGGTGCTTCGCCGTTACGAGAATCTGCCCTATGAGGAAATCGCAGTGGTGCTAGGAACCTCAGTCCCCTCCGTGAAGTCCCTGCTCTTCCGGGCACGCACCACGCTTAGGGAAACTCTTGCCAAGTATCTGGAAGGGTGATGCCAGGTTTGATTTCTGAGCAATGCCAAAGGCATCATCACGGGATCAAATCCTTCACGGCATCCCTTTCCTCAAGCAACTCGTTGATCGTCGCATCGATCTTGCCTTGCGAGAATCCGCTGACGGGCACACCTTGCACGATCTCCCATGATCCATCTGCCTTGGTGCGGATGGGCATCGAGGCCATGATGCCGGGCGCGATGCCATAGGAGCCGTCCGAGCAGATCGCGACGGAATGCCAGTCGCCATCGGGCGTGGGGGTGATGAGGCTTTTCACGGTGTCCATCGCGGCGTTCGCAGCGGAGGCGGCGGAAGAAGCACCGCGGGCAGAGATGATTGCGGCACCACGCTGTTGGACGGTCTTGATGAATTCGCCTTCCAACCAAGCGTGATCGGTGATGACCTCGGTGACTGGCTTCCCGTTGATTTTCGCGTTGGTGAAATCGGGATACTGGGTGGCGGAGTGGTTGCCCCAGATGCAGAGATTTGTGACATCCGAGCAATGCACGCCGGCCTTCGCCGCGAGCTGGCTCTTGGCGCGATTCTCATCGAGGCGGGTCATTGCGAAAAAGCGGTCGTTCGGAATGCCCGCCGCGTTGCTCATGGCGATCAGCGCGTTCGTGTTGCAGGGATTTCCGACCACAAGAACCCGTACATCCTTCGCCGCCGAGCGGGCGATGGCCTGGCCTTGACCGGTGAAAATCTTGCCGTTGATACCGAGCAGATCTGCGCGCTCCATCCCTGCCTTGCGCGGCACCGAGCCGATCAAAAGCACCCAGTTGGCGCCCTTGAATCCCTCGTCGAGATCCGTGGTGGCGACAACCTCCCTCAGCAGCGGAAACGCGCAATCATCCAACTCCATCACCACGCCCTTGAGCGCAGGCAAGCCCGGCTCAATTTCGATCAGGCGAAGATTGACAGGTTGATCCTCGCCAAAAACGAAGCCGGAAGCGATGCGGAAAAGAATGGCGTAGCCGATCTGGCCAGCCGCTCCCGTGATGGATACGGTGATAGGTGCTTTCATAATGTTATCCTGACGCGAAATTCTAAGCCGCCAGCATTTTCTCTGGCTAGTGCAAATTGGATCAACCTCTTCTAATCTTGGAGCCGCTGAAGAAAACCGTATGCGATAGACCCTCTTTTGGCGGGTGGTGATCTCGCCGGTCGTAAGATCCACCTTTTCCGGTATCTCCAGCCGGTGGATATCCGCCATCGCCTGGAATCCGCGCTCCGCACTCCGCCCGGCGGGTATGTTCATACCGGCATCCGGCGATCATGCCGTACCATCCTCAGCGAGACAGGCTGTATTTCATAAGATAGACATCCTGCAAACCCTGATTCCTGCCGCCGAGGTTTCCGGTGGTGTGTCCAGCGACCCAAAGGTCGCCTTCGGAACCAAAAACGGCGCTCTTCGCTATATCAAAGCCGACTCCGCCGAATTGCATCGTGCGCAAAAGATTGCCGGTGCTTCCGTAATTCAGGACTACGGCATCGAAGGAGCCGCGGTTGGCAATCGACAGCATTCCGAATGTCGATCCCGATACATGCACATTGCCCGCCGCGTCGGCGGTAACGCCATTGGCGTAGTCGTTCTCGGAGGTTCCGAACTGCCTTGTCCAAAGCACAGTTCCGGTGTTGTCGTATTTCCGGACAAAAGCATCAAAGAATCCTTTGTTCCAACCATCCAGGTTCCCCTTTGTGATGCCCGCCACGAGGAAATTTCCCGATAGATCCGTGGTGATGGCATGGACGCGGGTCTCAAAGGGGGAGGCTGCGGGATGGAACGGGATGGAGTTGAGAACGTTCCCCTGCCTGTCAAAATGGCTGATGTTTGTATTCCAATCCGTATTGAGCGAGTGGGTGTTGACAGCCGTGCGGATATGGCCGAATCCATCCACGGCGAAGACCGGCCTGCCTGTGTAAGGCGAGGAAGAGCCCACCAGCTTTTCCCATACGGCGGAACCCGCTAAATTGTATTTCCTTATGAATACCTGCGTCGTCTGGTAAGGCCAGAAGCTTCTTTCGAAGAGAACCAGTACGGATCCGTTCCCGGAGGGATCGATTGCGACCCCATTCACCGCCATCCGCGTAGGATCGGACGCCGGTGCGGCCCTGAGAGACTTCGCCCACAGGAGGTTGCCTTCGGCATCATGCTTCTCCAGATAGATGAAATGCCTTTGGGGGCGCGTGGTTGCCGTGATATATGAACCGGATATGTAGGAATTCCCACCCTTATCGAGCGCGATCCCGTCAATGGAAACCAGTGGCTTGTTTTTTTTCCATAGGAGAGTTCCTTCCGGCGCATACTTGCGGAGAAAACCGCTCGGTTCCGCATCCCACGTGTTGCCAGCCAGATAAACATTTCCCGCAGCATCGGTAGTGATTCCCGATGCCGAATCATTTCTACCCGTCCCATACTTGAGAGTGAACTTATGCTTCAGGGCAGCAGGAGCAGCGGGAGGCGTCTCGGCCTTGGCGGCCATTGAACTTGCAAGGGCAAGCATGGCGCAGGCTCCCAGACGCGCACGGATCGAAACACCAGTGGCATGATTCATATTCATACCATTCGATATACTTCGCCAGCGCCTCCATGTCCAGTCTTATCGGGAGTCAAAACAGGAACCGGATCGCGCCATTTCATATGACTACTATCCCCTCCTGATCTTTGACCCGCTGAAGAAAACCGTCATGCGATAGACCCGCTTGTGGCGGGTGGTGATTTCGCCGGTGGTGAGATCGACCTTTTCCGGAATCTCCAGGCGGTGGATATCGACCATGGCCTGGAAGCCTCGCTCCGAGAAGATGTCGATGAGCATGGCCACGGCGAGGGTGTCGTGGAAAAGGGTGTCCTCGGTGTTGATCGTGGCGCGACCGGTGACGGCGTAACGTTTGATGACCGGCATCATCTTTTCCTGGACGAAATCGACCACATCCTGGAGCAACTCCGGATGCTCGACCTGGTAGCTGTCGAGGCGGTTGACAAGTTCCTGCCGCGCTTGGAGCACGATCTCATCCGCAAGCGGAATATGTCGCAGGGTGTCGAAGGTGCGGGGGTCGAGCTCCAGCGAGCTCTGGTAATCAAGCTCGCGGATGATGTTGCGCCGCACCTCCTCGATGGGAGCCTGCGCGTTGATGAAATGGTAGTGGAAAATCTGCTTCAGCGAAACAAGGGCATCATAGGTCTTTTCCTTGAAAGTCCGGTAACGGTTGCGAGCCAACTCAGGATCGAAGTCGGTGGCACGTTCCTCCTCGATTTCCCCCACCCCGGCTTGGCGCACTTCGGCATTATGGGCCAGTGTCTCCCTGCCCCGCTTGAGTTGGCGTGCAATGCTTTCCGCCTCATCCACGAACAACACCATGATGTGAAAAACCGGCTGGCGGAAAAAATGCGCCTGCGGTGTATCGGAAAACATCCTCCGCAGCATCACCATCCTGTCATACAACATTTTCAGGCACTCCACCTGGACATTCGTGCGGGGAAAGCCGTCCAGCACCGCGCTGTCACGGAATTCCGGTTTGAGCAGTTCGTGGAATAACAAGCGCAGAACCTCCTCATCGCCGACCATGCCACCTCCTGCCTTGATTTTTCTGGCCTCCGGGGAGTCAAGCAATTGACTGACGACGATGGGGGCAGCCGAGATCCCACGCACTTGGCGTATGAAATCCGTGTTTGTCCCCTTGCCCGAACCAGGTGCGCCACCCAGCAGGATCAACTCCTTGGGGAAACGCAAGTTCTCCATACCGAACGAATCTTCCAACTCCTGCCAGACGCGGTTGAAAATGAGTTGCGCATCCTTGATCTCAAGGTCGGCGGGGGGGGCTGGAGAAGGTTTCTTGCTCACGTGGGCGGAATGTTACCGGAAAACGCCGACATACGTCCAGACAAGCCGTAAAAATCATACATCGCGATTCGTCCTTGGCATCTTCCGAACGTCCCTTACCCTTTCGACCGTGCCCGATCAAAGCATCGAATATTACAACGCCGCCGTGGACGCGATCCAGTCGGGTCGACTCGACGAAGCACTCCGCGCTGCGGAAAACTCTCTCACCGAGAATCCCAAGGACACCGAGACTTGGCAGCTCTATGTAATCGTCCTCAACGCTCTCGGACGCCACGCGGATGCGAGCAAAGCCTCGGAGAAACTGCGTGAACTCGGCCTCGGCGAAGCGGATGATTTCCTCCTTCAGGCGGCGGAAGCAGCCTCCTCCGGCGATCTCGCATCCGCGCTTGCCTGCTATGAATCGGCCATGAAAACGGGTGGCAACAGGCCGGAGATCCATGCCGGATACGCGCTCGCCTTAATGGAGGCCGGACGCTCTGAAGATGCCTTGGCAGCCGCTGAAAAGGCCGTGGCCCTGGCTCCCGACGATGCCCGTGCAAACTACGCCATAGGCCACATCCTGCGTCTTCGTGGCGAAAAGGATGAGGCGTTGGCCGCCTTGACCAAGGCCGTAGCCGCCGAGCCCGGCCTCATGCTCGCCGTTTACGAGCAGGGCATGTTGCTGGGAGAGCGAAACCGTTTGGAGGAGGCTTTGGCAAATTTCGAACGATACCGGGAAGCGAATCCCGGCGACCCGAACGCAGCGCAAGCCATCGAGAGCATCCGCCAGCGGATGCGTCCCGAGACCCGTTGAGAATCACTGCACATCCGTGCGGAACGGCGAGGCGGGCAGACCTTCCTTGTTGAACAGGTTCACATCAGGCGCATTTTCCCAGCCATAACGCACTGCCTTGGGTTCGGCCACGCCTTCCGCCGAAACCACGACCTTGTCGCCCGCGATCTCGGCTTTCGCCGGGACGAACTTTCCATCCTCGCCCGCGATGGTGAATCCTTTCAAGTCGCCATCCTTCGCAAGCAATCCGCCGCCGACGCTTTGGAAGGAAATCTCCGCCTTGCCGCCCGCCGTTTTCATCGAGTCATACAGAGGGCCGGAATAGACGATTTTTTCGCCATAAGCCAGAGCGCGGGCGGCCAGAGACAGGCGGGCTCCGACAGGCTCCTTCTGTTTCGGATGGATGTCGTCCTTGTCACCGTAATCCGTTGTCACCGCCATCGCCGTATTCTTCGTTTTCCCCAGGGTAAGGAACTGGGCTTCGCGGATCTCCGGCGGCTGACCTTTGAAAGGGGCGATCTGGACGTAGAGGAACGGGAAATCACCGAGCTTCCACTTCATGCGCCAGTCCGCGATCATGGCGGGGAAAAGGGTTTGGTATTGCTTGGATTGACCGGCGTTCGATTCGCCCTGATACCAGATCACGCCCTTCATGCCGTAGGGAACGACGGGGGCGATCATGCCGTTGTAGAGTGCGGCGGGGAAATTCTGTTGACCGCTCTCAGGGAGCGCGCTGGCGGCCTTGAGTTGGTCGGCATAGTTTTTCAACTCCGCATGTCCCTCGAAGCCCTCCGCGCTCGTCCATGCCTGAGCGGGAGTGCCGCCCCATGAGGTGCTGATGATCCCCACCGGCACGCCGAGCTTCGCGTGAAGATCGCGGGCGAAATAATAGGCCACCGCCGAGAAACCACCCACCGTCTCCGGCGAGCATGCCTGCCAGCTTCCCTCGATTTGATCCAGGGGTTGCAGCGATGCCACCTTCTTGGCCGTGATCATGCGGATCTGCGGGAAATTCGCCTTGGGCTTTTCCACCTCGGGTTGGAAAGAGGCGTTGAGCGTCCATTCCATGTTCGATTGCCCGGAGGCCACCCATACCTCTCCGACCAGGAGATTGTTCACCGTGACCTCGTTGTCGCCGGAAATTTTCATCGAGAACGGCCCGCCCGCTTCAAGGGGTTTCAGCTCCACCTTCCACTTGCCGCCCTGCGCCGTGGTTGTCGCGGTTTGCCCGGCGAGCTCGACCGTGACTTTCTCGCCGTCTTTCGCGGTGCCCCACACCGGGACCTTCTGCCCGCGCTGGAGCACGGCTCCGTCGGTGAAAAGGATGTTGGGTTTCACTTCGGCGTGGAGCAGGCCGGAGGACAAGGTGGCTCCGAGGAGCAGGAGGCGGGCGGTTTTTGGTTTCATGTGTTTTTGCTATACGTGCGTCTGAGGCGATGTTTCGCATGAAATTTCCGGCTTCCCGGAGCTTTTCCCTGCACATCCGTCTTATCATGCTAGCTTTCGCCGCCCCATGAAATCCATCCATCTCTCCGACATCGAAGCCATGGACAAGCTTGCCCGCGTGCGCTTCGCGAACTCATTGCCTGGCCCGAAGCCGATCTGCCTCGTCGGCAGCATCGATGCGGAGGGCCGCACCAACCTCGCTCCGTTTTCCACAGTCACCCATCTCGGATCAAATCCTGCGCTGATCGGCCTCGTCTCGCGCCCGGATCTTGTCGAGCGGCACACGCTTTCGAATATCCTCGCCACGCGTTCCTACACGATCAACCACGTCCACCCCGGCATCCTCGAAGCGGCGCACCATTGCTCCGCCCGCTACCCCCGCGAGATGTCCGAGTTCGCCGCCGCCGGGCTGACGCCGCACTTTGAGGAAAATGTGGCCGCACCCTTCGTTGCCGAATCCCACCTTCGTTTCGCGCTGGAACTGGAGGAAACGGTTTCCATCCAATCAAACGGCACGATTCTGATCGTCGGAAAAGTAGTCCTCGCGCAGTTGCCGGAGGATCATTACGGCGAGGACGGCTCCATTGATCTCACGGCACTTGGTTCCATGGCCTCCACCGCCCTCGACACCTACTTTAACCTTGGTCCGCCGGTGCGGTTGCCCTACGCAAAGCCCCGGCTCGGCTGAAAACATTCGGCATGAAATCCCTTGATATTCGGGTCTTAGGGTTTACCACTCTTCCACCATGAAAAAATCAGTTCTACTCATCGTTTCCGGTCTCTGCGCCTTCACCCTGTCCAACTGCGCCGAACCCACCGGCCCGAACACCCAGCGCGGCGCGGTAACCGGCGGACTCATCGGTGCGGCGGCTGGTGCGATCGTCGGACACCAATCGGGACGCGCTCTCGAAGGCGCTGCCATTGGTGCTGCCGCAGGCGGCGGGGCAGGCGCTCTCTACGGCAACGCCCAGGATCAGGAGCAACGCCAGAAATATAACAACGGTTACTAAGCCTTTCATCAGCCTCACCGAAAGGCCGCGTGGGAACATTTCCCCGCGGCCCTTCAATTTAATTGGATGAAACCCCAGCGCGGTTTCTCATAAGCGCATGCGTTTCCTGATCGCCCTGATTGCCACCGCCACGTTTCTCCATGCGGAAAAGCCCGCTTCGGCCTCCAGTCTGATCCCTGAGGTGACAGCGGTGGCTCCCGGCGAACCTTTCACCATCGCCCTGAAACTGGATCATCCGGGAAAATGGCACAGCTACTATCTGAACTCCGGCGGCGTCGAACTTCCGCCTTCCATCGAATGGAAACTGCCGGAAGGTGCCAAGGCTGGCGACATGCAATGGCCCCTCCCCGAAGTGAAGGAGGGATTCAACGGCAAAAGCTTCACCTACTCCGGCTCGCCCGTGTTTCTTATCGAGATCACCCCACCCTCCTCCCTCTCGCCGGGCGATACCTTCAGCCTAAGCGCCAACGTGAAGTGGCAGATTTGCGAGATGTCATGCATCGATGAAAAAGCCAGCTTTTCCCTGGATCTTCCCGTGGCCGAAAAATCCGTGACGGATGCCGGGCAAGCCGGACTTTTCAAGGCGGCACGAGACCGGATTCCGTCCGCCCACCCCTCGCCCGATGAAATCACCGCCGGATCGAAGAAAGACGCTCCCAACGAGATCCATCTCCTGCTGCCTGAAATGGATGTGCCGCCCAGGGAATTCATCCCCAACCAACCCTACATCAAGGCCCTTTCCGAAGGCGGAAGGGTGACCGAAACGGAAAGCGGAACCTTGCTGATTCTCCAGCGCAAGCTCACCGACATGCTGGACGAGCCCATCCCGCAGGGCAACACCGTCTCCGGTATCGTCATAAGCACCAAGACCATCAGCGTGCCGGAAACAAAGATCTCAGCCCCGCCCGCCGAGGCGGTGTCGTTTTCCAAGCTCCTACCCATCCTCGGCGGAATGTTCTTCGGCGGCCTGATCCTCAATTTAATGCCCTGCGTTTTCCCGGTGATCGGGTTGAAAATCATGGGCTTCGTCCAGCAGGCCGGGGAAAACCGGCGCTCCATCGCGCTGCATGGCGTCACCTTCGCCCTCGGCGTGCTCGCCTCCTTCGCCGTGCTCAGCGGCATTCTCTTCGCGATCCGCGCCGCAGCCCTGAAAAACGGCACTGAGCTGAAAGGCTGGGGCTACCAGCTCCAGGATCCGTGGGTCGTTGTCATCCTCCTGCTGCTCATGTTCATCCTCGGGCTCAACATGTTCGGCCTCTTCGAGATCGGAGCCTCCGCCACCTCGGTCGGCGGCAAGCTCCAGACCAAGTCCGGCCACACCGGCTCCTTTTTCTCCGGCGTGCTCGCCACCGTCGTCGCCACCCCCTGCTCCGCGCCTTTCCTCGGGGTCGCGATCGGAGCCGCGATGGCGCTGCCCGCCTACCAGTTCTTCCCCGCCTTCGGTGCGATGGCGATGGGTCTTGCCGTGCCTTACCTCACCCTTTCCCTCATGCCGCATCTGGTGGAAAAACTCCCCCGCCCCGGCGCGTGGATGGAGTCGTTCAAGCAGGCGATGTCCTTTCTCCTCTTCGCCACCGCCGGATACCTGCTCTGGGTCTATTCCGGCCTCATCGGCCAGGAAAACCTCCTCGCCCCCCTGCTCGGACTCAGCCTCATCGCGGCGGGCGCATGGGTTTACGGCCGCTGGAATCTCCCCTACAAATCCGGGAAAGTCCGCGTCGCCGCCCTCGCCTTCACCGCCCTCTTCGCTATCTCCGGCACGGTCATGGCGCTGCCCAAGGAGAAGCAGGATCTCTGGCAGCCTTGGTCCGAGGAACTGGTGGAAGAACTCCTTTCCGAGGACACCCCCGTTTACATCGACTTCACCGCCCAGTGGTGCCTCACCTGCCAGGTGAACAAGAAGGTCGCCTACACCGGTGAGGTGCTCGCCCTCGCCAAGGAAAAAGGCATCGTCTTCCTGAAGGCAGACAAAACCGCCGCCAACCCCGCCATCGAGGCTAAGCTCCAGGAACTCGGCCGCTCCGCCATCCCCGTCAACGTCCTCCTCATCCCCGGCGAGGAACCCATCATCACCCCGGAAGTCCTCACTCCCGGCTACCTCAAGGGGCTTTTCGAGAAGGTGGAGTGAGGGGGGACTAGGCCGTCCAGCCCTAACGTCCAACCGGTAGCGCGCCCAATTCACGTTCTCCCACCGGAGGCTTCTCGGCCTCTTCCATCAAGAATCCAAAATCAGCAATCAGCAATCGGCATTCATCAATCAAATCCCACCCGCTCACGCCACGTCGCCGGAATAGAGAAACTTCTGAAACCCCGAGAACACCTTCGAGATCTCCTGCGGCATCCCCAGATCTTTAACCGCATCCGGGATCGAGTCGTGATACCTGAGTTTCAGCAGCGGCGTCAGCTTGTCCTTGTCCAGTTCCTCGACACCCACGGTCACGTAGTGCGATAGCACGAACTCAAGGAATGCCCGTTGCTTCTCATTGAATAGCCCGCTGATCTCCACCCTCGCCTTACCTGCACGCGCCTCACGGGTGAGCGGCGGCATGGAGTAGGCCACATGGGCGAGCACATCGTAGAGATCGCTCTTCTCCGCATCCATGATCCTCTGCATCTCCCGTAGCTGGTCGTTGCCGAATCCCGCTTCCGCCAGCCCTTCCAGAAGCTTCGCACGTGTTCCCGGCTCGCTCCACAGCGCGGTCAGTTCCTGCTCGTCTTTGAAAAACTCAGGCAGCTTGCCGAAAAGCATTTCCATGAACTGGATCGAGGTCATCGGTGTCCCGTCCGGATGCCAGTAGCTGGTCATCATCATGTGCTGGATCGTGCGCTCCTTGCCGTCCGCCAGCTTCACCCGCACCTTCTTTTTCTTTTCGCACTCGCACGGTTGTTTCCCGCAGATCTCGCACTTCTCCTTCGGGCACTCGCAGGGGCAGCTCCGCTTGCGCCCCAGGAGGCATCCTACGATTTCGGGTGGTTTCCCCATGAACTCGTTCCAGCAATACAAAGCCTGCCATCCTGTGAGGAGCGGCGGGCTTGGAATTCAGGTGTGTCCGTGTTAAGGGTTGGGTGAGGCGGGCGGGCTCGGGGTTGTTGGATCCGTGCTCGCGGACGACGCGAGCGGTCTTCAGTTGTCGGCGAAGGCCATGCCTTCCGTGGAGGTGTCATGCCGTCTTCGCGATATAGCGCTTTTATCACCGCTTCGCCCGAATGCTGTCCGGTTAAAATTCAAAATTCAACTTTCAAATCCTCGGGACATAACCACAGCTTTCTTCCCTCTTCTCGAAATATGAGATTTGAACTTTTAATTTTATGAAACTGATCTCCTGGAACGTAAACGGCATCCGCGCCGCATTGAACAAAGGTCTTGCCGAATTCCTCTCCACCGAAAACCCCGACATCCTCTGCCTGCAGGAAACAAAGGCCCGCGAGGAGCAGGTGGAACTGCCGTTGGAATTCGGCGCTTATAAATCCTACTGGAACTCGGCGGAAAAGCCCGGCTACTCCGGCACTGCGATTTTCACCCGGGAAGCGCCAATCAAGGTCACCCATGGATTCGGCATCGAGGAACACGACAAGGAAGGCCGCGTCATAACCCTTGAATTCCCCGAGTTCCACCTCGTCAACGTCTATACCGTCAACGCCCAGGACGGCCTGCGCCGCCTGCCCTACCGCCTCGAGTGGGATGCCGCGTTCCGCACCCACCTCAGCACGCTCGCACTCTCTAAGCCGGTCATTTTCTGCGGCGATCTCAATGTCGCCCACCAGGAAATCGATCTCGCCCGTCCCAAGGAAAACCGCCAGAGCGCCGGTTTCTCCGATGAGGAACGGGCTAGTTTTTCCGAGCTGTTAGAGAGTGGTTTCATCGATACCTACCGCCACCTCTACCCCGAAAAGACCGGAGCCTATTCCTGGTGGTCATACCGCGGTGGCGCGCGCGAGCGTAACGTCGGCTGGAGGATCGACTACTTCGGAGTATCCCCCTCCCTCATCGGTCGCCTCACCGAAGCCAGCATCTTTCCCCACATCACCGGCTCCGACCATTGCCCGGTGGGGATCGTGTTGGGGTGAGGTGTCTAGCGCGGCTCCAAGCTCATGGGCATGCCGTTTTTCGCCCTCAAAGTCATACGTCCCAGCGGTTTGACGGAATGTCCGGGGGCCAAGCGGAGTCGGTATTTTTGAGCGATCATGGCCAATAGCAGCACCGCCTCCATGATGCCTAGATGCTTGCCCAGGCAAACGCGCGACCCGGCACCGAAGGGAATGTATGCGAAGGGATGTATTCTGGCAGATCCCGGCAGGAAGCGTTCGGGGCTAAATGCGTTAGGCAACATCCAGAGATGTTGGTGACGGTGAAGCACCCATGAAGCAATGATGACCATGGATCCTGCGGGAACCTTATGTCCCATGATTTCATCCTCTTCCAACGCCTGGCGGGAAAAGACATGCACGGGAGGGTAGAGCCGGAGCGTTTCATCAATCACCGCGCGCGTGTAAACCAGCTTCGGGATATCCTCGTAACGTGGAGGCGCACCTTGAAGGACTTCATCCAGTTCCTGATGCAAATACTTTTCGCACATGGGGTTCCGTTCGAGCAGGAACATGGCCCATGACAGGGTAATGGCTGTGGTTTCATGGCCAGCCAGGAAAATGGAGGCCATTTCATCGCGCACCAGCTCCTCTGACATCGGTTGGCCGTTTTCGTCACGGTAGTTCAGAAGCATTTGCAAAAGGTTATCCGGCATTTCGCCACAGCTTTCTTTTCCAAATTCCAGGATCTCCAGCAATACCTTGTCAAAGCGCTCGATCGCCTTTCTGCCCCGCCACATGCTCCACCGTGGGAACGAAGTGGGAACACCGAAAATTTCGAGGATATGAGCACGGCCATGGGAGGCTTGGTATTCTTTGAATGCCTCATAAAGCTCTTTCACCCGCCTCTCTCCCAGAGGAAATCCAAACATGATTCGGCTGATGATTTCCGCCGTGAGCAGGGTAAAGTTCTCCGCCGTGTCAATGATGGTTCCCGCAGGCATTCGCCCCCATTCGGCCAGTGTGTTGCGCCCTTCCTCCAAAACAATGTTCGCGTAACCCGCCAGACGGCTCGCATGAGTCGAAGGTGAGATCACCCTGCGCTGTCTTGCCCACAACGCCCCCTCGCTGACAAACAAACCATTGCCCAAAATCGGCTTGAGCGCCTGGGTGTTCATGGAACTCTTCACATAGTTTTTGCCGTTGGTGGCCATCACCTGTTGAATCGCAGGTGGATGATTCACAATGAACAGCGACCTTCGTAAAACCCGGAACGTCACCAACTTCCTATTGTAACAAAACTTAGGCCACGCGGCGATGAGATCGTCCTGCGACTGCCTGAGCCGCTTTAGAATATTCCACGCGCTCTTGGTTCGATTCCAGAGAGCATTCGGAAAGCGGGCTTTGGGAGGCCTTGACTGAGCAGCGTTCTTATTCTTTCCGTGACTCGTCATGCAGAAAAAGAGAAGGCGATGCCATTGACAATGACAAGCACCTTCATTTCCCGAAGGTCGGGGCGGATTGATCGGACAAGATCCGCGCCATTCGCAGAACTTCGGTTTCACCCATCTCCGGATACACCGGCAGATAAACCATGACTGCGAAAATTTCCGACGCACGCATTGGCTGGATGTCGATTTTTCCAGCAGGTGGGCGGATGATTTCCATGCTCTGACGGGCTGTCGCATCGAAGCCTTCCGCTACCAGTTGATTGATCAGCCCGGTCGATTGATCCAAGCATAACGGAAACACCCAATGGGTTTGAGCGAGAGCATTTTTCCCCGGCATATCGACAACCCCGGCAAGCGCGCCGCGGAGCATCCGCCCGATCATCGTCCTACGTCTCAGATACCTTGGATCGAACCGATTGAGGCGATGACACAGCAACGCGATCAACGCCGGATGCGGTTTCTGGCGTATCATCGCCATCAGATCCGCTCCGGGAAACGCCCGTGTGCCGCGCGAGAGAACGAGATCGGCATCGATGCGAAAGACATCACAGAACCACCGAAACAATCCGTATGGGATGCGATAACCCAACATTTTCAGGCAGGCGATCCGTCCCAATTTGATCGCGTATGCAGGCAGCCGCTGCAACGGGTATGCTGCTTGTGCCGCTCGCATCTTGTCTGCCAACTCCACGTCCCTCACCCGCAAAACCGCGCCACCACCGGCTGTTGCCGTCTTGATGGTTCCGAAACTGAACATCGCCACATCGCTCTGCCCGCCGCCCCATCGCCTGCCGGAGCCGAAAGCCTGTGCCATATCCTCGATTAGGAGGATGTTTCTCCTTCGGCAAAATTCCACAAGTCCCTCCATCCGGCAACGCCCGCCGAAAAGATGGGCTACCACCAGCATCCGCGTTTGCGGACTGATGCCGCGTTCAAGGGCATGCATGTCCGGTGCCATCGTATCGGGATCGAGATCGACGGGCACCGCCACCAATCCATGCTCCCGGACGATATCCGCCATGTGTCCCAAGGTCATGGCCGAGAGCAAAATCTCACTGCCCTTGGGAAAATTGAGAGCCGTCAGCAAAAGATCGAAGCCCGACCTGACAGAAAAGCAGGTCACCGCCTCCTCGGGACGTGGCAAATGGGAAGCGATCCGGCGTTCATGCTCCGCCGGGTTTCCCGGATGCAGGCAACGCAGCAAACCGTAGCCGATCCCGCCCCAGCCGATATCGATGCGCTTGCGGACCCACATGATTTCACATGCCCTCCAGGAAGATCCGCGCAGTCTCGCGGTGGTGGTTTTGCTTTTCCGCGGAGAATTTCTGCCAAGTCCGCGCCATCATCGAGGAGCGCGGGTTTTTCAGGAAAAGCTCCTGGTGGTCGGCGATGAATGTCCAGAAAAGCGCGTCCCATGTTTCCGTCCACGCGCCCGGTTTCTCATCGGACATTTTCAGGACGTAATTCGAGCCGGAGATGTAGGGCTTGGTGGTGAAGGTGCCGCCATCGGCGAACTGCGACATGCCGTAAATGTTGGGCACCATGACCCAGTCGTAGGCGTCGATGAAAAATTCCATGAACCATCGGCAGACGGCATCGGGATCGAAGCGGCAGAGCAGCATGAAGTTCCCGAGGATCATCAGGCGCTCGATGTGGTGGCAGTAGGCCTCATCGTGGAGCTGGCGGATGATGCGGTCGATGGGCGGGATGCCGGTGGTGGCGTCGTAAAAGGACTTCGGGATGGGGCGGGTGTGCTGGAAGAAATTCGTGGTCCGGATCGCCACGCCACGATGCTTGTAAACGCCGTGCATGAACTCCCGCCAGCCGATCACCTGGCGGACGAAGCCCTCCATCGAGTTGAGCGGGACACCCTTCTTCGCGAGCGCTGCATCGATGATATCCTGCGGCGTCAGCAGGCCGATGTTGAGCATCGGAGTGAGGACGGAGTGATTGATGAAGGCGTGCTTGGTGGAGATCGCATCCTCGTAGATGCCGAAGTCGGCAAAGCGTTCTTCGATGAATTTCACCAGCCATGCCCTCGCATCGGCGCGGGTGACGGGGTAGCGGAAATTCGCAGCGGAGCCGGGGTTGTTAGGGAAGTTTTTCTCCACCCATGTGATCGCTTCGGTGACATGCGGATTCTGTTGTGAAATGGGTGCTTCGGGTGGCTTGTGGTTTTTCGGCAGCTTTTTCCGGTTGTCCTCATCGAACGACCATTGCCCGCCTTCGGGATTTCCTTCCGCATCGACAAGGATCCCCATCCGTTTCCTCTGCGCTTGGTAGAACGTCGCCATGAACGGCTTTTTCCGGCGGGCGATGTGTTCTTCCAGAAATTCCGGCGGCGAAAGGAAGGCGGGCGTGGGATGAATGTGAAGTGCGATCCCCCGCCCTGCCGCGAAGCGTCGCAGGCGTTTCTCCAGGATGAAATCGTGTGGCTCCACGAGGTGGAGATCCGTTAGACTGATTGCCAAAAATAATTGCCGGAACCCCCGACAAAAGACTGGTACGACCGTTTGATTCGTTCCATCATGGCGAATCTGCCGTCCGCGTCATCTGCCAGACCCTG
>JBJONG010000015.1:0-84312 GCA_046051965.1 Verrucomicrobiota bacterium
CCCCGACACCCGCGCATACCCCCCCCCGCTGCGGCACAGGCAAAGGTTCACACAGTAGTGCGCGGAGACAGCCTTTGGAGCATCGGTAAGAAATACGGTGTCTCCATCGATGCCATCAAGCAGGCCAACGGAATGAGCCGCGACATCGTGGTGCTCGGCACCAAGCTCAAGATCCCCGCGCAATAACAGTATGGATCCTCGCGCCGTTCTCGCCGGTTGTCTGTTGGGGATTGCGTTGCTTCGCGCTCAGCCCGAAGAGCCACGGGAATCGCCGCTGAGCCCCGGTGAGGAAGCAGTCGAGCAACTGCTTTCCGTGAGGGAGTCACCCGAGGCGATGCAAAAGGCCATCGCCGACGCGCGCGCCGCGAAGGTCTCAGAACAGGCGATTCTTGAAGCGCGATTTCTCTTCCACGTTGATCGAGCGGAAGACAAGGAGATCGCGGCGATGCTTCCAGAATTCGCCGCATTCAAGGATCGATTCAAACTGGTTGACTCGGAAATTTTCGCCAGCACGGACGACTGGCTCGCTGTGACGGAATACGTGCGGGCGCTCGCTGCATTGGAAAATGGTGACAAGGACGGATTCAAGCGTCATATCACCGAGGCTTTCTGGCTCAGTCCGCGGCAGGGTGCCGCGTTTGCTCCCCACATAGAACGCATCCGCCTGATGGACGCGATGAAAGACGTGCGCATCGACTTCGAGAACCCGTACATCGACACGCTCGGCGGAGAACCTGTGACACTCCGCACGGTACTCGGGGAGAGGAAAGGCTTGCTGCTTCATTTCTGGTCGCCATGGAGCCGTGAGTGCGAAGCCACGCTCGCCGACTTTTTCATCACCGCAGACCATCTCGTATCCAAGGATGTCGCGGTGGCATCCGTCCTTCCCGAGACATCCGACAAAGTCATCGCCGATGCGAAGGGGATGTTAGAGGCGACAGGGATGAAAATCCCCGGCGCATGGCTTGTTGATGGGAAGAAAAACGCCCTGAGCGTGAGTCTCAAGGTTCAGACGGTTCCCGTCGTCGTTCTCATTTCGCCGCAAGGAAACGTCCTCTTCAACGGCCATCCCACCGATGAAGAGTTCTGGAGTGCCTTGGAAAAAATCAATCCTGAGATCATGCGTCCCGAGATGCGTGAGGAGGAATGACTACGGTCTCTGTAGTACTGTGCACCTAGGACTACGGGACGCGACGTAGATCACCCAAGGAAGCATCCGGGAAAATAATTTAGGTTTTCCGAAAAGTTCGTACATTAAAACTTGACGGAAACGTCAAATACTAGTTTCGTCGTAATCGAGCAACGGAAGAAACCTACCAATGGCCAAGCCATCACACCCGTCAAATCTGGAACTCCAGGCACTGTCAGTATTATGGCACGACGGGCCGTCTACTGTGAACGCCGTACATGGTTCTCTGCCCGATGGTCGCGAGCGCGCCTACACGACGGTGCTTTCCGTAATGCAGAGCCTGGAGCGCAAGAAGCTGGTGAGGCGGATCCGCTCCGGCAGGGCTCATACCTATGAGCCCGCCTATTCCCAAGAAGTCATTGTGCGCCGCGCCACGGATGATTTCATCACCAATGCTTTTGGAGGACGCCTCGGTGAGGCTGTTCTCGCTACCCTCTCCGCCGGTTCATTAACACCGGAAGAGAAAACCAACATCGAACGCGAACTCCAACGACATAAAACCATGGCTGCAAAGAAAATAGCAAAGAAGGCCGCGGCCAAGCCCGCGAGTAAACCCGCCGTAAAAAAAGTTGCCAAAAAGGCTCCGGCTAAAAAAGCCGCCGTCAAAAAGGCAGTGAAGAAAGCGGCACCAAAAGCACCCGCTCCCAAAGCGCCTGCCAAAAAAGCACCAGCTAAAAAAGCTCCTGCTAAGAAAGCGGTGAAGAAGGTGGCGAAAAGCGCCAAAAAGGCACCCGCCAAAAAAGCTGCGAAGAAAGTCGTAGCTCCAAAGGCACCCGCCAAAAAGGCACCCGTTAAGAAGGCGGCGCCAGTCAAGAAGGCTGCACCTGTCAAGAAGGCGGCACCGGCTAAGAAGGCTCCGACTAAAAAAGCTGTCGTGAAAAAGGCACCGGCCAAGAAGGTTGCCAAAAAAGCCGCGAAGTAACCTCAACATGACATGCAGTTGAGGCCGCCCACCGTGGTGACAAAGCTGCAAGTCTTGTTCTTGATGTTTCAAAACAAAGCGGGAAGCCAAATGGCTTCCCGCTTTTCATTTGTTCCGATGCGTCCCGCCTGCGACGGTTTGTTTTTGTTTCCCCTCGGGGTATGATGTGGTTTGCTCTCCGCATGAGATTTGATGCCAAAGCGTTTGTTGTCTTTGTTTTTGTGCTCCTGGCGGGAGGTGCGATGGCGGGTGGCGACAAGGGCAAAAAGGTGGACATCTCCTTTCACATAGAAACCGAAGCCTCCGATAACCCGAAAATGATTTTCCCCCATCAGGTGATGGGACAGCAAAGATTTTTCCGCCGGATTCCCGAGGTGTCTTCGAATGATTTTGTCGCTTTCTCCCCATTTCCTTCGGATGACCAGGCATCCTATGGTGTGATACTCCAGCTCAAAGACAATGCCCGCAGGCGCCTCGCGGCAGTCACCCAAATCAGCAGTGGCAAATGGCTCGTCTGCAATGCGTTCGGTCGGATTGTCGATGGCGTGTTGGTCGATGATCCGGTGGACGACGGGGTGGTGGTGGTCTGGAAAGGGCTGTCGATCGAGGAGATCGGGCAGTTGGACGAGGCGATTCCACGCATCGGTGAGAAGAAAAAATAATGTCGATATGATGAAACAATTGATTGCATGTTGGTTCGGTCTCTCAGGGATGCTTCACGCGGAGCGGTTGGAGCTGGTGCTGCCCACCGAGAATCACCACCTTTTTTCGGGCGAGCCGGAGAAATTCTACATGTATGTGGATCGGACTTTCGAGGGTGAGACTACAAAGCCCTGGGACGGTGGGGCTTTCGGATACACCCGCTCGCCGGTCCGTGTCGGTGGCCAGGTTGTTATGACCCGTTTCCACGAGGGTATCGATATCGCACCGGTGAAACGGGATAAAGCCGGTAATCCACTCGACTTGGTGATGAGTATTGCGAAGGGCAAGGTTGTCCATACCGCCGACATCGCGGGACGCAGCAACTACGGCAAATACGTGGTGGTCGAGCACGAGTGGGAGGAATCCAAAGTTTACTCGCTCTACGCGCATCTCGCGGAAATCACCGCACGGGTTGGGGATCCGGTGAATCCCGGCTCCGTTCTCGGCAGGATGGGATACACCGGCGCGGGGCTGAACCGCACCCGCGCGCATGTCCATCTGGAGCTTGCGATGCTGATGAGCGGAAACTACGAGGGCTGGCACAAGGTGAATTTCGGCAGCATGAACTATCATGGGCTGTTCAATGGCATGAACCTCGCGGGTGTGGATGTCGCTGCCTTCTTCCTCGAGCACAAGGCGAACCCAGACCTGAAGTTCAGTGACTTTGTCCTCAGCCGCCCGGTTCAGTTCAAGGTGGTGGTTCCGCGCGAAGACTCAGAGCCGGATTTCCTGACCCGTCATCCGTGGATGAGACAGGCTGATGTTCCCGGTGCCGTAGCATGGGAGATCGGTTTCGCGGCGACGGGTCATGCGATTTCATTCACACCAAGCATCCGTGCGGTGAGCGTGGCATCGGTGAGTCATATCCGGCCTTCCGACATCCCCCAGCGTTGGCTTACGCGAGGGCTGCTCACAGGCGAAGGCCAGAAGGTATCGCTTTCGCACGGCGGCAAGCAGATGATATCGCTCCTGCTGAATGATTCGCCTGCCGCAGAGTGATGCTCATCCCCTGCTTTCCGAAATGATTTTTGAGAAAAGCGCCGCTTCGCGGGTCGGATGGCGCGTGAGTGACGGATCGTGGTCCAGATCGACGAAATGCAGGCCGAAGTCAGTGTTGGGATCGAAGGGGTGGCCCCACTCGCGGTTGGAAGTGATCGACCACCAGTTGTAAGCGCGGACAGGGATGCCTAGTTCCGTCGCCTTGGACACTTCGGCGAGGTGGGAAGTCATGTAATCGGCGCGTGACACGCCGCCGGCGGTGGGTGGGCATCCGTTTTCGACGATGAAAATCTCCTTATCCGGAAACCAGCGGTGAAAGCGTCGGAGCGCATGGAAGAGTCCGCGAGGCCAGACGGGGGCGCGGAGGAATCGTCCGTTCGCCGCATCCTCTAAAAGACGAAATTTCGCGAGTCGATGCGTCGGAAGACCCCAATAATAATCGAGCCCCACAAAATCCTGCGCACCGATGGCTTCGGGCGGACAGAGTTCCTTCGCAAGTTTGCCCGCCATGCCGAGATACCACCAGTTCGCGTTCGCGATCAGGCAGGTGGTGCCCCAGAAACGCCATGCCCAGTTCAGCCAGCTTGATTTGGATGATAACTCGCCGAGTCTGTCGCCGGGAGCGGTGGGTATGATGCGGAGCCGAGAGGCATCTCCAAAAAGCCGCTCCGCGATACGGCGTGCGAGGCGCACTTCCAATCCTTCGGTGGCGCATTTTTGGGACACGCCCGGTGCGTCCGTCCGGATTCCGATGCGGATCTCTCCGCGTCGCCGGATGCGGCGCAGGCTGCGGGCGGATGTCAGGTTTTCCGAAAGGCTGTCGGTGCCGGTGAAGACCTCATGCAGCGAGACGGGACGCGGCGCGCGACCGATGATGTCCTTTGGCTCGGAAAGCCATGATACATCGCAGTAGTCCTGCAGATCGGCCAGGAAATCCCGGATCGCGAGATCGACTTGATCCAACAGGCGGGTGTGGCCGTGGGGTGCGAGGACGACATAATGCTCCTCGCTGAGTCCCGTTTCCAGGAAGCGGAAGCGGGCGCGTTTTTTTAACTCTGGCGGGCAGAGGAAATAGGCGTCGCCGTAGAGCGCGTCGATGCCGGCTTCGGCGAGCGCATCGCGTGCATCGTCGTAGTTGCGGAAAAGGCGCTTGCGGGAATCCGCAGGAAGATCGCGTTTCCATGCGTCCGGTTGGTTGCCCACGGCGATGACACCGATCCTTTTTCCGGAAAGAGACCGGATTCCTTCTCCTGTGTAGTCGCTCAGCACCAGCACGGCCTTGCCGGTGCGCAGATAGGGATCGCTCGCCTCGAATCGGGTCTGGTCCTCCATGGTAATCCCGCCGATCATGAGATCGACATCGCCACGCTCGCTGACGAGTGGGCCTTTCGTCGTGAATTTGAAAAGCGCCTCCGCCATGCCCCGGTGGCACGCGCCCCAATCCATGAGTTTCTGGAGCCATGTCGGGAAACCCGTGACCAGCGGATTTGTTCCGACACGAGCCTCCGGGTGGCGCGCCTTGATCGCGGCGCGTGCGTGGGTGTGGGCGAGAAAAAGGTTCGGCACCAGTTTGCCGACGGCCTCCGCCTCCTCATCGACATGCGAGCCGCGCGGCAGCCCGGGAGGCATGTAGTAGCGGTTCTGCCACCAAGGCTTGATGTAGCCGAAGGTGAGCTGGCTCGGCTCGTTGAAGCTGATCCACCAATCCACCTTTTCCCCGAATGCCTCCGCCACACGATCCGCATATCGCGCAAAAAATCCGGGGAACTCGGTTCCGATCATGCCAGCGTAATCTTTTTCCAGCCAGACAGGCCAAACGAAATGATGCAGTGTGACCATCACCTTCATGCCGTGGTCGCGGATGCGATCAGCGAGATTTGCGTAGTGGCTTAGCGCGGTTTCATCGAATTTTCCGCACTCCGGCTCGACTCGCGCCCAAGCCACAGAGAACCGGAACAGCTTGCAGCCCAGCGCGGCGGCGGCGGCAATGTCCTCCTCGTAACGTTTCCAGAAATCCGTGGCATTTCCGCGCGGCGTGAGCCCCTGGCAGCGCTCCCATAGATCCCATACATCCTCGCGTGCGGGATCATGTGCCTCCACCTGATGGTCGGCGTTGGCCGTGCCGAAAAGGAAGCCTTCGGGAAATTTCAGATTCGGGAAGCCGGACACCGCGCGGAGACTAAAGCCGGATCGGCGATTGTCAGCAAGGATGTGGAATGATCCGAGTTGCCTCACAAATGAGGAAACAATGGTGCCAGCCATGTCCTCGTGTGGGAAAAAGGCATGGAGGAATGCAGCAAAAGAAGGCGCCGCGAGATACTCGTGGATGACGGGCCGAAAGGCTCGTGGCAACTGGTCACTCCACTGGATCGGAGCTTAGAAGTGCTCCGCAAGGCCAAGCAAACGACGCAAAAATGGACAAGAAAGTAAATCGCCGGGGTATCCGAATCATAAGGCAAACGGAGGTGCCGGTTGACGTTCGCGGCGGCGGGTGTGAGCTTCTTTGCGGATGTGGATACGGTTTATGGTTATGGCTGCGGCATTGGTTTTGTCCGCTGCATGTGAGAGGGAAAAACGAGTTCCGAAAGCGGTGGCTGTCTCGGAAGATGGCGCGATGGAGTTGGCTGTGATGACGTTCAACATCCGCTACGAGAATGGGGGCGACAAGGGTTGGCGGAGTTGGGGCGAGCGGGTGGTAGGGGTTGTGAAAATGCTGAGGAAGGAAAGCCCCGATGTGTTCGGCATCCAGGAAGGCCTACACGGGCAGGTGGCGGATCTGCGGGCGTCGTTGCCGGAGTATGGTTTCGCGGGGACGGGGAGGAGCGATGGCAAGAGGGCGGGAGAGTATGCCGGGATTTTTTACAAGAGGGATCGCTTCGAGTTCGATGCGGAGCGGAGCGGGATGATCTGGCTTTCCGGGACACCGGAGAAGGCGGGATCGATGACATGGGGAAACGGTATCCCGCGCGTGGCGACTTGGGTGCGGTTGTTGGATCGGTCGAGCGGGCAGGGGCTGTGGGTGGTGAACATGCATCTGGATCATAAGAATCAGCCCTCGCGGGAAAAGGGCGTGAGGCTGATGGCGGAGAGATTGGTCAAGATGAATTCCCAAGGCGATCCGGTGTTGTGGATGGGGGATTTCAATGCGGTGGAGGGGAATCCGGCGGTGTCGTTCCTCGCGGGCAAGCGCTCATCGATCCCGGCGGTGCAAGGTTTCGATGGTATGGTGGAGACCTTCGATGCGCTGAATGCGGGTGAGAAAAAACGCGGCACCTTGCACTTCTGGATGAGCGATCCGAACCGGCAGTGGAAGGTGGATCACATTTTCATCTCGAAGGGAGGGGAGGTTCTACGATCGGGAGTTCTCCGGGGAGGGGAGCCGTATCTGTCGGATCATTTTCCGGTATGGGCAAAGGTGCGGTTTCCGGCCCGCCGGAAATGATTTCGTAAAGGGATTGCTTGAAGGGCTCGGGCCATGTGAGCGCCCCGATCATTTCCAAGTCGTTCCACTTCGGGCTGATGGCGGTGAGCTGGGCGTGATGGGAGGCGGCCATAACGAAGTCGCCGAGTTTGGCGTGCGCGATGGCGAAGAGGGCGGTGGTGTTTTCGATTTCGGCGGGAGGCAGGCCGAGTTTGGCGGCGTGGTTGAGGTAGCGGAGGGCGTCGTCGTTGTTATCTGTTAGAAGGGCGATCCATGCCGAGCGGATGGCGGAGGAGGGGGCGTTGGGGAAACGGAAGAGACCGGTGTTGAGGATCTCGATGGCTTGGCGGGCGTCGCCGGTTTCGAAGGCGGTGTAGGCGGCCTCGGTGTAGTCGGTGGGCAGGTGGGCGGCTTCCGGTTGGTTGGTGATAAGGTCGATCCACGCGGCGTGGGCGGCGGCGAAATCGTTGAGTGAGGTGAAAGCGGTGGCGCGGACGCGGAGACCGGCGGCGGGGTGGGTGCCGAGGTTTTGCGCGAGGACGGCGAGGCGGATGGCGGTGGTGGCATGGGCGGGATTTTCCGCGAGGGTGAGGGCGGCTCTGATCGCCTTTTCGGCAACGAGAGGTTTCCCCAAGTCTTCGAGGGTGGCGGGGTTGGTGAGGCGGAGTGACAGCGCCGAGATGTCGTCTTCGGTGGGCTGCGCGGGGAGGGTGAGGGCGGCGAGGATTTCGGCGCGTTCGGCGCGAATGCGGTTCAGCAGCGGGCTGAAATCCGGCGATTCGTAGCCGTGCCAATCTTCTATGGTGCGGAGGTCGTCGAGGTCGGTGTCGGCGGAAGATTCGCGTTTCGCCAAAGCGTGCAGGGCGGGCGGGAGGTCGGTGGCTTTTTCGAGGGCGCGGGAGATGAGGGCCGGGTCTTGCGATTCGATGGCGAGGTAGAGCGCGGTGGCGAGTGGCAGTCCGTGGGTGGCGGAGTCGATGACAGCGAGGATGGCTTTGTGATCGCCGGTCGCGAAGACCTTGCGGATGAGATCCGCGTGGGAGCGGGCTTCGGCGGTGAGTTGGGGGAATTTTTCCGGGTAGGCGTCGGCGAGACGGCGGGTGACGGCGGTGTCCGCGGAGAAGATTTTCAAGGTAGGCGGGATGGTATCGGGGAAATGGGCGGAGAGTATTTCGAGGCGGTTGGGAATGGGGATTTCGGAGAGGGTTTGGGTGGCGGGGTCGAGCTTGTAGCCGGAGAGGGCGGTGATGATGTTTTCCGTGAACTTCGGAATCTCGTTGGGAGCGATGCGGATGGTGCGGGTGAAGGTTAGGGTTTTGTCATCGGTTCGGGTGATTCCGGAAACCGCGGATGTGGCTTTGATTTTGGTGGGTGTGAATGGCTCCACTTCGCCTTGGATGGGGATGGCGATGCCTTTTCCGTCCTGAGTGATAATGCGCAAGGTGGTGTCGTGGAAGGAGGCGGCAAGGGGTGGTGAAAGGTGCCGGATGGTTTCTTCGCGGAGGACTTGGCCTGTCGCCGCATCGCGGATGCGCCATGCGGTGGCTCCGGCAAGTTGCTCGGATGGAGCGGCGAGAAGGAGGGAGTTTTCGGAAAAAGGCTGACAGGTGGCCGGGTCGAATTTTTCGGGAAACGGATCGAGCGCGGCGATGGGTTTCAGGGTTTCGGCGAGACAGAGGAGGCTGGTTTGATCGCGGTGGACGAGGAGGTAGCGGGAATTCGGCGAGAGGGAAAGATGCGGGATGTCCCGGGCTTTCGCGGGAAACATCACGGCGGGAACGGAAGGTTCGTCAGAGAGGCTCCAGCGGATCACGGTCGGATGATCGCCGCCGATGGCTACGAAGAGATCATTTTCCGCGGCGACGAAGCGGAGGACGGGAAATGGGTGGCGCAGGGCGGTGACGGGGAAGGTGAAGTCCGTGGAGGTGAGGGTTTTCTCGAAGGCGGCGCGGGTCTCGGGTGAAGGCTGGTTGCTGAGGGTTGCTTGGAGATAGGGGATGCCCTTGAGCGGGCTGCCGTTGTCAAAGTGGGTTTGCGCGAGCGCGAGCTGTGCGGCGGCGAGGGAGGGGTTGGATGGGGCGGCGGGGATTTCGACGGATGGGGGCGCAGGCTTCTCGCATGAGAGCAGGCTCATGATGGCGAGGAGGATGGCGGGTTTGGATTTCAATGCGGATGCTTGCTGAATGAATGCCGTCACCACGATGATTTCTCAGTCACAAAGCCGGCTGGAAGCGCGGCTCTCCATTAGGCTAGGGTGCCTTCGGTGACGCCGAGTTTTTCGGTGGCGTGGATTTCGTTGAGGAGGGTAGCGGGGGAGATTTTATCCGAAAGCAGATCGAGGTAGGATTGGATGGTGGAGAGCGCGGCGGTTCGGTCTTCGTCGAGGAGCTCGATGCGGAAATGGCGGAGGCCGGAGGCGAGGAGCTGGGGGAGGAAGCGGGCGCCGGTCTGGGCGCGGCCGTTGAAGAGGGTGTTGCGGCAGCCGACATCGGCCTGGAGGCGGTGGAGCTGGCCGACGCGGTCGCGAAGGTGGACGACGTGTTTCTCGCAGGGTCGGCCGCAGTCCTTGTAGGTGGTGCCGGAGCTGAGGAAGGTGCAGAACACGCAGTGCTCCATATGGAACATGGGCATGTGCTGATGGAGGGTGAGTTCCAGCCAGTCGGGCGGCGTTTTTCCTAATAGGTCGAGGACTTGGGAAATGTTCAGGTCGTAGGAGATGGTGAGGCGGTCGAGGTGGGCGGCTTCGCGGAGGATCTTCGCGGTGAGAGGGTTGGCGACGTTGAGGGAGAAATCGCCGATGCGGACGAGATCGCTACGGTCTTTGTAGTAGTTGAGCGCGGCGAGGTTGCGGAGAAGGAGGCCGTCGGGTTCGGCGCGTTCGATGAGTTTCAGGTATCCGGTTTCGCCGGGCTTGAGGATGCGCGGGGTGGCGAGGATGATTTTGCTGCTGGTGCCGCGGGCGGTTTCAACCGCTTCCTTGTAACGGCGGGGGTCTTCGAAATCGCAGTAGATTTGCGGGATTTCGGCTTCGAGGGCGGCTTCGAGTTGGGGGAGGGTGCGGGTGAGGAGGGAGAGTTTTGGAGTGCCGGGTGATCGGTGATAGGTGATCGGTGGGAAGAGGGCTTGGGTTGTTGTGGGGGATGATTGATGATAGTTGATTGATGATTGTTGATTTTGGAATTGGGAGAGGTTGGTGACGAGGTCGCGGCGGAGTTGGTTGAGGGCGGAGAGGGGGAGGTGGCAGTCGCCTTCGATTTTGTTTTCGAGGGAGGCGAGTTCGTAAGGGGTGTCGCCTAGGCGGGAGAGTTGTTTTTCGAGGGTCTCCGTGGTGAGGGGGTGGTTGGATGCGGGTTCGAGGGGGATGGTGGTGTTTGCCTCCACGGCGAAGCCCGCCACGGTTGCGCTCAGCGGCTCGCCGGGCTTTCCGGTGAGTTTGATGTGGATGGGTGTTTTCTTGATTTTCGGTTTGGCGGTTTGCCAGAACTTGCGGATCTCGGATTCAAGGGCGGGGTCGGCGGTTTTGTAGAGGGTGACGCCGGGGCGGATGCGGTCGAAGTTGATGCCGGAATAGGTGCGGTGGAAGATGATGCGGTCGTTTTCGATTTTCCAGATCGAGGCTCCTTGCTCGAGATCGCGGTTCTCGCCTGCGTCGAAGACGATGCCGTCGCCGGCTTTGAGAGGCGGGGTTTGTTGCGAGGGCGGGGTGTCGAGGCGGATCCAGCCGTTCTGTGCCTCGATGATCGTGCCGAGAAACGGTCCGCGTTTTTTTCCGAATTTCCCGTGGGTGAGGTAGGGGTGGTTGGTGCCTGCGAGCCAGCCGGTGGTGAGGCCGCGGGAGAAGGTCATTTCTAACTGATACCTATCGGTATCAGTGATGGAGGATGGTGGATTGGAGATCGTGGATGTGGCTGTATCCAGCGCCTTGCGATAGACGCGGGTGACGGCGGCGACGTATTCGGGGGTTTTGAGGCGGCCTTCGATCTTGAAACTTTTCACACCTGCGCGGACGAGATCCGGGATGAGATCGACGGCGGCTAGATCCTGCGGGGAGAGGAGATAGCGGTGTTCACCGAGGTCTTGGGTGATGCCATCGACGACGATTTCATAGGGCATGCGGCAGGCCTGGGCGCACTCGCCGCGGTTCGCGGAGCGTTGGCCGAGGCTTTCCGAGGTGAGGCATTGGCCGGAGTAGGCGACGCACAACGCGCCGTGGACGAATACCTCGATGGGTGTGCTGGCACCGGAGAATTTTTCGATTTCCTTTACGGAGAGCTCGCGGGCGAGGACGGCGCGTTCCATGGGGAAGATGCTTTCCAGGAAAGCGAGGCCTTCGGGGGAGGTGATCGTCATCTGGGTGGAGGCGTGGAGTTCCACGTCAGGTGCGATTTCACGGGCCATTTTCGCGAGGCCGATGTCCTGGATGATGAGGGCATCGACTCCGGCGGCGGCGATCAGGCGGAGCTGGCGCTCGGCGGCTTCCAGCTCGCCGGTGAAGATGAGGGTGTTCATGGCGATGAAGCCTTTCACGCCGTGCTTGTGCAGATAGGCCATGAGTTCCGGGAGGTCTTCCTCGGTGAAATTGTCGGCGCGGAGGCGGGCGTTGAATTTCGGCAGGCCGAAGTAGATGGCGTCCGCGCCGGCGGCGACGGAGGCCTTGGCGCAGTCCCAGTTTCCGGCGGGTGAGAGGAGTTCGGTCATGTATGGGGGAGGAAATTAGATGAATTCCACTTTGGACGCAACCGTGGCGGTTTGTAGGTGTTCATGGGGAAGATCAGGAGGTTGACCATGTTACCGAAAGCGACAGGAAATTGGACGAAGGCGGAGGCGAGGCATTTGCTGAGCAGGGCGGGATTCGGCGGCTCGCCGGATGAGATCGGGCGCTTTCATGCGATGGGAAGGGAGAAAGCGGTGGATTTCCTGCTCAATCCCGGGGAGCCGGTCGATGCGATTCCGAAACCGGAGTGGGCGGATCTGAAAGCCGCGATGGCCGATATGGCGGAGATGATGCAGGAGCGGAGGGAGATGATGGCCGAGACGCGCGGCCTGTCACCGGAGGAGGCGGAGAAAAAACGGAGGGAGATGCAGAAGGACATGCAGCGGGAGTCGCGCAAGCAGGGGCTGGAAGCGCAGCATTGGTGGTTCAACCGCATGCTGAAAACGAAAGCGCCGCTGCGCGAAAAGATGACGCTTTTCTGGCACGATCACTTCGCGACCTCGATCCAGAAGGTCAAACAGCCGGTGCTGCTGATGAAACAGAACGGTCTGTTCCGCGATCATGCGTTCGGAAATTTCCGGGATCTTACGCAGAAGATCGTGCGGGATCCGGCGATGATGCTGTATCTCGACACGCAGCGCTCGGACAAATCGAATCCGAATGAGAACTTCGCGCGGGAAGTGATGGAGCTTTTCACCTTGGGCGAGGGGAACTACAGCGAAGAGGATGTGAAGCAGGCGGCGCGGGCGTTCACCGGATACCGATTGAACCGTCTCAACGGCGATGTGATACAGAGTGCAAAGGCCTGGGACGAGGGCGAGAAAACGATTTTCGGACAAACGGGTGCCTACAATGGCAAGGACGTGGTGAACCTGATTTTCAAAAAGGACGCCTGCGCGAAATTCATGGCGGTGAAACTCTGGGAGTTCTTCGCCTATGAAAAACCCGTGGACTCGGCGATGGAGGATCTCGCGGCGACCTTCCGGAAAAGTGATTACGAGCTGAAGCCGGTGCTGCGCGAAATTTTCCTCTCCCGTGAGTTTTACGGGGAGAAGGCGATGGCCACGATGATCAAATCGCCCGTGCAATACCTCGTCCAACTTCTCAAAGAGCTGGAGATGGAGTCCGCGCCGCTGGGATTTCCCATCATGGGGCAGACCCAGCTCGGTCAGGTGCTGTTCATGCCTCCCAATGTGGCGGGCTGGGATTGGGGAAAGGCGTGGATCAATACGAATACCCTTCTCACGCGCTACAATCTTGCCGGAAGCCTGACGAAGGGAAGTGTTCGGGACATGGCCGGCAAGGGCGACAAGGGGAAAAAGCTCAACCGCATTTCCGGGAAACGAAAGAATACGGGAGGCGGCTCCGGCCCGGACTTCGCGGCCATCGCTCCGGAGTCCGGACGCAATGAAACGGATGAACTGGTGGATGATCTGATGGCGAGGTTCTTCTGCGTGCCTGTGCCTGGAAAGGCTCGTGACTCTTTCATCGCTTACGCGGATTCCAAAAAAGGCGTGAGTTTCACCGATAAGGAACTCGGTGAGCTGTGCCACCTTATGCTGAGCACTCCCTATTACCAACTTTGCTAAACCTAAAAGGATATGAAAACGAGAAGGGACTTCATCAGATCGGCGGTGCTGGGTGCATCGGCGACGTGGACATTGCCGGGATTCATCGACCGCACGTTCGCCGAGCTAGGCGATCAGGCGCGCGACAAGGCCACGCAATTCACGACCGGCAAGGACGGCACGATCCTCGTCGTGCTCCAGCTCGCGGGCGGCAACGACGGGCTCAACACGCTCGTTCCTTTCGGTGACGACGCCTATCACAAGGCTAGGCCGAAGCTTTCGAAAAAGGAGAAAGAACTCATCCTTCTTGGAGACGGGATGGTGGGACTCAACAACTCGATGCCATTCCTCGGCACCCTGTTCAAGGAAGGCCGGCTCGGTGTGGTGCAGGGCGTCGGTTACCCGAACCCGAACCGTTCCCATTTCGTCTCCACCTCGATCTGGGAAACGGCGGACACCACGAATCGCGCCAACACCGGTTGGCTGGGCCGTTATTTCGACAATGCCTGTGAGGGCGTTGATCCGACGGTGGGGATGAGTTTCAACAAATCCACGCCGGAAAGTTTCGGCGCGCTGCGGAATCCGGGCGTGAGCCTGAGTTCGCCGGAGCTTTACCGCTGGATCCACAGCGGCGGCAACCAGGCGCAGGCGGAGGAGTTTTTCTCGGAACTGAACCAACCCGGCAACGACGACGATGACGGCCCCACGGACGGCGGCTCCATTGACATGCCTGCGGGCGGAAAAGTCGGAGCCATCGCCGGGGAGTCGAACCTCGATTTCCTGGAGCGGGTGGCGCTCGACGCTCAGGTGAGTTCCAAGAAAATCCTGGAGGTCGCGGCGAAGCACAAAACGAATGTGCGATATGATGGCACCCCGGTCGCGCGGAACCTGAACCTTGTTTCACGGATGATCGCCGGAGGAATGCCGACACGTGTCTATTACGTGAGCCACGGCGGTTTCGATACGCACAACGCGCAGGAAAACTCGCATGACCGTTTGTTAGGCCAGCTCGACTCCGCGCTGAAATCGTTTTTCGCGGATCTCAAACAGCAGGGCAACGACAAGCGCGTGACACTCATGACCTTCTCGGAGTTCGGACGCCGCGTTTCCGAAAACGCCAGCGCGGGGACCGATCATGGCAAGGCGTCCTGCATGTTCGTCGCGGGCGGCGGAGTGAAGGGCGGGCTTTACGGGAAATATCCGAGCCTCACCGACCTTTCGCAGGGAGACCTCAAGCACACGGTCGATTTCCGCAGCGTCTATGCCGACCTTCTCGGCGGCTGGCTCAAGGCTCCGAATATCGGAAAAATCCTCGGCGGGGAATACAAAGGAATCGGGATGATCTGACGGCACGGATCCGTCTCCGTGGAAAATGCTTTCCAAGGCTGCGTGGGCGTTGGATTTTCAGGCGATGGATCTTGATGAATATCTGAAACAAGCGGCTGCTGATACGGATGCGGCGATGGATCGTTTCCTGCCCGCTGCCGACGAACGCCCCGATACGATCCATACGGCGATGCGCTACTGCGTGTTCGCCGGGGGAAAACGATTGCGACCCGTGCTTTGCCTCGCTGCGGCGGAGGCTTGCGACGGGAAACGCGAAGACGCCTTGCCCGCCGCCTGTGCGGTGGAGTTGATGCATACCTACTCGCTCGTCCATGACGACCTGCCCTGCATGGATGATGACGACCTGCGCCGCGGGCGCCCGACCTGCCACAAGGTTTATGGCGAGGGTATGGCGGTGCTTTGCGGCGATGCCTTGCTGACCGAGGCCTTCGCGGTTTTGGCGCGCTCCAAGTCCGTTGAAATGCTCGCGGAGCTGGCCTCGGCGGGCGGCAGCCGCAAGCTGATCGGCGGCCAGGTGCTGGATCTGGAAGGGGAGGGGAAAGCCCTTTCGCTGGAGGAACTGATCCGCATCCACGAGGCGAAGACCGCCGCGCTGCTCACCACTTCCGTCCGCCTCGGCGCGATGTCGGCGGGCGCGGATGAGGCTCAGTTGGCCGCGCTGACAAAATTCGGCCACGCGCTCGGGCTGGCGTTTCAGGTGATCGACGACATCCTCGATGTCACGCAGACCACGGAAAATCTCGGCAAAACGGCGGGCAAGGACGCGGCGGTGGCGAAGGCGACCTATCCGTCGGTGATGGGGCTGGAGGAATCGCGGGCGGAGGCCGCGCGGCTTACGGCGGAGGCGCTGGAGGCTTTGAACGTTTTCGGGGAAAACGGCGGTCGTCTCCGGGAAATCGCCGGGCGGATGCTGCTCAGGGAGTTTTGAGGAAACAGTTGATTCCCTGCCCGGTATGGGGCTAGTTCCGGTCTATCAAAAAGCGATCCTTCAGTTTCATGTTGGCGAGGCGGTATCTCAACCCGCGCCGCGCCGTGCTTTCCTCGTTCACCCTGATCTCGCTCGTCGGGGTGTTGCTCGGGGTTCTTGTACTGGTGGTCGTAATGGCGGTTTTCGCGGGCTTGGAGCGGGATGTGAAAGGGCGGCTGTTAGGTTTTACCCCGCACATCCTTGTCCGGACTCCTGCGCTGGGTCTGCCCGAGGAGATGGAGGACGCACCGCTCTGGCAGGATCTCGCCAAAGAGACCGCGAAGCTTCCCGGAGTCGCCGCCGCAACGGCTTACGTGGCAGATAATGTGATCCTCGACGTGGGCACCTGGCAGCGGCCGGTTTCCTTCCGTGGCATCGACACCACCGACGCCGCCCAGGTGAAAGGTGTCGCCGACATGCTCGACCGGGAGAATTTCCCCGATTCCAGCGCCGACATGGGACTCGACGACCGGGCGGTGGTTTCCTCCATCGTCGCCGCGCAGTTCAATCTTCGCGTGGGCGACACGATCCGGCTCTATTCCACGCGGAATTTCGAGAGCGTGATGCAGGCTTACAAGGCCACGGAGAAACCCGTCGTGCGCGAGGCGTTTCCGGAGGAGTGGGGCATCGCAGCGAAAGTCTTGGCAAGCGACTGGGAGAAGGATGGCGATCATTTCACCGTGAAAGCAGAGGAGCTGATCGGGGCTTATGACTCGCTTCATCAGATTTTTACGGACGACATCCGCGAGCCCGAGCGGGCGCTGACCGAGGCTTTGCTGCTTGCGCTCGAGGGACGGGTGCGCGGCGAGAACGAAGAGGAACGTCCTGAGGTTTTCCGTTTCACGCCGGAAGCGAAAGCGGAGATCGACAAGGCTTACGCCGCGTTGCTGGAAACGGATGCGGAGAAGATGGACGGTGAGATTTTGAAAGGGCTGAAGAGCCTTGTTCTGCCGAAAGAGGCCGTGGTTGCGGGGATTTATTCCGCCTCGCAGATGGCGGTGACGCCGGAGTTGTTCGTGCCGCTGCCGCTGGCGCAGGATCTGGCGGGGCTGGGAACACAGGTGCAGGGTATCGCGTTGCGGCTGGATGATCCGTATGAGGCGGAAGGCATCGCGGCGGCGGCGAGGGCATCGCTCGGGCCGGATCATTTCGTGGAAACGTGGGGCGACCAATACCAGGCGTTCTTTTCCCTCATCAACCAGCAGCGGGTGATGATGTATTTCGCCTTGTCGTTCATCGTGCTTGTTTCCGCTTTCTCGATGATGGCGGTGATGTTCACGGTCACGATCCAGAAGCGCCGCGAGATCGGCGTGATGAAGGCGCTCGGCGCTGCGCCCGGACAGATCGTGCGGGTATTTCTCTACCAAGGGATGCTGCTGGGCCTGCTGGGCTCGGCGCTCGGCGTCGGCTTCGGGCGGGTGGTGATCCATTTCCGAGGAGTCGTCCAGGAAGGGATGCGCGTGATCGGATTCGATCCCTTTTCGGCGCAGCTCACCGGCTTCGGCGTGATCCCCGCGCACAACGATCCCGTCGAGCAGGCGGTGATCGGTTTCATGGCCTTCGTACTCTGCTCGCTCGCCGCCCTCGTCCCCGCGTTTTTCGCCGCCCGCAGCGATGCCGCCAAATCCCTGCGCAATCTCTGACTTATGGAAATCTGGCTCATCGTAAACGGCAAGCGCTCGGGGCCGTATCCCGACTACGATATCCGTAGTAGGATCGAGCACGGCGAGATGTCACGGGACGAAATGGTCTGGCACGAGGGGCTGCCGGAATGGACGCCCGTTGGCGAGCTGGAGCTTTTCCGCAACAGCATCGACAAGCAGGCGCAGGAAATCCTCCCTCCGCCTTTGCCGGAGGTTTATCTGGACGTTTCTGTGGAAAAGCCCAAGCCCCATCTGGCACGCAGGTTCTGGGCCCGCTGGACGGATCTCACCGTTTATTCCGCTTTCTGGTGGCTCGGGATGTATCTCGGCGGTCGGGACATCGGCGTGGCGATCGGGAACCTCTGGCTTCTGATCACACTATTTTTGCCGTGGTTCGCGATCGAGGCATGGCTCATCCATCGCTTTGGGACAACCCCGGGGAAATGGTTGATGGGGCTGAAGGTTTCCAACGAGGACGGCTCGCGCCTCGTGCTCAAAGAGTCGGTTTGGCGGAGCCTGCGGGTGATGATCACCGGGGTCGGTTTTGGTTGGGGGCTGCTCTCCGTCCTTTGCCAAGCGATGAGCTGGTTCACCACCCGTCGCCTCGGCAAGCCGATCTGGGATTACATGGGCAACCACAAGGTCGTGGCCGAGACGCTCAAGCCGCTGCGCATCGTGGCGCTAGTCTTTCTGTTTGTCGCCGCCGCCCAGCTCCAGATGGCCGTCCGCGGTCCGCACGAGGAGAAGATCATGGTGGAACAGTTCCCGCAGTACAAGGAATTCTTCGAGCGCAGCGACAAGTGGTATTTCCCGGAGAGGAAGTGAGGGAATCATGGCGGCTCTGTGGCTTGTACGAGAACACTGCATCTGCCAAAATTGCACCAAGTGGGAGAAGGGTTTTTCCGGTGCCGGGAAAAGTTGGCTTTTTGCGGAGCCTTGCTCTCCAGAGCCGGCGGGGGAGGGATCGCGTTCTGGAGAACGCGGCTCCGTCCCCCGTGATCTCAGCGCGCTTCACCCAGCGCTGACAATTTCGAAGGAAACCCCACAGAAGAGAAGATGGATGGCGTTCATCCGTTTCTGAGCCTTCCGGTCGGGGCAGCAATCGATGGCCAGCTCAAGCTCTGCAAGCGGGCAGGTTTGGGTCCAGAACAAAAACCGGATTTACGAAAAGACTTTTCGAAAAACGGTCTAAACGCACGCCGCCTTCTTCTCCATCGGAAGGAGAGCAAGCTTGATCGAACAACAATGATCTTTGATTAGACCGTCGCACCCAACCACCATAGTTTCAATTACCCGCCGCACAGTTGGGATTTCGGAGGCCGCCAATTGGAATCGATAAGTTCGACGCTGTGGCTTCAGGAACTTTCCATTTCTTAGAAGGCTCTCATGGGTATAATGAAAGCTTAGAATGCGCGTTTAGAGATACGTTTTTTTTCCATTATTTTGAGCGGATTCGTAGATTGCGCGGATGAGGGCGACTGCTTTACGGGCTTCGCTGGCGTTTGTCTTGCACGCTCGGCCTTCTTGGATCGACTGGACGACCTCCTCGAAATTACGCTGGTGCTGGTAGAAATTAATTGCTGTCGGGTCGTTCGCGCCGAGGCCGGCTTCCTGACCTTTCATGAGGCTGGATTGGATGAGTGCATCTTCCGGTTTTTCCTGGCGGAAGTCCCACATTTCGAAGGATTCATCGGCGAGGAAGACAGAGCCATCGGTGCCGGCGAGTTGGACGCGGGCGGGGTGGCCAGCCTTAGACCAAGTGCAGGTGGAGCATTCGATCACACCGAGAGCTCCATTCTCGAATTCAATGGTGGCTACGATGCTATCCTCTACCTCGATGCGCTCGTGCGCCTGGCAGGCTGTGACGGCGGTGACCGCTTTCGCCGGCCCGGCGAGGTAGAGCAAGGCATCGACGGTGTGAACGGATTGGTTCATCAGCGCACCGCCGCCATCGAGCGCCCAGGTTCCGCGCCAACCGGCTGAGTCGTAATAGGCCTGGTCTCGGAACCATTTCACATAGGCGGAGGCAGAGGTGAGCTTGCCAAAGCGTCCTTCGTCCGCGGCTTTTTTGAAAGCGTCCATGCCCGGGTGGAAACGGCGGTTGAGTACAGCGGAGAGGGTCTTGCCGTTCGCGGTGGCTGCGGCGATGAGTTGGTCGATGCGCTCGGTGGTGATTTCGAGAGGTTTCTCGCAGATCACGTGCTTACCGGCGTTCAAAGCGGCGAGCGCGGGATCAAGGTGCGCCCCGGAAGGCGTGCCGATGGTGACGATCTCCAGCTCGGGGTCGGCGAGGAATTCATCGATGTTCGAGTAAGCCTTGCCGCCGTATTCCGCCGCGATTTTCTCGGCGGCCTCTGCGCGGAGGTCGAAGACGGATTGGAGTTCGCCGCCGGTCATGGCGGTGATGGCTTTCGCGTGGAAGTGGCCGATCATGCCGGCGCCGATGATTCCGAATTTCATGGGAGGTTGTGTGGTTGGGATGGCAAACGAGTGGTATCACCCGCCGCACGGATGTTTAGGAACCGGGTGCAGGCTGGCAAGGTTTGAAATTGCACCATTGAAAAACCCGAAGTCACGGGCGCAATCGCATCCATGCTCCGGGCGTTTCAGCGTATGGCTGGGTTGCCTATTCGGCGGGCTTGGCATTCAACTGGCTCAGATATTTCGCCGGATCTTTTTTGAACTTCGGCTCGCAGCTGTCGCAGCAGAATTTGATGGTCTGGCCTTCATGGACGATGCTGACCGGTTCGCCCATGGAGCCGAGTTCCTCGCCGGAGACGAGGCAGACTTTCAGCGGGTAAGGCTTTGCGTCTGCGGCCGCTTCCGCTGCCGGGGCTGTGGTTTCCGAGGCCGCCGCTTCCTCTTTTGTGCAGGACACGAAGAGCAGGGCGATGGCTGGCAAGATGGCGAGTTGTTTCATGGTTTTGTTTTTCATCTGGTTTTCGTTTCTTTGAGTTTCTTCACGTATATCTCCGGGTTTTTCCTGAATTTGACGAGGCATGGTTTGCAGCAGAACTCGAAGGTTTGGCCTTCGTGAACGGTGCTGACACGCTCGTCCATTTCATCGAGATCATCGCCGCTGACGAGGCAGGTTTCGAGCGGGTAGGGCTTCGGCGGTGCCTCGGCCTTTGGCTTCGGTGCCTTTGCCTCGACCTTCGCCTGTGTGGAAGCGGGGGTGGGATCCTGTGCGCAGGAAGCGAGCAGGACGGTGGCGGCCAGTAGCGGATAGATGGTTTTCATGTCAGTGGACGTTGGCTGCGTATTTTTCGGGGTTCTTTTCGTATTTTGCTACGCAGGGCTTGCAGCAGAATTTCACTTCCTGGTTGCCGTAAACCTTGGTGATGGGATCACCCATGGAACCGAGCTTGTTGTCGGTGACAGCGCAGGTGTCGCTGGTGTAGCGCTTGACTCCTGAGGCTCCAGATCCGCCGGGTGCGGCGCAGGAAGCGAGGAGGAATGTGGAGGCGAGTAGTGCCGATGTGATGTACGTTTTCATTTTGTTTTGCGTGTATGTTGTTTGTTTTTCCTAAAAGCGGAAGCCGAAGCCTCCGCCGAAGCCGTGGTCGGAATCGTATTCCGTGATGAGAGAGAGATTTTTCGTGAGCGTGTAGTTGAGACCCGCACCCCATTGGAGTTGTGAGCCGGTGTCATATTCCGCGTTCATCATCAATGAGAGGCGCGGGGTGAGTTGGAAATCCTTCATGGCGGTGATCCGCGCGTCGCCCTCGCTGTCGAGCGTGACGCCGGCCCAGATGATGTAGGGCAGGCGGTATTCGATGCCGCCAATGAAGCGGTCTTCCGCATCCATGTCATTGGTGATGCGGTAGCCGAGCAGGGTGCGGAGGTTGGGATCGATGTAGCGTTTCCATGCGAAGTCGATCTCGTAGTCGAAATCATGGTCGTGCCCGCCCATCGCGGTATCATGGTGGACGCCTACGTCCCAGCTCGCGACGAAATCGTTCCGCGCGTTCATTAGCGAGAACATGCCCATGCTCATGTGGCTCTGGATGTTCCCGGATGCCATGAAATAGAGGGGATCCTCCGCCATTTCCCCGAGATCCGGGACATGGTCCTCGCCTTGGTCATCGTAGCTGAAGACGCGCGTCATGCCGGCGTGCATGTGGTAGAGCAGGTGGCAGTGGAAGAGCCAATCGCCCTGCTCATCGGCGAGGAACTCGATGGTGCGGCGACCCATGGGCGGGACATCGATGGTGTGTTTCAGCGGGGCATGTGCATCGTCCTTGCCATCGATGACACGGAAGAAATGTCCGTGGAGATGCATGGGATGGTGCATCATCGTGTCGTTGATCAAATCCATCCGCAGGACATCGCCACGGGTGATTTTGATCACGCCGTCTTCCCGTGCGGTCTTGCCGTTGATCGTCCAGATGTAGCGCTCCATATCGCCGGTCAGGCGCAGCTCAAGCGTGCGGCGCGGCGCGCTTTTTGAAATGGTCGTGGCTGCGGGTGAGCGGAGTTTTGCGTAGGGCGCGGCGGGTCGATCCATGTCCATTTCATCATCGCTCATACCCATGTCCATAGCTTCGAGCGCACCGCTGAGCATGTGATCCATCGAGTAAAGGTTCGGCTTCGGCGGATCCTGTGCAGGATGGAGTTCTCCGCTTCCGAAGAACGCCGACGCATGTCCGCTGCCATCCTGCGAGGTGGCGCGGAATTCCCATTTCCCGCTCTGCGGAACCGTAACGATCACATCGTAAGTCTCCGCCATCCCGATCAGAAGCCGTTGTGATTTCAGTGGGACAACCGCAGGGCCATCCGCCGCCACGATGGTCAAGGGGCCAGCCGATGACTGGAGGTAGAAATAGCTGGAAGCGCCTGCGTTGATGACGCGGAGGCGGATTTTCTGGCCGGGCTTTCCGCCGAGTTCGACCTGTTTCTGGCCGTTGATCAGGAAGGCATCGTAAGCGATATCCGATACATCCATGGGAGCCATGCGGCTGCGTTCGCGCTGAAAATAATCCCCCAGCGCCCCGGCTTTCATCGCACCCGAGATCGACTGGGCGTTGCCTTTGCGGATGGCGTACCAGTCGCTTCCGCTCATCAGCGTACGCATGATATTGTTCGGATTTTCACGTGTCCAATCGGAGATGACGAGGACGTGCTCCGCATCGGCGCGGACGGGTTCACCATCGCGCGGCTCGACGACGATCGAGCCATACACGCCGAGCTGTTCCTGGAGGCCGGTGTGGCTGTGATACCAGTAGGTGCCGGGGTGCTTCAGGGGAAACTCGAAGACGCGGCTGGTGCCGGCTTTGATCGGAGGCGTTGTCAGGTAGGGCACACCGTCCTGCGCGTTGGGGACAAGCAGCCCGTGCCAATGCACGGAGGTTTCCTCGCTGCGAAGCTTGTTGTGGACGGTGATGCGGGCCGTGTCGCCAACGCGGAACCTCAGGGTCGGGCCGGGAATTCCGCCGTTGACCGTAAGCGCGCGTATCGGCTTCAGGCCGGTTGGCGCCCAGGGTTCCTCGGCGACGGTGAGTTCGTATTCCACGATTTTCGCGTGGATGGGGATCAGGGTGAGTAGGAGAAAAAGAAAAGGTTTCATGGGGATATGAGGTGTTTGTTTCGGAAGTAATCGCCATGGCGCATGATGCGCGTCGGGCGGGAATGGAGGTGCTCCGGATTGCGGGACACGTGTAGCCTGCGGCATGAGTCACCGGCGCAGGGGAGCTAGGATGCTTCGGAAATCAAATGATCCAGCGCGAGTATCTCGCGAAAACATCGCCGAGGGGGTCGTCGATGATCAAAGGCCGAGCCGCGCATCTGACCGTCATGCCGCGGAGAAGCGGTACCGTGATCGGATTGGGATCGGGCGCGATCATGTCCGTCGCGCCTGCGTTGTGAAGTCGCACGGTCTCGGGCTTGTCCTTGGCGTCGTGCGATTCGCAGGCGCAGAGCTTGGGGTCGTGCTCCGATCCGCCGGATTCCTGTTCCGTCTGGCAGCAGCCCGCCGCTTCTTTCATGTTCTCAGCCTTCGCGCTGCAGCAGCAGAGCGGCATCGCCACGAGAAGCGAGAGGAAGGCGGAAAAGATGACATTGAAGGGGTTCAAAATATCGCTGTATTATCTCCAAGCTCCGCTACTCTGCCTCTGGATCCAGTTGCCGTCAAGGTGGGGGTTTTACCCCCTGCGCTTTGTTGCGGAATCCTGCCATCGTTGCGCATCGAAACGTCCATGAACCCTTCCCACGAAAAGAAATCCTGCTGCGGCGGCCACGGCCATGCGAGCGAGGCCGAGGTGGAGCCCTCCTCCGGCGCGAAATATTTCTGCCCGATGTGCCCCGGAGTGGAGTCGGACAAGCCCGGCGATTGCCCGAAATGCGGCATGGCGCTGGAGCGGAATCCCATGTGGAAGCCGCAAGCGAAAACGATCTACACCTGCCCGATGCACCCGGAGATCGAGCAGGATCATCCCGGCGATTGCCCGAAATGCGGGATGCCGCTGGAGCCGAAAGGCGTCTCCGAAAGCGATGAAGAGGACGAAGGCATCCGGGATCTCACGAGAAAATTCTGGATCGCCGCCGCGCTCACGCTGCCGGTGTTCATCCTCGCGATGGCGCACATGATTCCGGGCCTGCATTTCCGTAAGGATATCACGAAATGGATCGAGTTCATCCTCACGATCCCCGTGGTCTTCTGGGCAGGAGGAATGTTTTTCACCAAGGCATGGGTTTCCCTGAAAACATGGAACCTCAACATGTTCACGTTGATCGCCACAGGTGTAGGCGCGGCGTTCATCTACAGTGCGGTCGCGGTTCTCGCTCCCGGCGTTTTCCCGGAATCGTTCAAGGAACACGGCGAGGTCGGCTTATACTTCGAGGCGGCAGCGGTAATCACCGTGCTGGTGCTGCTCGGCCAACTCCTGGAGGCGAAGGCGCGCGCACGCACCGGAGTGGCGATCAAGGCGCTCATGGGGCTCGCCGCGAAAACCGCCCGTCGCCTCCGCGCTGGGCTGGAGGAGGACGTGCCGGTCGATGAGATCAAGGTCGGCGACGTGCTCCGCGTTCGCCCGGGTGAGAAAGTTCCGCTCGACGGAACAATCACCGAGGGCAGCGGCAGCCTCGATGAATCGATGATCACCGGTGAGCCGATGCCCGTTGCCAAGCATGCGGGTGATGCAGTGATCGGCGCGACGGTTAACGGCACGGGAAGCTTCGTGATGCGGGCGGAGAAAACCGTTGGCGATACGATGCTCTCGCAAATTATTAAGATGGTCGCCGAGGCGCAACGTAGCCGGGCACCGATCCAGAAAATCGCCGATACGGTGGCGGGTTGGTTTGTGCCTATTGTGGTTGGAGCGGCGATCTTGACTTTCATGATCTGGGCTACCTTCGGCCCGTCTCCGGCGATGGCTTTCGCGTTGGTCAATGCCGTTTCAGTGCTCATTATCGCCTGCCCCTGCGCCCTCGGGTTAGCGACGCCGATGTCGATCATGGTCGGTGTCGGTCGCGCGGCGGGCATGGGCATACTCGTGAAAAACGCGGCTGCTATCGAGACCGCCGGGAAAATCACGCATCTTGTCATCGACAAGACCGGTACGCTGACTGCCGGGAAACCTCGCGTGACGGATGTGATCACTGCACAAGGATTCGCATGCGCCGATCTCCTGCGTCTCGCCGCCGCCGTGGAGTCTTTGAGCGAGCATCCTCTCGCCCGTGCCATTGTGAGTGAGGCGGGTGATGCGAAACTTCCGCCCGTCATCGGTTTTGAATCCATCACCGGATGCGGGGTGATAGGTGGTGCGGAGGGGGAAACGATAAGGATCGGGAAATCTGCCTTCCTTTCCGAGAACGGCATCGTGATTGCAGACGATTGGGAACAGCGCGCGGAAGCGCTGAGAAGGGGCGCGAAGACGGTGGTCTGGATCGGTGTGGGTGTTGAGCTTGCGGGCATACTCGCCATCACGGATCCAATCAAGGAAACCAGCGCGGAGGCGATTCGTGCGCTTCATGGCATGGGTTTGAAAATCATCATGTGCACCGGCGACAACCCCGCGACCGCGCATGCCGTCGCGAGTGAACTGGGCATCGACGAAGTCCACGCCGGGGTCGGTCCCCAGGGAAAAATCGAACTCATCCGCCAGCTCCGCCATGAGGGCGCGGTCGTCGCAATGGCTGGCGATGGTATCAACGACGCGCCTGCCCTCGCCGGCGCGGATGTCGGCATCGCGATGGGCACCGGGACCGACGTGGCCATCGGAAGCGCGGGGATCACACTTGTGAAGGGCGATTTACTCGCCATTGCGAAAACCATCCGCCTGAGTCGCGCGGTGATGAGAAACATTTGGCAGAATCTTTTTTTCGCGTTCATCTATAACGCTCTGGGAGTTCCTATCGCGGCGGGCGCGCTCTATCCTTTTTTCGGCATGCTGCTGAGTCCAATGATCGCTGGGGTGGCAATGAGCTTATCCTCCGTCTCTTTGATCCTCAACTCCCTTCGACTGAGGAAAACAGTGGTCTGAGCGAAAGTTTCAATAACCAGATCGCAAACCTTATCCACCGGGCACGCGGAATGAATACTCTACGCCACCTTTTTCGTAAGATGAGAACTCAATCCATCATGCAAACCTGACGGAGAGCCTGATTTATGACGATTCGGATAATCATCCTGCCAATTCCTGCCTGCTTTACCAATGATCAGGAATTCTGGGTTTCTCCGACCCTCTTCGCAAATTCCAAACTGGCCTTCGTGAAGCGGTCTTGGCGAGGCCTCATCTTCGCGGCCACTTGAGAAAGGTGATAGGCGAGTTTAGGGTCGGAATTGTCAAAGTAGTTGGCTAAAGCGAGAAATAATTCGGCAGAATTTTTAGGAATCGGATCGATGGTATGAAGCTGGAATTGGCTGATGATTTGCTTTCTTTTTGGAGTAAGATGTTGGTTCTGTTCGCTTAGCAGCCAATGATAGTAGCGCGGTAAGTTTCTCCGGAAGCGCATGAGCTGGCCGTAGCGGGCGCTTTCCAGAGTGTCCTCAAGGCAGGACAGTACGATCTCTTTCAAAACGCCCATTTTAGCGAAATGAGTGGGAAGTCCGTGTCCTAATCCGGGAGTTCTTAGGAGGCGTACATTGCCATTGGCAAGATACCTTTTGGCGTGTTTGAAATCCAGATCATAAATGTTATCTACAAAAAGAACGATATTTTCAGCATTTTTGCAACCGTCGGCGGAATCGTGATACGGACCCTCCCAGTCATATTGTATTTTTGTAAACTTTCTAGTTTCCCAAGGAACAAGAGATTGATTTAATGTGGATATTGGGTGAAAAAGTAGGAGCTTTTCACAAGATAGAACATCACCATAAGCCGCCGCTGCATAAGCACCCATTGAACTGCCGTAGCCTATCCGTTCAGGAAAAACGGATAAATCAATTTTTGATCGAAGGAACGCATTTAGTATAGATTGAAATTCCTCACCACGATACCAATTCCTTTGGGAGGTTAGGAAAGAGAGGCAATTGAAACGATTCTTATTCAAAAAACTCAGGCCCCAGCCTTCCCGCTCATGCAGGTTAGGCGCAGCTGCTGTCATGTTGTCAAAAGTGATGACAACTGGGCGGGATTGGTCGATGAATGAATAATGAATTCCGAACTTTTCAAATACGATGCGGCCACTTGCCGGGTTTTTCGACCAGATCTTGTCGATTTTTTCGACCATTTTCTCCGGCGAGGATGTGGTTTTGACAAATTTAAACATGATTTGATGAATGATGAGTATTAAATCAGTGAAGTGTATCCTGCAGAATGCGCACCACATCATTGTCTCAATAAGTGTGCTTCAATCAAGCCCTAAGAGCGTATCTGATAAAAGGGTTCAAACGAATGCTTGTCCGCTTTTTCTTGCGGCCATGCGGGAGAGACTGGGTATGGCGAATTATCCAAAGTGGCTTGACGGATTCGGATTGGAAAATCATTCGACCGATGATCCCTGAAATCCAAATGGCGGGGCCTGGCAGAACATGCACCCATTCGAAGCGCGAAATCCTCGACGCAATGCCCTAAGTCTTGAGCGAAGCAATTTTGTGCGGATGGTTTCCAACGATCTGCCGCACTCGAAATCGGCCTATAATTACTGCCAGCTGTGAGCGAAGCTGGGTATTTGGCAAGAAATTCACGATTTCTTCAGCGACCTAGCCCGGCTCCAACAAGGTAATAAACCTCCGACCGCTGCGGTTCTCGACAGCCAAAGCTTTCACACAGCTAGCTAAACCGGAATACGTGGCTATCATGAGGGCAGTAAAGTGGTTGAAAGGAAACGTTACGTGCAGTTAGGCGCCTCCGGTACCATGTTGAGGGTCTCCGATATGGAAGTCTCTTGCAGCATGGATGGGGCTCATGATTTTTGAAGGGGCCGGTGGTTGACAGGTTCGGATGGCTGAGGTGGTTCTCCGAAGATGGGGAGCACTCGTTTCAACTCGTTGGAGAGGTCGCGTCCTTTTTTGCGATGCCGTCAGTTGAAACTCGTAATCGTCAAACGAAGCGATTCCCAAAAAGGTTCAAGGAGCAGTCAAAGAAGCCGGATCGTTGAACGGGCTTTCGGATCGCTGGTGAGTGACCTCCGTCTCAGTCACGACCATGGGGTTCTTTCCTTGAGCTCCGTTGCGATGACTCAGGTCTGAATGATCAAGCATATCTTATCCAGAATCTCACGGTGGATCAGTCTTCGGGCATGCTCTTAACGAAATTTCATCCTTGCACGCAGAGTGATGGCTCGCTTAGCTGACTGCGAGAAGCAGCCCGCGCCGGTGATCCGGTGATGAGGCACAAACTTATGATTTCCACGGAACGCAAACCCAACCTCATCACCATCGGTTCTTTGAGCCGATTCAGGTTCATTGTTTCTTTTCCATGAATCGCCGTTCCATGCGTTTTCAGAATCACCCGATGCACCGTGTTTGCGGTCATCAAACACAACCCCGCAAAGGATAAAGCCATAGCCAAGCCGCAGAAAAACAACAATAGGGCTCGTTTCCGCGATATGACGCGGATCAACGATCGGATTCGTGCACCGAAAGTGCGCGTCGTCAACGCAAACGGAGAGCAGCTGGGGGTGATGTCATCCCGTGAGGCTCTGGCCAAGGCACAGTCTGTCGGCCTAGATCTCGTGGAGATTTCCGGGCAGGCGGATCCTCCGGTTTGCAAGATTATCGATTACGGGAAGTACAAATACACTCAGGCGAAGCTCAAAAAGGGTAAGTCGAAATCGTCCACACGGATGAAAGAGGTGAAATTCCGCGTAGGTACTGGCCAGCACGACTACAACATCAAGCTAGGTCGTGCGGAAACATTCCTCGAAGGGAACCACAAGGTGCGCTTCGTTCTACAGTTCAAGGGGCGTGAAAACGCCCATAAGGAACTCGGTTTCGTAGTCCTCAAGCGTATCATTGAAGATCTTAAAACCATGGCCGGTGTTGATCAGCCGCCGCGCCTTAACGGACGTGCCGTGGCGATGATCTTGTCCCCTCTGCCCGCCCACCAGCGTAAGCGGCACTTCCATCTTTTCCACGGTGAACTTATCGATGATGATGATCACGATGAAGAGGACGAGGATGATGAAATCGACGACGACGAAGTGGATGAGTCTTCTTCTATCCCAACCGATGATCTCGACGAACCCGCAGGATCAGCAACGGAATCAAAATCGACCGAGTGATGCCTGGAAGCGTCCGCGATCTTCGCGAAAAGCTGTGGAGTGGCGATGCCCACTGGTTGCTTCTATTCGACATTGACGGTACACTTGTCGACACGGGAGGGAAGGGGATGGCCGCCTTGCGGAAGACGGCGATCGAGATTTTCGGAACGGAAGGTCCGCCGCTCGATCTTGCGGGTTCCACCGATCTTGGAATTTTGGACAATCTGCATGCTCATTTCCGCACAGCGCCTTGCGCCGAGCGAACTCACCGTTTTTTCGAAACGTATCATGTGCACCTTGAGGAGAGTCTGTCGTCGAATCCCACGGAAGGCAGGGTAATTGATGGAGTGTTTGAAATCCTGCGGGACATCGCCGGATCAACGCACGCGATGCCAGCCCTGCTCACCGGAAACACAATGCAGGGTGCGTGGATTAAGCTACGCCATTACCGCCTCGATCATCATTTCTGTTTCGGAGCGTATGGGTCTGACCGCGCGGATCGAAATCTTCTTGGTCGCATCGCATTGGAGCGCGCCCTTGCCCACACCGGGCATGCCTACTCAGCGGATCGTACGCTGGTGATAGGAGACACGCCGAAGGATATCGCATGTGCCCACGCCATCGGTGCGAAATGTATTGCAGTGGCCACCGGACAGTTTAATGCTGACCAGTTAGAGTCCGCGGGTGCGGATTGGGTGATCGGTGGTTTGAGGGAAATTTCCCGTTAAATTCCGACTAAAGCCACTTTCATGTTCAACATCGTATTACTGGAGCCAGAAATTCCTCACAATGCAGGGGCGGCGGGGCGTCTCGCGTTGGCAACGGGGGCGGTGTTGCATCTCGTAAAGCCTCTGGGATTTTCTTTGGATGACAAATATGTGAGGCGTACTGGCTTGGATTACTGGCGGAATGTGGATGTGCGCATCTGGGAAAGTTTCGCCGAACTCGAGGCGGCCATGGAGGGGAAGGGCATGTGGTTCCTATCTACGAAGGCCGGCCAAAGATTGTGGGAGGCGACTTTCAAGCCCGGGGATTGCCTAGTGTTTGGAAAGGAGACGAAGGGCTTGCCAGAGGAACTGGTTAAGGAGGCGGGTGACCGAGCACTACGCATCCCGATGAATCCCGGTGGCACGCGGAGCCTGAATCTTTCTACGGCGGTGGGCATTGTGCTTTACGAGGCACTCCGGCAGCAGGCTCCCTCGTGGTAGTCTGAATCATTTCACCTCTGTGATTTTCGCGCGTGCACTGATCATCACGTATTGCCGACCGTTCGGTTCTCGGAAAACAACCCCATCGAAACGTAACTTTTTCCCGATCAGATCAGCAAAGGCCTTATCGCTGAAATCGCCTTGCAAGCCTTTCTTGTGTATAACGGCTCGGATTTCCTGGCCATCAAGTGGGGATGAGAATTCGAAATACATGCTCTGGCCCGATCCCGAAAATCGGATATTGCGCAGGACTCCTGTCACGCTGGCATGACCGTTTGCTTTAAGCTCGCGCATTTTGTTGCCATCGCCGGGTGTGAAATCGCGCACAGGTGGTGCATTGACCACAGGTGGAGCGAGCGCGGCGGCGCGCTGAGCTTCTTTTTCTCGGGCGAGTTTTTCTGCCATTTCTTGCACGCGTGAGACGGAGACGGCTTCGGTGTTTTCGGTCGGAATCGGAGATGGCTGGGGACTGGGGTGCTGAGGTGCTTCTGTTTTACCGACGGTCGCATTTGGATCTGCGGCAGGAGTTGGTGTAGGCTGGATCTTCTGTGATAGATCGGCTATTCTATCTTCGGCAGACGGGGAAAGCGGTTGCTCGGCATACAGCGGAGGCATAGCCGGAGCCTTCGAAGTCATGCGATGGTAAGCCAGTCCTCCCACTGCTAGCAAAAGACCTAGGCAGGCGGCGATGATGATGGGTGAAGCGGAGGGTGGATGTTTGACATTTATCGAAGGCTGGTATGCTACAGGTGAGTTGAATGGTGGTTTCGGTGGAGCAGGGGTGTCGCCATCAAAGGTGAAGGCGGGTAGCGTTTCGAGGGCTTCGGCAAGCCCTGCGTCTGGGTTATTCTTCATCCATTTCAGCCAGCCACCCAACCCGAAGCCTGCATGATCGCCAATGAGCTTGCCTTTCCAGCCAGCCAAATTCTCACCCAAATCCACAATCGCTGCGAGTTTGCGGGATCCAAACTCGGCACCTAACCACTTGAAAGGGGAAAGCCAGAATACGAAGCCCCTGCCGCTTTCGTTCGATCCTACGAAGATCGAATCCGTATCCGTTTCCACCCAAACCGCCTCCTCGCCGAGGACTTTGGAAAGCAGGAGGGATACCTCCAGCGCGAGTTGAAGAATCTGAATCACCAGCCTTGGATCGAGAGCTTCTCCGTTCAGGACATCTTCGAGTTTCGCACCATCCACCCACTCGGCAACCATGTAAGGCATGTTATCGATAGGATCTACGGCTCCACTGAAGACAGAGCGCAATGCAGTATGAGACACTCCTTCTAAGCGTTGTGCTGCGATACGGAAAGCGACCGATTCCTCTTCTTTGAGTCCACCGCCGTCTTGGCCGAAAGGAAAGAAACGCCGCAGCGCGACGCAGTGTCCTTTTTCGGAGTCAAGAGCGCGGAAAACAATACCCCTTTTGTCTTGGGATATGATTTCCTCGATTTCGAAGCGGCTCATGTTCTTGCGGCAGGTTAGCGATACATTGCCGTTCGCCAAGTGATAACCTTATTGCCGGACAACAGAAAGGCGACCGAAGGATTCAGGTTGATGGAAGTCCGGCACTGCACCCGGCATTTTGCACGCACTGTGGAATGTTTGAAGCGGGAAGTTTAGGATTGCCGTCACGTTTGCGGTGGTTTCCGCGCCGTAGCCAATCTCCTTTTCCAGCAAAGCAACAGGAACGCAAATTGCGGCACGCCATTTTCCATCGGAGCCATCCTCCCGGTAGCTTGTGGTGATGGAGGAAAAATCCGGCTGATTGTTGGCATGGATCCGGGGTGCGATGAATTTAGCTGCCCACCAGGCTCCGTTCGGGGCGAGGTTAAACTCCAAATAAGCGCCACTTTCGGGATTAGCGAGAAAGAGTTCTGCCACATCGTATTCCCATAGTCCTTCTGCAAAAGAACCCGTCTGCGCATCAGGGCGACAGGTGGCCGGTGCTTGCCTAGTGGCTATGAACCAAAAATTCGCGGAATCGGTTGCAAGGGTGAAACCGAGCGGTGGGGAGAGCACCGCGCCATACCAATCAGAATCCATGCCCTCCAAGGGTAGGTCGAGGTCACCCCAGACGAGTCGGGTGTCGCATCGGAGAAGCCGCATGGGGAATGTTTCATCAAGAGCGAGGTAAAATGACGAGCCTTGATTCGTAACTTGATGATTTTTTTGACACTTCGCAGGATTTTCATGGTAGTCCGGCGTGGAACTTGCTTATCTCCGCCGTCCCGTAGATTATGTCCCGTCAGCGCTCTGGTTACTACAATGCGATCGAATACATCGGTCCCCGACCGCAGAAACCGAAAAAGACCAATTTTTTCGGGGGGTGGGTTATCGTTGTCATCGCGCTAGCGGCTGCTGTTTTCTTCGGGAAACCTCTGGTTGGCGGTGTCTTGGCGGCGGATAAGGCTCCTACCAATGCGCAGGTGGAAATGATCGTCAGGCAGTTGGAGCGATCCGGGAGTTTTTCCGAAATGCTCGCCGCAGAGGCGCTTAAATATTCTGGAAGCCCAATCACGTATGATCCAGCCTACTATAAGATCCAATACCCTGAAGGTGATGTGCCCGCCTCCAAAGGCGTGGCGTCAGATCTTTTGATCCGCTGCTATCGTAAGCTAGGCATTGATCTTCAGAAGGAAATCCATGAGGATATGGATAACAACTTCCGCCTTTATCCTCAGTTGTGGGCGGCGACAGCCCCCGACCGGAATATCGATCACCGTCGCGTCCCGAACATCCAGCGTTTCCTCAGTCGCAAAGGCGAGACTCTTACCACTTCGTCCAATCCCTCCGATTATAAGATCGGAGACATTGTGATCTGGGCGCTCTCAAACGCGGAGACACACATCGGCATCGTTGTTCCATCCGCTTTAGCCGATCAAAGCGGCAACTCTCCATGGGTGGTTCATCATCCTGCGGGTGGTGGTGTGAAATGGGAGAAAGCCCTGTTTGATCACCAGATTCTTGGCCATTTCCGCTTCCCAGGTGAGTGAAGTGGTTTTCTTTGCCAAAATCATATTGGTGAAGCGTGTGGCGTGTGCTTTTGTCGCCTTGCTGAAACAGCGAACCAATGTCAACTTGGCGACCCATTGAAAAAACACCTATTTGGAAGCGGTGGCTGCCGCCTTGGTTGCATGCGCCGCTGGCAATCTTGTTCCAGCTCTCCATCGCAGGTGCTGTGATTGGCCTTGGCGTGGTCTTCTTCTATTTCACACTCGCATCAAAATTCGATCTCGATGAAGTGGCCAAGCTTCCTCAGGCAACGGTTTACTACGACCGCAATGGCAAGGAATTGGAAGCACCGGGCGAAGCCGGTCGGCGGATGGTAGAGCGGGGTGAGATCCCGAAATTCATGGTGAAGGCATTAGCCGCCAGAGAAGACGCGCGGTTTTTCGAACATGGCGGAGTGGACATCCGGGGTTTAGTAAGGGCGATGGTTCGCAATGTTAAGGACTGGGACTTCACCCAAGGCGCATCCACCCTCACCATGCAACTCGCCCGCAATACCTACGAGATGCGCGCTAAGTCACTGCATCGCAAGGCTTTGGAGATTGCGCTCACCTTGCGAATTGAATCGCGATACTCCAAAGATGAGATTCTTACAAATTACCTAAACCGCATTTACTATGGTTCCGGTGCATATGGAGTTGAGCAGGCGGCACGGACATATTTCGGCAAAACGACTTCGCAGCTTCATCCAGGTGAGTGCGCAATGATCGTGGGCATCATCAGGGGGCCACACATTTATTCCCCCCGCAGGAATATGGATGCAGCGCTCGAACAACGGGACCAAACCCTAGAGAGAATGGTGGATGCCAATTTTATCACCAAAGAGCGTGCGGATGCGTTAAAGAATCTGGAAATCCGGCTTATCAAGGAAGGCCAAGCAGGTAGCCGCCCTTCTTATGCGCTGCGGCAGGTACGGTGGGAATTGGAAAAGATCATGGAGAGGGAGAACATTACGCTGGGTGGAATCCAAGTCCACACCACCCTCGACATAGGCTGGCAAACACGCCTGGAATCAGAACTATCCCGCGCTGTGGTGAATCTCGAGGCGGAGAAAGGTTGGCCACATCCGAAGATTGGCGCCCATGAGGCGGGTGCGGATGCGGAATACGTCCAGTTCGCCGCTGTTACCACGGAAACGAAGTCCGGTGCGGTATTGGCACTCATCGGGGGGCGTGACTTCGCTGACTCGCGATTTGATCGCACCCGTTCGAAGCGTGATCTAGGCTCGGCTTTCGAGCCGTTCGTCGCAGCGGCGGCTGCGGAGCGGGGAAAATTGGTGTTTGCGGGCAAGCCCATTCAAACTGGCAGGCAGATCGGCCCGCTGGAGGTTGAGAGGCTTGCGAAACGCTGCGGGATTTCTGGGCCTTTTCTAAAGACGGAGGATCTCTTTCGCGGGGCGGTCGCAGCGACTCCCATGGAAATGTCGGTGGGACTTGCCACACTAGGTAATAAAGGCAAAAAGCCGAAACCACATTTCATTTCCCGGATCGAGGATTCAGAAGGAAATGTGGTTTATCAGGCAAAATCGGTAGCCGATGTGGCGCTCGGCGAAGAAGCGGCGAGTGAAGCGGTAGCTGTTCTGGAAAGCCGCTCCGGAACGCGCTGTTTCACCGGAGCAACTGGCTCCGAACGAGACGCTTGGACCCTGCGCCTCGGTCCCAGCGGATCAACCGCAATTTGGATCGGCTTTGATGTTCCAAAAAAAATAGCCGATGAAAATCGTCTCAAAGCACTGCTTGACGAATTTGTCCAGAGGCTGGGGAATTAGCGAGAGCGGGGCATATGGTCTTTTTAAGAGTCGCCAGGAAATCGTTTTCCGTTGTGCATTGGTGTTTTTTATGAGGTGAAAATCTCAGATGGCGGTATAAAATACCCTGTTTCCCCATTCGATTTTCAAGGCAAGATCGACAGATAAACCAAATCAGTAACTACTGCGCAGGTAGTAATTCGTTAAGAATGTTTTGGATTCCCTTGTCGGCTTGCTCTGAGGGTGGGTGGATGGAGCGGGCTTTCAGATACCATGTGAGAGCAGAGCCGATTTGCTTGGGTGTACGGCTTTCGAACTGACGTGCCTTGTCGAGAGCCAAGGTGAAATCTGCCACTTTCGAGGAAAGAAGCTCGATTTCGCGTCCGAGCCTTGGATCATCGGGGAAGCGCTCGCGGATTTCTGCGAGCTGTTCCCACGCACCGTAGTTTTGACCCATGCGAGAGAATTCTTGCGCTTTGCCGATAGATTCCTCGATCTCTTTGAGGTTTTCCATGATTTGTTTGAAGGCGTCCTCTCGGGTCGAATCGCCCTGAATGGCTGGGGCAAATTCGTATTGTCGCTTGGCGATTTCGCGGTAGTTACCCTCGGAGAGGAGGCGGTCGAAATCGTTGCGGGCAGTGGCAATACCGCCGGAGTTCGCCAAGAGATCGCGGAATTCCTGCAGCTTCGGATTGGTGGGCCAGATCTCGGTAGCGGCTTTGATTTTCTCTGCCGCCTTGTCGGAATCACGGGCGAGGAGGTGGGCTTTTGCCTCTTCGATTGCAAGGTCGGATGCGAGAGTGTACGCAGCGATGGCGGAATCGACTTTCGAAGACGGGAAATCCTTGGCGAGGGATTTCAGGCGGGCTGCAAGTTCCTTGCCTTTAAGGTAATCGCGAGCCTGTAGCGTGCCGTAGAGTTCGTGGAGATCGCGCACATATTCAGCAACTCGGCGCTTCTTGTCCAACGGCAGTGTGGCGACAGGGCCCAGATATTCGCCGAGCGCGTAGGCCTCCATGAGTCGCTGTGAAGCGGAGTGGAGTTCGTCACGGGAAAGCATGAGATCGAATGCCTCGATGTATTTTGCAACCTCGCGGATCGCCTCGTTGGAAAGGGAGTCGAGTGAAGCGACGGTAGGTGAAATGCCGAGAGATTCGGAGAACAGCTTGGAGACATCGGAATTCTTGTCGATGCGCAGGGTGGCATCACCGTCTTTCCAGATCTGGTTGTAAAAACGCGCAGCCATCAACACGTGTTCGTAGCGCCGCTGGACGAACCATTGCACCATGGTAACTTGGTATTGTGCTTTGGTGCGGATGGTCTGCGCCTCGGTAGCGATAATGTTGGTTTTTTTCAAAGCCTCGATCTCTGCGATACGGCGCAGTGTGTCTGCATATTTTAACGATCCCGATCCGGCGCCGTCGCCTGGCACGACTTGTTTCCTCTTGCCGCCGCCACCCCCGCCATTACCGCCTTCTTGTCCGCCGACACCACTGTTTGTGCCCAGCTCGGCTTTTTTGTCATTGCGGGCATCCCAATCTGCCTGGCGGATGATCGCTTGTTTCTCACCCTCAATAGAATTGTTAAGCTTCTTTAGGGCATCCGAGTTGTTCTTGGCAAGCATGGCCATGTAGATGGACTCGGCAAGAGACATGCACAGGTTTGCATCGCCAGGATAGGATGCGGCAGCAGGCAGTAGTTTGAAGCCGGCGTAAAGATCGGGGCCGCCGCTGCGGAAAGGGGAGATAGCACCAAGGATTTGTGCGACGTTAGTACGGTATTCAGCCGCATCCGCATCCGTTTCTGGCGGTTGGTTGAGGTATTTCTCGAACCGTGCCTTGAGCAAACGGTTGTCACCCAACGGAATGGCGACGCCACCGACAGTGATCGTCTCAGCCGAGGGATCGAGCATTGGGATTTCCTGACCAAGAGGAGAAGCGGGAGCTTGTTTCGCGGGGGGCGGGCTGTTGTCGGCAGGAACGACAGGAGCGGGCGTCCCTCCGTCGGCCGGCGGAGTGTAAACCTGCGCGAAAGTCGGTGATGTAAGGCACAGAACAAAAAGTAGGGATGAAGGTTTCATTTTATGTTACCGCAGTTGCTTATGTGTCGTGTTTTTTCAAAGTCGGCTGATAGCGGTCGCGACGGGAATACCGCCTTGTTCGAATCGGACTTTGAAGGCGTAGCGCTGTTCTCGCTCGATGTTGAGGTTGTTAAACTTGGCGGGGATCATCACCGGCACAATTTCTTCGCCGGACTCCGCTTTCACGCGAACGCTGACGACAGAAGAGGTGTTGCCATCACGGAAGAAGCGTTCGTCGATTTTACCCTCGATCAGGTATTCGTTATTCCGGAGGCTGTTGCCGTTGTCGAGGAGATCTTGAACGACAAGAGGGTTGGTGCCGGCGAAGGATTCTTTCTTTTTCGTCATGAAGAATCTTCCCCCGAAAAACAGGGCAACCACCGCAATGACAATGCCGATGATGAGAATGGGATTGGTGCTGGAACTAGCGCGGCGGGCCATAGTAATGAAATTTCAAACTTTAAACTCTAACCTTTAATGGAGAAGAGTAGGATAATTGGTGAAATGGATTTTGGAAGGTTATTCCCATTGGGGGCGTCGTGTACCAATCCAAGCGAGGATCAGTGCGATTGCGATGTGGATGGCAAGTGTAAACATGCAGACCTCCTGATTTGATAAAGTGGTGTCTATGACAGATTTGACCGCACCATGCACTTGGGATTGCAGCGCCTCGACGGAGCCAGACCATGCCCAATAGGCGGAAATGAAAGGCCGCGTGAAGGCCTCGATGTTTTCTGGAAGCGCGAGGACGGCACCCGAGAGGGGAAGCTGGAAGCCGACGAGATAGATGGATAGCAGGGAAGCCTGCTCGGCCGTGCGCATCAGTGCTGAAATGGCTAGGCAGATAGAGGTCATGGCTGCATTGACCAGCAGGAGAAATATGACGTGCTCGACGAATTCTCCGCGGAAAGCTCCGAAAAGGTTTACGAAAAAGGCCATCCACAGCGACTGCGCGATGACGAGACAAGAGAGAAACGCAATTTTCGACAAAAGGTAGGCGGATGGTCGCAAGCCTCCGAATTTTTCTTTCTCATAAATGGGACGTTCACCGGCGATTTCGCGGGCGGAGTTATTGGAACCCATTAGCGCCAGCAAAACGACTTGGAACATGATGATTCCAGAGATCGCGGAGCCGACTTTCGCCTGATCCGCCCGGACGGATTGCTGCTCTTGTATCTCGGCAGCTATGCTGTCCTGACGGACATCGGAGTAGCGACGGATGTTGCCGTCTGCCTTGTCACTGAAAAGGGTGACGAGCGCGGGGAAGCAGAGGAGAATGGCAATCTGCAGGAAAACCTGTCCACGATCGCGGAAGAAAATGCGCCAGCGCCGGGATAGAAGGGTGGAGAACTGGGTGAAAAAGCCCGGAAGACGAGTTTCATCGGTTGCTGAGGGGCTTTCATCGGTTATCTCCGCGTCGGAATCCGATATCGGTTTGGAGTGTTCAAGCACCAGATCCCCAGACTCTATGAGACGCGCTCGCGTTTTTTCGAGCATCCCATAGTAGGAAACGCTGTGTTTTATCCATGAAGCTTGCCATCGCTCGGAGGGCTGAGCAGAGAGGCGGGGGTAGATTTCCTCCGTGTCTTTTACGGAGAAGTAGTGATTCAGCCGCTCAGGTGGACCATGGAAAACCACGCGCCCCTCGTGGAGAACAAGGATGGAATCATACAATTCCAGGTGGGCTAGGGAGTGGGTCACGGAGAGGACTATGCGACCGTCTTTGCGGGAAAGGTCGTGAAGCAGGCGGACGATCTCGCGTTCCGAACGCGGGTCGAGGCCGGAAGTGACCTCGTCGCAAAGTAGAATCTTAGGGTCCGAAACAAGCTCCATCGCGAGACCGAGGCGGCGCTTTTGTCCGCCAGAAAGAACTTTCACCGGGCGGTCGCTGATGGTTTCTAGCCCAGTTTCTTCTAGCACGCGGTCAATGCGATGATCAAGTTCGGCAGTATCGCGGGTTCTGACGCGAAGACGGGTGGCGGCCTCCACGGATTCATCGACAGTGAGCGGATCATAGGCGATGGAGAATTGGGGAACGTAACCGATCTCGGAAGGTGAGAAATCACCGTCTTCAGACAGGTTGCGACCTTCCCAGAAAAGAGCGCCGTCGGATTCTGGGTTAAGTCCGGCTATGGTTTTGAGCAGCGTCGTTTTCCCGCAGCCGGAAGGGCCGACGATGGCCATGAAGTGACCTTTCGGGACTTGGATAGAGACGTGATCGACGAGATTTACATCCTCGCCGTCCTTGTTGATGGTGAAACAAACGTCTTTTAGCTCTAGCACAGGAAATCGGGTTAAATGTTAAAAACGCCGGATCGCAGCCCGGTCTATCGTTTTTCCAGACGTTTTGTGAAAAAAATCGCGGATGCGGTTCAATCGGTAATTGGGACGATGCGAATGCCCTGCGGTTTCGCGGCGTGAATATCCCCGAGGAGTGAGCCTTGTGGCTTGGGGGATATGAATTCAGAGGGGGTCAGGGCGTTCCGAAGGGCTCCTTCCACGAGTTGGCCGCAGTGGATTTTCATGGGTGGTAGGGTGCCTAGATCTCCGGCCAGATCCTGTGCGCTGAGGTGGCGGGCTTCCTCGGTCGTTTTACCCTGAAGAAGTTTGGTGGCGACGGAGGCCACTGCGATGGCTGTTTGGCACCCAAATGCTTGGAATGATGCGCGGTCGATTACCTTCTTTCCATTCTCTTCCTTGAACTTGAGCCACATGCGCATCATGTCGCCGCAATCAGGAGATCCCACCGTGCCGACAGCATCGGCATCGGTCATTTCGCCTTGGTTTTGGGGAGAGGCCAACGCTTCGCTGACTTTGCTTTCGAAATTGTCCATGCACTTAGCTTGGGCGAGCCTGCTGCGGCTTTCGAGCCGAATCTTTTCCGAGGCATTCATCGGAATTAGATTTTCCAGTAAACATCTTGGCAAGATGGCTTGCGTATTTTAGGTGATGAGAAATTGAATCTGACCGACGAAACATTCAGTCCGCCACGCTCTCCGCCGGTTGCTGAAGCAAGCCACCAATGGCAGTTTTCATGCGACACGGATGCATTGGTCTTTTACCAACGCAAAGATCGCTTGGGTGCCAGATTAGAAGGAATGCTCTCAGCTTGGCGTTTTGCGCGGGTAACAGGGCGTAGGTTGGTCGTTTTTTGGACTGATCGCAATCCACCGGGATCTTATGACCCGGCTTATTTGTTTGATCTAAAGGCGATGTCAGAGACGGGTCACGCCGACGACTTGTCGATTCTGTTCGGACAGTATCAAGATGATCTATTCAAAGGTGAGGCAATTGATTTGAGGCGGGCTTCGGGCTGGCCGTTTGCTTTAAGAAAAAGAGAATTTTTGAGTTCACCGGATAAGGCGGTCAAAATCATGACGCTGCATTCGACCTATTTTTGTTTGCGGTGGGAGGCGCCATGGAGAATTTCCAACGAACTGAGGGAACTTTTTTCTCGATTAGTACCTGTCGTGCTGATTCGGGATGCGCTGGCATCTGCTTTAGGCTGGATCGGAGATCCCGATTTCATTGCGGTGCATATTCGAAGGGGAGACGTAGTTCGTGACATAAAGCGTAAGATTGGGGACTTTAACTCCTCTGAATCTCAGCACGATAACCCCGAAGCTGGGCTGGATAGACTGATGAATGAAGGCGGGCTGGGTAAAGACCTACATAATTTCGTCAAGAGGGTTGCTTCGATAGACGCTTATGTCGCCGCACTTCCTGAAAACAGACAAGCGAGAGTCGTCGTTTTTAGTGATTCACTCGAAGCGGCTCAAGAGTTCCAAGCTAGGATTGGTCGTTCCCGGGCGGTGTTGATATCTTCTTTTGAAATCGAAATGAATCAGGCGCAACGAGCCTATTTGGAGCTGTTGATTTTATCGAAGGCGAGTCGCGTGATTTCAACCGCAAGTTGTTTCAGCAGACTCGCATGCCAGTGTGGACGGCCTTCTTTTCATGATGCACGCAATGCGTTGGGAGCTGACGCGACCAGAGCCGCTTTCCAGGAGCTCTTTGGAGATGTTTTGAAAGGGGCTGATCCACTGAGGACCGAATGCCTGAGAGTCTTGGAACGTGAGCTTGCCTCGGACAGGTGGGTGCGATTGCCTGACTGGCTGATTGCGATGTTTCCCTGGTTGGCTTGGATCATTTTGAAGTGATTGGAATCAGCGCCCGAAGGAGTCGTAATACTCAGCTCCGTAATTTTCGTAGCGTTTGATAAGTGCCGCGTTTTTCTTTTCGCGGGCTGTAAGGCTTCCAGTGATGTCTTGGCTGATGGCCATATACCAGTCCTGTTTCTCGAAATGGGCGCGCATGTCAGCAAGCTTAAAACCATAGCCGTGTCGCGCGTAGATTTCGTTGCGCATGATGCGCAGGTCGGCGGGGCGCAGGTTCTCGACGTCGGCTTCCTTAAGGTCTTTGGTTGAGGATTGCGGATATTGCCCCGACCTCGCGTTGTATTTGAAAACGCGGCGTGGCAGGACAAAGACACGCTCGGCGATTTTCTTGGAGTTGTTCGCTTTCCAGACGCCACCGAGATCATCGGTTTTGGTTGCATAGATCATTTTGAAAACGCCGTCCGCAGGGTCGTCACCAGGTTCAGCGGCGACGATGGCGTATCCTTGCTCATGGTCTTCGAAAGAGCCGCTGAAAGCCCTCTCATTGCCCGCTACGATACTGTATCCGGTAATCGTCTTTCCTATGATACGGTCGATGCAGACCGTGATTTTACTCCCACCGAAATCACCTACATACGTGCCTTTCATTGAGGAGGCTTTGGCATCAGGTTCGCTTACATCGGAATCCGGTTCGGCATTGGTGACCGCTGCACTGAGGAAGAGCAGAGATGCGCCAAGAGTTAGAATCTTTCTCATGTCCATTTTGTTTTTGCTTTCGACTTCATCGTCCCGAAATACCATGACGATGCAAGGAAATGATGAAACGCGATGCAGGGAAAAAATCGATCCTAGGGATGGCTGCTCTCGCCGCTTTGGCGTTCTTCAGCTGGTTGATGCTGTCGATCACGCTGGAATACTGGCCGATGCATAACAACGCTGCGTTCCTGCAGATCAAGCAGCAGTATTTGGGCATCCGGCACTGGGAGTTGGCGTTCTGGATTCATGTTTTCACCAGCATGCCTGCGCTACTGGCTGGATTCACTCAGTTCACTCCGCATCTGCTCGCACGGCGGCCAAAACTTCACCGTTATATGGGACGCATCTACGTATTCACAGTCTGTTTCGTGACAGGGCCGGCCAGTTTTGTAATGGCATTTTATGCAAACGGTGGAATCACCTCGCGCATAGCGTTTGTGATTCTCGCTTTACTTTGGCTGGGAACGACGGCGATGGGTTGGCGCAAGGCTTTGCAGCGCGAGTGGTCTGCGCATCGGGAATGGATGATTCGGAGTTACGCGCTAACCCTTTCCGCCATTTCACTCCGTGCTTGGAAATATTTGATTGTTTTCGCCTTAGAGCCGCCGCCGATGGATGTTTACCGGGTGGTTGCTTGGCTTGGATTCATACCGAATATTCTCTTTGCGGAGTGCTGGATTCGTCGCGGGCGTTCTCTCCAAGCGGGCGATGCTTAATCAAGGCGGGACTCACTTCATGTGCGGTGGGGCGCAGGTGGTGACTACTGCTACGCCGCCTTACGAATTAGGGCGATTAGGACTCCTTGGATGATAAGCTCTTCAACGGGAATCAAGTCAGGAAAACGCGGATTCTCTGCTTGAAGGTATGTCCTGCTTTTGCCTTGGATAAAACGTTTCAAGGTGGTTTCACCATCGATTAGTGCGGCGACGATATCGTGATTGCGCGGCTCCCGGCGTTCGAGAACGACGGTGTCGCCATCGCAGATGTGGGCATCGATCATCGAGTCGCCACGAACCTTCAGTGCGAAAGTGTCCCGCTTGCGTGAAACTCCGAGAGAGGCGACGTCGATCGACAGGCAGCCTTCCTGTTCTGGTTCATAACCCTCTGCGAATCCTGCCGCAATTCGTCCATAAATCGGTATGTCGCATATTTCCGCACGGTCGAGATCCTCAGGGAAAACAACGGCACGCGCTTTGCCGGGTAGGCGTTGAATCGCCCCTTTCTTCTCAAGTGCGCGAAGGTGGCTCATGGCTGCTGTTTGGCTGGCAAATCCAAAATAGTGCTGGATCTCCCGTGTGGAGGGCATGATGCCGGTTTCTCGCTGCGATTTGCGGAGGTAATCCAAAATCGCAATCTGACGCGTAGTAAGGTTGTGTGCCATGAGTTGTGAAGTGGTGTTCTTAGGAACAAAATTGTCGATGGTGGGAGAGGAGTAAAGAATTATTTCGGCATGTTTCCGAAGAGTTTCAGGACTCCGAAAGGGAATTTTCGTGAAGGCCACGAAAGTGCTTGCGCGGCAGCGCTGGCTGGCCCAATTTCCCGCCCCGTCACGGGACGTAGCTCAGCCTGGTAGAGCGCCTGCTTTGGGAGCAGGATGTCGTCAGTTCGAATCTGGCCGTCCCGACCACTTCAAGTTCTTGGTGACAAGAGGTTATTCCTGTTTGAGTTCATACGGTCGGGAAATCTTGATTCGAAACACGGATCAATCGTCCTCTTTCCAATTATCCGGGGGGAATTGTTTCAAAAGAGTGAGGTGTGTTGACATTTATGCTCTCTTTAATATGATCCGCCAGCGGTAGTGACCGCGTTGAATGGCGGAATGCTCCAGCGGCGTTTCTCCAGCCCAAAAATGCCTTATCGCCCATGCGCCAACGAACTTCAAAGAACCGACGTCACAGGCACCATGTGAAGGTGTTGGAGGCGGAGGTCATGTCTCCGCGTATTGCGTGGATCAACTTTCTCGATGCGTTGCGCACACTCACGAAAGCCGCGTTGGTTATCGGTTTGCTACTGGCTGCCGCCTATGGAATCAGGGTGGCAATCGAGCACACATTTCACCGAAATCCCGACTTCCAGCTAAAGGCCATTAACCTCAATCCAAACGATGTGCTCGACGAGTCAGAATTGGTGGAGCTTCTTGATATCAATCTGGCTGCCAATATTTTTGACATCGATGTGGAGGAGCTTGCAACAAAGCTCAGGCAGGAACCTGTGATTGCTACTGCCCGGGTGGAGCGGAATCTTCCCGGCACGCTGGACTTCCAGATAACGACCCGCAAGCCAGTTGCCTGGATCGCCTGCCCGGAGGAGGGATTTACCGCATCTCGCCATGTCGGCTCGCTGCTCGTTGATCAAGAGGGCTTCCTGTATCGCTGCCCACAAGGAAAGGTAGAAGTAAGCCAAGGGCTACCTGTTCTCAACCTTTCCAAGGACGAGAAGCACCCCATCCGCCCAGGTAGAACCCTCGACCATCCCGAATTCTCCGAGACTCTGCGGCTCTTGAAGTCGGTTGTTTCCCATTGCCCAGACCAGTTAAGGTCGATTGATACGATTTCAAAAGTGAACGACTGGTCTCTTGTCCTTGTGACACGGGGGGGAACTTCAGCTACTTTCGGGCTAGGAGACCACGCCCGGCAGCTAGAATACCTTGTGCGTGCTCTCGAGCACGCGCGTAGGAAAGGTTACATTATCGAGACGATCAACTTGATTCCGAAGCGAAATGTCCCCATTACCCTCAGCTCCGACTCGCCTCCACCTCGCGCAATTCTTGTAAACGAGGACGCGCCAGAGCTGGATCCTGCTCGCAGCCAAGCCGACGATCTTCGAACCCTCCTGAACCGCAACTGATACCTCATGGCACGCCGCACGAAAATTCATGTCGGACTGGAAATCGGCACCAGCAAGACCTGCATCGTCGTTGGTGAGGTAAAGCCGGACAGCGCGGTGAAAATCCTCGGCATCGGCGTGACGAAGTCGGCTGGCATCCGCAAGGGAGAACTCTCAGATTTTGTCCAGGCAAAGGCTTGCCTCAAAGACGCACTGGCCAAAGCCGAGGATGCCAGTGATGTGGAGATCGGCTCCGTGTTCCTTGCTGTGACCGGTTCCCACATGCAGGGTGTGAACAGCCGTGGCACCTTCCGCTTACCTGACAACCAGACAAACATCCTGCCGGAGCATCTGGAGGAGGCATGCAACATCGCCCGAGATGTTCACTACCCGCAGGATCATGTCTGCCTTCATACGATCATTCGCAAATATATTGTGGATGGTCTTGATCAGTCCGCCTCGCCCATCGGACTTTTTGCAAAAACGGTGGAAGCGGACTTTCATGTCGTTCACGGCATAGGAAATCGCATACAAAACTCCATCAAACTCGTCCGCGAGTGCCCGCTTGAGGTGGACGACATAGTCTTCGCCCCCATTGCCACAGCGCAAATGGCTCTGGATCGCGAGCAGCGTCTGCGTGGCGCTCTATTAATCGACATTGGCGGCGGGACAACGGACTACGCACTTTATCTAGAGGGAGCCATCGCTGCTACGGGTTGTATCCCGGTCGGGGGCGACCATGTCACCAACGACATCCACCTCGTTACTGGGCTTCCGTTTTCCAAAGCGGAGAAACTCAAGATCATGGAGGGGAATGCATCAGCAGACCCATCGGTCTCAGTGGGTATAGCAAAGCTAACGGACGAAAGCGGCTTCGCAGATGTAGAGGTAAAGCGCGCCATACTCAATGAGGTGATCCGCCAAAGGCTTGAAGAAACCCTGAAGCTTGTCCGCGACCGCCTGCCGAAAGGCGCGGTAGAGTCCATCGGCGCAGGGGTTTTTCTCACAGGCGGCACCAGCCTGATGAATGGCTTTTCCGAACTTGCCTTCGATGTCTTCGGTCGTGATATCTACCGGCCAGAGCTTGCCGAAAACACCGATTCAGACCACCCTTCTTTCAAAGATCCGCGCTACGCCACAGCCATCGGACTCATCCGCTACGCCCAGATACTTGAAACGGAAAACACCAAACCACCTGGTTGCCTCGGAAAATTGTTCCGTCTTTTCTGGCCGTTTGGCCGCTAACTCCAGACCTCCAAACTATTTATGATTTCCTACCAACGCGAATCAACCGAAACCATACCCGTCTCTGCGGTCAAGATCATCGGCCTCGGTGGTGCAGGTGCGAACATGCTAGAACGCATCGCACTAGACAGCATGGAAGGAGCCGAACTTCTCGCGCTCAACACAGATATCCGCACACTCTCTTCCTGTCTCGCGAAGGAGAAGATTCAACTCGGCGTCAATCTCACGAAAGGTCTCGGTACTGGCGGCGACCCCGAACTCGGACAGCAGGCGATGCTGGAGGCGGAAAGCACGGTTCGCACCGCGCTCAAAGGTCAGCGCATCGTTTTCCTTTGTGCGGGACTCGGTGGGGGGACTGGCTCCGGTGCCGCACCCATCATCGCCCGTATCGCCCGCGAGGAAGGTGCGTTCGTCGTTGTATTCGCGACAATGCCGTTTTTCTTCGAAGGCCGCCGCCGTCGCGAACAGGCGGAAACCTCCCTGAACCAACTCGCTGTTCTTTCCAACGCGCTCGTCACCTTCGATAATAACCGTATGGGTGAGCTTGTGCTTGCCAAGCAGGGTATCCACGAAGCTTTCGGCGCGGCAGACAGGATGATTTCGGAATCAATCAAGGCAGTCATCCGCCTAGTCATACGACCAGGCATAATCAATGTGGGACTTGATGATTTGATGTCCGCACTGCGAACCACACGCTCCCGCTGCCTTTTCGGTTCCGGCATTGCCGATGGAAAGGATCGCGCTTCGAAGGCTCTACGCAATGCGCTTTCCAGCCCGCTTCTTGACCAAGGTTCGCTACTGAAGAACGCTCAAACCGTGCTAGTCCATCTTTCTGGTGGTGAGTCGCTGACTCTTTATGAAATCGAGCTGCTGATGCGCAGTCTCCAAAAGCATGTTCCTGAAACAGCACATGTTCTTTTCGGCGCGGCGATCGATCCAGCCATGGGCGACAATCTGTCCATAACGCTGATCAGTGCCTTGCCGGAGGACGCTCTAACCGCTGGCGCGCGTGACTCGATCAGCCAAAACCTGGAAGCGCCACAAGCTCTCAAACTGGAGCAACCCGCTGGTAATGCGATCGAGAACCCATTCATAGAGATAGACAGGAAAGTGGAACAGCCCCCAGCCGGGGATATGCCAGAGCCAGAGCCGTCCATGGTTGAAGAGGTTGTGGAGCCGCAACCACCTGCCGAAGAACTCGATGATCATCTGGAAGAGTTCCCCGAGTCGGAACCACTTGGAAAATTGAAAGCGCTACCGGAACCGCGCTCCAAGGCCAGCCGTATGGTTGGCGATGGTATTTCCGGTCTTTTTCCCGAATCCGATCCAGATGAAAAACCTGCGGATACATTGCCGGAACCCGCCCCGCTGGAAAAAGAGGAAAGACCCTTTGCTGAGTTCGACCTGACATCCCCAAAAAATGCCAGCGAACCCGAGCCAGAACCCGAATTTGAATCGGCGGTTTCGAGAGGTTCGTCCATATTAAAGGCGCAACCAAAAAGCCGCCAGCCGGGCAAACCGATCTGGGGCAAATCCGAGCCACCAGCAAAGGACGAAACCGAACTTGATGATCCTTTTGAGGAGGATATCACCAAGCCGCCTGCATCATCCGAAAAGTCTCCCGGCCCGCAACTCAAGCTCGATCCCAAATATCCCAGCCCACAAAGCGAGCTTGCTTTTGACAGTGCGCCGAAAGGTCGCTTCGAGGGTGAGAGTCCGAATGTGTTCGACGGAGAGGATCTCGATTTGCCTCCGTTCCTGCGGAAGAAGAAGTCCTAGAATGAAGATGGGCTGGAAACCGTCGTCCCATTCGATCCCACCTTTCTTCGCCACACCGTCAGCATAGATCGCGTCCACTGAAATTTGCGAGCGGTCTCACGGATCAGGAATGGTTCTTCAGTGCATTTCACGAGTTCGAATGTGTGGCCAAGATGGACTTCGAGCCATGACAGGGTGTCACCAGAAGGCCATTTTTCTGGGGCTGTAAAGCTTTCCAGCCAAGTGCAGGGAGTAGCAAGCACCAACTCGCCGCCGGGATTCACAAGTTCGGAAAAGCGATCAAGCAGCAACACCGGATTGGCGAGGCGGCAGATTAGGTTGGCAGCGTGGACACGGTCAAATCCACCCATGTCGTTGGGCAACGCCATTGCATCACCCTGTCGAAAATCCACCTTCGCAGGATCGATTCCTTGCGGTAATTCTGCCCTGAGCTCGGTGGCGATATGGCCTTCATCTCGCCGGACATAATCGACGGCTTTCCCCTCGCGCAGTTGTTGAGCCGCATTGATAAAAGAATGAGAAAAATCAATACCCGTAACATGATCACAGTTACGGGACATCTCGTAGGTAGAGCGCCCTACGGCGCAGCCTAGATCGAGGCCGCGTCCAGCTCTTTGCCCGGAGAAATGGAGAGTGGTGCGGACGGCGAAATCAAGAGCTTGCAACATGCCATCCGGCCAACCTGTCCCAGCCGGTAGGATTTCCTCGGCCGTCCCGTAATGAAATAACAGATACTCGGCCAGCACGCCTGTATCTTCGTAAATGGCGCTCATGGTCGCTCCTTTATTTCCTTCACGATCACCTTGGCCTCATCCAAACGGGACATGCCCGCCTGAGCTTCCTCGAAAGAGATCCTGCCGTCTTTCTTCGTGTCGTAGAACATGATGATATCTGCTGCGGGTAGTCCGCTCAGTTCCTCTGCTTCCTTCAGTTCAGAGTGAGTGAGCTGTCCGTCGCCGTTGTAATCCCATCTGTCGAATTTTTCCAAAAGTCCGATCATCTGGCGTTTCACCGGTCCGGGCTGAGGGGCGCATGCCGAAAAAGCAATAATTGGTATAGCGATAATGTATTTCATGTTCTCGAAGAAGCTGGATCGTTAACCCGGATTGAGCAAGTATCAGTGCATGAGATTTCGAATCATTGTGGCAGGTAAGCCGGCTCTCCCTTACGCGAAAGCGGCGGTGGACGAGTATCTGAAACGGCTGACCCGACATGGAGGCTGCGAACTCACTGTTGTCAAAGCGGGAGATAGTGAATCCACCTCTGCGCGCCTTCTGGATGCCTCGCAAGGCTGCTATCGCATCGCCCTTGACGAGCGCGGGGAAACACCAAACACCCGCTCGCTAGCGAGAATCATGGAGTCATTCGAAATCCAAGGAGAGGTGAAGACGATTGCCTTCCTGATCGGAGCGGCGGATGGTCACACCCGACAACTACGCGACACAAGCGATATGGTGTTATCACTTTCCAAGCTCACCATGCAGCACGAATTGGCTCTCATAGTATTGCTTGAGCAGATATATCGTCTCGCCTGCATCAAATCAGGGAGCCCTTACCACCGCGATTAGCGTCGATGTTGGTTCTGAGGCATCATACCAAACTGACCGCCGCCACCTTGCCCGGCAATTGGCGCATTCCATGGGATACGACTGCTATCTGAAACGGGTCCGACGGGTTTTTTCGTTTGATCTGCACAAGATGGAAAAATCATGGCAGTTAGCGCGAGCAGCAGAATCCGTTTCATGATGTGCAAGTAAGACCCATTTCGCTAAGCTTTCAAGCGCCGGTGTCGAAAAACTCAGTTTGAGGCTGGTTTGGCAATGATCACACTGTCACCTGGCTGAATACGGACACCGGGGGAGATCGACTTGAAGTCGATCTCAGCTATGGTTTGCGTTGGTTCGATCGCCGACGGATTTACTTTGCCGATCAGGCGTCCGTCTCGTTTGACAAGGAGAGTGGTCTGAGGAGTAAAGCCAGAATTGGCTCCTGCGCCGATCACAAGGAACCCCCAATCGGTATCGACGGCGGTGACGCGCGCCTCCATGGCATTGCGACTGATCCGGGTATCGCGGGCATCCTTCCGAGCAACAAGACGGGCGACGTCTTCCTGCTTGGCGGCGAGGCTTTTTCTGGCGCCTTCAATCAGAGCATCAAGCTCCTCGATCTTCGCGCGCTTTCCTTTGATATCTTCATCAATTTCGCCAATCTTCTCTGCTAGATTATCGATGTTCACATCATCGCCGAGATTCATATCAACGAAGATCTGTTGGACTTCCTTGAGCGCATTGTCGAGCTGCTCTTTCTCCGCATCTTGGGCAGCAAGATCGGCATCCACCTTGACGAGTTCGTTCTTGAGGCGAGTTGCGTCGGATTCAAGGGCTTGAACGCTTGCGGTTACGATGTCGCGATTCTTTTTGGATTCCTCAAGGAGCTTCTGCTCGTTTTCGATCTCGATATCCGCCTTGTCGGCGCTGGCCGTCACAGTCTTGTTTGTCGAAATGGCGAGCAGGCGGGCATCCTGATACTCTTGGAATTTTTCAGATTGGGTGAAACTATAGTAAGCGGCTGCTCCGCAAACCAAAATGGCCAAGATGGGGAATACGAATTTCATGAATTTCAGTGAAAGGGTTTTGTTTGCGGGAGAAATTAGTTTTCAGCGGCTGCCTTGACTTTGGAACCAGTCACCACTCGGTCGCCGACCATCAGGGTGGTGTCTTGTGCGATTGAATCGGGAATGATGCTTGCCGAGGCGCTGCGACTTTCCACAGAGGTGACAAGTAGCTTGGCGATTGTTGCGCCATCACGTACTACATCAAGGGTGGAACTTGAGGTAACACCTGCGTTATTGCCTGCGTTGAGGGTTACAAAGCCCCATGTGGGATAGATGCTGCGGATACTGGTCTTAAGGGATGGTAGCGATTCACCCCGGCTGAATGTTTCCAATTCTTCCTTACGTTTCTTGGCATCTTCGGCTGTCGCTGCGTCCTGAGCGGTGAGGTTGGCCAGCGTGGCTTCATTATCCGTGATGCTTTGGGTCAGTTCCGCAAGCTCGGAGCGCATTGCCTTCATCTTTGGGGCGAGCTCGCGAATGTTGCCGATCTTGGCGACTTTCTCGCGGAATGCATCAAGCTCCTGCCTGTTCGTTTCGATCTGATCCGTCTTGTCCTCGATCTCTGATTTGAGTGCGTCGTTGGATTCCTTGAGCGCGGTTTCCACCTCGGTCTTTGCTGCGAACTCTGCGTCCACTTCAGCACGCTCTATGGGAAGTGCCTTGAGAACGGCCAGTGCCGCCTTCAGCCTCTCTTGGCTCTGCGCGAGGCTCGCTTCCTCAGTAGCTCGATTCTCAATTTCCACCTTAAAACGGGCATTGTTTTTGAAAGCCACGAAAGCGGCGACGGCTAGGATGATGGCGGTGAAAATACCTAAGATGTTGGCCATGGGGTTTTATTCGGTGTGTGATTCCGGGTCTGCGGATGAGCCTAGGTGGCTGTGGTCGGGGGCGGCAATACCAAAGTGAGCAATTTTTATGATCCAACGGCGCTTCCCATGCTTGACTTTACAAAGCGCTCTCCCTTGCGAAGCGTCCTGTTCGATATGAATTCCGTCCTACGCGTTTTTTCCTACCTGCGTCGCTACCCAGGCCTCGCGACCGCGCAGTTCTTCTGCGCGACACTGATGGCCGTATCCGTCATCTTCTTTCCGAAAATCACGCAGATTGTCATCGATGAGATCGTCCCCAATCCCGCACGCCACGACGAACTCCTCTTCTGGACTTTGCTCGCCACCGCTTCCTATTTCCTGAAGGACGGACTCAACTGCGCACGCATCTTCGTCAACAACCACTTCGAACAGAACGTCATTTACGACATCCGCTCCGACCTCTACCGGAAAATCCAGCGACTCCCGCTCAACTGGTTCGATTCGCGCCGCACCGGCGACATCATGACCCGTGTCGTGGAGGATGTCACCTCGATGGAACGCGTCCTCATCGATGGCATCGAGCTCGGCCTCGTCGCGATCATCCAACTCGTCGCCGTCGGGCTCGTGATGTATCTGACCGACTGGCAGGTCGCCCTCTGGGCCACCCTACCCATCCCCATCCTCGTCATCGGCGCATGGATCTACTCGAAGGACGCCCGCCACCGCCACAAGGCCGAGCGCAACGCCACCTCCGCGCTCAATTCCCTCCTCCACGACAACATCGCCGGCATACGCCAGATCAAATCCTACGCCGCCGAAGACGAGGAGCACGCCAACTTCAACCGCCTCTCGCACCAGGTGCGCAAGGTCACCCTCCACCTCATGAAATGGTGGGCTCTATACAACCCCTCCATGTCCTTCGCCAGCATGCTCGGCTATGTCCTCGTGCTCGGTTTCGGATCCACAGCGATCATCGAAGGACGCATGACCCTCGGTGACATGGCCTTCTTCTTCCTTCTGCTCAGCCTTTTCTATGAACCGGTCGGAAAGCTCCGCCAGCTCAACCAGATGATCTTTTCCTCCCGTGCCGCCGGCGACCGCGTGTTCGAGATCATGGACTCGGAGGACGAGCCCAATGCCGCCGAGGGAGCGTCCCTTCCCGAAAAGATCGAGGCGCATGTCCGTTTCGAAAACGTATCCTTCGCCTACGGTTCGCAACCCACCCTGAATGAAATGAACCTGGACGCGTGCCCGGGGCAAACCATCGCCCTGGTCGGCTCCACGGGCGCGGGAAAATCCACGGTGCTCTCCCTCCTGAACCGCTTCTACGAATCCGATTCCGGCCGCATCACCATCGATGGGATCGACATCTCGACGCTCTCCAAGGGCAGCCTGCGCGAAAAGCTGGGCTATGTGACCCAGGAAGCTTTCCTTTTCAACGGCACCGTCCGCGAGAACCTCCTCCTCGCCAAGCGCCGCGCCACCGATGAACAAATGTGGACCGCCCTCGAGGCCGCCAACGCCGAGCCCTTTGTCCGCGCCTTGCCCAAACAACTCGACACCAACGTCGGCGAGCGCGGCGTGAAACTTTCCGGCGGGGAGAAACAACGCCTTTCCATCGCCCGCGCCCTGCTCAAGGACGCGCCCATTCTGTTGCTCGACGAAGCCACCGCTTCCGTCGATTCCGAAACCGAGCGCCAGATCCAGTCCGCCCTCGACCGCCTGATGAAAAACCGCACCGCCTTCGTCATCGCCCACCGCCTCTCCACCATCCAGAACGCGGACCGGATTTATGTCCTCGAAAAAGGCAGGGTCATCGAGCAAGGCACCCACACCGAGCTGCTCGCGCGCGACGGAAAATACGCGGAGCTGTGCCGGAGATCGTTCCTCGCGGACAAGGAGGCGTAGGAGAAAATTTACCGAGCCTTTACCCTAAGGATTCGCGGTTCGTGGTGTCTTATCGGTTGGGACGCGAAGCGAGTGGCTTCGCCAAACCAAAAACCACCACCAATACCATGAAACTCCGAATCCTGCCCCTTGCGGCCAGCCTTGCCCTCGCCGCCAGCATCCTCCACGCCGAGCCTGCCCCGGCTCCTGACGTGAAAGCGGCTCCCGCCGAAGCGGAAAAACCCGCCGATCTCCCGCCTCCGAAGCCGCTCGGCGATCCCGTCAAGAACGGCCTCGCATGGCTGGCCAAAGCCCAGAACGCTGATGGCGGCTGGGGCCAGGGCGGCGGCTGGCGGATCAACGTGCAAGGCGATGGCAGCACCGGCCGCGTCGAGGGCGCGGAAGTTCCCGATCCTTCGGACATCGGCAACACCTCCATCGCGCTCCAGGCGTTTCTCCGCGCCGGAACCAAGCTGGACACCGGCGAGCACTCGCAAACCGCCGCCAAGGCCGCCGCGTTCCTCCTCAAGCAGCTCGAAGCCGATCAGGAAGACAGCCTGTATGTCAGCAAACTCCGCGACACCCAGCTCCAGTCGAAGATCGGTCGCTACGTGGATACCTTCCTCGCCGCGCAGATTCTCGCCGATCTCAAAGGCTGTTTCCCCGATCCCGCCGACGAGGCGCGCCGCGCCAAACAGCTCGACCGCATCGTGGCCAAGATCCAGAAGCACCAGCAGGACGACGGAGCCTTCGCCGGCAACAACGGCTGGGCCTCCACCCTTTCCCAGGGGATCTGCAGCCGTTCCCTGAACACCGCGTGGGCGGCGGGCGCGAAGGTCGATCTCGCGGCGCTGGAAAAAGACCACCTGCAGAACGCAGTGGGACTCGACCGCCAGTCCGGAGTGGTCGCTTCAGAAGGTGCCGCCGACGCGGGCGTGGAAATTTACCGCTACGCTTCCAAGGTCGGCGGCATGACGTATTTTGCGAACAACAACAGCACCCGCCGCGCCGAACTGGATGAGAAACTCGCGTCACCCGCCGCCAGCCCGAAGGAACAGGAGGAGGCGAAGAAGGAGATCGAGAAAATCGACAAGGCCGACGCCGACCAGAAAGTCCTGCTGAAAGCCGTCGCGGAACGCGCGAAGGACGAGAAATTCGTTGGCGGCTTCGGCAACCACGGCGGCGAGGAATTCATCAGCTACATGAACATCGGCGAAGCGCTCCGCATCCAGGGCGGCGATGAATGGAAGAATTGGGACGAATCGATGACCAAGACCCTCCACACCGCCCAGAACGCGGATGGATCATGGGCGGGCCAGCATTGCATCACCGGCCGCACTTTCTGCACCGCCAGCGCGCTGATGGTGCTGATGACCGACCGCGCCCCGGCTCCCCTAGTCGCCCGAAACGACGCAGGTAAAAAACCGGACGACAAATGAGACGTGCCGATTTCATAAGGCTCATGGCGCTCGCACCATGGTGTCCGCGACTCGTGATCGGGAAAGAATGGCGGCCCGACCCGCGCCAAGCGGCCGCCGATTGGCTGGCGGCGCGGCAATCGCCGGACGGGGCGTGGCGCTCGGACACCTACGGCTCCTTCCGCGATGGCAGGGCGCTGACACCGATGGTGTTGCGGGCCATGTCGACGGTGGATCACGATTCCGCCCCATGCCGCCGTGCCTGCGCATGGTTGCTGGAAAAAGGGGAGGCGCTTTTCGAGGAGTATCCCGTGCATCTCGCTTCGGCGGTGCTGGAGGCCGCCCGCCGCCTTCCTGCGCTTGCGCCGCTGACCACCGTAGCGCTCGAACGGCTCGAATCGCTGCAGTGTCAAGTCTCCGGCGGATGGTCTTATTCACCCCTGCCCCCGCCCCGAACAGGAGGCGAGGCACCCATGCAAGAAGCGAACCTTTCCGCTACCGCAATGGCTATCGATGGTTTGTGCGCGTGCGGCGGGGACTTCCGCAAAGCGCTCGCTTTCATCCACGGTTGCCAGAACCACGCGACGGGTGACAACGTCTTCGACGACGGCGGCTTTTTCCAAATGTCGGGCGATCCCACACGAAACAAGGCCGGACGCGCGGGCAAAGACCGCAAGGGAACGGAGCGCTTCCATTCCTACGCCAGCGCCACGGCGGACGGTTTGCGCGCGCTGCTTCTTTGCGGGGAAAATCCCGGTTCGCCGCGGGTGCTCGCGGCGGCGGATTGGTTACGGCGTTTCCGGTGGACTCCGCTTGGAGGAAAAAACGCGCCCGCCGACCTCATCTACTACACAGCCCGTAGCATCGCCGCGACGAGGAAGCTCATTGCCGGGATACCATCGCCCGCCGCGCTGATCGAGTCGGAGCATACGCCCGACGGCTCATGGCGGAATCCGGCCGGAGAAATGCGCGAGGATTGCCCCGTCGTCGCCACCGCCCTGGCGCTGGAAGCTTTGGGAAATCCAGGGAAATAAAAAACGCCCGGAGTTTCCTCCGGGCGTTTTGTGAAATCCATCGCTGATCGGATCAACGGGAGTAAAGCTCGACGATGAGCTGCTCGTTGACGAGCGGATCGATCTCGGAGCGTTCCGGGATGCGGGAAACCGTGGCTTCCATTTTCTCACGATCCACATCCAGCCAGTCCACGGACGGAACTGCTTGCGTGAGGTCGAGCATGCGTAGTGCGAGTTGCTGCGAGGAAGGCTTGGCACCGACCTTGATATGGTCGCCGGGCTTCACCTGGTAGCTGGCGATATCCACGCAACGGCCGTTCACGAGGACGTGGCCGTGGTTGACCATCTGGCGGGCGGCCTGGCGGGAATTGCCGAAGCCGGCGCGGAAGCAGACATTGTCTAGGCGGCACTCGAGGAGTTGCAGAAGGATCACGCCCGTGACACCACGGCGGCGAGCTGCTTCCTCATAGTATCCGCGGAATTGCTTCTCGAGGACACCGTATTGGAAACGGAGTTTCTGTTTCTCGCCGAGGGCGACGGAGTATTCCGACTTCTTCTTGCGGCCTGCGCGGACGCCGTGCTGGCCGGGTGGGAAGTTGCGGCGCTCCAAAGACTTGGAGGGACCGAAAAGCGCGACGCCGAAGCGGCGGGAAAGTTTGGTGCGGGGACCTGTGTAGCGTGCCATGATGTGGGAAAATTAGGTGTTTAAGGTGTTGGATTAAACGCGGCGTGCTTTCTTCGGACGGCACCCGTTGTGCGGGATCGGCGTGACATCGCGGATCGAGAGGATTTCGAGACCCAGACCCTGCACGGCGCGGACGGCGGACTCACGACCGGAGCCAGGACCCTTGACGCGGACATCGACTTCCTTGAGACCGTGACCCATTGCTTGGCGGCAGGCGTCCTGGGAAACGACTTGAGCGGCGTAGGCTGTGCTCTTGCGGGAGCCCTTGAAGCCCATCTTGCCTGCGCTCGACCAACCGATGGAATTTCCGTTGGCGTCGGTCACGCTGACGAGGGTGTTGTTGAAAGTGGCCGTCACGTGGACGATGCCGCGGGAGACGTTCTTGGATCCCTTTGCCTTGTGGATCTTGATTTCTTCTTCGCCACCTCCGATTTCAGCGAAGATATCTCTCTTCTGCTCTTTCTTGGGTGCCGCATCGGCTGCTGATGCGGGAGACGCATCGGCTTTGGCGGCTGGGGTTGCGGGTTTGGCCTCGGCAGCGGGAACCGCCACTTCTTCAGCTTCTGTGTTGTTTGTTTCTTCGGACATATGTCGGGAACGTTTCAGCTACCTCACGGTAGCCGGGAAATTACTTCTTAACACCTACGGTCTTCTTCTTGCCCTTGCGGGTGCGGGCGTTGGTGCGTGTGCGCTGGCCGCGGACAGGAAGGCCGCGCTTGTGGCGGATGCCGCGATAGCAGTTGATGGAGGTGAGACGCTTGAGTTGCACTTGACGCTCGCGGCGCAGGTCTCCCTCAACCATGATCTGCTCGGCTTGGATCACTTGAGCGATCTTCACGAGTTGGTCTTCGCTGAGCTGTCCGGTGCGGATGTCCGGATCAATGCCAGCGTGTTCAAGAACGCGGCTCGCCAAAGGGCGGCCGATGCCGAACATGTAGGTGAGGGAAGCTTCGATGCGCTTCTCGTTGGGGATTTCGATGCCTAGGATGCGTGCCATGGTCTGTGGAAGTTCTCGTGAAAAAAACGGGGCACCGATCCATACCGGAAGCCCCGCGGGGCGGGTGATTTACCAGAAGAATGCACTCTGGCAAGCCGGAAATGGAAAAATCCGCACCATGCCGTGTATTTCCCGGAAAGCCCTTCCTGCAAGGCTCTCCTTCATATTCTCCCGCATCGCGCCTCGACAAAACGACCTATCCACCTAGCTTTCGCAAGTCATCACCGAATCCATGGATCACATCACCAAAGCCCACGAGGAAATCTCCACATCCGCCATTGAGCCAACTGCGATGGCAAGCACCACCTTCGAACTCCCGCCCGACGATGTTGCCGCCATCGACGAACTCGGGAAAATCTACCAAGCACTCCGCACGGAACTCGCCAAAACCATCGTCGGTCAGGACGATGTGATCGAGAAACTTGCCATCTGTCTCTTCGCCCGCGGTCATGCCCTACTGATGGGTGTTCCCGGCCTAGCGAAGACCCTTCTCGTTTCGTCCGTAGCCCAGACCTTCGACCTCTCCTTCAACCGCATCCAGTTCACCCCCGACCTGATGCCCGCCGACATCACCGGCACCGACATCATCCAGGAAACCACCGGCGGAAAGCGCGAGTTCGAGTTCGTCCAGGGCCCCGTGTTCGCCAACCTGCTGCTTGCCGACGAGATCAACCGCGCTCCCGCGAAAACCCAATCGGCCATGCTTGAGGCGATGCAGGAAAACAAGGTCACTGTGCTCGGCAAAACCTACACGCTTCAGCCGCCGTTCTTCGTGCTCGCCACCCAGAACCCGATCGAGCAGGAAGGCACCTACCCGCTTCCCGAGGCGCAGCTCGACCGTTTCATGTTCCTCATCGAGGTGGAGTATCCATCCGCCGAGGAGGAAAAACGCATCGCCCGCGAAACCACCGGCGCTGCGAAGCAGGCGCTCGCCAAGCTCATCGACGGACAGAAGATCATCGCCTTCCAGCACCTCGTCCGCCGCGTGCCCGTCCCCGATCACCTTTACGACTATGCCGTCGCCATCGTGCGCAAGACCCGCCCCGGCCAACCCGAATCCCCGCAGTGGATCAAGGACACCGTCGGCTGGGGAGCCGGCCCGCGCGCCGTGCAATACCTCATCCTCGGCGCGAAAGCCCGCGCCGCCCTCCGCGGCAACTACATGGCCTCCCTCGAAGACCTCGAAGCCGTCGCCCCCGCCGTCCTCAATCACCGCGTCATCACCAACTTCGCCGCCGAATCCCAGGGCATGACCTCGAAGAAGATCATCAAGAAGCTCATTTCTGAAATGCAGGAGGCCTGAGTCTCATGTCAGCCCACACTTTCATCGACAGCGATTTATTGTCCCGCCTCGGCTCGCTCCCCATCGAGTCGCGTGTGCCGATGATGGGCAACGTCGCGGGCAAGCACCGCTCGCCGCACCGGGGATCTTCGGTGGAATTCGCCGAATACCGCAAATACGTCCCCGGCGATGACACCCGCCGCCTCGATTGGAAAGCCTTCGCCCGTTCCGACCGATTCTACATCAAGGAATTCGAGGCCGATACGAACCTGCGCGCCTACTTCGTCATTGATGCCTCCGGCTCCATGAATTTCCACAGCCCCGGGCAGGAGACGAAGATCGAATACGCCCGCCGCATCGCTGCATCGCTCGCGTATCTGTTAGTGAACCAAGGCGACGCCGCCGGCCTCTCGATCTGCACCGACAAGCTCCACCTCGAAGTCCCGCCCTCCCGCCGCGCCGCGCATCTTGAGCGCTTTTTCTCTACCATCGAGAAAGTCGAACCCGCCGGCGAAACCGGCCTGATCCCCGCCCTCCACACCATCGCGGAAAAGATCGGCCAGCGCGCCTTCGTCGTCATCCTCTCCGATTTCTTCACCGATACGGAGCAGCTCTCCGACGCCCTCCAGCACCTCCGCTACCGCAAGCACGACATCTCCCTCTTCCACCTCATGGATCCGCAGGAAATCGGCTTCACCTTCGACCGCCCCCACCGCTTCGTCGATCTCGAGGACGGCACCGCCATCGTCGCCGAGCCCAACCTCATCGCCGAGGAATACCACTCCGCCCTCAGGGAGTTCCTGAAAAACGTCCGCGACAAAGCCCACGACGCCGCCGCCGACTACCAGCTCGTCACCACCGACACTCCGCTCGAACCGCTGCTCCGCGAGTTCCTCACCGCGCGACTGCCGAAGGCGAAACACTGACCGACGAGGAACGAAACTCCTTGCTGCATCGTTGCCCAGCACATCTAGTGCATCGTGCTTTCACTGCCTTATCTCATCGTTCCTTTGCTTCTGCTATCCGTCGTTCTGGCGGCGGTGTGGCTGGAGCGATGGAGCGTGCCAGTGATCTTGGTCGCCCTCGGTGCAGGCATCCTTTTTGGAAGCGATGTGCTGAACTTCTGGCACTTCGATGACACTCTGCTCGCCAACCAGATGGCGAACATCGCCCTGGTTTTCATCCTACTGCACGGAGGTTTCGTGACAAACGGATCGAATTTCCGATCCGTCGCACTGTCCGCCGGAGGTCTTGCCACATGGGGCGTGCTACTGACATCCGGAGTGCTTTTTTGCCTCCTGCATTACGTCCTGGGATGGAGCTTCCAGGCCGCGCTGCTGCCCGCCGTGATTATTTCCTCCACGGACGCGGCGGCGACGTTCTCGATCCTACGCCGCCAATCGGTCTCGCCGAAACTGGCCACGACGATCGAGATCGAAAGCGCGGCGAACGACCCGATGGCCATCCTCCTCACCACGGTGGCGGTCGCCAGCATGGCCTCGGGCGCGGACTTCGGCGCGGACTCGCTGGGGCTGTTGCTGTGGCAGTTCAGCGTGGCTCCGGTGATCGGCTATCTAACAGGCCGTGGCACGGTGGCTCTCTACAACCGCCTCGTGCCGGAGGATCGCGGGTATTATTACATCCTCTTTCTCGCCACCGGCCTGCTGACCTACGGCCTAACAGACCTCGCGCGGGGCAGCGGCATGCTCGCGGTGTTCACCACCGGTTTCGTAATGGGAAACCGTCCGTTCGTTCTGAAACAAGGCGTGCGGAACTTTTCCGAGGCGGTCTCCACCATTGCAAACATCGGTCTTTTTGTGATGTTGGGCTTGCTGGTATTTCCACGCCAGTGGTCCGTGGTGTGGTTCGAAGGCACGCTGCTTTTCCTCGCCCTCACCTTTGTCGCGCGACCCGTCGCCGTCTTCCTGGGCACCGCCTTCATGGGTCTGGGTTGGCGAAACCGGGTCTTCATCTCGTGGGCGGGTCTGCGGGGTGCCGTTCCCATCGTGCTCGCCACTTATCCTGCGGCGGCGGGCATCAAAGGCAGCGATGACATTTTCAATCTCGTGTTCTTCGCCGTGGTGCTTTCCGTTCTCATTCAGGGATCCACTCTCGGCCCGTTGGCGCGTTGGCTGAAACTTTCAGTTCCGGCGAGGCCGAAGCCGCTTGTCAGTCTCGAACTCTTCACCATGGCGCACAGCGATTACGATCTTGTGGTGATCGACGTCCCGGATTCCGTAACGACAGAGGGGCCGCGAATTCGGGATCTCGATCTACCCGAAGGTGCGGTCATCACGATGATTACCCGTGAAGGGCAAGTCATCCTGCCGAAGGGCAACACCCGCTTGCAGGGTTGGGATCAGGTAACCGTGCTGGCTCACGCTCCCGATGCGGGACGTGTCGAACTTGCTTTGACGAAGCCGTTCCTGATGCCGCGCGAAGACACTCGCGATAGTTAGCCTCCTTCTTGGAAGCGGACTTCCACGCACAACCCGCCTTGCCCGGTGAGATGCGCGGAACACTTCGCGCCCAGCAGATGGGAAGTCGCACGCACAATGGAGAGACCGAGGCCGGAGTGATCGTATCCGCCGTGTGATTCGTCCTTTCTCCAGAAGCGCTCGAAAAGATGCGGGAGATCCTCCGCCGCCAGATCCGGCGCGGGATTCGTGATGCGGATGGACTCCGGACTGACCGCGATCTCGATGACCGATCCGGCGGGCGAATGGCTCACCGCATTCGCGAAAAGGTTTTGGAAAACCGTGGTCCACAGAAACGGATCGGTGGAAATCTCATCGCCTGTGATTTCGGATCGGATGATCAATCCGCGGCTTTCGGCCTTCTCCTTGAAACGGTCGAGCGTGGTGGAAACGAGCTTGGAAAGATCCAACGTCTCGCGGCGCACGGGTTGCCGCCCGGCGTCGGCGCGGGCGAGCAGGGAAAGCCGGTCCAGCAGGTTTTCCAGCTCACCGCAGACGGTCACGATCTCCGCGCAGCGCCCGGCGGTGGCCTCCTCAGGCCATTTTGCGCCAAGCTCCGCCATGCTCCTGATCTCGGCGAGCGGCGTGCGCAGCTCATGCGTGGCGTGCGCACTGAAACGCCGCTCCCGCTCGAAGGATTCCTCAAGCCGCGCCAACCATTCGTTCAGCTTCGCCGCCACCGGTTTCAGCTCCGCCGGAAGCCGGTCGGCATAGAGCCGCCGGTGCAGCTCCTCGGGACGGATGCGGCCGATGTTTTCAGAAAGCCTGTCCAGCGGACGCAAGCCGCGACCCATGCCGAAACGGATCACCGGGATCATCAGCAGCACAGCCGCGCCACCGGCCACCGCGAGCACCGTCGCGAGGAGATTGAGCTCACGGTGGATGCCGCGCGTGGAGCTGGCCACGATCAGGTGGATGTCCGTGAAACGCCTTTCCTCATCATCCTTCGGACGGAAACCCTGCACGTAAAAACGCGCCGGACTGCCATCACCAAGCACGCCATCGGAAATCACCGGCCCGCCATCGCGGCGCGCCGCGAAGCGATCGAACCTGCCGATGGCATCCACCTCCGCACGCAGCGAAGGCGATCTCAGCACAAGCCCGCCGCCCGCCCTGCGGATCTCGAAAAAATCATCACCCCCCGCGCCGAATCCGGCGAAATCCTGGACGGTGAGATCGATCTCGAAATCACCGTCATCCACTTCCGAAGCGGTGATCAGTGCCCGGGCTTTCGCGGTGAGCGTTTCATCGAAACGCTCGTGCAGCAGATGTTTCATTGCGAAAAAAACGCCCGTGCCCGTGGCCAGAAACAACACGCCGACGGCGACGCAAAGCAGAAGTGTCAGGCGCCAGCGGATCGAGATCATGGTTCGAGGACATAGCCGAGGCCGCGGCGGGTGTGGATGAGCTGGGGCGCGCCTTCCGGAACAAGCTTGCGCCGCAGGGAATAGACCGCCGCATCGACGGCGTTGCTCAGCGGACTGTCGGTTTCGGAATAAAGGTGGCCCTCGATCTGTTCGCGGCTGAGGACTTGCCCCGGGCGACGGGCAAGGCATTCCAGCAGGGAAAACTCGCGAGCCGTAAGCACGATATTCTCGCCGCCGCGTCGCACCGCTTTCGCCGAGGTATCGATCTCCAACGAGCCGATCCGCAACACCGGATCCACCTGCGAATAACGGCGGCGGCACAGCGCCTCAAGTCGCGCCACCAGCTCCTCAAGCGCGAAGGGCTTGGAGAGGTAATCGTCCGCGCCGCTCCCGAGTCCGCGCACTTTTTCGTCTGTCCCGTCCAGCGCCGTCAGGAGGATCACCGGCGTCTCGATCCCATCACTTCGCCACCCGCGCAAAACTTCGATCCCGTCCTTCCCCGGCATCATCCGATCCAGCACCACGGCGTCGTATTTCACGGCTCGCGCCATCATGTCCCCCTCGTTGCCATCCACTGCCAGATCCACCGCATGCCCCATCCTCGTGAGCGCGTTACCAAGCGTCTCCCGCAGGCGGGGTGCGTCTTCTACGATGAGGAGTTTCATGGCGGTGGAAAAAACATGCCGCCCGGGCGGAGATTCGTCCAGCCCGGGCGGCGCTTGTTACCGCGGACTTCAATCGTCGGCTTCCTCCGTCTTGGAAATCACCTTGCCCGCAGCATCGAGCACGACGTCCAGATCCGGCGCACCCTGCCGCTCGATGTCCACGTGATAGGTCACCGTCTTGCCGGCGGTTTCCATTTCCACATCCTCAACCGTCCCGCCGAGTTCGCCCGCCACCTGGCCGACAAAAGCGGGGATCCCGTCGTTCCTGACATCCTCGCGGGTCTTCACCAGCGTGCCGTCGCCGTTGACGAAAACCTTCAGGTCGATGTCGCGCGGCAGATCCACCTCCGCGATGTAGATCCTCTTTTCGCCAATGCTGATGAGTTCGATCTCGTCGATTTTCCCGTCACGGGCGTTCGCCTGGATGGTTTCCCTGACAGGAGCCGGGCAGTCGTCGAGACGGATTTCCTTCTCATACTCCGCGAAGGCGAGCGTGGAGCTGAGGGCGATGCTTGCGATGGTGTGTAGCGTTTTCATTTTTATTTTTGTTGTTTGGTTTGTCGCTCAAAACGTCTTTGAACGTGTTAACGAGTATCCCGCGAACATGACGCGAACATGATGGGCGTCCGGTTTTCTGAAAAAAACACGGAAGCATCCCGGCCTTGCTATTTCATCCATTTCATCCAATTTGGATGAAATGAAAACCTTCACCGCCAACGAAGCGAAGCAGAAACTCGGCCTCGTCCTCGACACCGCCCGCACCGGCCCCGTTACCATCACCAAGCACGGACGCCCGGAATTCGTCCTGACATCCAAGGAAGACTACGACTCCATGGCGGAGCTGAAATACGAGAACCTAAAGCGGGAGGTGGCCAAAGGCTTCGACGCCCTGGATCGAGGCGAGTTTTCCACAAAGACACTTGAGGAAATCGCTTCCGAAGCGATCGCCTTTCACCGCAAGAACAAGAACACTAAAACAGCACGGTGAAGACCTATCGTCTTTCGGCTCCCGCAGAGGAAGACCTCTTCTCGATCTTTCTCTACACGGTGGAGAAGTGGGGCGAGGAACAGGTTTATATTTACCTTGGCCGGATTCACGATGCCTTCACCTTGCTTGCCGATACTCCCTTTGCGGTAGGCAGTAAATCCCGCGACGATCTCGCCACGCGCTGTCGCCTATTTAAAATCGGCCACCACCTGATCGCGTATCGCCCGGAACAGGGATACCTCGCCATCGCCCGCATCCTCCACGAATCCATGGATTTCGAGCAACACATCGCCGAGTCCCATTTCCCATAAAATCCCCAGCCTCTTCCCTTGGAGTTTGAAATTTAAAGTTTAAAGTTTTCCGCAGATGACCTTTCTCGCCCCGCTTCTCCTCTGGTTCCTCGTCGCCGCGAGCGTGCCCATCATCATCCATCTTCTCAACAAGCGTCGCCACAAAACGGTGCAGTGGGCGGCGATGCAGTTCCTGCTGAAAGCCACCCGCGAGTCGCGCGGGAAAAAGAAACTCCGCCACATCCTCATCCTCACCTGCCGCGCGCTCGGGATCGCCGCGCTGGCCTTCGCCGCCGCGCGACCCGTCGTTTCCGGCCTGCTCGGCTGGGGCGCGGGCACGATAGATACCGTCGTTCTCATCCTCGACCGCAGCGCCTCCATGGAGCTCCGCTCCGGCGACGGCCAGGCCGCGAAGCGCGAGCTCGTCCTCATGAAAGTCCGAGACTCCATGTCGGACATCGGCAATCCGCGCCTCGTCCTAATCGACAGCGCCAACGGCAAGCCGCAGGAAGTGCCCTCTCCGGATGTGCTCGCGGAAATTTCCGCCACTGCCGCGACGGACTCCGCCGCAGACATGCCAGCTCTACTTTCCGCCGCCGCCGAGGTGCTATCGAGCGGCACCGGCCGTGCGGAAATCTGGCTCGCCTCCGATTTGCAGAATACAAACTGGCATCCCGAAGACGCGGAGCGCTGGGCAGCGGCGCGTGCCAGTCTTGCCGCCCTCCCGCAAAAGCCCGCTATCCGCGTGCTTTCTCTCACCGGGGATGCCGCTCCTAATGTTTCCCTGCGGCTGCTCGCCAGCCGCCGCTCTTCGGACGGGCTGGTTCTTGATCTCGAACTCATTCGCTCCGAAGACGAACGCGGCACGCTCAATCTGCCGCTCACCATCAGCGCAAACGGCGCGGCCACCGGCGAGTCCGTGACGTTGCCCGGCCAGTCCCTCCGTTTCCAGAAACGCATAACCGTCAAGGACGAAGCCGCCTCCGGCCACGGCTGGTTATCCATCCCTGCTGATGGAAACCCGCGCGACAACTCTGTCTTTTTCGCATATGGTCCCGCGCGTTCGGTGAAAACCCTTGTCGTCGCGCCTGTCGGCGAATCAGCCGACTACCTCGCGCTCGCCGCCGCACCTCCGGGCTTCGAAAAGCAAACCGTCACCCGCATCGATCCCGCCCAATTCGCGACGACCTCCACCGTTGATTTTTCCATGATCCTTTGGGCGGCTCCGTTACCCTCCGCAGCCAATGCCAAGCTTCTCGAAAGCTTCCTCACGGCAGGAGGTCAGATTGTCTGCATGCCGTCCGCCGAGCCATCTTCGGAAACATTTCTCGGCATGAAATGGGAGCCGGTCTCGGAAGCGGAGAGAGGGAAATTTTTCATCCTTCAGGACTGGAACAAGACCGATGGTCCGTTGCGCGACGGCACCGACGGCACGCCCATTCCCGCCGAGCGCCTGCGAGCCATCAAACGAGCCATCCCTGCAGGTGACTCCGCTCCGCTCGCCCGATGGGAGGATGGCGAGCCTTTCCTGAACCGGAAAATCGTCGATCGCGGAACCCTATGGTTCCTCGGCTCCATACCGGATTACACGTGGTCCAACCTCGGCGATGCCGATGTCCTCCTCCCCGTCATCCAGCGCATTCTCTCGCTCGGCGCGGAACGTTTCGATTCCTCTTATCTCGCCGAGATCGATACGGAACCCGCCTCGCTGGCTCCGGGCGAAGCACGTGTCCGTGTCGATGATTTCTCGCAGGAAAACTCTCCCCATGATGCCGGTGTCTTCCGCCTTGGAGAAAGGCTTGTCGCGGTGAACCGCCCGCTCGCCGAAGATGATATACAGGTTGCTACCACGGAGAATCTCGATGCGATGCTCGAAGGAACCGATTACCGTCTGCTCGATCAGGCAGGCCGGGCCGCTGATCCCTCGCTCTCCACCGACATGTGGCGCGCGTTCCTCATCGCCGTGCTGTTTTTCCTGATCAGCGAGGCGTTGCTGTGTTTGCCAAGGAAACAGAAGGAAGAGATCCTGGTGACGAAGCACGAGTTCAAGCCCTCGCCATGATCATTCGGCGGTCTTATCCTGTGCTTGGATGCGCGCCACTTCATCGAGTATCACGTCCCTTTGATTACCCGGGGGAAGCATCATCGCCCATTGCGCGGCGACATCCGGGGCATATGGCGCGACGGTTTTTGCAAACGCGGCGACGGCGACAGGTTTCGCCGGGCCGTCCTGTAGAGCCGCGAGCCACTCGCCCGCCGCCCGGTGGTCTTTTTTCGTCCAGTCGCTCACCTGCTCGCCGATGTAACGTTCACGAGGTTCACGGGTAAGATTCACCCCCATCCATTCTACCCAGCGCCCGAGGTCACTCCCTTTGCTAGCGCTGATCATGCCGCCCGCGATCAGCTTTGTGATTTCGGCTTCGCTGAAACCATTCTCCTTGATCCAGCGTGCGGCTTCGTCATGACCGTTTCTGCCGATATCCTTCGCCATGGCGGTCAGTGCGACGTTGATTTCCTTTTCCCCGAAAGCTCCGGACTCGCTTCTCAGCAGGCGCAGCAGATCCGCCCTTTGAGAGGGGCTGTCTAGATTGGCGGCGATAGCCGTGACCACGCCGGATTTGTCGGAAATCCCGAACTCGCTGACCCACCCTGCCGCGAGCCGCAGGTCGGTGCGAGCAGCTCCGCGAATCAGCGCGGTCTCCATGGCTTGACGACTGATGAAATCCAGTTTGTTGGCCCGCACCCATGCCAACGCCCCTTTCGGATCGCTCTCCGACCACTTCGATAGGGAGGACGAAACAAGATTGGAGCAGTGCGACGCTGGGGCGGGAAGGGATTGTCCCGCTGACAGAAGTCCAAGAGCCTCTTTCGGGTTTCTCTCGATCATAGCCTGGGCTGCCAGGGAGAAAAGAGTGCCATGCATCTTCTCAGTGAATCCATCCGCGTCCCGGAAACATTCGATCAAAACCCTCAACTGATCAGCATCGAACGATCCGATTCTTTCCAATGCCATGAGGATTTGATCCTGAGTGGCGATGTCCGTCGTATCGCCGCTTTCGATAAGACGTTCCAGTTTGCTCGCAAGTTCGATGATATCGAGTGCCGTGGTGCGCGCCTCTTCAAGTTTGTCCGCCCGCTCCCTTTTTGTCCGATGTTCGCGATTGCCGGGATCATCCACCTCGATTCCCATGGCGTTAGCTTCACCCGTGAGGCGGTGGTTTTCCGCGTGCAGCCCCTTGAGTTCCCGGTGATCCCGCCAGCCGATCAAGGCGGCGACAACGATCAAGAGCAAGGAGATGGCGGCAGGGATTCTCATTCGAACTTTCTCATTAAATTCTCCCGCTTTTCGGGATCGGTGATGGTTTCCGCAAGCTTCCTTGCCTCCGCTTTGTTCGGTTTGGGGTCGATTTTGGAAAGGAAGGCATGGAGCGTGTCATCGTTGCCATCGCTTCTGCGATAGTGAAGGGCAAGGGCGGAGCCATCCGCGAACTCCATGCCGCCTCCGAAACTCACCGCCATGCCAAGCGCCTCACCTGTAAGGCGGCCTACCGCTGCGGGTGCGTCTCTTGCGACCCATGCCCGCATCGCTTCGATTTCCTTCGTCCGCAATTCCTTCTTGAGGGCGAGGCTTCGCGCATATTCCACCGCGACCCTGTCGGCGGCGAGTTCCCGCTCGTCCGGTGCGGCGTAAACACTGTTCATGTATTCATCCACAGCCGCGAACCCGCCCGCTTTCTCCAGCGCGCGTTTCGCTCGCTCCGCGATGGCTGCCACCCGCCCTTTTTCATCGAGCTGCCTGCGCACGATGGCCGCGTAATCAATCTCATCACTCGCGCTCATCTTATGAAAGGCATCCGCCTGACCAAGGATCTCCGCCCGCATCTCCACGGACAGGCAGGAAAGCCGCGCCTCCGCCTTAGCGGGATCTGCCGCGAACTGTCCGAATACCACCGCAGCCTCCAGCCTCGTCCACACCGGATTTTTCCCATCCAGCGAGCGCGGCTCGAAGGTTCCCGCCGCAAGTTCGCGATCAAGCCAGCCGGTGGCTGCCGCCGGATCCTTTTTCGCCCAATTCCTGAGCGCATGCGTGAGCAAAAAGGTCTCCATGCCCTCCTGCCCTTGTAGCTTTCCCTTGAAATGATCCAAAGCCGCCCCGGGATCCTTTTTGCAAAGCGGATCAAGGATCAGGTTCTCGAGTTGCCGACGCGTGACATCATCCACATCCATGGCGGCGATGCGATCAAGCGCGGCCAGCAATTCCCGCGTGTCCATGGCCAGAAGCCTTCTCTGGATCGAATGCAATCCGGACGCTTTCCCCTCTTGGTTTTCTTGAATCGAAGCGGCGAGCTTGTCCCAGTCGATGGGTTTGCCCGGCGGATCAGGCTGGTCGGGACGTTCAGGTGTCGCTGCCGGATGCGTGGCACGTGCCGCGGCGATACGCACGCGCAGTTCCTCATTCACCACGCGGAGCTCGGAAATACGCATGCGTTGCCCTCCCAGCAAAAATACCGCCGCCGCAAGCGCCGTTGCGGGTAGGATGAAATGTTTCAGCTCCATTTGGTGTTCGTCGCGACAGACTACCCTTTCCATCAACTCAAGGCAACGGTCACCACCCATCTGTGCTCTTCCTGCGTGCCTCATTTATGAGGCGACAGGGTGGGGGATATATGGGGTTACAATACTTTTCAGACCGTGACGGATACCAGTGCGGCGGTATCGAAAATCACTCCGGCAGCGGATCGTTGAGGAAACGGTAGTGCTGTTTGCGGATCATCGTGTCGTAGGGACTATCGATGAGAGGGTATCTCAGCAGTGAAAGCTCGGACCACTTCACCGCGCCCGCGCGGTCGCCCATGGCGAAGCGGACTTCCGCCATGGTATCCAGATACGCGGCCTGTGCGGGTTTTTTCGCGAGTGCTGCCTGGAGGTGCTTTTCCGCTTCGGGAAGCTTCATGCGAGCGCGGGACGCGAGCCATGCGGCCGTGTTGCGCGTATTGTCGCAATCTGGGAAGCGCTCGATCACCGCCGAGATTCGATCCCATGACTCACCGAACCATTTTTCAAGTTCTTGTTTCAGCCCGGCCTTGCGAAGCATCGGAAAAAAGTCGTCGGCGAGGATGCCGTCGGTGGCAAAATTACGGTGAATCCCTTCCAACAGTGCGATGGCGCGGTCACGGTCGTGGGGCAGCACGGCAAGCGCCTTGGCCAGATCGGCATTGAGGCGCGCTTTCGAGTATCCGGAGAGTGAGCCGCCGGAAAACTGCTCGGTCGCGTAGGCTTGCACCAAAGCCTCGTAGCACGAAGCCGCGATATCCCAACGGTCGGCCTCGAACATAGCGCGGGCATAGGTTTCGAGCGAGGCGACGAAATCATTCTCCGATATGTCCGCGAGCAGGGCGGCGCGCCGGTGCCAGGCAGCCGCTCGTTTCATGTCGCCGCCATAGATGTAAAGATTTCCAATCCGGATGCAGACGGGGGCGTAACCGAGGGAAAGCTTTTCCGCCAGCGCATCATGCTCTGCCGCGCGTTTTTCGAAGCCGGCGCGCCGCAGGGTGACCGCGAGGTAAGCGTGATAATCGGGCGATACTTTCACCGCCGCGCGGCTTTCGTCGAGGATCTCGACCGCATCTTTCCAGCGTGAGGCGGCACTATAAAATTTATCGATCGAAGGCCACGTCGCGGAGGCTTTGGCTTCGGCGTTCATCGCATCGCGTGTTTTGAGGGCGGTTGCCACATCCTGCTGTGCGACGGCCAACATGCGTAATCTTTCGAGATGTTCCTGCTTCTCGGGCTCGGGGCTTTTCTCAATGACCTTCCATGTTTTCTCCATCCACTTTTGTCGTAAGCCATCTGCGTCGGCCCCCGTTCCGAAAAGCGCCATCATCGCGTGGAGTGTGTCCACACGGCTCACGCCTGGCTCGATTTCCGCGATCCATGTGAGCCACTCCCTGACTTCTTCCTCCTCGCCGAAAGCCATGGTGAAAAGTTCGCTCCAGCGGTTTTCATCGTCGCCCGCCCAAACGGCTCCCGTTTTTGCAGCAAAGATGGGAGCCCCTGATTCGGTATCAAACAAGGAGGACATGAAATCCCGGAAGCCCTCCGGATATTCCCGGGCGTATTTTGCCAGCGGGGCGGAAAATGAATCATCGAGTTCTTTGGAAAGCCCCCGGGTTTCCATGAAACCGGCAATCATGAGTAGGTCCGTTAGAGTGGAGCCGTCTCCATCGTCCTCCTCTTCCTCCTTCATCAGCTTTTGAAAGCGCTCTGCCACCCATGATGTGTAATCCGGCTTTTGAGGATCGAGTCCCGCCGTTTCGAGCGCTTCGCCGATCCTTTCCTGCGAGAGGTAATACTGGAAGCCTAGCTCCGGCTGCTCCTTCGCCTGTTGTCTCTCCGCCTCTGCCAGTCTGCCCAGTGCCGCAAGCGACGCGAGTGCCTGTGTTTGGTTGTCAGAGTCGCGGGCTTTCAAAATTTGAACCAACGGCGCGAAATCGGAATCGTTCACTTTTTTCCCCTCCCAGCGTTTCAGTGCGATCTGCACATACTCCTGAAGTGCTTGGGCACCTTTCTCCCCATTGCCGTTCTGGCGTATCCATTGGGTGGGGTCGCCGTTCAAAACCTTAAGCGCGGATACGATTCGGGGGCGCCGAGACTCCTCCGCCAAACGCAACGCTCCATCCAGATCTCCTTTGACCCGGAGCAGAGTGATTTTCCAATCCTCGGTCGCCACATCATCGGGAGTTGGTGGATCCTCCATGCCCTCGCCGAGTTTTCCCATGATGCGGTAAACCCATGCCAATGCGATCAGGTCGTTCGGCTCCTTGGCGGACATTCGCAGCAGGCTCTCCGCCGTGGCCCAATCATCCGCCGCCAGAGCTTCCCTGGCTCCTATCAATGCGATCCCGCGTATCGAACCCGCCATTTCTGCGCGCACCTCGGGCCGTTTCTCCATCGAGTAAAGTTTCAGGAGTTGGAAATAGGCCTTCATCCGCCGGAGCTCATTGATGTGATTCGCCTTGAGGTTTTGCGGAGCAGTCCGGTAGCGGCGGATCTGCTCGTAGATCTCCGGCGGAGTCTCCGGCGTGATGCGCAGTTCCACTTTTTCAAGGACAGCCGCCGCGCGCTTCGCCCTTTCGGGATCGTCGGATACACTTGCGGTGCGCAGGGCTTCGAGCACCGCATCGCCCTTTTCCCATAAGGAACGCGTGGCTTCCTCCCTTTCCCGGTAGGAATCGGATGAAAGGCGCGCAATCAAATCCCGCACCCCATCCGCACCGGCTTTCGGGTCGCCCGCCTCCTCCGCGGAGGAAATACAAGCGATCAGGCACAGAAGGGTGAATATCGCAGGAAGCTTCATATCTGCCGGGAACATGACCCGTCCGGCGGAGGTTTCAACCTCGCCGTAAGGAAAAAAGGGGAACCGCTGTGCCGTCCTTGGCGCTGTGAGCCACGTTCCGGTCGCTCAAAAAGTGGGGTCGTCCTTCGGGTTGCATGTCTTCCTGAGAAGGCATGACAATCGCCCGGCGGTTAGTGACCCCGTAATAATCACATCGGTCCGGGCCAGCTACCAAACTAGTCGAACACAGCAGTAGGCCGGGACGCTATTCGCAAGGCCCCGGCTACGCAACTATTTTTCCCACTGCCGCAGATTACCCTGCGAGCACGTCGTCCATCGCATCGATGAGCTCCTGCATGGTGGCGACGGTCTCGTTGCCCATGTTAGAGATGCGGAAGGTCGTGCCTTTGATTTTGCCGTATCCGCCGTTGATCAGGAAATTGTGCTTCGTTTTCAGCGCCTTGATGAAGGCGGAGAGATCGAGTGTTTCCGGAGTGGCGAAGCAGGTCAGGGCGAATGAGCGGCGGCCTTCCGGGGCGAAGAGCTGGAATCCGTGCTTCGCGCCCCATTCGCGGATCATCGCGTTGGTTGCCGCGTGGCGTGCCTTGCGATTCGAGAAGCCTTCCTTGGCGATTTCCCCGAGGATGTATTGAAGCCCGAAAAGCAGGGAAATCGCCGGCGTGGTCGGCGTGTTGTTCGCTGCGTCGTTTTTCGCAAACTCGATGAAATCAAAATAGTAACCGCGGTTCGCGATGGTCTTGGCGCGTTCCATCGCGGCATCCGACACGGCGAAAACACAGAGGCCGGGCGGCAGGGCCAGCGCCTTCTGCACGCCGGCGAGGCAGACATCGATGCCGTGCTTGTCCATGTCGATGTCAACGGTGGAGAGCGACGAGACCGTATCGACGATGAGCATCGTGTCAGGAAAGGATTTCACCACGGCACAGATGCCTTCGAGGTCGTTGAGGACTCCGGTGGAAGTCTCCGAATGGATGAAAGTGACCGTGTCGAAGCCACCTTCGGCCAGTTTCCCGCGGACGACTTCGGGGTCGATCGCCTCGCCCCACTCGACCTGCACCGCCTCGGCCTCAAAACCGCATTTTTTCGCGACATCGATCCATTTGTCGGAAAACGCGCCGCAGCAGAGGCACAGCACTTTTTTCCGGGCGAGGTTGCGCAGCGCGCCTTCCATCACGCCCCATGCGGACGAGGTGGACAGGAAAACCGGGCGTGCGGTGCCGAAGATTTCCTTCAGGCCGGGCTGGAGCGAGGCGTAGAGTTCCTCGAAATCCTTGCCGCGGTGGCCGATCATGGTGTGGGACATCGCCGCGAAGGTTTCAGGGGAAACATCGACGGGACCGGGATTGAATAGTTTGGGAGTCATTTGTCAGATCAGGTTGTATGTTTTCAGAAGGGTGCGAAGGGCGGCGAGGTTGTCCCCGGACATGGGAGCTAGCGGCAGGCGGAGCTCGTCGCTGCAATGGCCTTGCAGCGCAACCGCAGTTTTGATCGGGACGGGGTTCACGTCGAGTGACATCAGGCCGCGCATGAGCGGGTAGTAATGTTTCTGCAGAGCTAGCGCCTCGGTGAATTCTCCCGCAAGGCAGTGTCCGACAAGCTTGGACATCACATCGGGGATGAGGTTTGAGGCGACGGAGACGAGGCCGTTTGCGCCGCAGGAAACAAAGGGAAGGGTGAGGGGATCGTCCCCGCAGAGGATGCCGAAGCCCTCCGGAAGCGCCTGCACCAGTTGGTTCACGCGATCCACGGAGCCGCCCGCTTCCTTGATCGCGGTGATGTTTTTGCAATCGGCGGCGAGACGGGCGGCGGTTTCCGGAGCGATCTCGATGGAGGATCTTCCGGGCACGCTGTAGAGCATCACAGGCAGCGAGGTGGAGTCCGCGATGGCCTTGAAATGGAGGTAAAGCCCTTGCTGCGAGGGCTTGTTGTAATACGGGCAGACTTGCAGCGTCCCGTCCGCGCCGAGTTTCTCTGCCGCTTCGGTCAGCGCAATCGCCTCCGCCGTGGCGTTCGCGCCCGTGCCGGCGATGACTTTCACGCGGCCTTTCGCGAATTGGATCGCGAGGCGGATCACCTCGATGTGCTCTTCGGTGTCGAGCGTCGGCGATTCCCCTGTGGTGCCGACAGGGACGATGCCGTCCACTCCGCCCGCGATTTGGCGCTCGATGAGCGATTCGAAGGCCGCGACATCGATTTTCCCATCGCGGAAAGGGGTGATCAGGGCGGTATGGATGCCAGAGAAGTTCATTGCGGGGGGAAGATGGGAAATGTTTCCCGCCTTGGCTAGTGCTGAATGATTCTGACTTGCCGCTTCCCGATGGATTCCAAAACGGCACCAAACCCTCCTCCACCTTCACCGAAATCAATCCCTTTTTCTATAAGGAGTCTGTCATGTTTTCCGGCAAAACTCCGATGAGCTGGCGGGGCAGGGGAGCGCCATCCGGTTGACCCACATCGAAAGCTGCCGGCGCCGGAGCGGGAAAGTGACGGGGGGCGGAATCGCTGGCTTATTGTTCGGTGGGCGGCATGTTACGGCGCGGATTCACGGGGCGGGACGTCGTCGAAGGCGCGGAGCTGAACATGCCCTCGCGCGGGGTGGATGAAAAGGATCTGCACGACCCGGCTCTCGCCCGGATGGGGCCAGATTCCCGAGCCGATGCGTTGCCAGTTGTTGTCGTGAAATGAGTAGGCCTTCATTCCTGATTGATTGCCCTCGCGGACGGGAGGATCGGTGATGAATCCGGTTTGGCCCGGCTTGAAGTCGTAGTTTTTTTCCTCGAGCAAGATGCGCACGGGATGCGGACTCAGGTTGGAGACGCGGAATGTGCCGACAGGAAAGGCATTCCTCGAGTCGTCGATGGCCATGATCTTGTAGGGATGCCCGGCTCCGGTTTTTTCCGGCAGAAAAAGCAGGATGGCCGAGCGCAGGCCGACCGGAACCTGCCATTCCCCGAGCACGGCGTCCGGTTGCGCGAGCGAGGATCGGTCCGGCAGCTTGGTGAAAACGACCCTGCGGCTTGATGCCATGACGGTGGTGAACTGGTGATTCAGGTATGAGCGCAGCGGTGTGTTGACTCCAGCCGCCTTGTTGGTCGCAGCGGGATCGTGGGCGAACACCTCGTCGGTGCTCATCTCCGGTTGGAAAGCAAGCAAGCGGAGTTCAATGCCCGCGCCTTGAGGAGCCTCGGCGCGGATGGGTGAGGAGAGGGCGGCAAAGCAGGCGAAGAGGGCGGCGGAACGTTGAATCATGGGTGGCGGCGGATGTATTCAGATTTCCCCGGCATTGAGCCAGCGGAACGAGGTGATGACGAAGCGGCGACCGAAGAGCTGGTTTGCCGGGCGGCTGAGGCTGGACAAGGCGGTCTCCGGCGGATCCTTGGGATCGACAAATTCCGGCATGCGCTGGACCACTGCCTCGCACCATGCCCGGGAGAGAATGGATGTTCCGTCGGCTGAGCGCGCTTCGCCGTAGGCGCGGATTTTGAAAGTGTCCCCGCGCACGGTGGCGACCGGTGCCAGTAACATCATAAGGTCGCCCTGGGTCAGCATGCCGGGGGAGCCCTCCCCGGTGAATCCATCCATTGCCTTGGGAGTCACCGCTCCCTTTTTGCGAAGTTCGGGCATGCCGGCGGAGTCGATAATCTTTGAATCCATGGCATGGGCGCCGGCATTGATCCCGGATTGATCAATGGCGGTTTGCAGCAAGCCGGTGAGGCTGTGGAGTTCTCCGGCAGCGGCAACCCGGCGGTTCACAAACTCCGCCAGCGTGAGCGGCGGCGCTTGGTCGAGTTTGCCGCGTTCGCGGATCTGCTTGACGATTTCCCTGGCCAGTATGGTGATTTCATCGTCACCGAGTGCGCGGAATCCGGCCCAGCGGATTTGGCCGAGCAGGTTGACATTCGTGGTGGTTTGGTTGGGGCCGGCCAATGGCAGGCTCATGCGTGCGAACGGCGACTGCTGCGGGTGATTGAGATCCACGTTGCCCCAGCCGGTGACGGTCTGATCGCGGAGCGAGGAAAGCATGGCGCGCCAGGCATCGACCGAGGTGGAATTCACGTTGAACGGGCCTTTCACCGCCAGATGGCGGCTGAGTTCGCGGGAGCGCTCTTTTTCACCGAGAGCCGCAATCGCATCCACCCGCGACTTCGCCTGCGGGGTGGGGTAGATGGGCGTGATGCGGGCGTTGGGTGCGGATTTGCGCAGCTCGAACAGATCCTGGAGTCCCTCCTGCCATGAGCGGGGCTGGCTGGAAAGCCATGGCAGCGCGGGGGTGTCCGCGAGAGATGAGAAGTAATAGCGGTCCCACAGGGCATCATTGAGGAAATAGGAATGATCCAATGCGCGCTTGCCGCTGCCACCGAGGTTGGGGTTGATCACGCTGGCGCTGGGAATCAACGGATGGGCGCGGGAATTTCCGAACGCATGAACCACCCGCGGCAGCAGCGATCCCGCCACCAGGTTAGCGGGAATCCAATCTCCCAGCGAGGCTGCCGGGGCGATCGGCACCCGGTACATCGGGACATTGGTGACGCCCTCGCTGGAGGTGCGGCTGGCTCCGAAATAGCCCCTGCCATATCCTGGCGTTCCCTCCCCTTGTGCGGCATCCCATTCGACGGTCGGGAAACTGGACCAGCCGGTCAGTTCGATTAGCCGCAGGTCATGGGAATGATTGGCCAGGCCGACTTGGTTGGTGAAAATTTCCCCGCCCTCGACGACCGGGTTGTTGAATGCCCACGCTTTGCTGTCATCCAGCTCGTCCCTGGTGGAGCGTGCGGTCATTTCCAGCATAGCCATCGGTTTCTTGCCGCCTTTCGAGGGGTCTTCGAACCGTTGGAGGATATCGCGGACTTTGAATTTCCGCTCGATGACCGGCTTCTGGACGTTCGCGCTGATTTCCTGGGTGGGATTGTTGAACCGGAAACGATAGGAACGCAGCACATCCTGGGAATTGACGAAATCAGAGGAGTCAGGGTTCTTTGCGGCCAAGAGATCCACACGGAAAGTATCCAACTGGGACGGGCCGGTGGTTTTCTCCGGTCGCAGTTGGACCAGCAGCTCGTCGTCGAAATGGATCATGGGGTCGCCCCCCCAATTGCAATAATGCCTCGGATCCTCGAAGGGGTAATAGGAGATGGCGGGGCGTTGGCCGGTGTTGCCGCCGTTTTCCATGCTCAAGTGGTTCATCTGCAGGCCGGCCCTGAGATCCCAGCCCGGCACCGCCTCGACTCCCCACTGGTTGTTTGTGCGGAGGTCGCGATTTCCAGCCCCCCACATGTCTTCGGAGTCGAACCAATCGAGGAACTGCCAAGGGCGGCGTGGCTTCCATCCCCATTCCCATCCCCATCTCCAGTCTTTTTCCACACGGGCCGAAAAGACCTTCACCTCACCCGGCTGTAGAAACAGTTGGTTTCCCGCGCTTTCGGACGTGCCATCACTGAGATGGATCGTGAAAAATCGTTGGTTGTTTTTCAGCGTATCGTCCTGCCCCTCCCGGTTGAACCGTCCCAATCCGTGGAAGTTGTCGCTGTTGTCCTGCCATTCCTTGCGTAGCCAGGCGGTTACCCCGCCGCTGACTTTCGCAATGCGGAATCCAACGGGTGGATTCCAAACCCGGAAGCGCAGTTTATCGAACTTCAGGGCGATATCGTAGGGGTTGTGAAGGGTGACCACCGCCTCATAAACGAGCATCGGATTGGCATATTCGTTGCGCTTTTCGGCAGGAGCGAATGACAGTCTTGTTGAATACGTCTCCGGGTGTGTCACCAGCGAGAAAACCATCTGTAGTTTTGAAATCGACGGCAGCAGGTTGGCAGAGACCGGGGTTGGATCCAAACCAACCGAGTTCGGAATGAGGTCGGACGTCTTCTGGACATAAGCCGGGCCGCCCGGGAGCTGCGTCATCGCCGGATTGCGGAATTTTTGGTAATGGCTGTGCAGGAACGACCAGCGCGGAGCTCCGCTGGAAAGCGAGTCGTAAGGAACATTTGCCCCGTCGAACAGTTGCGCGTTGAACGTGGCGGGCGAGAGCAGCACGCCGAGATCCTGTTTCAAACCGCCCGAAGCGGTGTCCGTGAGCAGTCCCAGCGTGCCGTGCGTAAGGTCGTGGAAGCGCCGGCGGATTTCCCCGCGGTTGGCAGGTTCAGCCGGTATGTTGGCCGTCTCCAGGGTGGCGAAATTGTCCGGTGTGCGGAGATGTCCGAGCTTCAGCGGATCCAGCGCATCGGCGCGCGGCCGGTTTGGAGCGGTGCGGGAGGCCAGTTCCTGCGCCGCATCCATCGTCGATACAGGGTCAGCGAGATCCACGGGCGCCTTGGTGCTTTCATCAAACACCGCCCAGGCATAGGCCGCCCTGTTGCGCCCGTCCGTCGCGTTCACCATGATCTTCGACGCCTGCACCAAGGTGGATTGACCCTCGGAGTTGATCCGTGGAGTCCCGTCGGAGTCCTTGCCGGACACCAGATCGATGGATTCTCCCTTGGGCGCGGCATTCGGAAAATCCAAGCTTCCGGCATCCGCCGGCGCGGCCGAAACCAGCCAATTCAGGAACTTCGTTTTTTTCTCGGAGTAGGGCGGGGAGTTGGTTGTCGGCTCCCAGCGCCAGGAATCCCAAACCCCGACCAGATGCGGCTGCTCCGCCTGCGCCGCCACTACCGCGGCCGCCGCCGACACCCGCTGGTCCGGGCCCAGTGCCTTCTGGAGTTCACCCAAGGCGAGCATCATGGCCATCTTGGCATTGGCTCTGGCCACCTCCTGCGCCTGCGATTGGCTGGAACTGCGCAGCGTCACCGCCGACAAACCCAGCAACCCCACTGCCAAAAGGGTCAGCAGGATCATCATCATCAAGGTGGCGACCAACGCGAAACCGCGGGCAACACGCCGTCTGGAGCTGCGGCCTGGAAGCGTTCGGATGTGGGCTTGGAGGGGCTCCATACTCATGAAATGTTCCAAGTCGCTCCGTCCGGATTGCCGGAGCGGTTGCAGCCGCTCCGGTTGTGTGCCGAGGTTTCGTGTGTCAATGTGGTGGTGGCCGCCCATGGAATCGATCCGCCATTGGTGACGCCCGGCATGAACCGGGTGGCAAGCATGCCGACAAGACCCGTGGGGTCAGTTAGGTAAGGAGGGATCCGGGCTTGTGGTGGGGATGGTGCAATCTGCTTAGGAAAACATCCGAAGCCTCCCACATGAGGGAGGCTTCGGATGTGATAATGACAAAGGGAGAATTAACCGCGCCGGCGACGCAGCATCACCAGCATGCCAAGTCCGCCAAGGAGCGCGGCGCTGGGCTCGGGGATGGCGGTGATACTCACGTTATCAATTACAGACCATGATTGGGTGTTTGCCGGGCGGTAATTGTTGAAGCTGAGATATAGCATCTGGCTACCTGCCCCCGTAATGTCCAGAGCAGCCTGGGCGGCGACCAAAGCCTGATCCGCTGTTGTGGTTGTGCCGAATTGGAAACTTTCAAAGTCCAGAAGCGTCACGCCGCTACCGACGGTTTGGGAAGCTGTGTATAGGTTGGTATCATTTGCTGCCACAAAAGTGCCGATGCCATCGTAGCCATAAATGGCAACCGTGACTCCCAGTTGTCGCCCGCCGGGATCATCGTCCGGTTGGCCATACTGGAAGTCCACTTCCAGAGTTGTGTCTCCAATAGCCTTGGTTCCAATGGCCTGATAAAGATGATTGCCGAAACGAGCGTCGGCTGAGGCTGCACCCTGGGTGCCTCCAGATTCAAAGGAACCCAATACGACCACGTTTGTGTCGTTGGGGCTGATGCCGGTGATATTTGTCACCCATGTGCCTTGCCAATAAGTCCCGTTGCTAGGATCTAACCAGCCGGTCACATCGTCGATGGTGGCTCCACCGCCCGTCTCGAAATTCCCATTGGTCAGAGTCAGGGCTCCGAACGCGGTAGGGGCGGTGAGCGCGACCGTGAATGCCGCGCCTATATAGGATGCAAGTTTGTTTTTCATGGAATGTGTAGTTGGTGTTGGTAGAGCCTCCGAGCTGTGCGCCAAGGAGGGCTTCTGGACAACGTGAGATTCCACGCCCAAACCCGACACGGTTTCCGAAAAAAATTGGATTATTTTTTGGACGTGGCGCTGTGCCGTCATTTTCCGGCCAGCGCATCCGCTTCGCGGAGCATGATTTTGGCGTTCAACCAGTCCTGCCACTGCGGTTCGCCCTGATCGAAAATCCTGACCTCCGGGCTGAACTGCGGGCTGACCAGCGCGCGGGCCGCTTCCAGATCCGCCGCCGCTTCGTCGAGCTGTCCGCGTTGCCGGCGGATCATCGCGCGCAGCGTGAGGCACATGGCATCTCGCGCCTGGTTCCAACCTTCTCTCTCAAGGCATTTCGCGATCCACCCAAGGGCGGCATCATGGCGGCCTTGCCGGAATTTCATCAGGGCCATGGCAAATCCGCGCCAGGCGGCAAGGTGCATTTCATTCCATGTTGCGGCGGGGAAGCGCGATTCGGCGGAAATCAGCAGGGATTCAAAATTCCCGAGACGCGCGAGGAATTCCGGTTCGGCGGGCATGAGCAGGCAGGCCTTCATGACCTGCTCGGCCACCACGGGATTGGCAGTTCCGCCGAAACGTTTCACCGCCATGTTCCTCAGGTGCTGGTATTCAGTCAGATTGCCGACCTCGCAGATTGTGGCGGCCGCGGGCAGGAGCTGGATGGAAATGGCGTCGAGATCGGACTCATCCACACCGGCGATGCTGTAGGAAAGCGCCGCGAAGCGGTTGCCGGCTTCCATCCACCGGCCTTCCTTGGCGTGCCACAACCCAAGGACGCGGAAGGTTTCGGCGCCTTCCTGCGACGGATGTACGAGAGGGGGCGGGATGTGGCTCACCAAGGCATCGGCCTCCTCGATCTGCCTGTATTTCAAAAACACTGCAGCGCGGGCGATCTTCTCGCCGATCTCGGCCTTTTGCCGGAGCGCGGCCTCATTGGCACGGGCGATTTCCGCGGCGTTCCTCGCACGTATTTCACGGAGATACATCCAGGTGGACAGCCCGAGGCCGATGAGAAGGGAAAGCAGAACCACGCCGACGCTGGCAAACACCGAGCGGTTGCGCCGGACAAGTTTCTCAAAACGATAGCGGCGGCTCGGCGGGCGCGCCACCACCGGCTCGTGGTTCAGATACCGGGCGACATCTGCGGCGAGCGCGTCCGCGGTGGGGTAGCGGTGACGGGGTTCCCTCGCCATCGCCATCATGACAATGCGGTCGAGGTCGCCCTTCAACAGGGCGGCGAGTTTGTCGGGATCGCAGGAACGCTTCTCGGCGATCCTCTGGCGCGCGAATTTTTTCAATGCGCTTACCACGGCTGATGGCTGCCGGGGTTCCATCTCGGCCAGCGTCCTGCGTACTTCATCGGCTCCGAGCAGCTTCAAGGATGCGGGATCGACGTGCGGCACCCCCGTCAGCATTTCGAAAAGCAGCGCGCCCAAGCTGTAGATGTCGCTGCGGGTGTCCACATTCCTACCGTCGCCGGTCGCCTGCTCCGGGCTCATGTAGGCGGGTGTTCCGAGGAATTGGCCGGCGTCGGTGACCGTCAGATCCGGCTGGAGGCTTGCACCTGTCGCCTTTGCGATGCCGAAATCGATGACCTTGGGTGCGGCCTCGCCATCATGCACCCACACGAGGATGTTGGACGGCTTGATGTCGCGGTGGATCACGCCCTTCTGGTGAGCGTGCTGGATCGCCTGGCAGACGCGGATGAACATTTTGAGCCGCTCGGTCAGGCCGAGCTGCTGTGAGTCGCAGTAATCGGTGATTTTATTGCCATCGACCAACTGCATCACGAAGAACGGGCGCCCGGTGCGGGTGGCGCCGACATCAAAGACCCTCGCGATGTTCGGGTGATCCATCATTGCCAACGCCTGCCGTTCCATTTCGAAGCGGGCAATGACGTTCTCGGTATCCATGCCGAGGCGGGTGATTTTGAGCGCCACGCGCCGTTTCACCGGTTCAAGCTGCTCCGCCAGATAGACCGCGCCGCAGCCGCCCTCCCCGATCCTCTCCAGCAGCCGGTAGCGGCCGATCTTCGAACCCACGCCCTCGGTGGCATCATCGGCCTCTGGTGGGCCGGCGTTCTCCTCTTTCGCTTCCCTATCCGAAGGCGCCGTTTCGATGTCGAAGAAATCCTGTGCCTCATGCCGCAGTTTGAGCAGCCGTTCCAGTCGCGTGCGCAATTCCGGATCTTCGCGGCAGGTGAAGTCGAGAAACTCCAGGCGATCCTCGGGACGGTCGAGGCCGGTCAAGGTTTCGAAAAGGATTCGGATCGGCGGATCGGTTTCAGTCATGGCTGTAGCCCGTCGTCAGGTTTCATCGCGAAGCATTTCATACAAACGAGTCCTGGCAAATGCCCACTGCCGTTCGATGGTTCGCTCGGTGACGCCTTCCATGTTCGCGACCTCGCGATTGGTGAGGCCGCCAAAGAACTTGAGTGTGATGATGCGGGCGCTGCCGGGGTCTTCGGATTCCAGGCGCTGGAGCATTTCATCGATCAGCAGGATGCGCTCGTCGGGCTGGGTTTCTGCCAGTTGAAGGCCTTCGATGTCCACGCGTTGAAGATCAGGGCCGCGTTTCAGGCAGGCCTTGCGGCGGGCGTTTTCCACCAGGATGCGGCGCATTTCGGAAGCTGCGATCCTGAAAAAGTGAGCGCGATCATTCCACGTGCGTCCGCCGTGACCGGAGACCCGCAGCCATGCCTCGTGAACCAGCGCGGTCGCCTGGAGCGTCTGGCCTTCGGCTTCCCCCTTCATGCGTGCGGCGGCCAGGCTTCGGAGTTCGTCATACACCAGCGGCAGCAAATCCTCCGAGGGCAGGCCTTCCTTTGCGCCCACCGACTTGAGAATCCGCGTGACATCTCCATCCATGATGCGCGGATGCTAAGCTGATCGCCCGAGGATTGAAACGAAAACCTGTGGGGCATCCGCGAAACCTGACAGGCGATACAGCCGGAGTTCCCCTATTTCACTTATTTCCCGAAGCCAGATGATTGATCGAGAAATCCGCCGAAAGGCTGATAGGACGAAAATCCCGGATATCCGGATGCCGTTGCGGTTCGCTCGTTCGGAATGAGGTGTTGCCGGATTTTCCGCTTGTCCGATGTGGACAAGGTTCCATACCCCGCTACGTTGCCGCCGAAATGGAACTTGAAGGATGTCGCGTCGGCTTCAGTATCGGCGATAAAATCCTCGAAGCTTATAGAGTGTATTTGCAGATGGCTGAGCACGATAGAGAGAAGATTTCAGTATCCGACATTCATATCGATCTCCCTCACATCGAAAATGATGCAGAACCCCAAACAATTCAAGAAGCCAGGCTTTTTAACGAGATCCTTCTTGCGCTGGGTGCTCGGGTGGGCAGACTGGGGGAGATATGAGCAGGAACAACCGCAGGCGCTGGATCGCGCCTTGGAAGAATTCGACTTCAAAGCCGGAGATTTACCACGCTTGTGGGCGGGTTGTGGGGCGTAGCTTTCTTCTCGGCGATGAGGAGAGGGAGCATTTCCGCATGCTGATGCGAATGTGCGAGAAGTTCACGGGCTGTCGGGTTCTTTCTTACTGCCTGATGTCGAACCACTTCCACATTTTGCTGGAGGTGACGCCGGTTCCCCCGGGCGGTATCCCGGATGCGGTGTTGCTGCAGCGGCTGGGTGTCTTTTATGGGGAGGCGCAGGTGGCGGCGATCGCCAAGGAAATGGAGGATGCGGCGGCGGTGCGGGAGCGGGGGGAATTCGAGCTGCCGCCTGTGGATGAGGCGGGTGTGCCATTGACTCGGGAGGAGGAGCTGACCAAGGCGAGGCGGGAGGCGGCGGCGCGCGTGGAGGAGATCCGCAGCCGCTACACGCGACGGATGCATGACCTGAGCTGGTTCATGAAATCGCTGCTTGAGCGTTTTACGAAATGGTTCAACGGAAGGCACTCGCGGTCCGGGACATTGTGGGAGGATCGTTTCAAGAGCGTGATCGTGGAAAGCGGAGTGGCGGCGCGGACGATGGCGGCCTACATCGACCTCAATCCGGTGCGGGCGGGAATGGTGGAAGATCCGGCGGATTACCGCTGGAGTAGTTACGGCGAGGCGGTGGGCGGCGGGAAAAAGGGGAATGGCAAGAAGGCGCGGGAGGGGTTGGTGCGGGCGTGCATGAGCCATGCCGGCAAGGGTTTTGAAGCGGAAAGCTGGAAGGACGCCTCGCGGATTTACCGGCGGGCGATGGGGTTGGCACTGGAGAGAAAGCCGGGCAAGGCGCAAGACTTCGGGAGACAAGACACAAGGAAAGAGGATGGGACGCGCTCGATGAATGATGCGGAGTATCTGGAGGGAGGGGCAGACAGGAGTCAGCCCCTCCCGGAGCTTACGATGGCGAAGATGTTGCGGTGCCGGGTTCGTTATTTCACGGACGGAGCGGTGATCGGGAGCAAGGGGTTCGTGAATGAGGCGTTCGCAGCCGCGCGGGAGAGGTTTACGGAGAGGAGGAAGGATGGCGCGCGGCGGATGCGGGGGAGTGGTGCTCCGGCGTCCGGGGTGCTGTGGAGCGTGAGGGATCTGCGGGTGGGGGTTTGAAG
>JBJONG010000016.1:0-83209 GCA_046051965.1 Verrucomicrobiota bacterium
GGTAATTGCTTACCGCGATCGACCTCCTGTCTCTCGCGTCGCTGCTCGTAGCGGCGACGCGCAAACCCTAATCCCACCCGATCCGCGCCGTCAATCTGTTTTTGATGTTTTTTTTGCGTCCGTTTTACCCCATTGAAGGGGACACTAAAAAGTAAAGCTGGGAGACGGAACATGCTGCGATAGTCACCCTTTAGAAAATAGCGAGCCCACCTTCGGCATCCGCCGCGAGCTGCTACAGGGCAGCACACTTGAGCGCATCATCACCGCCCACCAAGGCTCCGGCAGTGGCCGATTCGGCTCACAAGCCTTCCTCGAACCCGGCTGGCTGGAAGGTGATCGCGTCCCTCAAGGCGGCGGATGCATCGGCAGCCGAGGAGCGCACTTTGGCCTTCAACGCAATGAAATACGCATAACCATTCCTTTGAACCAGTGAGTCTGCGGAAACTTTAGCGGGAACCAAGCCCCGACTGCGCATCGTTCGCGCATCCCTCAATCCGTTGGATCTGGCCGCCGACATTGAATCGTAGCTCCCTCTGCTCTTCGCCATCGTGAAAGGCTTAACGATGGCGTTTTTTGGCTAAGCCTCGGCTTGATTGTAGCGGAGTCACGTTTCGGTGTGGCCTTATGCTTCTTCTCCCCATAGCTGTTTACTGTGGACATTGAGCGTCCACGCAGCAAGCCGACGGAAGTTTGCAGTGCTGCAACTTTTAGAATCAAACGGCACCACCATGCTTACTGATACAATGCAGCAGCGGCTCAGGATTGAGAATATCCAGATAGGGCAAGGGGTTCATGCCGGACTGGACGACGTATTGTGTTAGCTCGGATCTCACGACTTCACCGAGTTCGGCGGGGTTCCATGGTTTTGTTAGATACCGATTCAGACCACCCTCGTTGATCGCGCGGATCGTGTCCTGATGACCTGCTTGGCCCGTAAGCAAAACCTTTCTCGCGGCCACATATTCGGGCGTGTGGTGGATGTGGGTGAGGAATTCCACGCCGGTCTCGCCCGGCAAACGGTGGTCGCAGAGGATGAGGCCGAGCGGGTCGCCGTCCATCGCCAGATCGGCCAGCACCGCCGCCGCGTCGGTGACGTCGGATGCGGTTTCGATGCGGAAATGTTTCGCGAAAGGCCTGAGGTCGCGGACGATGGCGTCGCGGACTTCGGATTCGTCTTCGAGGCAGAGGATGGCGATCATGGTTTTGTCGTTGGTTCGATGGGAAGGAGCGTCCGGAAACAGGTGCGCCCGGGTTCGCTTTCGAAGGAAAGGGTGCCGCCGTGGTTTTCCACGATCATACGGCTGATCGGGAGGCCTAGGCCAAGGCCGAATTCCACGCGCCCGCTTCTCGTGGTGAAACGGTGCTCGAACAAACGCGGCGCGACGTCCGCAGGAATTCCCGGGCCGCAATCCGTGATTGCGACTTCCACATGCCCTTCGTCCGCCATGCGCGTGGTGATTTCGATCACGGCGTTTTCCCCACTGAGTCCCGCATGGGTCATAGCTTGGAGGGCGTTGACGATGAGATTGAGCCAGACCTGTTGCAGCCGTGAAACATGCGCAGTGATGGGCTTCAGCTCACCGTAGTGTTTTTGCACGGTGACATCACGAAGTCTGTGACTGAGGAGCAGCAGGGTGTCTTCGATGGATTGGTTCAGATCCACACCATCGGTAAATTCCTGATCGTCGAGGGCATGGAGCTTCAGCGAGCGGACGAGGTCGGCGATGCGCTGCGAGCAGTTCCCCAGATTTCGCAAAGAGATCCCGATTTGCCCTCCGTGAATGATTTCCTGCAAACGGGCTTCGCGTTTCTTCGTCTTCAAACCGCCGAGCAGCGCGTTGAGGTCATCTTCACTGCGGATGCCCGCCGCGAACACCGAGTTCGCGAGATTGCGATCGCCTCCCAAGGCCTCGGCCAGCCGGGCTTTCGCCGCGCGTTCCTCGGCGGAGCCCATCGCCTTGTTCTGCATCGCGTTGCGCATTGCCGCCGCTGTCGATTTGAAGTTTTCGTTTCCGTAAAAAATCTGTTCGAGGTCTTCCCTGATGAAATCCGCCGCCCTCTGGATGGCGGCGACGGGGTTGTTGAGTTCGTGCGCCATGCCCGCCGCGACATTTCCCAGCGTGGCCATTTTTTCATGCTCCACCAGCTGGATCTGCGCGTCGCGGAGCTGTTGCAGCGCACGCTCCAGGTCATCGCGCTGCTCGGCGAGGCGCTGGTTCAGCGTGCGCACTTTCGCCAACAGCTGCGCCGACCTCCTGTTGCGGCGCGCCATCGTCCGCACCATGACCGCGAGCAGCAGGCGACCGAAACCCGTTTGCTCGGTCATCCATTTCTGCAGCAGATGCGCGGGGATGAAAAGCGACTCGACATCCGTGCGGGCGCGGCAGCTGAAAAAGGTCGGGTGCTGCTCCGAGAGTGACATCAAGCCCACCAAGCGCCCCACGGACTCCGAGTGGGAGATGATTTCCATGCCGTCGATGGTACGGAAAAGCTCCACCCGACCCGAGAGGATGAGCCACAGCCCTTCCGGCAGGTCGCCCTCACTGACGACCATTTCCCCGGCGCGATAAACGCGGCGCTGCTCATCACCGCAGTGCGCAAGGCAAAGCGAGATGAACTGCTCCTCCATCTCTTGCGAAGTGAGGAGTTCGGGATCGGGTGTTGTGGGTTCTACCATCATTTGTGGGAGTCACTTGATCCCCGCCATGCGCATAAGGAAAGGCAGCAGTGCCGTCACCAAAACAGCTCCCGCCACACCCACGATACCGCCCATCAGCGCCATGTCGCGCGTTTTGATTTGTCCTGAGGCAAAGGCGATGGCGTTGGGCGGCGTGCTGATCGGCAGGCTCATCGCCAGCGAGGATCCGATGGCGACGGCGACGACCATCGCGACTTCGCCGGATTTCGCGGAGGTGGCGACCGCGACCGCCATCGGAGCCAGAAGGTTGGTTGCGGCGCTGTGCGAGATGAAAGTGCCCAGCCCCAACGCCGCAAGCGCGAGGACGGTGGCGAGTGCGAAGCCGGGAATCGCATCCCAGTTGATCAGTCCCACCACCCACACATCGAATCCGGTGTAGGCCACTCCGCTGCCCAGCGCGATGCCGCCGGCCACGAGCCAGAGCACATCCCACTCCATCGCCCGGAAATCCGCCGTGTTGATCACCCGCGTGGAAAGCAGCACCACCACCGGCACCAGCCCGACGATGTAGGAATTGATGCCGTGCAGCGCCTCGGTCATCCACAGCGCGATGGTGACGGCCGCCGTCGCGTAGTAGATCCACGCCTTGCCGGACTTGTCCCATTTCGCGCGCATCGTCAGGTCGATTTCCTTGGTCTTCGCGCGGCAGAAGGTGATGAGGATCAGCCACGAAGCGGCCAGCAAAATGGTGGCCATCGGGATGCCGAAAGCCATCCACTGGACGAAACTGCACGAGCCGTTCTTGAGCGCGCCGAGGGCGATGGCGTTGGGCGGAGTTCCCACCGGCGTGCCGATGCCGCCGAGGTTCGCGGCGAAAGGCACGCCGAGCAGCAGCGCCACGCGGAAACGGTCGTCCGCATCCAAGCGCATCGCGATGGGCAAGACCACCGTCATCATGGTGGCGCAGGTGGCGGTGTTGCTCATCCACATCGAGAGCACGCCGGTGATCACCATCACGCCTAACAGGACGTGCGAAGGCTTTTTCCCGAACGGCTTGAGCATGATCGATGTGAGGTTCCGATCCAGCCCGTACTTCGCCGCACCCGCCGCGATGAAAAACCCGCCGAGGAAAAGGATCAGAACCTTGTCGGCCAGGCTGTTCGTGTAAGCCGTGAATTCCGGCGCCTTCGCAAGGAAATCGGCGGGCAAGCCCCATGCCATGGTCGCCGCCGCCTTGCTGAGCATCAGCACCAGCAAAAGGATCACCACCGCGGAGGTCGCGAACAACGGGATCGCCTCCGTGACCCAGAGCACCACGGCAAGAAAGAAAATGGAAACCAGCCGGTGCCCCGCCTCCGAGAGGCCGGGAAAGTCCACAAAGAAGGGGATGAGAAATCCCGCGATGGCCATGAGCGCGGGCAACATGCGCCGCAAGGTGGATGGATCGCTGTTCTCTCGGTGCATGGGTGAAGGGAAGATGATGTTTCTGCAGGCAATCTGCGGTCTTGGCTGGAAATCGGGAGCGCGACGCGTGCCATAACATGGCCACCTATTTCCCGACAATCCGATACACCGCACCGCTCAGATCCGTAAGGTAAAGCTCACCCTCCGAGTCCTCGCCGAAGGAGGAGATGAGGTTGATGCGTCCGCCTTTGGGCTGGAGGTCGCTGGTGTGGTCGGTGAAACCGGTGGCCTTGCCGTTATTCGGATCGAATGACCAGATACGCGGGTTCTGGTAATCGGCAAAGATATAGCGGCCTTTGAGATCGGCCACCTTCGAGCCGCGATAAACAAAGCCGCCGGTGACGGAAAGCCCCTCGCGCGGGCCGCTGCCGTGTTGGTAAACGTAAATGGGACCGTGGTGGGCATCGGGTTCGTCGCCGCCGACACCCTTGAAGGGAGTCTCCACCTCGCCCTCGCGCAGCCGCCAGCCGAAGTTCAGCCCGCCGGATTTCCCCTTCTCCACGAAATTGATTTCCTCCCAGTGGTTCTGCCCGACATCGCCGATCCAGAAATCGCCGGTCACGCGGTCGAAGGAGCAGCGCCACGGGTTGCGGAGACCGATGGCGTGGATTTCCGGCAGCGCACCCTTTTTCCCGGCGAAGGCGTTGTCAGCGGGAGCCTTGTAGCCCTTCGAGCCGGAGACATCGAGCCGCAGGAGCTTTCCGAGATGCGAGGAAAGATCCTGTGCGAGGTTCTTGGGATCGTTGGCCGCGCCGCCGTCGCCGGTGGCGATGTAGAGGTAGCCGTCGGGGCCGAAGCCGAGCCAGCCGCCGTTATGGTTCGCGAAGGGCTGCTTGATTTTCAGGATCGTCTCGCCCCGGGAGGCATCGGTCGTAGCGCCGTCTTTCGACATGAAGCGGACGATGCGGGTGTCGCCGCCCTTGTCGTTGTAGTTCACGTAGTATCTCCCGCTTTTCGCGAAATCCGGCGCGAAGGCGAGGCCGAGGAGTCCCTGCTCGTTGCTCTTTCGGGTGACGCTGCCGGTGATTTCCAGGAAAGGTTTTTTCGAGCGCTGGCCGGTCTTGAGATCGATGATCCAAACCCTCCCCGCCTGTTCCATGACCCAGAGTTTGCCTTTTGCGGAAGCGGGCGCTCCGACCCACACGGGGCGTTCAAGACCTTTGATGAGGAGTTCCGACCCGATACCTGCGGAGATGAGCGGCGCAAGCAGGAGAAAAAGGGAGCATTGGTAAATCAGCGATTTCATACAGGCGTGTGCCATCCGATAGCCTGTGATTTCGAAGTTTCAAATGCGAATGAACGAATGGTCATACTTCGCCGATATCAAGGAGCTCGGAGCGAAAGAGTTCTCCGGTGGGTCGGTGGCGGCGAAGCCTTGATCGGTCAGCGATCCAGAGCCTTGTTCGGGAAAATCGGAGAGGGCTTGTGGCGCTCATCCATGATCCTGAGCATCGCGAAGACGTGTTCGGGTTCCTTTGCAGAAAGGTCTTTTGTTTCCCCGATGTCTTGGCCGAGGTGGTAGAGTTCGGGCTTCCCGTTTTTCGCGAGATCGTATTGCACGAGCTTCCAGACGCCCTTGCGCAGCGCACGGCGGGTGCCTTGTTCGTGAAATTCCCAGTAGAGGAAATCGTGTGTCTGCTGCTCGCCCTTGCCGGTGAGCGTCGGCGCATAAGAGAGGCCGTGAAGTCCTTCGGGCGCATCGGCACCGGCGAGTTCGCAGGCGGTCGGCAGGAAGTCCCAGAACGCACTGGCGTGGTCGCTGCTGCCCGGCTTGGTGATCCCGGCGGGCCAGTGGGCGATCATCGGCACGCGGATGCCGCCTTCGTAAAGGTCGCGTTTTCCGCCGCGCAAGGGGCCGGAGGATTCGAGCATCGTGGGGTTGTATCCGCCTTCGAAGTGCGAGCCGTTGTCGCTGGTGAAAAGGATCAGCGTGTCCTTCGTCACGCCTTTTTTGTCAAGGGCCGCCGTCACCCTGCCCACATAACCATCAAGCGCCTCGACCATCGCGCGGTAATGTGCAGCGGGATCTTTGACTTGGGTGTAGTGCCCATCCTTATGTTCCATCCCCGCGCCGCCCGGCACGGAACCTTCCGGCCCCAGCACGGCGGCATGGGGAATCGGGTAGGAAAGCAGCAGGAAAAACGGCCCGTCCGTCTCCTGGATGAACGCCTCGGCGCGCCCGGTGTAGAGCTCGGCGTCGTAGGATTTTCCGGTGTGGAGTTCGTTGCCCTCAAGTTCCACTTTCAGACCCTGATCATAAACGAAGCGTGGATAACGGTGGTGGCCGTCCTTGTGGCTGGTGGTGCCGTAAAAGACATCGAAGCCCTTGTTCAAAACGTGCTGCGGGCTCTGGGTGTTTCCGGAAACGCAGGACTTGCCGACCATCGCGGTACGGTATCCCGCGTGTTGCAAAAGGGTGGCCACGGTGAGATCATCGGGATCGGGCCGCAGCTCGAACTCGCCGTTGCCCCGCAGCCAAGTGCTGCCTGTGTCCAGTCCGGTCATCAAGGCGCTGCGCGCGGGCGCACAAACCGTGGAACCGGAGTAATGCTGGGTGAAACGGATGCCCTCGGCCGCCATCTTGTCGAGCACCGGGGTCTTGGTCGTCTTCTGGCCGTAGCAACCGAGATCCCCGTAACCGAGATCGTCCGCGATGATGAAAATGATGTTGGGTTTCGCTGCGGCGAGACCGACAGCGAGAAGCGAAATGAGGAGCGTGCGCACGTCTCGTAGCCAATCGCGGGACGGGAGTGTGTCAAACAAGAACGCAAAAGGTGCCGCTACAAAGATTCCGGGTAATTTCAGTTTCCGGGATGCTGATCAGGGTTAATATCAGGCCGTGCGCGACCGATTGTCCGCCACACCGCCCGTCCCATGAGCCAGCCCGCCTTTGAAATCCAACGCCATGTCGAATTCTACGAGACCGACATGGCGGGCATCGTCCATTTCTCCAACTTTTTCCGCTACATGGAGACCTGCGAGCACGCCTTCGTCCGCAGCCTCGACCACGAGCTCCACGGCCTTCTCGACGGACTCGAAACCGGCTGGCCGCGCGTCAACGCCTCCTGCGACTACCGCTCTCCCGCCCGCTTCGGCGACCTCCTCACCATCCGCCTCTTCATCGCGGAAGTCCGCAACCGCTCGGTTCGCTACCGCTTTGAAATCACCCGCGAAGAAACGCTCATCGCCGAAGGTTCCATCTCCGCCGCCCACGTGGCCATCACCCCGGAAGGCATCAAGGCCGTCCCACTCCCTCCCACCCTCGCGGAAAAACTCAGCACCTTTCTCTAACATATTTCAGCATCTCAGCTTTTCAGAATTTACCTAAATGAAATCCATGAACTGGTTCTATCTCGCACTCGTCACCGTCGCCTGCTGGGGACTTTACGGCATCTACCTCCACAAGGGATCGATGGCGATGGGGGATCCCCAGCTCGGACGCTACAAGGCCTTCCTCTTCGTCGGCATCGCCTATTTCCTCACCGCCGTCCTCGCCCCGCTGATTCTTCTGATGGCCAAGGGAGCCAACTGGTCGATGCCCCCGAAAGGCATGTGGCTCTCGCTCTTCGCCGGCATCCTCGGCGCGATCGGAGCGTTTTTTGTGCTCCTTGCCATGGCCTCGGGATCGAAGTCCGGCATGAACCCGAACGTTGTCGCCGTCCTCGTGATGTCCACCATCTTCGCCGGAGCCCCGATTGTGAACGCGATCGTCGCCACCGTCATGCACCCGCCGAAGGCAGGCTTCGCCTCGATCCGTTGGGAATTCATCCTGGGAATCATCCTCGCCGCCTTCGGCGGTTTCCTCGTCACCAAGTTCAAGCCCACGGACGCCCCGCCTCCGCCGAAGATCACTGAGAAGCACTAACAGATAGGTCTAATGGGACTTATACGACCTATGTCTTCCCAGCTCCAGAAACTCAACGACCTGATCCACGCCATCCTCCCGGCGAACCGTTTCTACGCCGAAAAACTCGGTGCGCCTGGAACGTTCACCAGCCTCTCCGATTTCACCGAGCGCGTCCCTTTCACCACCAAGGACGAACTCGCCGCCGACCGCGAGCGGCACCCGCCCTACGGCACGACCCACACCTTCCCGCTTTCCAACTATCACCGCTTTCACCAAACCAGCGGCACCCGCGGCAAGCCGCTCATCTGGCTCGACGATCCCGGCAACTGGACATGGATTCTCGACAACTGGGAATGGGTCTGGCGCGGCGCGGGCGTGAAACCGGGCGATATCGCCTTTTTCCCGTTCTCGTTCGGCCCCTTCCTCGGCTTCTGGGCGGGCTTCGAAGCGGCCACGCGCATGGGCGTCCGAGCCGTCCCCGGTGGCGGGCTTTCCTCGGAAGACCGGCTCCAACTGCTGCGTCACAGCGAATCCACCATCCTCTGCTGCACACCCACCTACGCCCTGCGCCTCGCCGAGGTGGGGGAAAAAATGAAGCTCCCGGTCTCTTCGCTGGGCATCAGGAAAATCATCGTCTGCGGCGAACCCGGCGGCAGCCTCCCCGAAGTCCGCCGGCGCATCGAAACCGCCTGGCAGGCCCGCGTTTACGACCACCATGGCATGACCGAGATCGGCCCGGTCTCCGTCAGCTCGGAAATGGATCCCGACCTGCTCCTGCTACGGCATGAGTCGTACTTCTGTGAGGTGATCGACCCCGCCACCGGCTCCCCCACCCCGTTCGGGGAAACCGGCGAACTCGTCCTCACCACCCTCGGCCGCTACGGCTCGCCCCTGCTCCGCTACCGCACCGGCGATCTCGTCATGCCCGTCGCACACGGAGACCATTTTGCCCTCCGAGGCGGCGTCCTCAGCCGCACCGACGACATGATCGTGATCCGCGGCATCAACATCCATCCGAGCTCCATCGACGCGATAGTCCGCTCGTTTCCCGACATCGCCGAGTATCAGGTGGAAATCGACCAGCGCCCTGCCCTTGCCGAAATCAACCTAAGCGTCGAGGCCACCCCGGAAACCGCCAGCGAGCTCGCCCAAAAACTCCGCTCCATCTTCACCCTCCGCATCCCCGTCACCGCCGTCCCCCAAGGCACCCTCCCCACTTTCGAAGTCAAAGCCAAACGCTGGAATATCCTCCGCTAAGTCTTTCTTCCACCGATCACCGATCACTGCTCACGCGGCACTCTTCTCACTATGATCAAAGTCAGCCAACTCTCCAAGACCTACGAAACCCCGGGCGAAGCCATCCAGGTTCTCGACCGCCTCGACCTCACTCTCGCAGCAGGAGAAACCGCCGCCATCGTCGGCCCGTCCGGCAGCGGGAAGTCCACACTTCTCAATCTCCTCGGGGCCTTGGATCGCCCGACCTCCGGCACCATCACCATCGGCGATCAGGACATTTCCACCTTCACCGAGGAGCAGGCCGCCGCTTTCCGCAACCACTCGCTCGGCTTCATTTTCCAACAACAGCACCTCCTCCCCCAGCTCAACGTCCTCGAAAACGTTCTCGTCCCGCGCCTCGCCGGCGATTGGCAGGAATCCGCCGCCGACACGGAAAAACGCGCGCTCCAACTCCTCGAAAGCGTCGGCCTCTCCGACCGACTCCACCACCTCCCATGGCAACTCTCCGGCGGCGAGAAACTCCGCAACTCCGTCGCCCGCGCCCTCATCAACCGACCCAAACTCATCCTCGCCGACGAACCCACCGGCTCCCTCGACCCCGCCTCCACCGACACCGTCGCCGACCTCCTCCTCGCCCTCAACCGCGACCACGGAGTCACCCTCATCGTCGTCACCCACAACCTCGCCATCGCCCAGCGCATGGGAAAAACCTTCGAGCTGAGAAACGGCAAGCTCATCGGGTCATGACCGCATCCGCCTTCATCCTCCGCGGCCTCCGCCACTACCGCGCGGCTTACCTCGGCGTCCTGCTCGGTTCCGCCCTCGGCGCGATGGTTCTGTTAGGCGCTCTCTTCGCCGGCGATTCCGTAAAATCCACCCTCCGCCAGATCGCCGAGCACCGCACCGGCCGCACCACCCTCGTCCTCGCCGGTGGCGAAAATTTCTTCCGCGCCCGCCTTGCGAACGACCTCCTCGGCACCGCGCCCGTTCTCCAACTCCGCAGCCAGGTCGATACCCCGTCCGGCCGCTCGACCGGCCAGGTCAACCTCTTCGGCGTCACCCCGGAGTTCTGGAAATTCGCTACGGGAAACACGACACCGCCCGCCCTCGACAAACGCTCATGGGCGATCAACCGCGAACTCGCCCGCGCCCTCGATCTCAAAACCGGTGACACCCTCGTCATCCGCCTCGGCAAACCCGGCCTCGCCTCACGCGACGCCCCGCTTTCCGGCGAACCCGAGGAACTCATCACCGTCCGCGGCACTGTCGCCGAAATCCGCGAGGACGACGCCATGGGCCGCTTCAACCTCCAAGCCACCCAACTCCCCGCCCCCGCCATTTTCCTGCCCATCGAAGCTCTCGCCGCCGCTATCGAGCGACCCGACAGCGCCAACCTCCTGCTGTTCCGTGAAACCCTCAGCACCGAGGAAGCCACCGCCCGCATACGCAAGTCCGCCCGACTCGCCGACTACGGACTATCGCTGTTAGATATACCTCTCTCCGCCGCCACCGAGATCCGCACCGACCGCATTTTCATCCCCACTCTCATCGAGGAAAAACTCCGCGCCCTCCTTCCTGAGTCGCGCCCCGTCCTCACCTACCTCTCTAACACCATCGCCGCCAACGGCAAGGAAACGCCCTATTCGATGGTCACGGGGATCGACCCCGCCGCCGTTCCCTTTCTCCCCGACGACCTCGCGCCCGACCAGATCGTCCTCAATTCATGGGAAGCCGAAGACCTCGCCGCGAAGCCCGGCGACACCGTCACACTGAGCTATTTCACCCTCGGAAACGGCAACCAACTCATCGAAAAATCCTCCGATTTCCGCGTCCACAGCATCGTCCCGCTCGAAGGAGCCGCCGCCGACAAACTCTGGATGCCGGATTTCCCCGGCATCGCCGAAGCCGACAACTCCGCCGACTGGACTTCCGGCCTCCCGCTCGATCTCAGCCGCATCCGCGAGAAAGACGAAACCTACTGGGACGACCACCGAGGCACGCCGAAAGCCTTCATCACCCACGAAGCCGCCCGCAACATGTGGAGCAACCGCTGGGGCAACGCCACCTCGCTCCGCCTCCCCGCCGGCGAAACGGATCTCGAACGCCGCATCCTCAACACCCTCACCCCCGCCGATGCCGGATTGCTGATCCGCGACATCGCCACCGAAAGCCAAAGCGCCGCCTCATCCCCCGTCGATATCGCCAGCCTGTTTTTGAGCATGTCGTTCTTCCTGATCCTCGCCGCCGTCGCCCTGACAGCCATGTTGTTCCGCTTCAACGTCGAGCAGCGCAACCACGAGTCCGGCCTGCTTGCCGCACTCGGCATTTCCGCCAAAAAAATCCTCCGCTGGCGTCTGCTCGAAGGCCTCGTCGTCGTCTCGATCGGCAGCGCGCTCGGAGCGCTTCTCGCCTTCGCCTACACCCGCGGCCTGCTGCTTTTCCTGGAATCCATCTGGAACCGTGGCGATGACCGCATGTTCCGCTTCCACGCCGCTACGGCATCCATAGTAGGCGGCGTCATCGGATTCGATTTTCTGATGATGACCACGATCTGGTTCGTCACCCGCCGCCAGGCGAAACGCTCCGCCAGCCTCCGCCTCGAATCGGGAACTGAGGAAATCCTCCGCAGCGGGAAATCCCACGCCCGATGGATCGCTCCCGCAGCGGGCGTCATCGGTGTCGCCGCCCTTTTGGGATCGAAAATGATCGGTGCCCAAGGCGCGTTTTTCCTAGCTGGCTTCTCCTTCCTCATCGCCGGCCTCGCCCTCTTCCGCGTGACTGGAGCACCTCGTTCCGCTCCGTCCCTAACCATCGCCCACCTTGCCCGGCTCAACATTGCCCGCCGCCCGACCCGTTCACTGGTCGTCGTCGGCAGCCTCGCCGCCGGACTTTTCCTCGTCGTCTCCGTTACCGCTTTCCAAAAACACGGCGGCGGCGATTGGCAGAAGCGCTCCGCTCCATCCGGAGGCTTCGCATTCTGGATCGAAACCACCACCCCCGTCCACCGCAGCTCCGCCTCCGATTCCACCGCCGACATCCTCAACCTCGGCGAAGAGCGCACACAACTCGGCGACATCCTCCCTTTCCGCATCGGCACCGGCGACGACGCCTCCTGCTTCAACCTCAACTCCGTCACCCGCCCCCGCCTGCTCGCCACCGATACCAACGCTCTCGAACAACGCGGTTCCTTCACCATCAAATCCACCGCCCCCGGCATCGAGCCATCCTGGAAATCCCTCCGCGAAGGCGACACCCTCCGCGCCTTCATCGATGAAACGACCCTGATGTGGGTGCTGAAAAAAAAGCCCGGCGACCGCATCGACTACACCGATGAACAAGGCAACACCTTCCCGCTGGAAATCGCCGGAACCCTGACCGCTTCCGTCTTCCAAGGCAGCTTCATCGTCGATGAACAACGCTACCTCGAACGCTTCCCCTCCACCGGAGGCTACCAGCTATTCCTCGCCGAAACCTCCAACGACCTGACGGAAACCCGAAACATCCTCCAAAGCGCCCTCACCGACCTCGGGGCCACCGTCACCACCACCACCGAGCGCCTCGCCGCCTTCAACAGTGTGGAAAACACCTACATCTCCATCTTCAACGTCCTCGGCGGCCTCGGCGTCATCCTCGGAGCCGCCGGCCTCGGCATCGTAACCGCCCGCAACCTGGCCGAACGCCAGAACGAGTTCACCCAGCTCCATCAGATCGGCATTTCGCGGAAAATCATCCGCTCCCTCATCTTCCGCGAAACCCGCCAGTTCATCCTCTGGGCCATCGGCATCGGACTCCTCGCGGCCATCATCTCCGTCCTCCCGGCACTACCCGCCACCGGACTGCTCACCACCCTAACCTGGATCACCGCCCTAGCCATTCTCTTCCTCTTCACCGCCACCAGTTGCGCTTGGATCGCGTTTCGCAAATCCTCCGTCTTCCGGTGAGTCCGGGTAAAAGCGAAATGCCAATTGACGGAAGTATCTTTTTTGATACAGTAACTCCATGGCTCAGCCAGCTCCTCGCCCTCTGCGTGTCATTTTCTTTCGCACAGGGACAGGAAATGAGCCTGTTCGGGAATGGCTGCTGAAGCTGACGGCAGATGAAAGGAAATCTATCGGTGCCGACATTCTCACTGTCCAGTGGGTTTGGCCAGTGGGCAAACCCTTGGTCGATTCACTGGGTCGGGGGCTTTGGGAAGTGCGATCTTCCCTCGGAGATCGGATCGCCCGGGTCTTTTTCATCATCGTGAACGAGGAAATTGTCCTTCTACATGGCATCGTCAAAAAGTCCCGCACCGCGCCAAAACAGGAACTCGATCTCGCCCGCAAACGCCAATCGCTCTATCTCAAATCAACTCAATAACCGATGAAAACAAAACCATCCCAAAACGCCCACCGGGGCAGCGACTTCCGCGATTTCCTCGCCAGCGAGGATATCCTGCCCGAGGTGGAAGTGCTTGCGCTCAAACGCGTGGTCTCTCTCCAACTCCAGCAAATCCTGGAGCAGGAACACGTCACCAAGACCGAACTGGCAGCGCGCATGAAAACCAGCCGGGCATCGCTGGATCGAATGCTCGATCCCTCAAACCCGTCGCTTACCGTGGCCAGCCTGGGAAAAGCGGCCGCCGCTCTCGGTCGGAAGGTGGAGCTGCGCCTCGTCCCCGCATGACAGGCATCTCACGCAAAATCATCCGCTCCCTCATCATCCGCGAAACCCGCCAGTTCATCCTCTGGGCCATCGGCATCGGCCTCATTGCCGCGATCATCTCCGTTCTCCCGGCACTCCCCGCGACCGGCCTCCTCACCACCCTTTCCTGGATCACAGGCCTGGCCATCCTCTTCCTCCTCACCGCCGCAACGTGTGCATGGATCGCTTACAGGAAGTCGGCTCTTTTCCGCTGAAACTAGAATTCGAGGTTACTACTGCGGATTCTAAATTGAAACGCTCATGCCAATTCCCCCGATTCAGAAATGAAATCGCGCGGATTGCCCCCACCGAAGACGTTGCCAACGCGTACGGCAGCCGGTTTAGGGGCGCGAGATCGGCGCGGGATCTCGTCGATCATACTCCATCACGGGCAACCATCGGATCGGGTGCAATGATGGACTGGTGAGCCGGAACCAAGTCGGCGATTTCTCTCATGATTTCGATGTAGTCGTCTTGGTGGAGAAGTGGTTGGCCGGTCTCATTAGTGTGGGGATCCGTGTGGCGTTTGCATTTGATTTTCATATCGGGCGAATTTTGAGCCTTCACTCCAAAAAAGATAGGGGCGCATCCTCTGAAGTAAGAGCCCCCCCGCGCCGATGACTTTCGGCGTTGCCATGAAAGGCTGAGAGCCGTCAAGAAGCGTATCCAAGAGATCCTCTTCGTCATCGCCTCGATAGCAGCCATTGTATTTGAATGAAATCGAGTAAGGGGGCGAGAGCGGCCAGCGACCGTTCGCTATCGCGTGGGAATTGAAGCGGGAAGGAATCTTTGGACTTGTGGGTGCAACCCGCTGCGTGGCAAGCTGACTGGTGTGAAAGCGATTATCCTCCTCATAATCTTGGCTACCGCCCCTGTAATCCTCGCGAATGAATCGCAGGGAAGGTTTAAGGAGGAACTTGAGCGGATACATAGGGACTATCCGATTGAATCGAAGGACAAAAAGGCTTTTTTTACAGCTTTCGATGAAACGCTTCAAAAGGAAATCAAAGCGGGCACTGTCGGTCTTGGTAAACCCGAGATGGTACGAGAAATCGCGGCCATAGTTGATCTTGATCTCAGTTGGAATGAAAATATCGACGCGATTATTGCAAAATATCCCGACTTAGCCGATGAAGCCTCGCATTTCTCCATCTTGCTGGACGCGGCCTACAATAAGGAATCGGAGCGGATCGGGGCAGATGCCATGAAGCCGAATATGCTAGTCCCATTAGCAGATGCGGTTAAGGCGCAGATTGACCTGCAAAAGGCCGCAGAAGCTGAGGAAAAGGAAGAATTTGCGGCTAAGGTTGCAGAGATCGACCGGAAATTTGCCGAGAAGGCGATCACGGAAAGGCGCAACGAAGCCAACCGGCAACAAGCTGAGATCGCAGCTATTGAGGCTCAAATGAACGCCGAGCGGCGAGCGATTCAGGCAGCCGAGGCAGAGGCACAAGCAATACGTGACCAAGAATTAGCAAATCAACAAAGAGGGATACAAGCTGCACGTCTTGAGGCGGCACTAAGGGCGCAGAGGGAGTTCCAAGACCAAGTGCAACAAGACCAAATACAACGGCAACTCGAACAACAGCGCCGAGAGATGCAGCGCATCAGGCAGGAAATGGAGATACGGCGCATAAATGAAGAACAACGACGAATACAAGAGTGGCAGCGTCAACAGAATGAAGAGTTGCGTAGATTGCGTTCCACTGCAAGATAGTGGAAAGGAATTTTCTGGGGTTACCGGGAAGCAGAATGCAATCCCTCTTTGGTGGGTGGTTTCCGCATCACTGGCCGGATCGGGCGAGATGTTTCATCACAACCTAATGCGATTTCTAACTCCCATTCAATCCTCCTCCCAAATCTCGAAAGCTCCCTCTTGGAGATCTTTTTGCAGGAGTTTGAGGTGTTTGTGAAGTTGGAAACAGGGCGCACTTCGTGATGGAAGAACTTTTTGCAGAGTCTCGGTCATTTGATCCATATACAAAATCACTCCGATTTTTGCTTCATTCCCGAACGGCACAGGCTCTGAAGCCGTGCGAAGACCGGCGCTATGAAGTGTACCACCAATGGATTGACAACGGCACCGATGAGTAGGCCGAGCACGGCGGCGATACTGGCACTGATCAGCCAGGCCACCAAGCCACCCAGCGCAGGCACCGCATCCGCTCCGAGTTTGGCCACATGATGCACCATGGTTTCGGGGCCATGCAGTCCCAGCGCGTGCAGACCATGAATCAAAATGCCGCCACCCACCCAGAGCATCGCGATCATGCCGACCATGCTCAGGGTTTTCAGGAAAAAGGGCATACCAATGACAATACCGCGACCCAGCGCACTGATCGCGCCTTGGGTCGACTTCGCCAAAGCAAGTCCGACATCGTCTGCTTTTACGATGATGGCTACCACCCCATAAACGAGGAATGTCATAAAAACGCCAACAACCGCCAGCACTCCGCCCTGCAACCAGAGGGGAGAGGTTGCCACCGAGGCCAAGGTAATCGCCATGATCTCGGCAGAGAGGATGAAATCGGTGCGGATCGCGCTGCCGACTCGTTCGTTCTCCAGATCCTGCGCGGTCTGACTGGTCGGTGAGGAGTCTTCCTTATGGCCGTGATGTCCGGGTTTAATCAGCTCCATGACCTTGTGATAGCCTTCCAGACACAGGAAAGCCCCGCCGGCCATGAGGATCGGCGTGATCGCCCAGGGCGCCAGCAAGCTGAGAGCCAAGGCTCCGGGCAGCAGGAAAAATAATTTATTCTTCAGAGAGCCGATTGCAATCTTACGAATGATCGGCAATTCGCGATCCGCCATCAAACCAACCACATAACGAGGCGTCACAGCGGCATCATCAATTACAATCCCCGCAGCCTTACTGCTCGCCTTGGCGGCCTGTGCCCCCGCATCATCCAAGCTAGCCGCCGCAACTTTCGCCAGCGCCGCAATATCATCGAGCAGTGCAATCAAACCCGAGCTCATAATTCACCTCCCGCTCCAGGCCAAGCAATGTTATGAATGAAAAAACAAGAGATCCCAAAAAAGGCGGGACTAGCGTTCTGGCTACTCGGAAAAAGTGATGCGCAAATATTCAACGTCGCAGAGACTATCGGCAGAGTTTGCCGTGCCAAGATTTTTTCCATTCGCCTACGCAGCGGACTTTATCCCGATAACAAATTACTATTACGCGAACCGGGAAAGTATTTGAGTGGCGTGCCGCTCCCTGTTTGCTTGTCGCATGTCGCCACTGCGTATCCTCTACCAGGACGAGTTCCTTGTCGCGATCGACAAGCCTGCGGGGATGCTGGTTCATCCTGTGCGCGAGCCGGTGGAGACGGAGTGGATTGCGATGAAACGGCTGCGCGATCAGCTCGGGCAAAGGGTTTTTCCGGCGCATCGCTTGGATCGGCCGACATCCGGCGTGCTGCTCTTCGCGCTCAACAAATCGACTGCCGCGCTTGCGCAGCAGGCATTCGAACAAAGGAACGTCGTGAAAACGTATCAAGCCATCGTCTGTGGAAACGTCCCGGAAAAGTGGATCTGTGAAACGCCACTTGGCGCAAACGCCGGGGATGAGCCGCTGCCTGCGAGCACATTGTTCGAGCGCATCGCCGTCCGGAATGCAGGGAGTTTTCCGGCCTATCCGGAGCTTGTCCTGGCACTCCTGAAAATCACTCCCACGACGGGACGCTTCCATCAGATTCGCCGCCATCTGCTGGAAGCCAGATTTCCCGTTGTGGGTGACTTTCGTTATGCAGGGATGGAGCGCAGCCATGAACTCGGCGAGATCCTTGGAATCGGAACGCGCATGTTGCTTCATGCCAAGGCTCTGGAAATGGATCATCCGCACACGGGCGAGCGTTTGAAAATCGAAGCACCGGTGGATGATGATTTCGCCAAGTGTTTCCCTGGAATGGGGTAGGGGATTTTCCGATGTGACTTCCTGACCGTGATAGCCTGCTTGCCGCTTGCGAGATTCAAGCCATGATGGACGCCTCGGACGATCCGAATTTTCTCCATGAACATGAATCCCACACGCCTTGTTGCGACAGCCCTCGGTATTGCGCTGGTCGCCTGCACCGCGCCCGCCGACCCGGCCGCGCCCGCCACTTCCGGAAACCACTCATCCACAGCCTACAACGGCATGGCTCCGAAGGTTCTTGCCGGCAGCCGGTTGCACTACAGCGACCTGCACAGCCGCAACACTTACACCTTCAAACCCGACGGCAAATTCGTTTTCGATTACGTCCACCACGGCAGCGGCGACAGCGGGGGGCGCGACGGCGGCTACCGTTACCGGGTCACCGCTCCCGGCAAGGCACGGGTCGATTTCGACGATGGCGACTTCATGCTGATGGAATTCGACAGCCCGCTGTCCGGCACCTGCGTCTTCGACGGCGACGTGCGGCGCTACGGATTCACAATCACTCCGCTATAACTTTCCTCCAGCCAAGGTCTTTGGGCTTGCGCTCGCAGTTCTTTAACTACTTCAAAACCATAAGAAAAATTTTCATGCCACCTTGTGGCGGTGCTCCTACGCCTACCCACTGGCGATAGGCCTGATTAAAATTCATTTCGGCCTACCAGTGGGTTCTCAAGCTGATTTCGGTTGAACGTCTGGCACCGAGGGGCCGGTAGCCTGCATGAAACGGGTCTTCGCACGAAGCATCAAAGTGCCGAGGCAGAAATCGGCAAGCGGCAAGACGACGTTGAAATTCTTGTGCATGTAACGGTGATGCAGAAGATGGTGCCCGTTGAGCTTACGGAACCACCAAGGTTTCTCAACCCGGCGCGCCTTTGGCAAATGCATACACCAGTGAATGTATTCGTAGGTGCCGTAATACACGGAAAACGCGAGCGCGCCACCGACAACAAAACCCCATTGTCCGACAATCCATGAAAGGATCGCGAAAGGGATGGCTCCGATCAGGATGAGCACGGGGCCGTTCCACCATGCCATCGGTATCGTCTCCTTGTCTTTCTCGTTGATGAGATGGTAGGTTTGATCCGCCTTGAAAACCTGATGATGAACCACGGCATGAGCCTGAAAAGCGTAGCGGAAATTCCAAATCGGACGATGCATCACATGTTTGTGGAGGGTCCACTCGAAGAAAGAGCCAAAAACCACGCCGACGGTGAGTCCCGCGAAGCACCAAATTAGGAAAGTTATCATATTGCTGGAAGGTCCGCTTGTCGGACGTGGGTTGTGTTAGCCCCGCCTCGCAAGGTTCACAAGCTTTGCTTTGGGAGACTTCGGGGGTTTTTTCGGAGGAGCCGAAGCCACTAGATGCCTTCGTAAAAAAGTGATCCGACGGATTTCTTTGACTCCGCCAAAGAACCGAGCGAGCCTTTCTCACTGATGAGATATGAAATCTCTCAGCCAACAACCACACTATGAAAACGAAAATCCTAAGCGCGACCATCGCCCTACCGCTCGTATTCGCACTCGCATCGTGCGAAAAGACGACGACAACAATCGAAACCACCGAAGAGAAAGTCTCCGCCGGAGCCGAAAAGGCTGCGGAAGGCGTCAAGGAAATGGCCGATGCAGCCGCCGATAGCACAAAGGAAGCAGCAGAAGTAGCCAAAGAGGAGGTAAAAGAAGCCGCCGCCGAAGCCACCGAAGCAGCCACTGATGCGGCAAGCGGCGCTGCCGAAGCTGTGGAAGATGCGGCGGGTGCCGCCACCGAAGCGGCGCAAGATGCAGCAGGTGCTGCTGCTGGAGCTGTCGAGGAAGCTACTGAAAAAGCAGCCGAAAAAATCGAAGAATAAGCTCGGCGATCCCAACGATTATCTAACAAAAGCTCCGGGCACCCTGACAGGTGTCCGGAGCTTTTTTTTCAAAAACCGCTGATGGCATCGAGTTTATTCAGATAATCCAGGCTATAGATTCCGGAACCATGTCCGTCTGCCCAGAAAAGCTGTATGCCGTATCCACCGACCAATTCGAAGTTTCGGAGTTGAAACGCTCCCGCACCGTGTTCGACGACCGGACGGATTACCCGCCCCAATGCATCTGGTTCACCCTGGCAAGCCGCACAGGGGCAGGATCTCCGCAACATGGCGAGGGGGAAATACATCTCGCGTCCGTTGTCGAGAGAAAGTGCGAGTTCGCCTCCAATCACGCATACGTTCGCAAAGCCCTTCATCCGATCTCTCCTTCCACTTTGTACGAACGATTTCCAAAAATCAGAGAACCGACCCGGACATGGGTAGCGCCCTCCTCCACGGCCACCTCGAAATCTCCACTCATCCCCATGCTCAAGCTGGGCAGATCGACAGAAAAGTCATTGCCTAGATCATCCCGCATCTCCCTGAGTTCGCGAAACCAGTGACGAGAATCCTCGGGATTCTCCGCAGCGGGTGGGATCGACATGAGTCCGACTATTTTCAAATGGGAAAGTCCGGTCAAAGTCGGCATGCTCTTCTTGAGTTCAATTGCCGAGAATCCACCCTTGCTTGCTTCGCCCGCCTGATCGACCTGAATGAAAACCTCCGGCCGAAGCCCGAGTTCCCCGGCGATGCCGTCCATATAAACGGCAAGTTTGATGGAATCAACGGCGTGAATACAGCGGAAGAGCGGAAGGATTTTACGAACCTTGTTGCGCTGCACGCGTCCGATGAAATGCCATTCGAGGCCAGCAGGAAGTTCCGCGATTTTTTGCTCAGCTTCTTGGAGCTTGCTTTCGCCGAAGCATTGCTGACCTACGGAAATCGCTTCAAGAATATCCGCCTTAGGAAATGTTTTGGATACCGCTACCAAGCGAACAGAAAGCGGATCCCGCCCTGCTCGCTCACAAGAGCACCGAATGCGCCCAAGGGTTTGCGCAAGTTGCCTTGGAATGTCCGACATCAGCGCACCCCACCGTCGCTTTTCAAAACACCAACCATCTTGGCCGTTTCCGTTAGTTCCACAAGATCCATGATGATGTGTAGAGCTTCACGCTTTTCAGCGTTCAACCCGGAAGCCCACTCCGGTGTGTCATCAAGGCTTTCCGTCTCGTCCACGGCGCGGCGCATGTAATCCCCATTGTCTTTGGTCGGATCGTAGGGCTTGAGATCCAGACCTTTCTCGAGGTCATCGAGTGTGATCTTGTGGAAAACGAAGTTCTTCGAGTCTTCCGCAGTAAGCTTGGCGAAACGCTCGCGACGTTCCGCGTTGCGCTCCTTTTTCTGGGCATCCGCTTCGGCAAGCTCCTTTTCACGCTCCACCTTGTTCAAGGAAATCTTATTCGCTTTGATGCGCTCCCTGGTTTTGATGATGTCCTCGATTACATAAGCGAAATCGCCACATGCCTTTACCCGTTCCGCGCTAAGTTCTTTGAGCTTGGGGAGAAATAACGCCTGAGCATCAAGTGCACGGAAATCGGCTGCTGGCCGGATGCGGTCATGCGGCAGAGCGTTGTCTAGGTGTGCCTCACCGACATCCAGGGCATCCATGATGCTGGGCAGAACAACGTTGGGAACCACGCCATCCATTTGGGTCGAGGAACCGGAAGGACGGTAAAATTTCTGAATGGTGACTTTCAAGTAACCCGCTTTGTCACGCACCGCAAAAAGCGGGAGCATGCGCCCGATATCCATAGGTTGCTGGACGGTGCCTTTACCAAAAGTGGAAGTATCGCCCACCACGACCGCGCGATTATAGTCCTGAAGGGCTCCCGCCAAAATCTCGCTGGCCGAGGCGCTGCTCTTATCCACAAGAACGACCATCGGGCCGTCATAGATCGGCTTGTCGCTATCCGTATCTTTCACCTGAACCTGACCGAGGGTGTTTTTCACCTGAACCACCGGACCATTGGGAACGAAAAAACCGGTCATCCTTCGCACCTCTTCAAGTGAGCCTCCTCCGTTGTTTCTGAGATCGAAAACGAGTCCATCCATTTTCTCTTCTATGAGACGGAGAAGGATTCGCTCGACGTCCACCGAGCAACGTGTCGTACCTTCGTCAAAGTCGGCATAGAACGATGGCAGCGTGATCACGCCGATCCTGCGCAATTCGCCGTCCTTTGTCTTCATGTGAATCATTTCACCGCTGGCCTGCTCGTCCTTGAGTTCGACCTTCTCACGCTTGATCACAACAATGGTTGTCTCACCCGGCGCACTGCCTGCTGGCTCGACCTTGAGGGCGACCGAGGAGCCTTCCTTACCACGGATCAGCTCAACGACCTTGTCGATGGGCATGAACATGATATCCGTCATTCCATCGGCAGTCCCGCTATTCAACGAATCCACCGCCACCACCCGGTCATTCAGTTTGAGCGCTCCCTGCTTGTCCGCAGGTCCGCCGACGACGATGCCCTTGATGATCGTCGCGCCATCTTCCTCAGCTTGAAGAAGAGCGCCAATACCCACGAGTTCGTTCTTCATGTCTCCTTTGAAACGATTCATTTCGCGGAAGCTCATGTAGTCCGTATGCGGATCGTAGGCGCGCGCGACGGCACTGAGGAAGAAGTTGGCAACATCCTCGTCATCGACATCCTGCACGCTGGCAAGAAGGCGCTTGTAACGTAGCGCCACCTTCTCGCGAGGATCGAGCTCATCGGCGCCGGGATCCGCCTTTTTCTGCTCCTTTGCCATTCTTGCGATCATCTCGCGCCGCAGTGTCTCGGATAGCACTGCCTCTTTGATTTGATTGGCCCAGATTTTTTTGGCCTCTGCCTCGTTCTTCGGCCATTCCGCATCCTTGCGGGAAATCATCACCACCTCATCACCTGTGAAATCGAACTCGCCTTTGAGCTGCATTTGAGCATCCGCGATACGTGAGGACACACGTTCTTTGAACACCGCGTAGATTTCCGTCGCAGGCTCCACACTATTGCCCTGCAAAAGCAGGGTATGCAGTCTTTCTCCGTATTTCGCGCTGAAACCGTCCACATCCTCTTGGGTGAAATAGAGTTTCTGGGAATCCAGTTCCTTCAGATAGTCATCGAAAAACTTGCGGCTCAATTCCGCGTTGTATGGCAGCCTGGCAAAATGGCTGTTCTGCAGCATGATCGCCATCTGTTTGCCCACCTCGTTGAAGTCCGCCTGCTGTGCGCACGCCGGGTTGGAAAGGGCGAAAAGACCTATGGCGATCGTCGCATTGCGTAGCTTGTTGATTATCATCATTGGGTGGACTTAGGTAAAGAAGATGTTACCAGCAAGTCTGGCACATGCTCTCAGCTTGTCGATTCAGAAAATCCCACCGGCCATGATTCACCACTCGGAGAAATTCGAAGGGATGTGACCTTGCGGCCCTGCAAGCGAGCAGCTCATATAAAGCTCACCGACGGGAGGAATTGTATCCGCCCCGTAAGTCACGCCGAAGCTGTATGAACCGGAACCGGGACACTCCGGCGTTTCTTCGATGAATTTCCCCAAACCGATCACGCGCATCTGCAACCCAGCCACGCTCTGACTTGGCGAATACCCATAGAGATTTGAGAAGCTCCTGACACCCTTCTGCACATTCTGGATCTGGACGATGCACATTGCTTTGTCGGAACCTCTTTTCCAAGCCTGCGCCCCGATAAAGAGGATGGATATGAGGGATAGTAAGACAAGAATCACAACAGTGAGTTCAAGAAGCGTCATGCCGTTTCTCAAAGCGCGGATACTTCGCCCTGCGCTTGGATGTTTATTTGGCCGTAGGGTGGTCATTGGTTAATTTCTTCCGAAAACTTCTCAAATTTTTACTTAAAGTCAAGCTCCTGAGATAATGTTTTAAAAACTATTGAGGCCTAACGTTTCAAATCAACTCTATTTGAGTTCTTTCTTACTCGCCTCAAAGAGCTTTTTGAGATCGGCCACAAGGTCCTCCTCCAGGATTTTGCCTAGTCTCCCGAAAGTCGCGTTATTCAGGAAATTCCTCGTACGCGAGTCCTCAGCAATGAGGTCGATCTCCGGCAGCAGCCTCGCACCAACAGGAGTCATGACGATAGGCAAGAACGCATTTTGGGTCTTGTCGCCGGAAACGCGCCGGATCGTGGCCGCGACCCATGAACCGGAGCGGCGAAGTCCGGAGAACTCAGCCTTACCGCGATTCGCTCCGCTGATTTCGTAACTGATATTCCGCAAGGCGCTCATCGGAATCCCTTGCCCATCACTTAACCACGCGGAACAGGCCAACGCCGCACCCAAATCCTTTTTCTCCAACGCCTCCAACCAATCCGCAACCAAATTATTGGCCTGGTCATCCGAAGGCAGATTCTCAGGATGAATCCCATCCAATTTCACACTAGGCTGCAACAGGGTTTCTCTCCATGAAAGCCGCCACTCCGGTTCCATTTCTTCGATCCATTTTTTCAGGGTTTCTTGTTCCCGCTTCAAGGCATTGGGAACGGCACCGGAACACCAGACCCATCCCGAATCTGCTTTCCTGAAAAAAAGCGATCTCGTTTCAAACCGATCCGGTTCGCTGACAGAAAACCATTGGTAAGCGAACACCGCCAGCAAACCCTCCTCACGGAATCCCAGTTCCACGGGAATACGGAAGGATCCCGGTTCATTCAGAGACCACCAAAGTCCCGCCGCCTGCACGCTAGCTTTGCTACCATCTTGCGGACGCGCACCAAGATCGATTCGTCTAAGCGATTTGCGAAGATCACTGGATTTCAAATCGCTCATCACAACCGTCTCTGCGGCACGGGCGGATTCCGCGTAAAGAGCGGGCTCCAGCTCACGTAGTTTTTCCGAAAACCGATCAAGCAGGCTCTGGTCGAAATCGTCATCGGAGGATTCCTCCGGATCGGAAATCAGATCAGGCAAATTGATCCGCCACTGCCCCGCATCGCCACGGGAAAACTCCAGATGCACTCCCTTGATTCCAGAGCTTTCCGCCGATTTCGGATCAAGGCAGGCAATCAAAACCAACCCTTCATTTCCGTTACGCTCTTCCAGAACCCTCACCCGCACGATTTCCGGGGAAACCAACCATCTCCAAGCCCCGGTGTTGCTGACTGCCGCTTTCGAAGCCTTCATTCGATCCGCCCAATCCGAAGGCAACGGATCGGACAATCCGCCCAGAAAACCGAGGATCGCCGCCCGATCACCTTTCGCGCAGGCCTCCAGGAATCGCTCGCTGATTTTCCCAAGATCATCACCTTCCAGATCCTCGCCGACGATGCTGTTCCGGATCAATTCGCGCGTCCTTTTCGCCGATTCCGTGAGCAAGCTATCGAGATCGGTCACCCGCTTGCGCATCATCCAGTTTTCGAGCGCGGCAAGACGCTCCCTGATCGGCAAGGTGTATCCTGCGACGGCATTTTCAAAGGACGCAGGAACTGGCGCAGCCAGCCATTTGTCGCCGCGCTTGACCAGTGCTACCGGGAAAACTTGCATATCAGCGGAATCGAAACCTCCGCTCTTGCGAATCATCGCCGCCGCGAAACCATCGTCCTCCTTCACTTCACCGAGTTCCAGCTGACTGCCGCGCAATTCCATCTCGAGCCTCGCGATGTGCTTGCGGATGCTCTCGCGTTTCTCCTCCGTGATGTGTTCGATCAACGCAGTATCCCCACCTGGCTGGAGATCGAGCGTCCCTTCCCTCACTTTCCCAAGGAAGTCCAAAGCCGCCGCGCCAGGATCCGCAGCCAAAAGTGGCGATACGGAGAGGCAAAAAAAGAGTGTGCGAAGGATTTTCACCGCGCGAAACATCCATGCACTGCGGCGATAATGAAAGCCCGCATTTCCGGTATGATGTGTCATTTCCACGGAGAGAGGTCGGTGGGCCGAAGGAAAACGGAAACAGCCCCGCCTTCCCTGGTCAAAGAGCTGCCAGCTTTCTCCTCGGAGGTTGTTTTCGCTGCCAACCACACCGGATCGGCGCGAAAATCCACCGAGGATTTTTTGGAGGCGTGCATGTCTTGGTGGGCTTCGAAATAGGACAGCGTGTTCTCTGCTCCGGGTTGCCCGGGGAAGAGTTGGAAGCAGGCAAGGTTCGTAATGGTTTGTGGGAAAACCCCCAAATCCGACCTTTCACTCGAAGTAAGTATCCTCATGCCGGTAAGGCGGCGCACAGCAGCAGAGGAAAACCAATTCCTCCTCAGCCGTGATCTGATGCCATGCCCCGGCGGGAATCAGCACCGCGTCTCCCGGGTTGACCGTTTCCAGATCACCATCAATCTCCATCCGACCGCGCCCGCTCAGCAGATAGTAGAACTCCTCGCTGTCCTTGTGGTAATGCCGTTGCGTCGAGCCTCCCGCCGGTATCCTGGCTTCGGCCAGGCTCTGCTTGCTTACCGGGGCATTGGAGAGATCCAGCAGACTGATCATTCTGGAGCCGTCCTTCGTTGTGAACGGGGTCTGGGCTTCGCGGTTTCTGATTTCCATGCGGTCTCCATAGTGCGTCCTGCCCACCGATACCATCCCAATCCTTGCCAGCACGCCCATTTCCACCGAAACTCGCGCCGATGCTTCGTGCCGCCCTCGCTTTCCTCACCTTGTCCCTGCCTTGCGCTGCGGAGGGCACGCGTGTGTGGCAACCGATCATCGACTACACGATTTCCTTCCCCGGCGACCGCCCCGACGCCGCGCCGATGATCAACCCCTTCGAAAACTTCACCCACTTCGCATCCGACTTCGGTTGGATGGGTCCAGGCGAGGGCAGGATCGATTCAAAGGGCGGCATCATCCGGGTCAAGCCGTCGGGCGAATGGACGGGCGCATGGCACTCGCTGGCGGGCCTCGCCTCCCAAGGGAACCGGGTTTTCGATCCCACCGACCTTACCGGCCTTGGCTGCTCTGCTGAAAAAAGATGCGGTATCCGCGAACTTGCAATGAACGCCAGCGGTCGTGGCCATCTCCGGTTGGAACTCGCGGACGTAACGCGGCAGGTCGTTTGGAAAACCAGCGTCACCCTCGACAGTGCGGAAACCGTCACACTTCGATTTCCCATCGCCACCGGACTACCTTCGGACATCAAGTTCATGAACTGGATCGCGGAGCCGGACTGCGACCTCCAGCTTTCCTCCATTGGCTTCATGGCGGAGCGACCCGACATGCCGCTGGAGGAGTGGGCGCTCCGAATATCACTGGGAAAACTGCGCCGCTGCCATGATCCCGCCAGCGGTTTCACCCGTGATCGCGGCCACTTGCCAGCGGGCGAGTTCGATTCGATCGCCTCCACAGGAATGCACGCACTCGCCAGCGCCTTGGGTGTCTCCGAGGGGATTCTCGAAAAGGAAAAAGTCGTTGGAGAAATCGCAACCACAATTGAGGCTATGCGCCAGCTTCCCCGATCCTTCGGATTTTTGCCGCACTTCGTCCACCGTGGCGAGAATGGTCGCCACACCATCGTGCCGGGCACCGAGTTCAGCACCGTTGATACAGCAATCGCACTTCAGTCCCTGCTTCTGGCCACCCGCATCCTCGACCTTCCAGAAATGAACTCGAAGATCACGGAAATGATCGCGGAAATCGACTTCGATGCCGTTACCGATCAGGAAGGATGGATCGGACATGGCTTTCTCGACGACGGTAAAACGCCCCTCAATTCCACATGGCGTGACTGGGGCGGCGAGACCGCCTTGGTGCTCGCTTTGGAAGCCATGATCCCCGACCGCGAACCGCGCGGAAAAATGATCCCCAGCGGTGAGCCATATCGCGGCGTCGGTTTCATCGCGGAAATCCAGAGCCTGCTTTATCCCGACTTTGACCGGCGCGATCCTGATCTCATCTCCGCCGTCTCATGGCCGGACATCCGGGGAAAACTCCTAGCTGCGCAGATTGCCTATCCGAAGGCCAGTTGGCCGGATTCCGCCGCAGCCGCAGCAGGCATTTTCGGACTCTCCGCTGGCGAGGCCGGAATGCCCGGTGGAGGCTACACGGCCAACGGCACCGATGTCATGGGCGTCCGCTGGCTCCACCCGCATTATATGCTCATGGGTCTCGCCCTCAGCGCGCCCGAGCTTTACCCGCAGGGACTCCGCGATCTCGATTCCCGCCAGTTCCTCTACCCCCTCGGCCTCCCGGAAAACTTCGAGGCGGATCTCGAACTCCACAACCCCATGCAGGGTTCACTCAACGCCTCCTTCGAATCCATCGCCGCCTACCACGGCTGGCGCAAACGCAACACCCCCGCCAACCTGGTCGACAAAGCCTCAAACACCGACCCGCTCCTCCGCAAAGGAGCCGCCCGCTTCTACCCCCCTCTTCCTTAGGATTTGAAATTTATATTTAAAGTTTCCCAACGTATGCGCCCCGGCCTCATCCTCAAACTCTCATCACCCGACCAGTCGGGCATTGTCGCGAAAATCGCGTCCTACGTCGCCTCCCACTGTGGCAACCTGATCGAGTTCAGCCAGTTTTCCGACCGCATCGGCGGGAAATTTTTCGCCCGCCTGGAAATTGACACCACCGACCTCGATGTGGACGTGGAGGATTTCACCAACGGCTTCGGCACCCTCGGCCGCTCCCTGCAAGCCACATGGCACTTCCGCCCGCTGCCGTACAAAATGCGCACCGCCGTCCTCGTCACCAAGACCGACCACTGCCTCAACGAGATCATCTGGCGCACCGAACTCAACGAACTCCCCGTCGAAATCACCTCAGTCATCGGCAACCGCGAGACCTGCCGCCCCATCGCCGAGCGCTCCGGCATTCCCTTCCATCACGTGGCAATGGACGGCGACCGCCGCGAAAACGGCTTTCTTGAAATCCGCGATCTGCTCATCGCCCAGAACGTGGAACTCATCGTCCTCGCCCGCTTCATGCAGATCCTGCCCGATTCCTTTTGCCAGGAATTCTCCGGGAAAATCATCAACATCCATCACTCCTTCCTCCCGGCCTTCATCGGCGCAAACCCCTACAAACAGGCTCACGAGCGCGGCGTGAAACTCATCGGAGCCACCTGCCACTACGTCACCGCGGATCTCGACGCCGGCCCGATCATCGAGCAGGAAGTCGAGCGAGTTTCCCATTTCCACTCCCCCTCCGACCTCTCCCGCCTCGGCCGCCAATGCGAACGCATCGCCCTCGCCAAGGGCATACGCTACCACGTCCACGACCGCACCCTGATCGACGGCCATCGCGCCATCGTTTTCCCGGATTGAACGAGGGGTAAAGTCATACCGAAACCCATGAAATCCTTCCGCTTCCTCATCCCATCCGTCATCCTGCTAGCAGTCACATCCGCCGCATTCGCCGAAGTCGCGGTCGAGAAACTCGAAATCGAAGGCAAAACGCTGACGCTCAAGACACCTGCGGACACCGCGCCCGGCAAACCATGGCTTTGGGTCGGGGAGTTCGCTGGACACCTCCGCTCTCTAGAAGACGCCCTAGTCGCCAAGGGATGGCACGTTGCCCATGTGAACGTCAGCAACCAGTTCGGTTCACCCGCGTCGATGGCCGTTTGGGAAAAAGTTTACGCGGAACTCCACGGCAAGCGCGGCCTCTCACCCCGCCCCGCCCTGCTCGGCATCTCGCGCGGCGGTCTCTACGTGAACGCCTGGACGCGCCTTCACCCCGACCGAGTCAGCGTGCTTTATCACGACAACGGTGTTTGTGATGTCCGCTCCTGGCCTGGCGGCTTCCCACTTACGCAGAAAGGCGGAGGCAGCGAAGTCGATTGGAACACCTACAAGACCGAGTTCCATTTCGACACAGACAAGGAAGCCGTCGAGAAATCCATCCGCCCCACCGATGGCTTGGAAGCGGCGATCAGAAACGGAGTCTTTCTCGTCTCCGTCCACGGCACCGCCGACCGCACCGTGCCTTACCTCGACAACGCCAAGCTCCTGGTGGACTTCTGGGAAAAATCCGGAGGACGTTTCAAAATTTTCCCCAAAAACGGCGGCGACCACCATCCCCACGGATTGCCCGATCCCGCCCCTTTGCTGGATCTGCTCAGCCAAGAGGCCGAGGCAGTGCCGGATATCGTGGAGTAAATCGATCATTCAACCGCGATCCGTTTCTCCATACTTTTCTGATTTTTCTCCTCATCGGATTCGCAGCAGCCATTTCTCAAGGCTCAGACATTTCCTCCCTACGAAGGCAAGATCGACCTCATGACCAACATCGATCCCGGCTCATACCTTCATGAATAAAAAAGGGAGCGCGGACTCAAGCCCGCAGCCCCCTGAATATGTAGGCGGAATACAGCGGGACCGAAGCCCGCACTCCGTTAGATGAACTCGTTGACGAGATTCTCCAGCATTTCCTGCCTGCCGGAGTCGAGGGTTGGCTCACCGTTGGAGAGGGCGTAGGCGCTGACCTCCTCAAGGCTGACCTGTTTGCCGGCGATTTTGGCACCAATACCGGTCGTCCAGCTCTTGTAGCGGTTCGCCACGAAGTCCGCGAGGCGGCCGTCCTCACGGATGGCTGCTGCGATCTTCAGGCCACGCGCGAAGGCATCCATGCCGCCGATGTGGGCGTGGAAAAGATCGGAAGGCTCGTGGGATTCGCGGCGGCGCTTCGCGTCAAAGTTGAGGCCGCCGGTGGTGAATCCGCCCATTTCCAGCACCTTGAGCATGATCTCGGTGGTGAGGTAAATGTCGGTAGGAAACTGGTCGGTGTCCCAGCCGATGAGCTCGTCGCCTTGGTTCGCGTCCACGGAGCCGAGCGCGCCCGCATCGATGGCCACGGTCATTTCGTGGAGCATCGTGTGGCCGGCGAGGGTCGCGTGGTTCGTTTCCAGGTTCAGCTTGAAGTGATCCATCAGGCCGTATTGGCGGAGGAAATTCAGGCACGCGGCGGAGTCGGAATCGTATTGGTGCGTCGAGGGTTCGCGCGGTTTCGGCTCGATGTAGAATTGGCCGGTGAAGCCGATCTTTTTCGCGTAGTCCACGGCGAGGTGGAGCAGGTTCGCGAGGTTGTCGAGTTCGCGCTTCATGTCGGTGTTGAGGAGCGTGGAGTAACCCTCGCGTCCACCCCAGAAGGTGTAGCCTTCGCCGCCGAGTTTCAGCGTGCCGTCCATGGCCGCTTTCACTTGCGCCGCGCCATAAGCGAAGACATCCGCGTTCGGCGAGGTACCGGCTCCCTGCGCATAGCGTGGATGCGAGAAAAGGCAGGCGGTGCCCCAGAGCAGTTTTTTACCGGTGGCCTGCTGGAGACCGAGGAGATGGTCGGTGACTTTATCGAGTGCGGCGTTCGATTTGGCGAGATCGCCGAGTTCCGGGGCGATGTCGCGGTCATGCCAGCAGTAGTAGTCGATGCCGATTTTATCGAGGAATTCGAAAAACACATCCGCGCGCTTGAGGGCGTTGGAAACGGAATCGGATTCGTCATCCCATGGCATAAGAGCCGTTGGTCCACCGAAGGGATCGGAAAGACCGTTGCGCATCACGTGCCAGTAGGCCGCGGCGAACCGCGTGTGCTCCTTCATTGTTTTCCCGGCGACGATCTCATCGGGGTTGTATTGTTTGAACGCGAACGGATTCTTGGACTTGGAGCCTTCGAACTGAATTTTCGGGATATCGGGGAAGAACGACATGAATTGGGTCTATGGGGCGGCAATCACGTCGGCAAGTGTGAAAAGAGGGAAAATCGGAAGCGGATGTTGATTCGCCCCCGCCGCCGCTCTAGGAATAACCCGTGACCCGTCCCGTCGATTCCCTCATCGATTTCCTGCAAGCCGAACAGGCGCGCGGGCGCAGCCACATTTTCCTCGATGACAGCGCCCGCGACGGACTCCGCGAGCTGTATATCCGGATGCGGAGGCCGCCCGCTGCGACTGCCGCGCCGGTTGAGCCTGCGGCTCCGGTCACCCAGGACGCAGTGGTTTCCGGCAGCGGAAAAGCGGAGCAGCTCGCGGGACTGCGGAAGCAAGCGGAGCGCTGGGCACCCGCGATGGCGCTCGGCACCTTGCGAGAGAAGATGGTTTTCGCGACCGGCAACCCCGACGCCGCGATCATGCTCGTCGGCGAGGCTCCCGGCTACAACGAGGAGAAGGAGGGCGAGCCTTTCGTCGGCCCGGCGGGACAGAAACTCAACGACATCCTCAAGGCCATGGGGCTCAAGCGTGAGGACGTTTACATTTCCAATCTCGTAAAGTTCCGCCCGTCATTGCCGAAACAAACGACGAACAACCGCAAGCCGACGCCCGAGGAAATGGCCGCGTGCCTGCCGCTGGTAATGGCGGAAATTTCCGTGGTTCAACCGAAGCTGATCATCGCCCTCGGCGGGACTGCCGCGGAAGGGTTGCTCGGGCTGGAGGGCACGGTCGGCTCCATGCGCGGGAAATGGCACGAGGTTTCCGGCATCCCCGCACGCGTGACCTACCACCCCAGCTACCTGCTGCAGAGCGGCGGCTCCAACGATGTGAAACGCGCGCTATGGGAAGACATGCTCGCCGCGATGGAAAGACTCGGCATGCCGATCTCCGACAAACAGCGCGGCTATTTCTTGCCGAAAGCGTGAACACGCCGCATCCGATCATCCGCTGCCTGTTCGAAGGGCGTGGCTGGCAGCCCCATGATTTCCAACTCGAAACGTGGCGTGCCTACGCCGAGGGGAAATCCGGCCTGCTCCATGCGCCCACCGGCACCGGAAAAACCCTCGCCGTTTGGCTGGGGCCGGTCGTGGAGGCGATGGACGCGGACGAAGCACCGCAAAGCTGCCGCGTGATTTGGATTACGCCGCTGCGGGCGCTGGCACAGGACACGGCGCGGTCGCTCAGCGAGCCGCTTAAAGCGCTGGGCAGCAAATTGGAGGTGGCGGTGCGCACCGGTGACACCTCGTCCCACCGCAAAGCGAAGCTCCGCGAGCGCCTGCCCTTCGCGCTCGTCACCACCCCGGAGAGCCTTTCCCTGATGCTCACCTACGAGGATTCCCGTAGCAAACTCGATCAACTCACCTGCGTGGTGATCGACGAATGGCATGAACTCCTCGGCACCAAGCGCGGTGTCCAGACCGAGCTCTGCCTCGCCCGGCTGCGGCATTGGGCGCCGAATCTCCGCGTCTGGGGAGTTTCCGCCACGCTGGGAAATCTCCAGCAAGCCGCAGAGGTTCTGGGCGGCTCCTCTGCCGCGGAAATGTGTTCCGTGGATTCGACGATCAAGCGCGGCATCCAGATCCGCACGCTGATCCCGAAATCCGTGGAGACGTTTCCATGGGGCGGGCATCTCGGGTTGGCGATGGCCGGGCGCGTCGCGAAATCCCTGCACACGGTGAAAGCATCCCTGGTTTTCACCAACACGCGTTCACAAAGCGAACTATGGTTGCAGGCCTTGCTGGAAGCCGACGCATCGCTGAAAGATCGCATCGCGATCCACCATGGCTCGCTGGCGCAGGATGAGCGCCGGGAAACGGAGCAGCTCCTGATGGAGGGAAAATTGCTCGCCGTGGTCTGCACCTCCTCGCTCGATCTCGGACTCGATTTTTCCTGCATTGAGCAAGTCATCCAGATCGGCAGCCCGAAAGGTGTGGCCCGCCTTCTCCAGCGAGCCGGGCGCTCCGGACACCAACCGGGAAGCACGCCGAAGCTGCTCTGTGTGCCCACCAACGCGCTCGAACTGCTGGAGTTCGCCGCCGCACAGGATGCGATGGACGCCAGGGAAATCGAATCCAAGCGCCCCTTGGAGCAGCCGCTTGATGTCTTGATCCAGCACGTGACGAGTTGCGCGATCGGTGAACGCGTCGCGGAGACTCAACTCTACGAGGAAATCCGCTCGACCCACGCTTATCGAAACCTTTCCCCTGAGCACTGGGAATGGGTGCTGGGCTTCATTTCAAACGGTGGTGCCGCCCTCCGCGCATATCCGCAATATCACAAGGTCACGCGCGAAGACGGGTTTCTCCACTTCACGGACAAGCGCATGATCCAGCTTCACCGGATGAACATCGGCACGATCACGGGCGACACGGCGGTCAGCTTGCGGTTTGCCAATGGACAACGTGTCGGAAGCGTGGAGGAAAGTTTCATCCGCAAGCTGAAACCAGGCTCTCCCTTCATCTTCGCCGGACGCTTGCTGGAACTGGTGCGCCTCCACCAGTTGATCGCCACCGTGAAACCCTGCGCACGCAGCAAGGCGCGCGGCGAAATCCCGATCTGGGGAGGCGGCAAGATGCCCTTGTCCACCGAGCTATCCAAAGCCGTCGCCCGCCGCCTTGATGCGGACGCAAAACTCACACCCCGCCCGGAAACCGATGCCATCAACGACCTGCTGCGAATCCAACGCGCATGGTCCGAGGTTCCGAACGACCGGATTCTGCAAGTCGAGCATGCGCGCTCCAGACAAGGCGAGCACCTGTTTTTCTACACCTTCGCCGGACGCATGGCCAACGAAGGCATCGGCGCCCTGTTCGCGCACCGCCTCAGCGAGGGCAGCCCGCAAAGCATTCAGGTGACGCAGAACGATTACGGATTTTCCCTCACATCCAGCCGCCCGCTCCCGCTCGATGAAACACGACTCCGGGAGGCGGCCTCACCGGATGATCTTTTGGAAACCCTGATGGATTGCCTCAACACCCATGAGCTTTCCCGCACCCGCTTCCGCGAGGTCGCACGCGTGGCAGGATTGATCCAACAGATGCAGCCGGGCGACCGCAAAGGCATGCGCCAGATCCAGACCTCGGCGGGTCTGTTGTTCGAAGTCTTCGGACGCTACGACCCCGAAAATTTGCTCCTCGACCAATCGCGCCAAGAGATGCTGGAAGGCAGTCTTGAAATCGACCGCCTGCACCGCGTCCTACATGAAATTTCCGGAAAGCCCATGCGCCTCATCGAACTCAAGCGCCTCACCCCGATGGCTTTTCCGCTCTGGGCGGAACGCCTGAACTTTGTCATCTCCACCCAGGACGCCGCGTCGATTCTGGAGGAAATGCTCATCACCCTGAACGCCGAAGCCGATGAAACCCTCAGGCATTCCTGAAAGATCGCGGAGTATCCGTTTCGCGGGAGAGGAACTCATCCTCCTCCCGGACCGCGCCGTGCTCTGGCCGGCACGCAGCGCACTGATGCTGTCCGATGTCCATTTCGGTAAATCAGCCACCTTTCGCGCCCACGGAATCCCCGTCCCGGAAGGTGAATCGCAGGCCGACCTCGACCGCATTTCAAAGCTCATCGAACGTCATGAGGTGGAGCATCTCGCGATCATCGGCGATTTCTACCACAGCGGCATCACACTCAGCCCCGCCTTGCATGACGCGCTGGCTTCGTTCCGCGACTCGCTGGATGCCGAGATCATCCTGATACGCGGAAATCATGATAAATCGCGTCACGAACTTCTCCCCATGATTGACCGCCTTGATTGGCCTCCGTTCGAGCTTCTTCACGATCCCGCCGATGCAGACCCTGAAAAACCCACCATCGCCGGTCACTTGCATCCGCTTTGCCGGATCGGAAAAGGTGGTCGCGCTTCCAGGCTGCCTTGCTTCCTGCAAACGGAAAACCTCCTCGTCCTTCCCGCCTTCGGCACGTTCACGGCGGGACACATCATGAAAGCAAAGGCGGGACAAACCCTCTACCCCATCGCCAAGGAAACCGTATTCGAAGATCCGCGATGATCACCGCACCGCGTGCTCGCCCAGCACCGGCATCGGCTTCGGAACTTTTTTCCTCCGCAGCCCGAACTGCCTGACGGCGTTGCGCTGCAAATGCGCCTTCGCCTCTTCGACGCTATCAGTGAAAAAGATCAGATCCGGATCCTGCGGGCTGATCACGCCCTCCTCCGCCATGCGATAGACGAAATCCATCAGCGGCTGCCAGAAATCCCGCCCCATCAGGATGATGGGGAAATTCTTCAGTTTCCCGGTCTGGATCAGCGTCATCGTCTCGAACATCTCGTCGAGCGTCCCCGCCCCTCCGGGCATGACTACGAAGGCGTAGGAGTATTTCACCAGCATCGTTTTCCGGGTGAAAAAGTAGCGCATGTTCACCGAGCGGTGGACGTAGGGATTCACGTTCTGCTCGAAGGGGAGCTCGATGTTCACTCCGATCGAGGTTCCACCCGCCTCGTAGGCACCTTGGTTTCCAGCCTGCATGATGCCGGGGCCGCCGCCGGTAAGCACGGTGAAACCCAGTTCGGAGCATGCCTGGCCCATCTCGCGGGCGAGTTCATAATACCGGGTCCCCGGCTTCGTCCGGGCAGAGCCGAAAATGGTGACGCAGGGACCTACGAAATGCAGGATGCGATAGGCGCGGATGAAATCGAGTCCGACACGAAAAAGGGAAACGAAATCGTTAAAACGGGAGCGCGGACCGGCGAGCCATGAGCTTTCCGCCGTCTCCAGTTCGAATCGCTGCTGCTTACGGATCTCCTCTTCGGTGATCTCGTGTTCCTCGGTCACTTCCGGGCAACCCGGACAGCGTGTTTTATTGCTCATTGCGGCGAGCTAACACCAATCACGACCCGCTGGAAAAGTTTTTCCTGTAGCCGGGTCGGGAGCCGTAGTGTTTCGATCAGTGGCGCACCTTGGCGAGGGCGACCGTTTTGGCACGGCGTGGGGCAGCCTTCGCGGCTTCCTCTCCGACGCGTTTCAAAAGGGCGATCAGGGAGGCGGTGATGAAATATTCCTTGAGAAGAGCTTCGCGTCTTTCTCCGTTGTTTGTTTTGCGGACGATTTTCATGGGATGTATTTTTTATTTTTTGGCGGAAATGTTTCCGTCGCGTTCACATGTAAGAGCGACAAGGCCACCCGCTTTATTCCGGATTTATTTTTTTTCCGAATAATTCACGTTCACCTGGGTGGGCTGGCCCGCCTGTTCGGTGGCTACGACAGCCACCTGGCGCTTGCCGTCCCTGAATTCCTTGTTGAACACCTTGATTCCGTTCAACTCCCGGTGCCCGCCGGATGCCGAGGTGAAATGGAACTCCGACTCGTAGAATGCGATGATCGCCTCGGCATCCATCGAGCTTTTCCCGGCGAACTGCCCGGTGACTTCCGTGGCGCTCTCGGTGTGGAACAGGCTGACGCCCCCGGAAAGATCCGCGGGCTTCGGCACCCAGCCGGGCACTGCGGAGAGATCCTGCGAGCCGATCTGCGTGACGTTCCCGTCCTTGTCCTTCAAGGTGATCTTGCCCTCGGCGATGTCCTTGTAGGAAACGGTCATCTCCTCGCCGTCCTTGGTGCGGATGGTCATCGTTCCCTTCGCATCGTCTTGGGAAACCATTTCGAACGCGGGATTTCTCGAAAGCACGAACTCGGCCGCCGCTTTCTGCGGGTTCGACGTGAATTTTCCGAGCGCATTCTTCGCGATGAAAAATCCATAGACCCCGAGCGCCAAGGCGATGACCAGCAAGCCACCGCACCCGATTCCCACCCATGCCATGGCGGACATGCCCTTAGTGGCGGGGGCTTGCGGTGGAAAGGTCGGCGGCATTGCAGGAGGCTGTTCCATGGCATAAATGAATCAGAAAGCCCCAGCCCGGACAAAGCGGAAATGCCCCTTCGGGCTGACATATCCGTCTTCCTTGAAATTTGGATTTTGAATTTTGAAAATTCCATCCAGCCTCGCCGTCATGTCGCAACGCAAAGGGATTTTACTGGTGGTCTCCGGACCATCAGGTTCGGGGAAAACCACGTTATGCAGACGCTTGGCGGATGAGGGCGAGGTTCGCTATTCCGTCTCGTGCACCACCCGCCAACCTAGGCCCGGCGAGATCAACGGGCGGGATTACCATTTTCTCAGCCGCGAGCAGTTCACCGCAAAACGCGATGCCGGTGAGTTCCTGGAAAGCGCCGAAGTCCATGGAAATCTGTATGGCACCCTGAAGTCCGAGGTGATCGAGCCGCTGGCCGGTGGCACGGACATTGTCATGGATCTCGATGTGCAGGGAGCCGCTCAGGTACGCGCCTGTGAAGACCCGCTCATCCGCATCAGCGCGGTGGATCTTTTCGTAATGCTGGCAAACGAGGAAGAGCTCCTCGCGAGGCTTTCCGGGCGAGGCACGGACAGCGCGGAGGTAATAGCCCTGCGTATGAAAAACGCCCTCGAGGAAATGCGCCACTGGCCGGAATATACCTACCGACTGCTCTCCGCCGACCGCGAAGGGGATTACATCCGGTTCAAGTCCCTGCTTACCGCCGAGCGGATGCGCATCAGCCGCCTGGGGCGATTTGCATGAGTAGCCACTCTCCCATTTCCGCATAAAGCGGATAATCGGTGACGAGGACGTTGTTATGACCTGCGCCGGGGACGCTGAGCCAGCGGTTTCCCGTCCTGTTGCGAAAGGCGGCGAAGAGTTCTTTCCCGGCCGCGGTGGGCACCGAGGTATCGGCATCGCCGTGCACGATCATGGTGGGAACGGTGATGCGCGTCGCTTTCTCAACCGGGTTGATCGCGGAAATCCTGACGCCCGTTTTCCAGCCGAAAACCACATCCGCCGGAGCCCGCACGGCGCCGCCGAGAACGGAACCGAGCAGATTCTCCGTCTGGCTGCGGATCACAGTACCGAGCCTGTCGAATGAGGCGACGACAACGAGGGCTTGGAACGGGGACTCGGGCAGCGCCGCGGCATGGATCGCGACAGAGCCACCCATCGATTGGCCGAGAACCACGCAAGGCGCGGGGCTGAAACCGAGTTTCTCACCCGCCTCACTCAGACAGCGGAGCACCATTTCCCCTTCCTTCACGCCGTAGGTGGCGAAGCGTGAGGGGTTCGCACCGTGCCCCGGCAGATCCGGAATGATGCAACGGAAGCCGATGGCGCAGTAGCGCTCGGCGACGGCAAGGTAATCCTCCTTCATCCCCGAGCGACCATGAAGAATTACAAGGGTGCCGATGATTTCACCAGACGCTCCCAGTTCCATGCCTTTTCCCGAAAGCTGCCCGCGGATGATCGCCGCCCGCTCCGAAAATTCCGTCACCGCCAAAGGCGTGCAGACAAGGCATGGCATACCGTCCTTGGAAACGAATTCCGCCACGGAAAAACCCGCCTCTTCACTGCCTTGCAGGAAAGCGGTTTGGGCGGGGGTCATGGGTCGCCGCGAAGGCTCCGCAATCTCGCTGGCGCACCACCAGACGACCACGCCGTAGAGGATCAGCGTCCCGAGACACAGCCAGATTCCGAGCCGGATCAGCATCCTTTTCAGAGGAAACACGAGGCGGACAGGCTGCGAAATTTCGGCTTCCGGATTCACGGGCGGAGTTGGCGATGGGAGACCGGCTCAAGGCTGAGCCACATGAATGCTCCGAGCATTCACGACGAGGTTCTCGGGCGTCGAGCTTTGGTCCACCGTGCCGCTCACCGTGACGGCGCTGAGTTCCTTGAGGCCTTTCACTCCCTTGAGGCCGCCGGTGAGAACTCGGCCTTCGGCGTCGGTGAGCTGGATGGAGGCGATGCCTTCGAGCTTCGCTTCCTTGGAATCGCAGCAGCAGTCCCACGGAGTTTCGCATTCGTCGCCGGGGACGGCGTTGCAGGGGGTGAGCTTTTCAGGATCGCCGAGAAGGAAGGAAGCGCGGCCATCGATGAAGACCTTCCCCCGGCCCATGATCTTCCCGCTGATCACGATGGCATCGCCGGGTTTCGCGGTGGTGCGGGCGACGTGGATCGCTTTCGCATCCGCGATGGGTTGGTCGGTGAAATAGGAATCGAACGCGGCGGCGGGCGGGGCGGTGTCCACGACGGCGGCGGTTTCCTTTTTCCCGCAGGAAGCGAGGGCGAGGGCGGCGATGGCGAGCAGGTGTTTGGTTTTCATAATTTTTTTCTATCAGGATCTTAATGCTTTGGGAAGGGGCGGGCGCAGGCAGCGGATGGCGGGAGGAATCGAGCCGAGAATGCCTAACAGAATCCCGGTTGTCAGCCCGGCGAGCGCGACCTGCGGGGAAACGGTGACAGTGAAGGCGCCGATGGAAAACGGAATCGTCCGCCCATCGAGAAGCAGGATGGCGGCGACGGAAGCAAGCAGCGTCCCGGCGAGGCAGGCGATGAGGCTTTCCTGGACTAAGCTGAGGAAAATCGCGCCGCGCCCATAGCCGATGGCCTGGAGGGTGGCGAGTTCGCGGATGCGCGAGGCGAAGGCGGCGTAGAGCGTGTTGAATCCGCCGAACACCGCGCCCGCCGCGATGAGGCCGGCGGTGATCCATGTCATCACGCGCAGCGGCTTGAAAAAGGAACTGAGCGCCGCGTAGTAATCGCTTTCCCGCAACGCCGCGAGCTCCAGATCCAGCCGCTGCTGCGCGAAAAGCTCGGCATCGGGGAAATCCGCCGCCTCGTCCATGCGCAGGACTACGCAGGAAACAGTCTGGCGCTGGGCGAGCATGTGGAGATCGCCAAGCGCGGCCCATACCTCGGATTCCATCACAGTGCCGGGAGCAGCGAAAACGCCGGAGACGATCATCGGCGAGCTGTCGATGGTGACGATCGCACCGGTTTTCAGGGAGCTTTCCGGGATGCCGAGCTTGCGCCACGCAAGCCGACCCGCCATCACCTCGCCGGATCGCGGGAACGATCCTTCCAAGATCCTCACCTCGTGATGCACGAGCAGCGCGCGCGGCGTGACACCGCGGAACAGCCCCTGCCCTTTCCGGCCCTCCTGATCTGTTAGATAGGTCATGTAATGGATCTCCACCGAGGCGGCGGGACGTCCGAGGGTCTTGGAAACGCCGTGCACGCCCGCCTCCGAGATCCCTCCGAGCAGGGCGCTGACCTCGCTGCGCTGAATGCTCTCCTCGCTTCCCGCACCGAGCAGGATCACGTTTTTCTCCGAACCGGATGCGGAAAGCACCTGCTTCATCCCGCCGTTCAGTGCTGTGGCCGCGATCACCAAAAGCACCACCAGCGCCGATCCGCCAACCGTCTGCAGGAGACGCGGCTTGTCGCGGAAGAGGTTCCGGAGGGCGTAAGTTAAAGGCAGCATGGGAAGAAGAGTTTCACCGCAGAGGCGCAGAGGTCACAGAGGGACGCAGAGAAGAGTCGATGTCTTATTTGAAATTTGAGTTTTGAGATTTGAAACTTAGGATCGCAGCGACTTCACGATCGGCTGGCGGATGGCGATAAGGGCGGGGTGGATGGAAGCGACAACTCCGAGCACAAGCGCCGCGCCGGAGGCGAAGAGGGCGGTGGAAATTTCCGGGAGGATGGCGAGCGTGTGACCCTCGCTGCCCATGGTGAAGCTCTGCCAACGGAGGAAACCCCAAGCGAGGCCGGCTCCGAAGATACCGCCTGCAAGACCTAACAAGCCGCCTTCGCTAACGACGAGAAACATGATCGCGCGCGCCGGATAGCCGAGGGTGCGGAGCACGGCGTTTTCCTTCACGCGGCCGCGCACCATCAGCAGGATCGCGTTCGCTACCAGCGCGATCACCGCTATCACCGCGCCGAGGCCGAGCCATCGCGTGAAACCGATCAGTTCGATGAGCTGGCTGGCGGTTTCCGCGAAGAACGCTTTCTCCGGGCGCGTGTCGGTGGGCGATTGGTCGGATTTGAAACGCTCGTCGATGGCGGCGGCGACGGGCTTGAGGTCGGCGGAGCGGTTCACCCGGACGTTGAACTGCGTGACCACGCCCAGCCCTGTGCGCGAGGCCTGCTGAAGGAAGGGCAGTTTCACGTAAGCGACATTGTTATCCTGCGGAAACGGCGAGCGGATGATGCCGGCTACGTGGACGGTTACGCCGACGGCATCAAACTTGTCTCCCGGATTCAGGCCGCGGCGTTTCGCGAACTGCTCGCCGAGCAGCGCGCCGTCGTCGCGTTTCGCCCACTCCGCGTCGTCGCCTGCGATGATCTCAATTTCCGGCGCGAATTTCCGCAGCATCCCCTCGGGCACGCCGCGGAAGGTGATCACATCCAGGCTCGCGCCGCAGTTGTTCACGACGATCTGGATCGGGATCACCTCGCGCACGCCGGGCATGCGCCGGATCTCGTCCTGGTAATGCTCGGGCAGCTTGCTGGCGGCGGGGCAGAAGCGGTTCTCGCGATATACTACGAGCGTAGTATCCGCCGCCGTTTCCTCCGTGGCGGCGCCGAGCGAGCTCTGCAGCGTCTCCACGGCGGTGAAAAGGAACATGCCGGAGGCGACTCCGAGCACGGTCAGCGATGTCCGCAGCCGGTGGCGCAGGAGCTGTTTCATGGCGAGGGAAAGCAGGGCGGTCATGGGTGGATGAGGTTGGGGTCTTCGGAAAGCAGCACGCCTTTCTCCAGGTGCAGCGTGCGATGCGCGGCGGCGGCGGCGCGGGCGTCGTGGGTGACCATGACAATGGTCTTGCCCTTGTCGCGGGAAAGCGATTGCAGCAGCGAAAGGATGCCGTTGGCGGACTCGCGGTCGAGGTCGCCGGTCGGCTCGTCGGCCACGAGCAGCGGCGGATCGGCGACCAGGGCACGGGCGATGGCGACGCGCTGCTCCTGCCCGCCGGAAAGTTCGCTGGGCGTGTGGTGGGAGCGATCCATGAGTCCGACAAGATCTAGCGCCTCCTCCACCTTCGCCCTGCGCCCGGCGCGGCTGAGGGACGTGATGAGCAGGGGCAGTTCGACATTCTCGAAGGCTGTTAGAACCGGGATGAGATGATACATCTGGAAAATATAACCCACCTTCTGCGAGCGCCATTTCGTGAGCTGTTTCCGCGAGAAGCCCGCGATGTTTTCGCCATCGATCACCAGCGTGCCCGTGGTCGGAGAGTCGATGCCGGAGATGAGGTTAAGCAGCGTGGTTTTTCCCGAACCGGACGGCCCCATGAGCGCGAGGAACTCGCCGCGCGGGACTTCGAGGTTCAGGTTTTCCAGCGGGGTCACGGTGTTCGCTCCCTTGCGGTAGGATTTGCTGATGGATTTGCAGGAGATCATGGCTGTTCGGTGACGCGGGGTTTGAGGCGCTGGCCTTCGCTCAGGCCGGAGGGATCGGCGACGACCCACTCGCCGGGACGGATGCCGGAATCGACGCGGATCAGGCCTTCGGAAACTTCGGAGGAAACAACAGCGCGGCGTTCGGCGCGGAGCGTGTCGGCGTCGCAGACCCAGACCGTGCCATCACGGAGCGCGGAGGCGGGGACATAGACGGCAACGCCCATCGCGCTCTGGTCACCGGCTTCGGCGCGCGGCGCTTCGAGGAACTCCACGCGGGAGAGCATTTCCGGGCGGAGCTTGTCGCTGGGATCGGCGATGCGCACTTTCGCCTGGAGGGTGTTGCGCTGGAGATCCGCCGCGCCCTCGATGCGGGTCACGATCCCATCGAAAACCTCGTCCGGCAAAAGGTTGCAGCGGATCTTCGCGGGTTGGCCGACGCTCAAACCGGCGGCATCGGCGAGCGGCACATCGACCCGGACTTGCAGATGCGCGGGATCGTAAAGGATCGCGATGGTGGAACTGTCCTCCTCATCCATGCCGACCATTTTCTTCGCACCCGGCGCGGCCTTGAGGGCAAGGATGCGGCCATCCGCCGGGGCGTGGATGCGCGTGCGTTGGTAGGCGAGTTCGGCTTTCTCAAGATCCAGCTCCGCTCCCTTGATCTGCGCCTGGATGGCAAGGATTTCATGAGCGATCTGGGTCAACTCCTCCGCGATCTCCGCGATGCGCGCCTTGGCGAGATCGACCTCGGCGAGCCTGCGGCGGTGGTCGAGACGCACGGCGAGGCGCTCGTCGCCGGTGATCGCACCCTCAGTCATCTTGTCATAGCGGCGCAGCTTGTCGGCGGCTTCCTCGACATTCGCCTCGGCCACTTCTAGCATCGCTTTCTCGGCATCCATCTGGCGGATCGAGATCTGCGTGCCGACGCAATGCGCGTCGAAGGAGGCTTTCATGTCGGCGAGTTTCGCGGCCATCGCGTCGCGCTCGATGCGGGTGTCCGCATCGATCAGGGTCGCGAGCAGGTCGCCCTTTTTCACCAAAGCCCCTTCGAGCACATGCACCTCATCGACGATGCCGTCGGTGAGCGCGGTGGCCTTGATCGGCAACGGATCGGGCTCCACCCAGCCGGATGCCTGAAACAGGGCTTTGCCCGTGGCCTTCGGGGTCTCCGTCGCCACGATGGTTTCCTCGATGCCCACCGCCGGGACGACATCGACGGCTTTTCCGGGCAGCAAACGGTCGCGGAAAAGCAGGGCAAAAAGCAGCGCAAAACCGAGGAAGATCGCGAGCGGCAGCAGCCAGACGCCGAGCCTGCGTTTGGCGGGGCGGGAAGATGATGGTTCTTGGGTGGGCATGGTTGTTCTGAAAGATCGGGGTCGCGGAAAGGAATCCGCAGGATACGAGGAAGGCGCGATCAAAGGATCACGCATCGCGGAAATCGCGACCGATCTTCAGATGAGCAGCCGCCGCTGCGTGAGATAGAGCGGATCCGGGATCACCGGTGGCCCGCGCTGCAGCAAGGCTACCGAGATTTCGGCGCATACGGCAGGCGGCAGAACAAAGACGGAAGCCGGAAGCAAGATCCACGTGCCATCCGCAGCAGGGATGTGCGGCGCGGGACTCTTGTCGGCGTTCGGCAAAGGCTTCGCAGCGATCATGCAGTCGGGCCGCGGGGACTCATGCTTTCCTTTTTCACAGCAGCAGTCCTCCGCATCGGCAGGGCATTTCCCGTCCTCCGAAACGAAGGCCATGCTGATCGTGCAGAAATTCCTCGTGATCCCGGCCGTGGGCAGGATGAGGGTCATCAGAGCGAAGAGAATGGAGGCGAGGAACCGCATCGGACTAGCGGAAAGATACATGCTTCTTTTAGCAGGGCAAGCAACCTGTTGTCACTCTTCAAGGAAGGGATCCTTCCCTGGCCCGAACGGATCCTCATCCGGAGCGGAGGAATCGGAGTTCTCTGTTTCCTCAAACCCATCAGCAAGCGAAGGTGTGAATCGCTCTTCAAATCTCTTCCTCGCATGCGGATCGGTGAAGAGCCCCAAGAGTCGGTCATAGATCATTTGTTCTTTCTCATCGAAGGGTTGCGCAAAATTGCCAATGGTCGCTTCCGCAGCCTCCACAGCCAGAATTTCGCGCACCGCGTCATCCGGCAGTGCGCATATTTGCCGGATCATCCCTTCACGGTCTGCGCTAGACCATGATCTGAAAATCTCTTCGGTGATCGGCTTCCACGAACCATCGGAAGGGAAATTCGCAATCCACTCTGCCACTTCCCCGCCCCTGCTCGGAGCGCTTTCTTCGCCGAATAAACCGGAAACTCCATGGGCGGCGGCTTCAACGAATCCCGCTCGCGCGAAACCCTCGATCTGACGTTTGCGCGCCTCTCGTGCGTCGGTAAACTGCATCGCCATACCGCCCTCACTCCGCATCAAAGGATAGGCCGCTTCCGTCCTGTATGGCTCCGGGAGGCGGAGAACCAGCGACAGGACTTCATCACCGGGTTTCTCATCGCCTAGCTCGTCTCCGAATTTTTTAGCCAAGTCATTCCTGTCTTCGGGATCCTCGATTCTCCCAAAGGCATCGAGAAATTCATCGATCCTGCCTTGCTCAATCAATGTTTCGGCAACACCCCGAAGGTAGGCCGGGCTGGGCTGCTTCATTTCGATACCTAGCCTTCCTAGCTTCCGGTCGATCTCTTTCGACAACTCCACGATATTCTCCCCCCTGTCTTTCTCAGGAATTGCAGCGAGCAAGCGGGTGACGACGAGAGGATCACTGTCATTCAGATTTCGAAGAGTCCAGAAGTGACCATGGCGAAGCGCGAAATCCAACAACAGGTCAGGCCTGCCTGATAGCTTCAGGCCGCTGCTGAAATGGTCAGGCCAAACCTGTTTATTTTCGAGAAACGCCAACATGCCGACCGGATCCACCTCTCCCCATCGCAGCCAGAGTTTTTCCATGCACGCGCTTCGGTCGCTAGCCGTCATCGGACGCCTGACCAAGGTGGAATAGGCCGCGCGAAATGAAGAGGACGAGGTAAGGCGCTCACTGGCCTCGCTACGATCCGCCCGCCGGGTTCGCTCGGGTTTCGGCAGCGCATGAAAGGGCTGGGAATCGGTCGAGGAGGCATCCGAAAAAAGCATGGCTGCGCCGAGACCCATAAAAAAGGCGAGCCCATGGACGACAAGTGTCCTGGTAACAGGGAGCGGCATCAGCGATTCTCCTTTCTCCGACGCTCCATCTCCATTTCCGCGCGAATCGCCGCATACATCGGCTCGTTTCCAGGCAATTTTTTCAGCCAAGCTTCCGCAAGTGCAGGAGAAACCGCCTGCCACCGGATCCACTCATAGGCAGCTTGGTGCAGAATTCGATCGCGCGGACGATCATCCTTCAGCCCTTGGGTGACGGCGCGATAGCGGGCGAGTCGAAGCGGGATACGGGGATCCCCATAAATGTTGCCCGAAACGAGCGCCTGGATCAGCAACTCATCCATATCGCCGCGCTGCGCCAATTCCGCCGCCCATCGTGCGACCACTTCGGGTTCCGCAGCCCACGCCGTCCTGCTCCACACCTCCCGCTCCAGGGCATCGGGATGCGCGTCCGACCCCGGGATTTCACGGCGTATCTCATGGAGCAACTCCTCACGGCTCATATGCCCCTCCCCGAACATCTCGATCAAATTCGATCCGTCTGCCAACGCATCGTGCACTTTGATCCTGATCGCCTCGCCCGCAGCTTCCTGCGGGTTTTTTCCTTCCTTGACGCAATCTCTAACAACCTCGTCGAGGCTCATCGATCGCCGAGCCTCCGAAAGTTTCAATGAAGCCTCCATTCCCCAGAACCCCATCGAAGGAACTGAGTAATCGGATGCGTCCAATCCAAGCTTTTCATGCAGGCTCCTGATCCAAGCCTCCTCCCAGGAGTCTTTTCCGTAGGGTCGGCTTTCCCACTCCTCTAACAGCAGCTCGCGCAGTTCCAATGGCACATTTCCTGATAGAAATTGTGCCACAGCTTTGGGATCATCCAGAGGCCACTCCTGGGTGAAATCCCATACCATCATGATCTTCTGGCGCGGGTCTGGAATCGCGTTGTAGTATCCGAGCAAACCGGCCAACCCATGCCCATGCGCCGCTTGCCGACCGAGTTCACGCGCCAGTGCCGTGCGGAGACGATAGGGTGCCCCCTCATCAGCTATCTTCGCCTTCATCCAGTCGATGCCGAATTTCCGCTCCAGCAAAGCCGGCAGATACTCTCTCTCAAGCAACTGCCAGTTGCGCCCCATTTCGGCCATTGCCGCGTCGGGATCCGTCTCCAGCCAATGTAGAAAGATCACCAATTCTTTCTTATATCCCGCATCGCCAGTCTGCGCAGCTCGGAGTGCGGCAACCGGATCGGTAATGCTGCGCAAGGCGCGTGCCTCCCTGAAAATCTGGTCGATTTCTTCGTTTCTCTCGCGCCACCACTTCTCCGAATCCTTTCGATTCTCATCGAGAAATTCCTCCATCGTCGCGGCCTTCTTTTCCGATGCGGCCTCGTCCGCCCGCAGCTCCCGCAATCTGGCATCGACCCATGCGGAACCGATGGCCTCGGCGTCTTGACGGCGCGAAAATCGCGGAGCTTCCTCTGGCTGCTGGGCATCAGGTGACGGAGTTCCGCGGAGTGCCAACCAAACCGCGATGCCGAGCAAAAAAGCTCCCACATGGCTTGGTTTCAGAAGTTTCATTGCGAAAGCGTCGTAATTCCGTGAGAGGGGACGTGGGCGTAAAATGAACCGGACATCCCTTCCTTGTCAGGCAAGACCGTATGGTTCATGGCAAAAGCCTGCATCAATGCGTGGCGCTTGTCGAGGAAGGGCTTGGCAGAAGCGACTTGCGTTCATCGCCGTTTTGCGGCTCATTCAAGGCATGTCAAGCTCAGCGAAAAACCTCTCCGTCAAGAAGGCTGTCGCACGTTTGGTCCGCGCATTGCCGGAATCCGCCAATTGGGATGATCTGATGTATCAGATCCTTGTCCGCCAGAAAATCGAGGCCGGGTTGGAGGATTTGAGTGAAGGCCGCACACATGAGCACGCGGCGATCCGCCGCGAATTCGGACTGCCATGAACATCGTCTGGTCGGAGCAGGCGCGACGCGACCTCTGCGCGATCCGCGATTTCATCGCCCGCGATTCGGCACACTACGCAAGCATGCAGGTCGAGCGGCTGATCTCGCGCGTCGAGAGCGCGGCGACCATGCCATCCAGGGGACACCCCGTCCACGAATTCACTGAGTCCGGGTTGCGCGAGGTTCACGAAGGTTCCCACGGAATCATCTACCGCTTCGGGGAACATGATTTGCAGGTGGTAACCATCGTCCACATGAAACAACGCCTGACGCGAAGGAGGCTCCGATGACCTCGCTTGCCTGGAATGCTCTTGGCACCCGCTACTCACCCTCCCCCATCTCGCGCCGCCTCATGGGCATCGCGTCGATGGCGGCGTAGAGTTTCTCGAAGGTGAAATCGCGGAGCTTCCATTTCAGGCTCGTTAGATACTCATTTCTTCGCCGCGAGGATGTATTTCAGCACCGCCGCCTCATCCGCTTCGGAAATTCCCGCGTTCCATGCCATGCCGGGGGTGACGATGTGCCAGTCGTCTTCCGAAACCTGGGAGGGCATCATCGGTTCGTGGCAGCGGGAGCATTGCGCCATGTGAACGCCGTAGCCCTTTTGCAGAACCGGGAGTTTCTCACCGCTCTTCGCCGCCATCGCGGCATCGGGCACGGGAATGACCGGGACGGGGGCGCATCCGGCAACAACGGCGATCAGCAGGGCGAGGGCGGGCTTTTTCATGCCACGATGTAGCGGGAAACCGCCGCCCGCTTCAATCCCCATCTTGGCACAAAGGGAGCTATTTTCCGGGGCGCGGAACGTTTTTGACAAATCCCCCGCCATCCCCAACCCTCCGCCCACACGATTTCCCATAGAAAACACGACAATGAGCTACATCCGCACATTCACCACCGGCTCCGGCAAAGAGGGCAAACTCCACTCACTCCCCGCCCTCGCCGAAAAATTCCCGAACCTTTCCAAGCTCCCCGTCTCGATCCGGATCGTGCTCGAATCCCTGCTTCGCAACAACGACGGCCTCAAAGTCTCCGACAAGGACATCCAGAACCTCGCGAGCTACAACGCGAAGTCCCCCGGAGATTATGAAATCCCCTTCGTAGTCGCCCGCATCGTGCTCCAGGATTTCACCGGCGTGCCGCTGCTCGTCGATCTCGCCGCGATGCGCTCCGCCGTCCACGCGATGGGCAAGGACGCGAAAATGATCGAGCCGCTCGTCCCCGTGGATCTGGTGGTCGATCACTCCGTGCAGGTCGATTACGCGGGCACCGGAGCCTCGCTGGAGAAAAACCTCGATCTCGAATTCCACCGCAACCGCGAGCGCTACGAGTTCCTGAAATGGGGTGAGCAAGCCTTCGACACCTTCAAGGTCGTGCCACCCGGGATCGGCATCGTTCACCAAGTGAACCTCGAATACCTCGCCAAGTGCGTGCTTGAGAAAGACGGCGTGTTTTATCCCGACACCCTCGTCGGCACCGACTCCCACACCACCATGATCAACGGCCTCGGCGTCGTCGGTTGGGGTGTGGGCGGCATCGAGGCGGAGGCGGGCATGCTCGGCCAGCCGGTGACATTCCTAGTTCCGGAAGTCGTCGGAGTTTACCTCACCGGAGAACTCAACACCGGCGTCACCGCCACCGACCTCGTCCTGCTCGTCACCGAGGTTTTGCGGAAAACCAAGGTCGTCGGGAAATTCGTCGAGTTCTACGGCCCCGGAGCGAAAGCCCTCTCGCTGCCCGACCGCGCCACCATCGCCAACATGGCTCCCGAATACGGCGCGACCATGGGCTTCTTCGGCATCGATGAAATCACCACCGGCTACCTCGAAGGCACCGGTCGCTCACCGGAGCTCTGCTCCACCGTCGAGAACTACTACAAAGCCCAAGACCTCTGGGGCATCCCGACGGATCGCGACGCCCTCCAGTTTTCCCAAATCGTCGATATCGACCTCTCCTCTGTGAAACCCGGAGTCGCAGGCCCGAAACGCCCGCAGGATCGCATCGAAATCGATTCCCTCAAATCCAAGTGGGCGTCGCTACTCACCGGCCCCGCTCCCGACGGCTACAACAAGCAGCCCGTCATCAACACGGAAACCCCGGAAGGCCTACCGCCCACCCTCGACAGCGAACCCGACGATCCATCCAACATCGCCCATGGCTTCGGCGCGGAAATAGGCGTGGTCACGGAGACGAACGAAGACCCCGCTTACCCGCTCTGGGAAGTCACGGTCGATTCCAAGGACGGCATCAAGGACACGATCACCCACGGCTCCGTCCTCATCGCCGCCATCACTTCCTGCACGAACACCTCGAACCCCAGCGTTATGCTCGCCGCCGGTCTGCTCGCGCAAAAGGCCAACGCGAAAGGCCTGACCGTGAAGCCCTCGGTGAAAACCTCGCTCGGCCCCGGCTCACGCGTCGTCACCGATTACCTCAACAAAACCGGCCTCCAGGCGGAACTCGACAAGCTCGGTTTCCAGACCGTCGGCTACGGCTGCACCACCTGCATCGGCAACTCCGGCCCGCTCGACACCGGCATCGAGGATGTCGTGAAATCCGAGGACATCGTCGCCGCCTCCGTCCTTTCCGGAAACCGCAACTTCGAGGCCCGCGTCCACCAGTCCATCAAGGCGAACTTCCTGATGTCGCCTCCCCTCGTCGTCGCCTTCGCCATCGCGGGCACGGTCGATATCGATATGGAAACCGAGCCGCTCGGCTTCGGCTCCGACGGACATCCGGTTTTCCTCAAAGACATCTGGCCCACCTCCGCCGAGATCGAGGCCGCGATGAATTCCTCGCTGCGCCCCGACGTTTTCCAACGCCTCTACACCGGCTTCGCCGACCAGAACCCCAAGTGGAACGAAATCAAATCCTCCACCGGCAACGTCTATGAATGGGATCGCGAATCCACCTACATCCAGGAGCCGCCGTTCTTTGACGGCTTCACGCCGGAGCCGCGCGACATCGTCGAGATCAAGGGCGCACGGCCGCTCGGCATCTTCGGGGATTCCGTCACCACCGACCACATCTCCCCCGCCGGAGCGATCAAGAAAGACAGCCCCGCAGGCCGTTTCCTCACCGAGAAGGGCGTCGATTTCTTCGACTTCAACTCCTACGGCTCGCGCCGCGGCAACGACCGCATCATGACCCGCGGCACCTTCGCCAACGTCCGCATCAAGAACCTCATGGTTCCCGGAATCGAAGGCGGAGTCACCAAGATCAACGGCGAGACCCAGGCCATCTACGACGCCGCCGCCGTCTATCAGAAGCAAGGAACTCCCACCATCGTCATCGGCGCCGAAGACTACGGCATGGGCTCTTCCCGCGACTGGGCGGCGAAAGGCACCAACCTCCTCGGAGTGAAAGCCGTCGTCACGAAATCCTTCGAGCGCATCCACCGCTCCAACCTCGTCGGCATGGGCGTCCTGCCCTGCAACTTCGTCAACAAGGACGACTACGAAAAGGTCAAGGATCTCGCCGACGCCACCTTCGACATCCTCGGCATCGACAACGACCTCAAGCCGATGCAACAAGCCACCCTCCGCGTCCACAAGGCGGACGACTCCACCCTCGACCTCCCCATCGTAGTCCGCATCGATACCCCCGTGGAAAAAGACTACTACCGGGCGGGTGGCATCCTGCCCTACGTGCTGGCGCAGATTTTGGGGTGATCGGAATCAACGCCCAGCCGCCCGCTGGCGATATCCATCCATGTCGCTTTCAGATATCTGATCGGCGGAAACCAAGCGATAGTGACGTTCCTCCACTGTGCGGACAAGCCCGTCGCCGTCCAGTTGCAGTTCGAACATCGCGATCCTTGAGTCGTCGATGGACTGCGCGGAAATAGCTCGGCAAACGAGGTTCGGAAATTTCTCAGCGCAGCAGGCGATGTCCTGTTTCGCCTGTACGGTGGAAAGCTGGTCATTGCCACCTTTTGCCTGAACGGGAATGACGTATTGGCATCCGGTACGATCAACGCGGACATACACCTCGTCGATTTGGATCTGTCCCATTCCTTTCACCGTGTTGCGAAGGTGGTTTTGCAGTGAATAAGAGGTGACGCCTAGAAAGATGTCGATCAGTCGGTTATATCGGACTTTCGCAAGCAGGGCCTGTTCGTCGGAGAGTGAATTCGATGCGACGATCTCAGGAGTAGCGTCGGGAATCTTGATCGTGATCAGGTTGTCATTGGGAGCGATGCGATTGATCGGCACGAGACGAAATTCATACTCCGCCCGCCCTGTTCCTTCGATGACCCATTCCTTGCCTTTCGGCTGGGTTTTCAAAATTCCTTCGGGCAGAGGATTGCGGTAGCGGAAGGAATACAGGATGTCACCGACGTTCTTGGGAACCGGGATATCGAGCTTGGCGGCTGTCGAGATCAATTGCTCGCGCGAGAACGGCACCACGTCCTTTCCCTTGGAATATCCTTTTTCGAAAATGTCGGCGATCAGGCTTTGGTATCGGTTCGGCTTTTTCATCGGTGTTCAGATCGCGATCTGGGAAAGCCGTTCGCGCTCGGTTTCCATCTGGGTGCGTTTGCGGGCACCGCTCTTGCGATCCCGCTTCTGGATCGGGCAGGCGATGCCCCAGAACTCAGCAGCGTGCGACATCTCCATGGAAAGCAACTTCGTATCTCCGAGTGGAATGTCTTCAAGCAGAGCAAGCGGGGTGAAACCCATAGCCGCGCCTCAGTTCGGAGGCGACGGCACGGGCGGGCGGTGGAGGGACGGCATTAAGTTCAATACGAGAACTGCTCACTCTTCTGAAATTCCTTGCCAAGCCGCACCCGCCCCCTTACCCAAAGCGCCCCACATTATGGCCAGCGTCAACGTAATCAACCTCCGCAAGGGACATGCAGTCCGCCACAACAACGAAGTCTGCGTCGTGATCGAGCACGAGCTCAAGACGCCCCCACGCATGGCCTCCTACGTGCAAATGTCGATCCGCAGCGTCGCCACCAAGAAGGTTTCCAACCTCCGCCTCACCTCCAACGACTCGCTGGAGGGCGTCCATCTTGAGAAGATCGCGCATGAGTATTCCTACAAGGACACCGAAGGCTACCATTTCCTCCACCCCGAAACCTACGACGACATGGTCGTTTATGAGGATCTTATCGAGGGCGTGAAAAACTACCTCATCGAGGGTCAGGCCTACACCCTCCTCATCGCGGACGGCCTCGTGGTCAGCATCGAGCTGCCGCTCACCATGGTCATGACCGTCGCCGAGTCCTCCGAAGGCGTGAAGGGCGACTCCGCCAACAACGTTTACAAACCCGCCACCATGCAGACCGGCCTGAACGTGAACGTGCCGCTTTTCATCAACCAGGGCGAGCGCATCGTCGTGAAAACGGAAGACGGCTCCTACCAAGGCCGCTCAAACGACTGAAATTCCTGATTTTAGGCGAGGATTCGACTTGACGGCTTGTAATCCCAAGGCATTCTCCGCCCCCCGCTAACCAATTTTCATTATGGCACGTATTTGCAGTATCAGAGGAACCCGCGTCCGCTCCGGCGGCAGAATCCATCGCTCCGGCTTGGCCAAGAAAAAGGGCGGTATCGGTCGTCACGTCACCAAGGTGACCAAGCGCACCGTTTCCCCGAATCTTCAGACCAAGCGCATCTGGGTTCCCGAGCTCAACAAGTTCATGCGCATCAAGCTGAGCTGCCGCGCGTTGAAGACCATCAACAAGAACGGCGCTTTCGTGACGCTGAAAAAAGCGGGTCTCGTCAAGTAAGGCGGCCATGCACGGCTTTTCCTACAGGAACGGCGAGCTGTTCTGCGAAGACGTTTCCCTGAAATCCCTCGCCGAGGAACACGGCACTCCCCTATACGTATATTCGGCGGGGACGATCACCGACCATTTCACCCGCCTCGACAAGGCGATGGCGGGCGTGGATCACGAGGTCGCCTACGCGGTCAAGGCGAACTCCAATCTCTCCGTCCTCCGCCTCCTCGCCACCAAGGGCGCGGGCTTCGATATCGTGTCGGGCGGCGAGCTTTTCCGCGTGATCAAGGCCGGCGGCGATCCCGCCCACTGCACCTTCGCCGGTGTCGGCAAGACCCGTGAGGAAATCATCTACGCACTCGAACAGGGCATCTACTCTTTCAACGTCGAGAGCGAGGAGGAACTCCGCTACCTCAACGAGGTCGCCGGGGAACTCGGGAAAATCGCCCCCGCCGCCGTCCGCGTGAATCCCAACGTGGATGCGAAGACCCACAAATACATCTCCACCGGCAAGAGCGAGAACAAGTTCGGCGTGGATTTCACCGCCATACCTGATCTCTACGCCCGCGCCGCCGCGGAACTCCCCCACATCCGCCTCCGCGGCCTGCAGATGCACATCGGCTCGCAGCTCACGTCCATCGATCCGTTCATCGAAGCCGTGGAAAAGGTCATCCCGATGGTGACGGCCCTGAAGGAAAAGCACGGCATCGAGTTCTGGTCCATCGGTGGCGGAATCGGCATCGTTTACAAGGAATCCCTGAGCTCCGGCACGCCCGATTGGTGGTCTTCCAAGGACGAATCCGAACGCCCGCTCACCATTGAGAAATACGGCCAGGAACTCGTCCCGCGCATCAAGGATCTAGGCCTGAAAATCCTGCTGGAACCCGGCCGCTACATCGTCGGCAACGCAGGAGTCCTCGTCACCCGTTGCCTCTACGAGAAAAAGGGCTCCGCGAAGACTTTCAAGATCGTCGATGCGGGCATGAACGACCTGATCCGCCCCGCCCTTTACGAAGGCCACCACGAGATCGTCCCGCTCACCGAGCCAACCTCCGCCGAACTCACCAAGGTCGATGTGGTCGGCCCGATCTGCGAGAGCGGCGACTTCTTCTGCCAGGACAGGCCGCTCCCCGATTTCCAGCCCGGCGACGCCGTGGCTCTGATGTCCGCCGGAGCCTACGGCTTCGTGATGGCCTCGAACTACAACTCCCGCCCCCTCCCCGCCGAGATCCTCGTCGAGGGCGAGGACGCGACCCTGGTGCGCAAGCGCCAGACGCTTGAGGATCTGATCGAAGGCGAGTTGTAAAAGGCAGATCCGCCACCCAGCTTCGCGCAAAGCTTCCGGAAGGGATGAACTTCGCCCTCTTCCGTTGCCTCCGAGATCTCGCTGTCCCCTACACTTTTCAAACAACCCTTCCCCGCCCTCGCGTAAACCAAATCGGCGGAAAACCGATCCTGGATGGCAAGCCCCTCCTTGAGAACTTACTGGGCAAGCGGATGACAGAAGCGGATGGCCTGTATTCCCGGAATGACACTGAACCCGCGATTAGGCGGGCTTTTTGTTTCGGGATTTCACTCCCGCCAGAGTGAGCGGTGCGTTTGATTTTTGAAATGGGTCGACCTGGCCGGATCAGCCCAACCGGATGAGAAAAAATCACACCCCGCTTGCGCAGGGCGGGGCGGCCTTTTAGAAGCGTGAAGCAAATTATGGCAGTGGGATACACGGAGGACGACATCAAGTCACTGGACTGGCGGGAACACATCAGGCTCAGGCCGGGGATGTATATCGGGAAACTGGGGGACGGATCCTCGCCGGATGATGGGATCTACATCCTGCTCAAGGAGGCGGTGGACAACTCGATCGACGAGCACATCATGGGGCACGGTAAGGAGATCCGGATCGACATCGACGATGAGAGCCGGGTGGAGGTGCGGGATTTCGGAAGGGGTATTCCGTTGGGAAAACTTTTCGACTGCGCGGCGCAGATCAACACCGGCGCGAAGTATGACAGCGAGGCTTTCAAGAAATCCGTGGGCCTGAACGGCGTCGGCATCAAGGCGGTGAACGCTCTTTCCGATTTCTTCGAGATCCAGGCATGGCGGGACGGCGAGACGAAGGCTCTGGAGTTTTCCAAGGGCGAGCTGGTGGTGGACATGAAAAATCCGCGCAAGGACGACGGGCTCAACGGCACGAGGCTGGCCTTCGACATCGACCGCACGATTTTCCCTGCGAAGACGAAATTCCGCGAGCCGATCGTGGAGAAGATGTGCCGCTACTATTCGTACCTGAACCCGTCGCTGACGACGGTTTTCAACGGCAAGAAATTCCGCTCCAAGGACGGCCTGCTGGATCTGCTGCGCGAGGAGATGGAGACCGAGGCGCTGTATCCGCCGATCCATCTGGTGGGAAATGACATCGAGATCGCCTTCACGCATTGCGCGGAGAGCAGCGAGGACTACTACACATTCGTAAACGGGCAGAACACCTCGCAGGGCGGGACGCACCTCGTGGCCTTCCGTGAGGCGCTGGTGCAGGTGATCCGTGGTTTCTACAAGAAACAGTATGATCCCTCGGACATCCGTGCGGGGATCGAGGCGGCGATTTGCGTGCGGATCATCGAGCCGGTGTTCGAGTCCCAGACAAAGACGAAGCTCGGCTCCTCGGTCATCGCGCCGGAGGGAGAGTCGCTGCGGACGTTCATCGGAAATTTCCTGAAGTCATCGCTCGATAATTATCTCCACAAGCACCCACAGGTGGCGGAGGCGATCCAGAAACGGATCATGGCCGCGGAACGCGAACGCAAGGATCTCAAAGGTATCCAGAAGATCGCCCGCGAACGCGCGCGGCAAGCCAAGGTGCATAACAAAAAGCTGCGCGACTGCCGGGTGAGATTTGATTCCAAGCACAAGCGCCGCGAGGAAAGCACCCTGTTCATCACCGAGGGCGACTCTGCCTCCGGGTCGATCACGAAGAGCCGGGACGTGGAGACGCAGGCGGTGTTTTCCCTGCGCGGAAAACCGCTGAACACCTACGCCCTGCCACGCAAGATCGTCTATGAGAATGAGGAGTTCGCCCTGCTGCAAGCCGCGCTAAACATCGAGGACGGCATCGAATACCTGCGCTACAACAAGGTCGTGATCGCGACCGATGCCGATGTGGACGGGATGCACATCCGCTTGCTGCTGCTCACGTTTTTCCTCCAGTTTTTCCCTGAGATGATCCGCGACGGGCATCTCTTCATCCTCCAGACTCCCCTCTTCCGCGTCCGGAACAAGAAGGAGACGATCTACTGCTACACTGAGGAGGAGCGCGCGAAAGCGATCGAGAAATTCGGAAAGAACGCGGAGATCACCCGGTTCAAGGGCTTGGGTGAAATTTCTCCGGACGAGTTCAAGTTCATGATCGGCGACGACATGCGCCTCGATCCGGTGGAGTATGAGGAGGGCAAGGGCGTAAAGGAACTGCTCGCTTTCTACATGGGCAAAAACACACCGAGCCGCCAGGAATACATCATCGAGAACCTGCGCGAGGACGTGGATCGCCAGGTGGCGTGACCTCTGGAACTAGCGCGCGGCAGGGGTAAGCTTGCGCTCGATCCGCTCGTTGCCGCGTGACAAGACAAACGAAGTCACCTCTCCGGGAATCGTGTAGAAAAGTGCGTTTACCGCATCGGGATATCCCTCCGTCGGATAAGCGCCAACCTTAAGGAGGATGTCGTCAGGACGGAGCCCGGCTTTCGCGGCGGGCGAGTCGGGCAGGACGCGTGTGATGCGCGGCACGCTGGAATCCGTGCTCAGCGTGAAGCCGATCGACGCGCGGACAAGCCTCCCCTGCCCTGTCGCATCCCGCAGCACCCGGTGCACCGCTTGGGCGGGGATCGCGTAGGCGGCGTTCGGGCCGGCTGCTTGGAAAATGAGTCCCACGATCTGGCCGTCCGCGTTAACCAAGGGAGTGCCGGAAGGAGGCAGCTTTTCGCGGAAAGTTACCGAGAGCAGCCCCAGCGGCAGAACCTTGTCGCCGACACGCGTGACCCATTTCTCGAACCGGCATGGAATCGCCTTGGCATCAGTGATCGCGCTGAGATTTTCCGGTTCTCCGCCGCCGAAGCTTTTCACCCAAAGCCCGGCAGAGTTGGCCATTTTTTCCGGAGTTTCGAAAAAGCACAGCCGCGTGACATTGTCCTGCCCGGCGAAAACGAGTGCGGTTTTCCGTCCGGATGTGATTCGATTCACTGTCGCCAGCGGCGCGGGATCGGTACGGATCGAGACGAAGAACGCGGGATCCGGCGAAGCGACGGCGCAAGCGGTGTGGCCAGATGGAGAATACTCGACGAGAATCGCATCGGGAGCGGCATTCGCGAATGCGATGAAAAAAGCCAGAACGCCAATCAACCGGACTGACACCAGCCACGCGGGGCGGTTGTAGTAAGCCATCTTGTAGGAAGACGGGGATTAGAACACCTGCTCGCCCGCATTCCCCTCGGTAGAAGGGCTGAGGTCTAACTGTTCCAATTGCTCAAAACCGGGAGCGGGGACAACCTGATGATTCACCGGAGTGGTTGGCGTCGTGTCCACCTCCACGCCTCGTGGCACGAGGAAGAACGCGATCGCAGCCGTGGCGTAGGCCAGGCCGGCACCGTAAGCCCATCTGGAAGGGCTCACTTCGGAGAACCACGCACGCACACGATCCAGCATGGCCAGAGGGGCAGGCTTCGAAGCCGCCTGCACGCGCTGGTTATGGTGGAATTCCCTGAGGAAATCCTGCCAGTAACCCTCCTCGGGACGCAGGTCACCGCGCTGGGAGAGAAGGTTGCTGATTTGTTCGACCGATGGTTTCATGGCGGTTGATGTTTAAGGATTATAAAATATCAACCCAACCCGCAAGAACTTTTTTTTAAAATCTTTCGTCCCAGGCATCCTGGAGCGTGGATTGGAGTTGCAGATGGGCATAATGGAGGCGCGAGCGAATGGTGCCTTCCGAGGTTTCCAACACCTTGGCGATCTCCCCGTGGGACATGCCTTGGATGTCGAACAGCGTGACAACCATTCTGTGTGCTTCTGACAGTCCCATCATGGCTTCGTTCAATCTTTTCTGCAGCTCGTTGATATTCGTCCGGCGCTCGGGATTGGAATCATGGGTGGTGTCGATGAGCGCCGGATCCTGCTGCACAGAGGATTCCATGTCGTCAAGGCTGGTGGCCGCGCGGTTCTTGCGCTTCTTGAGGAAGTTCAGCGTGCGGTTCGTCGCGATCTGATAGATCCAGGTGTAGAAGGTCGATTTCCCCCTGAAGCTCGGCAGGGATTGATAGGCCTTGGCGAAAATTTCCTGGAGCAGGTCGTGCGTATCCTCCTTGTGGGAAGTCATGCTGTAAACCAACCCGAAGAGCTTGTCGCCATACTTCAGGATCAAGGCATCGAAGGCCCGCGTATCGCCATTCTTGGCGCGGGTTACGAGGTCTTGGTCAGGGTCGGGTGGACTGGGCTGACGGAACATGGGGGGGGTGATGCGGGTGAGCAGCAGGGCGATGCTACACGGCATGTGACAGGTGTAAAGGATTGGAATATCGGCTATTGCCGGTATTTTTCATAGGCCTTCACGATATGCTCGACGATGGGATGGCGGACAATGTCAGCCGGTGTGAAACGGGTGAACGCGATGCCCTGGATGCCGCCGAGCGCATGTTCCGCCTCGTGCAGGCCGGAGCGGACGCCGGGCTTGAGATCAATCTGCGAAGAATCCCCCGTGACGACGAGTTTCGATTCCTCACCGAGTCGGGTCAGCGCCATGAACATCTGCTCGCGGGTGGTGTTCTGCGCCTCATCGAGGATCACGAACGACCGCGACAAAGTCCGACCGCGCATGAAAGCGAGCGGTGCGATCTCGATCACCTCCTCGTCGAGGTATCGCTGCGCCTCCTCGGGATCGAGCATGTCATGGATCGCGTCGTAAAGCGGCCGTAGGTAAGGGGCGACCTTTTCCTTCAGATCCCCCGGCAGGAAACCGAGCGCCTCGCCCGCTTCGACAGCCGGACGGGTGAGAATGATCCGGTGGATCGCCCGCATTTTCAGCAAGTGAAGGCCGACAGCCATCGCGAGGTAAGTCTTGCCAGTGCCGGCCGGGCCGAGGCCGAAGGTGACATCGTTTTCCTGGATCGCCTTGACGTAACCGAACTGGTTCGGCGTGCGCGGGGAAACGGTCTTGCGGTTGCGGGAGCCGACGAGGCGGACGGTGGAAAGGGAGTTCAGCGGAATCTCGCCGGACTGCCGGGCCACATCCACCGCCAGCCGGAAATCCCGCGCGGAGATGTGCAGGCCGTTGCGTTGGGTCGATTCCAGATCATGGAAAACCTTTGCCGCAAGAAGGGTCGAGGCCTCCGCGCCGGTGAAACTGATCCAGCCGTCACGGGTCACGGTTTTCAACTCCAGTTCCTGCTCCATGTAGGAAAGGTTGCGCCGGTCGTTCGCGAACAACCCTTGCAGAAACTGCGGGGTGTCGAACTCAAGCTTGAGGGAGGTGGTTTTCATCTGGTTTCCGGCGAGCGAACCATTATCGGTTCACCTGATAATGCAATCCCTTTGGAAAATGACTTGGGTTCGCTTATCCCTTGCGATGGAGGCTTGCGAATCATCCCGGGATGGGGAAAACTGCCGCCATGCAAGCGGTGACGGACAGGTTGAGGAATTTTCTGCAATTCGTGGCGGTGAAACTGATCGATGAACCGGCCAAGGCGCAGCTCAAAGTCGCGGTGCTGGGGCCGAAAAAACTGCGCTTCAAGCTGATCCTCGCCAAGGAGGATGTGGCCATGCTGATCGGGCGCAACGGCTTCACCGCCTCAGCAATCCGCAGCGTGCTGAAAGCGGCGGCGGATAAGGAAGGGGTGCAGGTCACCCTCCAGATCCACTCGCATGAGGAAGAGGCGGAGTTTCTTGCGCGGGAGAGCTGAGGGCTCGATTCTGGAACTGAGCGAAATCTTCCCGGAGATATGGCCATCACACTCCGGCAATTGCTACCGTTCAAAGGGTTTCTCTCATGCCCGAAGTGCGGATACGGCTTCCATACGCTACAGGACAAGATGAGTCGCCTGCCGGCGTGGAACACGCCGGGGCAGTGTCCGCGATGTGGGACGAAGCTGATTTATCCAAAGTGGGTTCAACGTTTCACGCTGATTTGGCCCGCCTATTTTCTTACGACATTCGCGTCCTTGTTCGCGGGAATGTCCTCGCATTTCGTCACATCCCTGTTCGTCGTGATGATTGCCGGTTTGATTCCCATGGCGGTGCTCACATTCATCGCCTTCGCCTGGGGAATGAAATTGAAGGAATGGCCGGGAACCGGCTCCAAGGATCGCGGAACTAACCAAAAATAGCAGACGATCTTCACATCTTGAATTTTCTATTTATCGATTTACCAAGCTTGCGCATGGCATGTGGGGTGCTTATCGGACGCGTGTAAAACCCTTTGGGAAATCTGATCCATGTCCATCCACGTCGCCCTTCACCACCGCACCAGCTACGAGTATGACAAGCCGGTAGAACACGGGCCGCATGTGGTTCGTCTCCGCCCCGCGGCGCACTCGAAGACCCGTGTTCTCGCCTATTCGCTGAAGGTCGGCCCCGGCGACCATTTCATCAACTGGCAGCAGGATCCGCAGGGGAATTACCTCGCCCGTCTCGTCTTCAACGAACCGATGCCGCGCCTCGATGTGGAAGTGAACCTCGTCGTCGAAATGGCCGTTCACAACCCCTTCGATTTCTTCCTCGAAGAGAGCGCACAGGAATACCCTTTCGAATATGAGAAGGAACTGAAACACGAACTCGCTCCCTACCTTGAGATAGAGGGTGCCGGGCCGCGCGTGAACCATTGCATGAACTGGTTCCGCAAAAAGAAAGGCCGCACCATCGACGTGCTGGTGGAGCTGAACTCCGCCGCGCAGAAGGCCGTGGAATACAAGATCCGCCTTGAGCCGGGCGTGCAGACTCCGGAGGAGACCTTGGAAAAAGCCTCGGGTTCCTGCCGCGACTCGGCGTGGCTGCTGGTCAATGTGCTGCGCGGCATGGGTCTCGCGGCGCGCTTTGTTTCCGGATATCTGATCCAGCTCAAGCCGGATGTGGAAAGCCTCGACGGCCCAAGCGGGTCGGAAGTGGATTTCACCGACCTTCATGCATGGACGGAAGTCTATCTGCCCGGAGCGGGTTGGATCGGGCTGGATCCGACCTCCGGCCTACTCGCAGGCGAAGGCCATATCCCGCTGGCCTGCTCGCCGCGCCCCGGCAGCGCCGCTCCCGTCACCGGCGGCACCGCCCCCTGCAAGTCGATTATGGAGCATGAGATGGGCGTCACGCGCATCTACGAATCCCCGCGCACCACCCTGCCCTACTCCGAGGAGACATGGGAAAGCATCATCTCAGCCGGCCGCGACATCGACGCCGACCTCCGCGCGATGGACGTGCGCCTCACCATGGGCGGCGAGCCGACTTTCATCTCCATGGACGACTTCGACGGCGCCGAGTGGAACACCGCCGCGCAGGGACCAACGAAGCGCAAGCTTTCCGACAAACTCATCAAGCGGCTGCGCGAAAAATTCTCCCCCGGCGGCCTGCTTTTCTACGGGCAGGGAAAATGGTATCCCGGCGAGGAACTGCCGCGCTGGAGCCTAGCATGCTACTGGCGGAAAGACGGCCACCCGATCTGGGAAGACGTTTCCCTCATCGCCGACGAATCGACCGACTACGGCTACGGCCCGCCCGAGGCGGAGCTCTTCGCGAAAGCGCTGGCGGAAGGTTTCGGCATCAATCCCAAATTCCTCATACCCGGATACGAGGACGCCTTCTATTACATGTGGCGCGAGCGGCGGCTGCCCACGAACGTGGATCCGCTCAAGTCGAACCTGAAAAACAAGCTGGAGCGCGACCGGATCGCACGGATTTTCGACACCGGCCTCAATGCGGTCGCAGGGCACGTGCTGCCCCTGAAAAAGAAAAACTCGCGCTGGACGAGCGGCCCTTGGTTCTTGCGGGACGAAACGCTTTTCCTGCTCCCCGGCGATTCGCCGATGGGATACCGCCTGCCGCTCGATTCCCTGCCATGGGTGAAAAAGGAGGAATATCCGTGGACGATCCCGCAAGACCCCACGGCGGATTACCACCCGCTACCCTCACGCGATGCGATCATGCAGATCCGCGGCGACGGCCACGCGATGCGCGCCGATGCGATGGCTGCCCAGTCTGCCGCCGGCGCGATGCCGAACGATGAACACAAGGACCTTCGCGCCCGCCTTGAGGAGGCGGAGGCTGCGCTGCACCGCGAGCCCGAACATCAGGAAAGCGCCGGCTGGATCACCCGCGCCGCGCTATGCGTCGAGCCGCGTGAGGGCAGGCTGTATGTTTTCCTGCCTCCGGTCGATACCACGGAGGATTTCCTAGAAATGGTGGCTGTCATCGAAAAGACCGCCGCCGGACTCCGGATGCCGATCATCTTGGAAGGCACACCGCCTTCCTTCGATCCTCGCCTCGAAGTGGTGAAAGTCACTCCCGACCCCGGCGTGATCGAGGTGAACCTACAGCCCGCCGCAAGCTGGGACGCGCTTGTTCGAAACACCACCACGCTCTACGAGGAGGCGCGTCTCTGCCGTCTCGTCACCGAAAAATTCATGGTCGATGGCCGCCACACCGGCACCGGCGGCGGCAACCACATCATCATCGGCGGCCAGACCCCTTCCGATAGCCCCATCCTCCGTCGCCCCGACCTGCTGCGCAGCATGGTCACGTTCTGGAACCACCATCCTTCGCTTAGCTACCTTTTCTCGGGGCTTTTCATCGGCCCGACCTCCCAGGCTCCGCGCATCGACGAGGCCCGCAACGACGCGATCCACGAGTTGGAAGTTGCTTTCCGCACACTCGAAGGGGAGGGAAATTCCCTGCCCTGGAAAGTGGACCGCGCGTTCCGCAACCTGCTGATCGACTCCACGGGCAACACCCACCGCGCCGAATTCTGCATCGACAAGCTCTACTCCCCGGACAGCGCCACGGGCCGCCTCGGCCTGCTGGAAATGCGCGGTTTCGAGATGCCTCCGCACTCCCGCATGAGCCTCGCGCAGCACCTCGTTCTTCGCGCGCTTGTCGCCCGTTTCTGGAAGGAACCCTACCAGAAACCGCTCGTCCGCTGGGACAGCGAAATCCACGACCGCTGGATGCTGCCCCACTTCGTCTGGCAGGATTTCAACGACGTCCTCAACGATCTCGGCGCGCACGGCTACGAGATTCCCAGTAGCTGGTTCGATCCGCACCTCGAGTTCCGTTTCCCCCGCATCGGCGATCTGGAGCGGAGCGGCATCGAACTGGAACTGCGCCACGCCATCGAGCCATGGCACGTCCTCGGCGAGGAGGGCGCGGCGGGCGGCGCGGTGCGGTTCGTGGATTCCTCGGTGGAGAGAATGGAGATCAAGGTGAAAGGCATGACCGGCGAGCGGCATGTGGTTTCCTGCAACGGATACCGTATCCCCCTCCACTCCACCGGCACCCACGGCGAGTTCGTGGCCGGCGTGAGATACCGCGCCTGGCAGCCGCCGAGCTGCCTGCACCCGACCATCCCCGTCCACACCCCGCTTGTATTCGACCTCGTGGACACATGGAACGACACGGCCATCGGAGGCTGCACCTATCACGCCTCCCACCCCGGCGGCCGCAGCCACGAGTCCTTCCCCGTGAACTCCTACGAAGCCGAGGCGCGCCGCCTCGCCCGTTTTTTCCGCCACGGCCACACCGGTGGGAAAATCCATCCTGTCGAACCGAAGCTCAGCCCGGATTTCCCATTCACGCTCGACCTAAGAATGATGCCGGACAAGCTGTAAAAGAACCTCGTCAAAAATCAAATTTTGCCGTTGCCAACCCATTCACCGATTTCATATCTTTTCCGCGCATGAAAAAATACCTCGTTGCGGCCACCACTCTCTGCATCCTCAGCGGCTTCGCTGCGGCTGATATCCAGTCACCTCCGGGTTCACACTACACTTCAAGTCGCAAGTTGGGACGTGCCGTTAGCAACATCCTCTATGGATTTATCGAAATCCCTGAGCAAATCGTGCGTAAATCTGACACATATGGCGGCAAGGCCGGCTTTACATATGGTATCGCCGACGGCACAAGCCGAGGATTGAGCCGTCTCGGTTACGGTTTTTATGAGCTTTTCACCTTCACTTGCCCCACCTATCGCGGCACCTTCAAACCCCCTTACGAAAAGTGCGGTCAAGACAACCGTATAGAAATGAATGTTCACGAGGGACTCTCCGAATTCCCTCCCGAACTCGGCGCTGAATCCTATTATTCCCATTCGCGCTCTCAGAAATTCTGATATTGGATTGCACACTCTTATCAAGAACCCGGACGGATTGATTCTGCCGGGTTTTTTGTTTATCGGGGGCAGGATTGCGTTTTCCGTGAAACTCAGCAAAATTTCGCTTGTCGCCACCATTGATTTCAAGCAACCTCCGCCCCCCGCCCGTCATCGGGTCACACCGCAACCAGTCAAACCATGTCAGTTTCTCTCCGCCTCAACCGCAAGGGCACCAAGGATCGCCCCTATTACAAAATCGTCGCCGTGGATAGCCGCAAGCGCCGCGACGGACGTTATATCGAACAGATCGGCACCTATGATCCGATGCTCGATGGCATCAACTACGAGATCGATCTCGAAAAAGCCGACAAATGGCTCTCTGTAGGTGCTAAGCCTTCCGAAACGGTGAATAGCTTCATCCGCAAGGCTCGCACCGCCTCCGCGAAGTAATTGCGAATCATCCTGACTTTTTCCCACAACCGCGCGCCTTTCAAGGCCGCGGTTGTTTTCGTTATGGACCCCAGCCGTTACCAGACCATCGAACAATTCATGGTGCGGGCGCTTCATGACCCCGACCGTGGCTACTACGCCCGAAATATTCGAAGCATCGGTTCACGTGGAGATTTCACCACCGCGCCGCATCTGTCGCAAGCACCCGCCAAAGCCATCGCAGCATGGATCGCACGTGCCCTGCGTGAAACGAAAACACGCCATGTGATCGAGATCGGACCCGGACTTGGAACACTAACCAACCAAGTGATCCACCGAATTCCTTTCCTAAGCCGTATCCGCAGCAGATTTCATCTTGTCGAATCTTCAGTTACTCTTGCGCAGCACCAGAAAACCCTTTTTGGAAACAAAGTCTCGCATCACACATCCATCCTCGATGCACTCCAAAACTGCTCAGGCGAAGCCGTGATTTTCTCCAATGAACTTGTGGACGCCTTCCCCGCGCGTGTTTTCAGAAATGCAGACGGGGCATGGCAAGAAGTCGCGCTCGACAGATCAATGAATGAAGTCTTGCTGGCACCGAGTGAACTACCGCCCTCGTCCGCTTTTTCCATTGATTTCAAGCACGGTCAAACAGTCGAAGTCCATGACGCATACCGGATTTGGCTGGAATCATGGCTGCCATACTGGAAGCGCGGAGAAATGCTGACCATAGACTATGGAGATACGGTGGAGAAACTCTACCACCGTCGTCCCCAAGGCACTTTGCGCGCTTACCTCCTGCATCAATGCCTACATGGTTCCGCTGTTTTCGGCAACCCCGGGCTTCAAGATCTAACCGCCGACGTGAATTTCACAGATCTGGCGAAGTGGACGTCGAATTGGTTGGAGTCGACTCCCATTGTTTCCTTCGACGACTTCATAGGCGACTTTGTCCATCCCTCGGAAGCCCGGTTCCTCGAAGCGGCAGCGCATTTCCGGATTCTGAGTCAAAAGACTAAACGCTGAGTTGGAGATTCCTCCCAACATTGCGGCCATTTCGCAATGTGGCAGGTTGACAGCCCCGCCCGTCTTGACCACCGTAAAAGCCTATTAACAAGATTGGTGGTTTTGCCGCCAAACCCAAAATACCATTCCCAGCAAAGCATCCCTGTGTTTACTAACGAAGATTATCTCGCTGAACTACTCGTGGAAGGCGGCATTATCGATGCCGAACAAATAAAAACCGCACGCGCCTCGCTGCCCGGCGGAATGACAATCGTTCAGCACCTTATCAACCGTTCGGAAGTTACTGAAACCCAGGTTGCCGAAACACTCGCATCGAATGCGGGCATACCTTTCGTTGACCTCGCTGGTTTCCACTTTGATCCTGCGGTTATTCTCACTGTCTCCGAAGACACCGCGCGCCGCTACCGCGTCATTCCCGTGACCGACGATGGTCTTTATCTGACTGTTGCTGTAGCTGACCCCCTCGATTTCGAGACCCTGGACAGCCTGCCTCACGTGATCGGACGTGAATTGAATCTCGCCTGTGCCACACACAGCGACATCAACCACCATTTGATGCAGTTCTACAAGGTCTCGGATAATCGTCAGGAAAATAAGGACGACAGTTTCTTGGTCTCAACCGGTGACTCGGCAGCGGGTATCGAGACAAACGATGCCCCCATCATCCGCCTCGTCCAACAAACGCTTACCGAAGCGTTTCGCCTAAGAGCCTCGGACATCCACATCGAGCCACTGGAAACATCAGTGCGGATACGCTACCGCCTCGACGGCAAGCTCGTTCATGTGGACACGCATCCAAAAAAACTTCTCCCCGCCGTCATCGCCCGCCTTAAGGTTATGAGCGGCAGCATGTCGATTGCCGAAAAGCGACTCCCGCAGGACGGCCGCATCCAACTAAAGATGGGTGACAAGGAAGTCGATCTCCGCGTTTCTTCCGTACCATCGAACCACGGCGAATCCATCGTCATGCGGATACTCGACAAAACAGCCCTCCTTCTGGGACTCCCGGAACTTGGGTTTTTCTCCGATGACCAAGCCGAATTCGAAAGCCTGCTGAAACTGCCGGATGGCATCTTACTTGTGACCGGCCCCACTGGTTCGGGCAAAACCACCACTCTCTACGCTTGCCTCAACGTCATCAACAAGCCGGACAAAAAGATCATCACCGTCGAAGATCCCGTTGAGTATGAACTGCCCGGCATCAACCAAGTTATGGTGAAAACGGAGATCGGCATGACTTTCGCCGCCGCACTCCGCGCCATGCTACGCCAAGCTCCGAACATCATCATGATCGGGGAAATCCGTGATGCGGAGACTGCCAACATCGCTATCAACGCCTCGCTAACCGGGCACCTCGTTTTCTCCACCCTTCACACAAACGACGCTCCTTCCGCCATCGCGCGTCTCGCCGACATCGGAGTGAAACCTTTCCTCATCGCCTCCGCCGTCCGCTCTGTCCTTGCCCAACGTCTCGTCCGCAAGCTTTGCCCCGTTTGCAAGGCTCCGGCAGGATTAAACGATAAGGAAATGCGCGCGCTTAGCCTTGATGCCATACGTGTCGCCCAGGCATCTATCTTCGGCCCGGTCGGCTGTCCGAAATGCCGAGGCAACGGTTACCGCGGACGGATGGGCATCTTCGAACTTTTCAATATTGATGACGAAGTCCGTGGCATGGTCAACGGCGGCCTGACCACCAGCCAACTCCGCCGCCGCGCCCGCGAACTCGGCATGCGCACTCTGCGCGAGGACGGCATCCGCAAAGTCCTTGCCGGCCTCACCTCCGGTTCAGAGGTAGTTCACGCCACCATGGGGGATTTCGACTGACCTTATGCTTCAAACCTATACTTCAAACCCCAACCAGCGATCTCAAAATTCGGCCTCATCCTTGAAACTTGAATTTTGAAAGTTGATTTTTCCCCAGATGGATAACCGACAACTCTTAGACCTTTTTCAAGCCCGCAGCCTGATCGACGCGTCCCTCTCCGAGGAAATCCTCGCAGAAATCGATAACAGCGGGAAAAGCGTGCCCGAGCTTCTGGCTGATTTCCAAGTCATACAATCCAAGGACGACGTATGGCCCATTCTCGCGTCGGAACTTGGAGCAAACCTGGTTGACCTTCGAAACTGGACTCCACCTGACGCGCTGCTTGATCTGGTTCCCGCCGGCACGGCTCGCCTGCATGGTGCTTTTCCGGTGAATCTGGATGACCAAGGCCTCCATGTGGCGCTGGTAGATCCGCTGAATCCGCAAACCGTCGAGGATCTTCGTTTCGCCCTCGGTCGAGAAATTGTCATCGTCGTCGCACCCGATTACCTCGTTGAGGCGAAAATCAACGAATGCTATGGCGGCGAAGGAAAAGCGATGGGGGACATCCTCGCCCAGCTCGACAGCAATTCTGAGAATTTTGATGAAGCCAGCGCCGAGGCCGAGGCGAACTCCGCTCCCATCATCCGCTACGTGGATCTCGTCCTTTACCAAGCGATCAAGGAAAAGGCCTCGGACATCCATTTCGAGCCCTTCGAGAAGGACTTCAAGATCCGCTACCGTGTGGATGGCGCGCTCTACGAGATGGCGCCTCCACCGGTGCATCTCGCCCTGCCCATTCTTTCCCGCGTCAAAGTCATGGCAAACCTCAACATCGCCGAGCGACGCATCCCGCAAGATGGACGTATCGTGAAACAAATCGGCGAGAAGCAGGTGGACATGCGGGTTTCCACCCTCCCCACCCACCATGGCGAGTCCATCGTGCTGCGTGTCCTTGACCGCTCCTCGGTAAACCTATCCCTTGAAAATCTAGGCCTCCCCCCGAACATCTACAATTACATCAGCGAGACCATCGAGAAACCCAACGGAATCTTCATCGTCACCGGCCCCACCGGTGCGGGCAAGACCACCACACTCTACGCAGGGCTCCGCCGTATCAACACCATCGATGCGAAACTCCTCACCGCCGAGGATCCCGTCGAATACGACATCGATGGCATCATCCAAATCCCTATCAACGAGGCGATCGGCTTGGATTTCCCGCGCATTCTCCGCGCATTCCTACGCCAAGATCCCGACCGTATCATGATCGGGGAAATGCGCGATAAGGAAACTGCCACCATCGCCATCCAGGCAGCGCTAACCGGGCACCTGGTTCTTTCCACGCTACACACCAATGACGCTCCGGGTGCCGTCACCCGCCTCATTGACATGGGATGCGAGCCATTCCTGGTCGCCGCATCCTTGGAAGGAGTTCTCGGCCAGCGTCTCGTGCGCACAATCTGTGTGGAGTGCAAGAGTCCTTACGAGCCAAATGAAGCCTTGCTCTCCCAGCTTGGGATTTCCCCCCACGAACTCGGTGACAAGCAGTTCTATACCGGAGCGGGCTGCGAAATCTGCGGCCAGTCCGGATACCGCGGACGCGCGGGACTATACGAACTGTTAAACATCACCGAACCCATCCGAGAGCTCATCACCGCACGCGCGCCTAGCGTGGTCATCAAACAAAAAGCCATCGAGCTGGGTATGAATACCCTCCGCGAAGATGGCCTTCGCAATATCTATCTTGGCAAAACAACGATAGAGGAAGTCCTGAAATACACTTGATCCGCCGTGATTTTTCCATAGCCAAAGCCCATCCGTTGTTCTTTCATCATCCAAGCTCTATTAAAAAACGCCATGCCCAACTTCCACTATACAGCCCTCGATGCAAAAGGCGAACAAGCCAACGGCGAACTCGAAGCCGCCACCGAGGCTGAAGCCGTACAAAAACTCCGCGCGCAGGGTCTTTACCCCACCCATATCGCCGAGGACGGCAAGGGCAAGCCCGGCATCGCCTCGAAATCCTCGGTAAAAAAGAAGGCCAAACCGGCCAACCTTTCTCTCGGAAAACGCAATTCCACTGTGAAGCCCAAGGTTCTTATGGTCTTCACCCGCCAGCTAGCGACTCTGATCGATGCAGGCCTCCCGCTGCTACGCTCGCTCACCGTCCTTGGGAAACAGGAGCCAAACCCCGTCTTAAAGTATACGATCGACTCCCTTGCCGATTCGGTGCAAGGAGGATCCACGTTTTCAGAGTCCCTCGCACAGCATCCTAAAATGTTCAACAAGCTCTATGTGAACATGGTCAAAGCCGGGGAACTCGGAGGTGTTCTTGAAGTCGTTCTCAACCGTCTCGCAGAGTACCAGGAAAAGGCTCAGAAGCTGAAGAACAAGATTGTTTCCGCGATGGTCTATCCGGCCATCGTCATGTTCATCGCCGTGGCCATCCTTGTTTTCCTGATGATTTTCATCGTTCCGAAATTCAAGGAGATGTTCTCGGAAACGGATTCCGATCTCCCTCTGATCTCACAAATCGTGTTCGGCTTCTCCGAATTCTGTCTGAATCGACCCATCGTCGGCATACCGAACGTAGTCTGGGTTTTTGTCGGAATCGGCATCATTGTCGCGGCTCTCAACGCATTCAGTAAAACCAAGGGTGGGCGCCTGCTTTTCGATAAACTCAAACTCAACCTGCCCGTGTTGGGTGATGTCACCCGCAAGTCCGCTGTGTCCCGTTTCGCCCGCACGCTTGGCACCTTGGTGACATCCGGTGTACCGATCCTTCAGGCACTCAACATCACCCGCGACACGGCGGGCAACGTGATCATTTCGGAAGCCATCAACAAAATCCACGAAGCGGTCAAAGAGGGTGAATCCATAGTTACCCCTCTATCCTCAAGCGGTGTTTTCCCCAGTATGGTCATCTCCATGGTGGACGTGGGCGAGGAAACCGGTCAGCTCCCTGAAATGCTTCTGAAAATCGCTGATGTTTACGATGATGAGGTGGACAACGCCGTAACCGCGCTGACGTCCATCCTTGAACCGATGATGATCGTGATGCTCGCTCTTGTTGTCGGTGCCATCGTTTTCGCACTCTTCCTTCCGCTGATCAAGATGATCTCGGAAATGAGCGACCAGTGATCCAACGGTTTTCACGTGTAATCTTCCGTTAACGGTGTATGTTCATAAATTCCATTTCACCATGAAAACCCATACTTTACCGCCAAATCGCCGGGGCTTCACGCTCATCGAACTCCTCATTGTGATGACCATCATCGCAATCCTCGCGGGAATCTCAATGGGTGGTTATAATTACGTGACCAGAAAGCAGATGGATTCACAAGCCGCCATCCAGATCAGCCTCCTTTCGAGAGCTCTGGAGGAATACAAGTCGGATAACGGGGCTTATCCAGCTACCAGCAACACCAACGAACTTTACAAACTCCTTTATTACAACGGCACTCTCAATCCACCCACTGGAAAAATCTATCTCGCCGAATTGGATCCCAATACCAAAAACCAGAGCTGGATTGAAGGAACTGCGGCGAACGTAAGAATCATGGATCCTTGGGGCAATGAATACATTTATCGTCGGGGTGATGACTCCAATGCGAGAAACCCGGACTTTGATCTATTGTCGAAAGGCAAGGACGGCGCTTCCAATCTCACCAATCCCGCCGCGCCTGAGAACGGAGACGACATCGACAACTTCTAAGCGGCCTCACTTTTCCGCATCCACCAAATCATTATGCCTCCGCAAGCAGACGTCGGATCCGACGAAGCAAACCGTGAACCCAAGGTTCGAAGGATCTCCAACAAACCTCCGCGGAAATCCGCGGATTTGGAATCATCCCCCAAAGAGCCAGCCGCCACGGCAGCCGCTGAAGCCGATACTGCTGTCAAGACGGAACAGAAGCGCAGCAACCGACGCCGCCGTGGAAAAGGAAAGTCCGGCCAAAAAGCATCCGAGACATCCCTTCCGCAGGAATCTACCGTGATTGAGGAAACCGTTTCCCTCGTGCAGGAAAATCCTCAACACCATGCCTCGCAAAAGGAACAACCCGAAGCACGCGAGAAGACGCAGGAAAGCCGCCCGCAGTCACAAAAACCACGGCGCAAGCTCGACCCGGAAAAGGTCGCCAAAAACGCATGGAAAATTTTTCTGGCTGAAGTCAGCGAAGAAGGCGTCGCCCTCATCAGTGACAACGATGCCCGTGAGCTTGCTCGTCGCTGTTTCAGGCTTTCGGAAATTTTCCTAGAAGAAGAAGACAAGCGGGGTTGAATACGGCCGGTGAAAACAACTGGCATACTCATCCCCGCATTCTCTACCCGTCGCAGCGGTGATCTCGGCATAGGTGATACGGCATCCGTTCGGCATTGGATCGACTGGGCGGCAGCTCACCATGTCGGATTCCTCCAGTTGCTGCCCATCAATGAAAACGGCGCGGACGAAAGCCCATACTCAAGCATTTCATCCATCGCGCTCGATCCCATTTATCTAGCCTTCGAGCCGGAGACGGTTCCTTGCATCACGCACGCGGAAATCGATGCCGCCCGCGCCTCCCTTGGTTCACACCTTGCCAGCCATCTGATCGACTATCCTGCCGTCCGTGCGGTGAAGAGCCACCTGCTTGAAATCTCCTTCGCACGCTTCCATGGAAAACCGGACCCCGCCCTCGAAGCCGATTTTCAGGCATTCCGCCACGGCAACGCCGCATGGTTGCCGGATTACTGTTTGTTCAAGCTCCTAATGGAAATCCACGGCTCCCATCTCACATGGGACGAATGGCCGGAAGAGTCGCGCACCCCGATGGGCGCGCGCGCGCTCCTTGCATCGCTGCGAACAGAGAATCCCGCTCAGATCGACTCACGTCTTGAAGCCTTCGCCTACGGGCAATGGCTTTGCTTTCGCCAATGGCTGGATCTCCGCTCCTACGCCGACTGTCGCGGGGTGAAACTCATGGGCGATCTTCCCATCGGTGTCTCCTTTCACTCCGCGGACGTATTTTTCAACCGCTCCGGATTCCACACGAACTGGTTCGGCGGCACCCCACCGGAAGGCTACTGCGCCGATAACCCCTTCATCCACGAATGGGGGCAAAACTGGGGTGTCCCGCTTTACGATTGGGAGGCTATGGCACGGACAGGCTTTGCTTGGTGGAGGGAGCGCATCACTCGACTTACGCAAATCTTCAGCATGTTCCGCATCGACCACATACTCGGCTTCTACCGGATCTACGGATTCCCATGGCACCCGCGCATGAACTCCGAATTCCTAGGTCTCAGCTGGCATGAGGCGGAAAAACTCACCGACGGCAAACTGCCACGCTGGTTCAGCCATCCCGATGACACCTCGGAGCACAAGGCTATCAACCGCGCCAATGGCGACTTCCGCCTGCGTGCCATCCTTGATGCCGCAGGCGACGCTGAGATCATCGCGGAAGATCTCGGCTGGGTTCCCGAATACGTCCGCCCCCATCTCGACGAGCTCGGCATATCGGGCTATCGCATCCCCCATTGGGATTCCTACGCAGACGGCTCCCCTGTCCTCGGCGACGTGTTTCCAGAAAACTCCTTCGCCACCTACTCCACTCACGATCACGATTCCCTTTGTGCGACTTGGGAAAACTGCCGCCAGACGATACAACTCCAACGGGATCAACCCACGGAGCAGGGGCACTGGGCGGCTGAAGGCTGTGCCCATGCCCTCCGTCTTTTGGCAGGATTCTCCGGTATTCCGATCCCGCCAGATAACATTTGGCCGGCATACACCGATGCGCTCCACTGGCGTTTGTTGAAATCCCTGCTCGAATCGAATTCCCGCTACGCCGTCCTCATGGTCACTGATCTCTTCGAGCTGAAAGACCGCATCAACACCCCGGGCACCACTGGCAATGCGAACTGGAGGCTTCGGCTTAACCTTCCCCCCCATGAGATGGAGGAGCGCGGTCGCATCCTTTCCACACTCATCCGACTCACCGGGCGATGAACAAGCTTTCCCCTTTCGCACGGAACCTGCTAACCCTGCGTTCGCAGACCATTTCATGAATCAGGAATCGATTAGACTTTCCGAAGAGGAGAAGCGCACACAGGACTGGAAACGCTGGGGTCCTTACCTCTCGGAAAGGCAGTGGGGCACTGTCCGCGAGGACTACTCGGATCATGGCAATGCATGGGTCGCTTTTCCCCACGACCAAGCGCGACGTCGCGCCTACCGCTGGGGCGAGGATGGCCTCCAGGGCTGGTGTGACCGCGGCTGCCGCCTTTGCCTTTCCCCCGCGTTCTGGAACGGCAAGGACTCGATCCTCAAAGAGCGCCTCTTCGGCCTCGGCGGCAACGAGGGCAACCATGGCGAGGACGTGAAGGAATGCTATTACTACCTCGATTCCACCCCAACCCATTCCTACACCAAGGCACTCTACAAGTATCCGCAGGAGAAATACCCCTACACCGACATCCGCGTTGAGAACGAACGCCTCGGACGCCTAGGCCCCGAGCTGGAGCTGGCAGACATGGGCATCTTCGAGGAGGGAAAATACTTCGACATTGTCCAGGAAATGGCCAAGCGCAGCCCGGAGGATATCTTATGGCGCATCACGGTTACCAATCGTGGTCCGGAAGACGCTCCGCTCCACGTACTCCCTACCGTATGGTTCCGCAATACCTGGACTTGGGGCACAGATCCCGAATCTCCTTTGAAAAAACCAAGCATCCGTCTCGACGGCGGCTCGCTCCTCATTGAGCACGGCATTCTCGGGAATTTCCGTTTCCACATCGACCCCACCGTTGCCGGTGCCAATGCCCAATGGCTCTTCACCGAGAATGAGACGAATCACGAGTCCCTAGGCGACAGGCAAAACACCACTCCCCACACCAAGGACGCGTTTCACCGCCACATCATCCAGAAGGAAAAGAACGCCGTCTCGCCTAAACCACACGGCACCAAGGCCGCCGCGCATTACGTTCTCAACGTCCCCGCCGGGCAATCGATCACCATCCGCTGCCGCCTCCACCCAAGCGAGCATGACAACGGCCTTTCCGGACTCACGGGCTTCAACGAGACGTTCGAAGAACGCATCCGCGAGGCCGACGAATTCTACAACGATATCATCCCCAAGGGCATCTCCGAGGACGAAACCCTGATCTGCCGCCAAGGCTACGCAGGGCTCCTCTGGACGAAACAGTTTTTCCACTACGTTGTGGAAACATGGATGAAGGGCGACAAGGAAACGCCTCACCCGCCCGCACAACGGCTAAGCGGACGCAACCATGACTGGCCGCACTTCCACGCCAAGGACATCCTCTCCATGCCGGACAAATGGGAATACCCGTGGTTCGCCGCATGGGACACGGCCTTCCACATGCTCCCGTTCTGCGGGGTCGATCCCCATTTTACGAAGAACCAGCTCCTCCTCCTGCTCCGCGAGTGGTACATGCACCCCAATGGACAGCTCCCCGCCTACGAATGGAATTTCTCCGATGTAAACCCACCCGTCCACGCCTGGGCAGTCTGGCGCGTTTATAAAATCGCCGATAACAAAGGCAGCCGCGACATCCTGTTCCTGGAAAAAGCCTTCCAGAAACTCCTGCTCAACTTCACTTGGTGGGTGAACCGCAAGGACTTGGACGGGCGCCATGTCTTTGGCGGTGGTTTCCTTGGACTGGACAACATCGGGGTCTTCGACCGCTCCCACGCCCTCCCCGGCGGCGGCTATCTCCAGCAGGCGGACGGCACCGCGTGGATGGGCTTCTACTGCCTCACCATGCTTTCCATGGCACTCGAACTTGCTCTCACCAAACCCGCTTACGAGGACATCGCTTCCAAGTTTTTCGAACACTTCGTCAACATCTGCGATGCCATCAACTCCCTCGGCGGTAACGGCCTGTGGGACGTGCAGGATCAGTTTTACTACGACCAGCTCATCGTCGGCGACGAACCTCCCATCCCCCTCCGCATCCGCTCCCTCGTCGGATTGCTGCCCCTTTCCGCTGTCACCGTCCTCAAGCAGAAAACCATCGACGCCCTCCCAGGGTTCCGGAAACGCATGGACTGGTTCCTCGTCAACAAGCCGGAGCTTCTGAAGTACGTCACCGTCAACCGCATCCCCGGCAAAAAATCCTCGGGCCGCGTTCTTCTTGCCATCCCGTCCGAAGTGCGTCTCCGCCAGAGCCTCGCCTACATGCTCGACCCTAAGGAATTCCTCTCCGATTTCGGCATCCGTTCGCTCTCCAAAGCCCACGGCGAACATCCCTTCGTCTTTCAGTACGCCGGCTCCACCCATCAGGTGCAGTACACCCCTGGCGAATCCAACACCGACATGTTCGGCGGGAACTCAAACTGGCGCGGCCCCATCTGGTTCCCCACCAACTTCATCCTCATCGAGGCACTCGAACGTTATTACTATTTCTATGGGGACTCCTTCAAAGTCGAGCATCCCTCAGGATCTGGAAAGCAATGCACCCTGCGCGAGATCGCCATCGACCTCTGCGACCGCCTCATCTCCCTTTTCACCAAGAACAAGGACGGCTACAGACCCTGCTTCGGCGACAGCGAGGTTTCCAAACGCTACTCCGACGACCCCCACTGGGAAAACCTCCTCCTTTTCCACGAATACTTCCACGGCGAAACAGGCGAAGGACTCGGCGCCTCTCACCAAACCGGCTGGACCGCCCTCGTCGTCCGCCTCGTCAGGGAGCGCAGGGAAAAGCTCCTGCAGAGCGGCTTCTCCTCGGCGAAGGCGTAAACAAAATATACTGCGGAACACAACGCGTTCCTTGGAACAAATCAGCCATAAGGCCTCCGCCGGGCTTGGCGGTAATGCTCCGGTGCCACACCTACGGTCTGAATAAAATTCAAACGCATCTGCTCGATGCTACGGAAACCAGCCAGCCAACAAACATTTTTAACCGGCAAGTCGGTCGTCTCCAAAAGACGCCGTGCGCGGCGGCAGCGGCAAATGTTTAGCTCGGTCAACAAGCTATGCCCTCTGGCATCGCGAAACCATCGCTCCATACTGCGACGCTTTGCCCCCACCGCCTCACAGAGCTGATCGATCGTCAGATTCCGGTGGCTCCCACCCCAAATCATTTCAAGCATACGGTTCACAATCGCTTCGCTGCCCTCCAAAGCGTCCTCAACGGATTTTGTCTGTCCCTCATTTTCCCCATTCCGCGCAGACTCGATGCAGTCCGCCAGCAAGTCCATACCACGCATGGAAAGGATGATGGTATCCATCGCGGGATTGGCGGCAACACGGTCGATCAATCGGTCGAAGGCCGCCGCCAACCGACGCGGTCTCGCTGCCGTCCGCACTGCGGTTTCCGGCGTGACAAATCCCTGAGCCATCAAACGATAGGCAAGATCCCCGTTGAAACCGAGCCAACGCTGTGTGAGCCAGCCCTTCGACAATCCCACGGTGCGGTATCGATGCCAGACCCCCGGGAAAAGGAACAACATCGTCGGTCCATCAAACTCTACCACACCGGTCTCGTCCGACTCGAAGACCCCGTGGGTATCAGTCACATATACCACCGCGAATTCCGGCAGAATACGCCCGCTCTCACGTGGGGATGCCGCTAGTGGATTCGCAACGTCGGCCGGACTTTGGTCAAACATGTACATCTCAGGATGCAATCCATACGGCGTGTCCGGTGCCACAGGATTCAGCACCCGTCCCGTTGTGTTGAGGTAGAATCCCCACTCCGCCACACGGTCATCCACCGGCAAATAATAGTAATCATTTCGCACGTTCATCGTAACAGGTCGCGGAATGTGGACGATATGTTACCGGAAAAATCCCGCAGCAAGATAAATTTTGGCGCAAAGCATGGATATATACGGGAAGGTTTTAGGCATTCTACCTTTATTTTGATTGAATTTTTTGGCGCAAAATCAGGCATCAAATCGATTGTAGGTGATTCGCGGCAGGGTAGCTTCGCGAAAGAAAGGTGAAGAAAATTTCCCGCGTAGGTGAGACTGCACAACACCGATACCTCAGAGCTATTTGAAGACAGCCATGACAATGAACCGTTTCGCCAACCTCTTTACCGCTGCAATGAGTGGCTTCGGACTTTCCGCCACTTCCGGAGCGGAACTCGCCAATACTGGTTTCGAGACAGACGCGCCCGCCGAGGTAGGATACTCCGCGCTGGTTCCCGCTTCGTGGAATGGTTTTGGTACCGGCACGAAATACGTCGCAAAAAACACCTTGCTGAGCCCGGACAACAAAGCTCCCAGCGGCGAACGATACTTCCTCGCGCACGTCACCCCAGGACTACACTGCGCCATTTCCCAAGAGTTACCCGCGCTGAACTGGTCTTCTCTATCCGTTGGCGACACCCTCACCATTTCCGCATCGACCACCTACCGGGCTGACGTCCCCGGCACAGCCCAAACCCATTTCTGGCTAAACCCCTCCGATTCCTCTGGTCTGAACTCCCCGCCCATGGACGTCACGCTCGACGCTGCTCCAGGCGAGTGGAAGCGTAGAACCTGGAGCTACGTCATCACCCAAACCATGCTCAGCCACGCTGCCGCCAAAAACTGGGGCGCGGTGGAGATCGGCGTCGGAATCGTGTGGAAAAACGGCAAAGACGCGAACCAGCAGGTAGCGTTCGATGACGTGACAGTCACCCACACACCCGCACCCAAGCTCGCCTCCACATCCTCCGGCGGCCCGGACTTCAACCGCGACATCCGCCCCATCCTCTCGGAAAACTGTTTCCTCTGCCACGGCCAAGACCCCGAGCACCGGGGCGGCGACCTCCGCCTCGACATCCGCGAGGAAGCCGTGGCTGTGCGCGATGGCATCGCCGCCATCGTCCCCGGCGATCCGAAAAACAGCGACATCATCAAGCGCATCATTTCCAAAGACCCCGATATGGTGATGCCGCCGCCCAAGGCGCACATGCCCGCCATGAAGCCGGAGCAACTCGCCCTGCTCGAAAAATGGATCGAGAACGGCGCCGAATACCAGCCGCACTGGTCCTTTGTTGCACCGAAGAAAAAGGAATCACCTACTGCGAATCCCGTAGATCATTTCATCAACAGGAGCCTCAAGGAAAAAAATCTTACCGCCGCGCCCGTCGCCGATGACAACACGCTCGTCCGCCGCATCCATCTCGACCTCACCGGCCTCCCGCCCAGCCCGCAGGACATCAATGCCTTCCTCAACGACAATTCCTCCGACCGCTGGGATAAACTCATCGACCGCCTGATGGGCTCCACCCAGTTCGCCGAGCGCATGGCCATGCCTTGGCTCGACGCCGCCCGCTATTCCGACACACACGGCTACTCCATCGATGACCACCGCGACATGTGGGCGTGGCGCGATTGGGTGATCAACGCCTTCCTGAAAAACCAACCCTACGACCAGTTCATCACCGAGCAGGTCGCCGGCGATCTGGTCCCCAACGCCACCCCCGATCAGATCGCGGCCACCGCTTTCCTGCGCAACAGCATGAACACCCACGAGGGCGGCACCATCGCCGAGGAATACCGCGTCAACTACACCCTCGACAAGGTCGATGCCGTCTCCACCTCCATCCTTGGCCTGACGATGAAGTGCGCCCAGTGCCACGACCACAAATACGATCCCATCTCGCAGAAGGAATTCTTCAGCATGTATGCGTTTTTCAACACCTCCTCGGAACCAGGTCTCGGTGCCACCAATGCCAACACCCAGCCGGTGATGGACTACAAGTCGCCACTCGGCGACGGAGGCATGGCCCAGTTGAAATCACGCATTTCCGAACTCGAACACTTCAAGGCGAATCCTCCACCGGATCTGGTCGAGTTTATCAAGCAACAGGGAAAATCACTCGAACAGGAACTCGCCAAAACCGTGGGCGAGGAAATCAATGTCTTGAAACGCGACCTCGACCGCGGCCACACCTCCCTGATGGTGATGGATCACAAGCCGGAGCTCCGCAAAACCCACATCCTCATCCGCGGTGCCTACGACCAATACGGCGAGGAAGTCAGCCCCGGCGTGCTTTCCGTGCTTCCGCCGCTCGAAGCTTCGGCGAACCCGACCCGCCTCGACCTCGCAAAGTGGATCACCCGCCCCGACCATCCGCTGACCGCCCGCGTGGCCATAAACCGCACCTGGCAGATGGTCTTCGGCCGCGGTCTCGTGGAAACCGCCGGTGATTTCGGCAACCAAGGCTCCTGGCCCACCCATCCCGAACTGCTGGATTGGCTGGCCGTCGATCTCGTCGAAAACGGATGGAACCTCCGGCATTCTCTCAAAACCATCCTGACCTCGGAAACCTACCGCCGCTCCGCCGCCTCCACCCCAGAGCATCTTGAGAAAGATCCGCGCAACGAACTGCTCGCCCGCTCGCCACGCACACGCCTTCCCGCAGAAATCATCCGTGATCAGGCGCTCGCCGTCAGCGGCTTGCTCAACCCAGCCATCGGCGGCCCGGGTGTCCATCCGCCGCAACCGGATCTATGGCGTGAGATCAGCCACTTCGGTTACGAGGGGAACCCCTTTACCGCCCAGATATTCATCCCCGGCCTTGGCGATTCCGTTCACCGCCGCAGCCTTTATACATTTTGGAAACGCACCTCACCGCCACCGGTGCTCGCCATTTTCGACGCCCCCACCCGCGAGACCTGCGCCGTCGTGCGAGGCGCCACCAACACACCCTTGCAGGCGCTGGTCGTGATGAACGAGCCACAGTTCGTCGAGGCCGGAGTAGCCCTTGGAAAACGTATGATTGCGGAAGGCGGCCCATCCGCCACCTCCCGCCTCACCCACGGCTTCCAACTTACCACCGGACGCGAACCTACCACTTCCGAGATGGAGGTGTTGGAAAAATCCCTCGCCCGCCACCTGGACCGTTTCACCGCCAACCAAGACGACGCAAAAGTTCTCGCCGGCACACCCGAAGAAGCCGCCTACGCCATCCTCGGCTCCACTCTCATCAACCTCGACGAATTCATCAACCGCCCATGAACCCCCTCGACACACACCTCAACTCGCTTTCCCGCCGCAGCTTCCTCGGCCTGACAGGCCTCGGCATCGGCGCAATGGCCGCCCGCACCCTACTCGCAGCGGATGCGAAATCGCTGGCCAGTGCTTCTGCCGCCGCGCCCTCCCACTTCGCGCCAAAAGCAAAACGCGTGATCTACCTCTTCCAATCCGGTGGCCCGTCCCACATCGACCTTTTCGACTACAAACCCCATCTCGAAAAAGTCCACGGCCAGGATCTGCCGGATTCCGTCCGCCAGGGTCAGCGCCTCACCGGCATGACTTCCGGCCAGAAAAATTTATCCGTCTGCAAAAGCCTCGCGAACTTCGCCCAGCGCGGCGAGAGCGGCCAATGGATCAGTGACCTCCTGCCCTACACTTCAAAGGTTGCGGATCACGTCGCCGTCATCCGCTCGATGCATACCGAGGCGATCAACCACGATCCCGGCATCACTTTCATCAACACCGGCTCGCAGTTTCCCGGCAACCCCAGCATGGGTTCATGGGTATCCTACGGCCTCGGCAGCATGAACGAAAATCTGCCCTCATTTGTCGTGCTTGTATCCCAAGGCACCGGCAAAAACCCCGACCAACCCATTTTCTCCCGACTCTGGGGCAGCGGCTTCCTGCCCTCCAACCACCAGGGCGTGCAATTCCGTAGCGGCGCGGATCCCGTTCTATACCTCAACGACCCCACCGGAATGGCGCGCAACGACCGCCGCAAGATGCTCGACGACCTCGCCACCCTGAACCAGATCCGCCACGACAACATGGCCGATCCGGAAATCCTCACCCGCATCAGCCAATACGAAATGGCCTTCCGCATGCAGACATCCGCCCCGGAGCTGGCTGATCTTTCGGATGAACCCGACTGGGTCTTCGACCTCTACGGCCCTGACTCCCGCATTCCCGGCACCTACGCTTACAACTGCCTCCTCGCCCGCCGCATGGCCGAACGCGGCGTGCGTTTCACCCAGCTCTTCCACCGCGGCTGGGATCAGCACAGCCACCTCCAGACCCACCTCGCCAACCAGTGCCGCGACACCGACCAACCGACCGCCGCACTCATCACCGATCTGCAACAGCGAGGCCTGCTGGAAGACACGCTCGTCATCTGGGGCGGCGAGTTCGGGAGAACCGTTTATAGCCAAGGCGATCTCGGCTCAGGCCGCGATCACCACGGCCGCTGCTTCAGCACATGGGTCGCCGGCGGCGGCGTGAAAGGCGGCATCAGCTACGGTGCGACCGATGACTATTCCTACAACATCATCGAAAACCCCGTCCACATCCGCGACCTAAACGCCACCATCCTCAACTGCCTCGGCATGGATCACAACCGCTTCACCTTCCGCTTCCAAGGCCTCAACCACAAGCCCACCGGCGTGGAGCCCGCGAAGGTGGTGAAGGGGATTCTGGCATGATCGGCTCGATTGAATTATCTCTTCCTTTTTTAGCGAAAAGGTAGAGACTTTCATTATGGCTGACAGCTACACGATCAAGAACGCCCAGCAGAAGTTTTCCGCCATTGTGGAGGAGGCGGCGGATCACCCGGTAACCATCACCAAACAGGGTCGTGCAGTCGCCGTGCTGGTTTCGATCGAACGCATGGAAGCCATCGCGGAAACCATGGAGATTCTCGCCGAACCCAAGGCGATGGCCGCCATCCGCAAACACCGCGAAGGCAAGGCTCGCTATCACGAACTATCCTCCTTGGACGAGCTATGATTCCCGTGCGCATCCAGGATGAGGTGATCGACTATCTGCGCCGCCTTTCCCCGTCACCACGCCACGCGATCCGCCTCGCCATCAAACAACTTGCGGAAGAAAAAGGAGACATCAAGCCCCTGACCGATGAACTCGAAGGCTTTTACCGCCTCCGCGTCGGCTCCCATCGCGTGATTTTCGAATACGAGATCATCGAAGGGCGGAGAACGATCACCTGTGTTTACGCCGGGCCACGCAAATGGATCTATGAGGTATTTCAGAATCGTTTGGGGGAATAAACCCATTACGGAGAATACGGACAGGGCGATCAAGTTAGGGAAAAACCGTACAAATTGAAGAAATGAACCGCAGATGAACAGGATAGACGCAGATAAGAAGGAGAAAAAGGACTGGAATTCTGCATGATGCATCCCCTTTGGGGTAAGGAGGCACGGTTGCAGTCTCAATCTGGGAGTGTAAGATTTTTTGTGTAAGTAGGGTTCCGCCGATAGGCAGTTAGTTGTTGGGCATGCGGTCGGCAAATTCGATGGTGAAGTGGCTCAGTGCGCTGGGCCAGTTGCGGACGGCCACCGTCC
>JBJONG010000017.1:0-81024 GCA_046051965.1 Verrucomicrobiota bacterium
GCCGTCCGCAACTGGCCCAGCGCACTGAGCCACTTCACCATCGAATTTGCCGACCGCATGCCCAACAACTAACTGCCTATCGGCGGAACCCTACTTACACAAAAAATCTTACACTCCCGAAGTTTCGGTGGTCGCACTGAGTTCAATGAATCCCGAGGTGCGTTTTGAAGCTGAGTTCTTTTTGAAGCAGTATCTCCACGAAGTATCCGCGCTCTCTACATTACCGAGAAAATTTATCGGTGATTTCGCAAATGTGACAGACGGGCCACATGGATATCACGTTGTAGATGAATCGTCCCCTGTGGTCATGCTCACCGCAAAGAATGCCAAAGATTGGTTCAGCAACCGTGATTCCGCAGATCCGCTTGCGCTATCTGTTCACGAAACAAACCAAAGATCCTCGCTAGCTGAAAACGATGTCATTTTATCTACCCGTGGCACTGTCGGTGCGTGCGCGTTGGTAACAAGCGAAGTCCTTCCAGCGAATATTGACCAAGACGTCACGCGTATATCTTTCAATCCTGCTTCCGGATTTCTTCCGGGATTTGTGATCGCCTACTTAAACTCGTGCTACGGACAAGACCACATGCATCGTTACGCGTCGGGCATGGTGCAGCAGGGAATATCGTTGCAAAAAGTCCGCGAGATTCCAGTTCCCATACTAAGCGACAACATTCAAAGGAGAGTTTCAGATATCGTGCTTACGGCACTTGCGAAACGCCGTGAGGCGACCGCCTCGCAAGTCAATGCTGAACAAACTCTCTTAAACGCTCTTGAGCTTCAAAACTGGAATCCACCTACGCCCCTTACCTATTCAGGCAGCGCCACCGATGCTCTAAGCGCTGAGAGGTTCGATTCCGATTATTTCGCTCCTCGCGTCGCCCAACTGCTCGCGAAACTCAGTGCCGACGGACTTATCGTTGCTGATATCGCTCCGGCTCGGCATGAGACTTTCAAGGCCTCCCTGCACGAGGCCGATAGCTTCGACTACATCGAAATCAGCGGCCTGCGCAGCGACGGCACCGCCACAAGCGAAGCCACACCAACAGACAAAGCACCGAGCCGCGCGTGCCAGAAAGTCCACAAGGGAGACATCATCACCTCCACCGTCCGCCCGATCCGCCGCCTGAGCGCCATCGTTGCGCCGGAGCAACATGGCCACGTCTGTTCCTCGGGATTCGTCGTGCTGAACCCTGTCGGCATCGCCCCCGAAGTCCTGCTCACCTACCTGCGCCTCCCCATCGTCTGCGAGCTAATGGATCTCCACACCAGCGCCAGTCTCTATCCCGCGATCTCGGAGCGCGATCTTCTCAAACTCCCCATCCCCAAAATCCCTCAACAAATAGCCACCCAGATCATCAACCAAGTCCGCCAAGCCCACGCAGCCCGACAGGAAGCCCACGCCCTCTTAGCCAAAGCCAAAAGCGCCGTGGAAGTGGCAATCGAGGAGGGAGAAGAGGCGGCAATACGATTCATCAAATAGCTATAACGATCATGCCAACACTTAGAGACAATCTTCCCCGCTGGCGTGAAGCAGCACAGATCGACTGGTTCAGCCATTTCATAAAGGCGTGGATTCCATTCAATGCCTGGATGACGGAGACCTATGGCGATGAAAGCGACCGCAAGATGCTGGATGGAATCAAGGCCGGATCAAATGTCGTCTTCAACAGGATCACTCCGATGATCACGGTAAAGCCAAGATCCGCTCGTGACACTGAGGCTGGATGGCAAAATGAAACGGAGGATGCTGAAGAGTTCCGCCGATGGCTGGCAATGCTTCACCGTCGTTTGGAAGAGTGTGTCGTAGATGGCCGGAAAGGGCGAATCTCATTCACCATCGTAGATGTTGGCGAAAATCGGACTACCTCTGAAACGAAGACACACCGTAATCAGATATTGAAAGTTGAACGTGGAGTCCCAGCAGCGGGCAAGATTACCGCATCTGTCACTACGGCCACCACAGTGAAATTTCAGTTCGTCCAAGATGGGTATGACAAACAGGAATTAGAGGACAATCCGGATTTCCAGAAGCAGGTGCCTGAGGTGCGCGGGCACCTGCTTAACCTTTACCGGTTAGCGGCGCCGCGAATCATCGAGAGTGTTCTTGTGCCGCCATCTCAGCGTGATTGTGCGCAGATCGACGGCATCCGTTTCGTGGATAACCAGCGTAAGGTTTTTGGAGCGCTGATCGAAGTGCTCTATGGACTACGAAACGCTCTTTTTCACGGAAGCATCACTCCCAATGATCAGCACAACGAGATTTACGAACCCGCCTACCACCTCGTGATGAGAATGGTGAAATGCACCATCTAGGTATTCTTCTTCTTCGACTCATACACCTCATGTTCCGGGTCCCACCAGAGCACATGGAATATGCCCGCGCGGAGGAAGCCCCATAGCCGTTGTTTACCGGTTTTTCTCAGGGAGCAGAGGTGGTCTTGCCATTCCGCTTTGCCCAAGGCGATGATTCGTTTCCTGGCCTCTGGGATTATCCCGTCAGTGCCGACGACATGGCTGCCATTGGATAGGATTTGCACCCATGGCATCCCTTCCAGATTGGCCATCCAACTGTGTATTTCCCGGATACCCTGATCAACACATTTGGAAGGACACCATGGGCTATCCCAGTCAATGCTGGAGAGCCTCCACAGGGGTGTTGGGTGTCCCTGCCCCTCGCCCGAAACGCCGGTTGGCACGGATTTCAGCCCGAGCGGCTGGTTCCCCTTCGCGATCTTCGGGGTTTTCTTGGCGCGGTTCTTGCCCATGACTGTCCTGCGTCAAAGTGCCCCGTAATACTCGGACATGGCTGCGAGGGTGATCTCTCGTTCGGAGCGCTGGTCTTCGGACAAGCCCTTTCGTGCATCGCGCCAAGGATGTTCCCTGTGGGTCAACTCGCTGAGCCAGTGACCGGACTTGTCCCCATAGAATTTCAAAACGGAGTCAATCGTCGATTTCTCCTCACCCTTGACCTTGCGATGATCTCCTTTTGGCCAATCGCTAACAGAAAATTTGCCCTTGTGCTCATCATAGAGGGAGCGGACGACAGGCCCGTTCGCCCAAGCCTGGATCTGTGCACGAAAAAGCGGTTTCTCGTCCCAGACCAAAGACCAGGCCTGGGAGTAGTAAACGAGCTTCTGTAGCTTCATGGCGGACATTTCACCCTGCTTTTTCAGGATGTAAGCCGCCACATCATGGACGCTGAGTGACACGTGGGGAATTGGTGAGGTGTGGATTGAGGAATTACCAACGAGCAAAAATCCCCAATCCCTTTTCCACGGTCAGATTGCCCTTCGGAAGGGATTACTGCGGCGGATCGGGTCGCATTTCAACCCATTTCGTCACTGAGCCTCAAATCAGCCGGGTGATCGTTCATGGGAATCCCGCTTCAAAAGCCCCGCATTGAGGCTCAGATCCAGCGCGCGCAGGGTTTTCAGCACCAGCCCCAGTTCCACACTTTCCTTGCCGTTTTCGAACTGTCCCACCCACAACCGGCTGACTCCGACTTTCTCCGCCAGCCGACTTTGCGACCAGCCACGCTGCTTCCGCTGATCCCTGACCAGCTCGCCGAGAGTGTCCACCGTCTTGATTCGCATTGCGGCTTGCTAACGTTGGATGCGTTCGATTGCAATTCCAAAAATGGATGCGTTCGCTTTCATTATCTCAATTACAAACGTTCGTATACAGGCGGCCGGAAAATGATTCTCATCCCCGCGAGGGGTGAAACGCTCGGCGGGCGTTGATGGGGTGACATGATACCCCATCCACGCATCGCCGCCGTGGACATGCGGGAGCTTTTCAAACAATAACACCAGACCAACGAGGCGCATAAGCAGATCAACGCCGAGCGCGCCCGCGCCCCTGATCATCGAAACCATGGCTGTGATGAGGGTCGATGAAAACGGTACGATCAAGTTGGAGGAAATCGAGCCGAACGAACTTGCCATGCAATAAGCCATCGTAACCCATTTCGACGAGATCGAGGCGCAGCAATGCCCTTGCGGCACCACCCGCCGCGCCTTCGCCATGCCGGAAAAGACCACGGAGACGATTCATCTGGTGGATATTTCCGTGGGCGCGAAAACGCAGTGCCATAAGAAGCCCACGACGAGTGGTTTGATGGAAGGCCACGTGGGCCAAGAGATCCCGCAGTCCGATCACAAACCTTCCATCCGTGGCAATCTATCCATTGATTTTTCCGCCATAGTTTGTTTGTTCGAAGGATGAGTATTCGGTTTTCACTTGTCCCCACATTCACGGCGTTGGCGTTCATGATCGGCAATTCCACGCTCACGGCGCGGACATGGACGGAAGCGAAGAGCGGTAAAACGCTGGAAGCGGAATTCATCGGCCTCAAGGACGGGAAGGTGGTCTTGCAGCGCAAGGACGGTAAAACCTTCGAGCTGGAGATGGATCGCCTGTCCCCGGACGACAAGGCATTTGCTGAGAAAGCCGCAGCGGCAAAGTCACTGGGCACCACCGATTGGCCGACTTGGCGCGGCGCGTTGCGTGACGGAAAATCGCCGGACACCGGCTTGATCAAGGAATGGCCGGAGGAGGGGCCGAAGCTGCTTTGGACGTTTGAAAACGCGGGCAAGGGATACAGCTCGCCTGCGCTGGTGGATGGGAAAATTTACCTAACCGGCAGCCGCAATGGCAAAGCGGAGATCATTTGTCTGGACGCGAACGGCAAGGAGTTATGGGCTGCTCCGATCGGTGACGATTCCGGAGAGGGATACAGCACGGGATGGGGTGCAGGGACACGGGGCGCACCGACCGTGAGCGACGGCATGGTATATGCCATGAGCGCGAACGGCGGGCTCGCCTGCTTCAATGCCAGCGATGGAAAGCGGATTTGGAGCAAGGATTTGGTGAAGGACTTCGGCGGCGGCATACCGGGTTGGGGCTATTCGGAATCGCCGCTTGTGGATGGGGAACAAGTCGTTGTCACTCCGGGCGGTGATCAGGGCGCGATCGTGGCGCTCGACAAAAAAACCGGAAAAGAAATTTGGCGAAGCAAAGACCTGAAAGACGGCGCCCAGTATTCCTCGCTGGTCGTCGCCGAAGTGAAAGGAAAGCGGCAATACATCCAGCTTTTCATGAACACGCTCGCCGGGCTGGATGCGGATAACGGCGATGTCCTGTGGAAATCGGCATGGCCTGAAGGACGCACGGCGGTGATTCCCACGCCGGTCTATCATGAGGGCACGGTTTACATGACATCCGGCTATGGATCAGGTTGCAAACTCGTGAAAATCGACGGCGGCAAGGCCGAGGACGTTTGGGAAAACAAGGTGATGAAAAACCATCACGGCGGCGTGGTGCTGGTGGACGGGCACATTTACGGATTTTCCGATGGCGGCGGCCTCGTTTGCCAGGAGCTCGCCACCGGCAAGCAGAAGTGGAGCGAGCGCGGCGAAGGCATCCAGAAAGGTTCGGTCCATTTCGCGGACGGCATGCTCTACTGCATGGACGAGGAGGCGGGATCGGTCTTCCTGGCGGAGGCGAATCCCGGGAAATATGTTGAGCACGGCCGCTTCGAAATCCCCCGTCAGACCAAGCTGCGCGAGGGCACTAACGGCAAGATCTGGACACATCCGGTTGTGATTGGCGGGAAGCTTTATCTCCGCGACCAGGATCTGCTGTTCTGTTACGACGTGAAATCCTGAACGATCAGGGGGTCACTTCCCGCCGAAGCAAAACAAGCTGGTGTCGCTGCGGATGATCAGGCGACCTCCAACCGAAATCGGAGAGGCGATGACGCCCTGCTCAAGCGCGTGGCTTTTGATATCGGATAGCCCGTCTTTCGTGATTTTTCCGCTGAAAATCACCCCGTCTTCCCTGACACAGTAGATCTGGTCGCCGACGATAAGCGGCGAGGAGTAATAGACTTGCGGCGCTTTCGGCAGGGCGGATTCCCAAAGTTTCCCGCCCGACTTCGCATCCAGGCAGGTCAGACGTCCGCGCTCCGGGCCGCCATCCTTGAGGACGTAAAATTTGCCATCGTGGAGAACCGGGGAGCTGGCATCGGTGCCGAGTTCATCGTTGCGCCACGCCCAATGGGTTTCCGTCACATCGCCGCTGCCGTCCAGGCGGATCGCGCCAAGCGAGGCGCCGCGGTTGAAAGGGACCACCGCGAGCCCGTCGGCGACCACCGCGGAAGCGATGACCCGCTGCATGCCGGCGCGCTTCGGATTGAATCCGCCGCATTGCCAGAGAAGCTTGCCGGTCTCCGCATCGTGGCCGGTGAGATGATCCGCACCCCATGCGACGATCTGGTCCTTACCGTCACGCTTGACGACATGGGGCGTGGTGTAGGCATCGCCGGATTCCTCACCGGTTTCGTATTTCCTGGAAGTTTTCCAAACCTCCGCGCCCGTCTTGGGATCCAGGGCGACCATGTAGGAATCGCCACCCGTCTGCATCACCGCCACCACCACATTTCCGCCCGCGAAAACGGGCGAAGTTCCCTGATCCCACCACAGAGTATCCTTGCCGTATTTCTCCTGCAGGTTGACTTGCCAGAGCGGCTTCCCATCCAGATCCACGCAGGCCACGGTGCCCGACTTGAAATAGGCGACGACAACTTTCCCGTCGGTGATCGGCGAGGAATTCGTGGAGCTTCCGACGCGCTGGCCACGCCCGGGAGTGCCTTTGCCGAAGGTTTTGCGCCAGAGTTCCTTGCCCTTGGAATCGAAGGCCAGCAAGCCGTCGTCATCACCGATCGGGCTGGTGACGAAGAGCTTTTCGCCCCACACGATCGGAGTCGAGCAGCCGCGGCCCGGGAGTTCGGCTTTCCAGAGCAACTTTCCCGCCAGATCGAGTGGCGGCTGTTCACCGGTGGTCGCGCCATTGCCGCCCTCGCCGCGCCATGAAGGCCAGTTCGCGGCAGCAAGAAATCCCGATAACAATAAACTCGCAGCGAAAATTTTCGTTTTCATGACAACGCCATACGAAACCCGGAATCGCCGACTGTCAAAAAAAACAGCACTTCAGTTCACTTCGAAGCAAACCGCCTCGCCCTTGTTGGATCGGGCGAAAATCCTACCATCGGCGAATGCGACGTGCGCCCAACTGACGGACGACAGCGCCTTCACGCGGCCATGTTCCTTCCAACCGGACTTGGCCGGCTCGCCGCAGATGATCTCGCCGGTTTCCGAGAGGATGACCATTTGGTCGCCGACCATCAGCGAGCTGCCGCGGGTTCCGGGCATCTTCTGGCGCCAGAGGATCTTGCCGGTTTTCATGTCCATGCGGATCAGTTCGGCATCGATGTTCTTGTCGCCGAACACGCCGAGGATATCGCCGTCCCGGAGGATGCTGTTCTGGAAAATCATGCGGATGTCCTCGTCCTTGTGCAGCACTTTCGGTTCGCCGCCCGAGACATCGATGACCACATAGCCCATGCCGTAGCCGGAGGCGAGGAACATCATGCCGTTGTGGTATTGTGGATTGCTGGCGTTCACATCATAGGATGTCCGCCAGCCGAAATCGAAGACCGGTTTGCCTTTGCCATCCAGATTGTAAGCCACGAGCTGGCGGCCATGGAACGCCGCGACGAGTTCCTTGCCCTTGTGGGTGAAAAACACCGGAGTCGCGTAGCCAGGTCGGGGGTCATCGCCCGATTTCCAGCTCACCTTGCCGGTCGATTTGTCCAGCGCGTACAATCCCCCGTCATCCGCGCAAGGCAGGCAGTAGAGCAGATTTCCCTTCACCACCGGCGAGGCGGAGTAACCCCAATCCGGAACCTTGCCCTTGAAATCCTTTTTGTAATGCACGTTCCACTTCGGTTTCCCGTCCGCCATGGAAAGGCAGTAAAGATTCCCGGTGCGGCTGAGCGTGTAAACGACATCCCCGTCGATCGTCGGCGTGGCGTTCGGGCCGCCATCATAAAGCTTCGGGTTGAGTTTTTCGGGGTATTTGTGAGTCCAGATTTCCTTCCCCGTCGCCGCATCGAGACACCAGACGATGTCGGTGTTGTCCTTGTTTCCCATGACCACCACTTTCCCGCCCGCGATCGCGAAGCTGGTGCAACCCTTGCCGAGATCCTTGCGCCATAGTTCCTTTGGTTTCACCTCCTGCCAATTCGTGCGGATTTTTCCCTCCACGATCCCCGATCCATCCGCACCGAGATGGCGCGGCCAGTCCTGGGAAAAGGCGGTGACGGTCAGGCAGGCGAGCAGAATTGGAAATGTGATGGCGGGGTTTCTCATGGTGATCGGTGTGAGGTTGTATGGCTGGGGCGACAAAGCTTAAAACGGCTTGGCTCCCGCCAACGTGGAAAGTGGCATGGAACTTTCCCGAATCCAGAGCGTTTTTCGCGACCGCCCGTTCGATCCGCGAGAACCCGGCGAAAGCGGATTTCATCGCGTGTCAAAGTGATGCTTTCAATGCGATAAGCCCCAACCGCACCCTGCAGGATCCACCCGTTGAGGGGGTCAGCTACCCGGAGGAAACACATCGAACTGCGTGACCGGCGCGTCGATGAAGAGGCGGACTTGGGAGCCGCTTGTCGCGGGGAAGCGCTTGGCGTAGATCATGCCGTAGAGGTTGCCCTGATGGGCTACCTGCCATTGGCCGTCGGGCTGGAGGACTTCGAGGCGGAACGGTTTCGCCTGGCCGCGCAGGTAGTTCGGATTTTCGATGGTGAACTCGAGGCGGTCGAAGGTCTTCGCTTCGCCGAGGTCGATGGTGGTTCCCGATTTGCCGGCGGTTAGCGATCCTGCGGAAACCCCGGCGCGCACGATGGCTTCGAGCGGCTGGTCGTATTCCACTTTCACCAGCGTGTCGGACAGCGCGGTTTGCTTCACCACCTTGGCGGCGATCTCTGGCACGGGGTTCTTGCCGTGGACGTAGAGCACGTTGTCGCGGAAGGTGCAGCCGGGCCAGAAGGTGCCGCGGGTGTTGGTGATGCTTTCGCCGAATTTTGCAATCCATGAGCCGGTGACCGGGCCGGGCGTCGGCTGACCGTCGAGCATCGGCGGGAGGTTGAAGAGCCAGTTGCGGTCGATGCAGGCGATGTCGATCATCGTCCGGATGCGGGCTTCGGGCGCGCTGTGATCGATGATGTCCTTGCGGCGCGACTCGGGGGTTACCTTGAGCGAGGTGACGCGGCCGTTCTGATAGACGACCTCGACGGTGGTCTTCTTCGCGGCGGTGAGTTTGAAGGAAACATCCCAGTCCTCAGGCCATGCGGGCATGAGGTGGATTTTTTCGCCGTCGGATTGCAGCAACATTGCCTGGAGCGTGTTGACCGAGTTCGCGCCGTGGTCGTTGTCCGGTGTGCCGTCCATCTTGCATTCCCAGAAGGCCGGGAATTTCGGGCGCGGGCGGTAGGGGAAGGGCAGGCCGGATTTCGGATCGCCGACGACGAAGCCGGGCGCGTCCGCAGCACCGCGCATCAGTTCGCCGTTCGGGCCCTTGGTGATGTTGCCTGCCCATTGGACGTAGCGGTCGTTGAAATTGATGCTGGCGAGGCGGGCGGCCTCGCGGGCGAGTCCGAGATAGGCGGCCTGCACGGGAGCGGATTGCCAGCCGCCGGTTTCGACCGGCTGCCAATCGATGGTGCCGTCGAGGCTGGGGTTTCTCACATGGAACGATTGCCGGGCCATGGCGAGTTTCTCCGGCGTGCCGATCCATGCCTGGCGGAACGGATAAATCGAGTAGAGCTCGGGCGTTTCGCAATCGGTGCGGCCCGGGTCATAAACTTCGCCGACGGCGAGCAAGTCCATGCCACGGATGCGGCGGGTGGGCACCTCCGGCAGCATCGCGCGCCATTTGGTGAAGATCGCGCGGCGTTGCGCGTCGATGGGGAAAGAGAGAAGCTGGTCCAACAGATATTTCATGCAGCCCATCTCGGTCGCGGGATTGGTGACGCCCTGGTAGGTTTCCGCGCAGCCGACGCCTTCCATGAGCATTTTCCCGTTCGCATCGGTCTTGGTGAAACGGTTGAAGTAGAACTTCAGTCCCTCCTCGGCGCAGGGCAGCAGGGTTTCCTTCAGGAACTTGTCGTCGCGGGTGTGGGCGTAGGTTTCCGCCATGATGGCGGGAATCTCGATGGTGGCGAGCTGGTGGAATTTCAGGTGCCCGGGCATGCCCTCGAAGGGGAAGACGCCGACGTTGTGATACCAGCTTGCTTCGAAGATCACCGCGCCATCGACGCCGTAGAGCTTTTTGCAACGGTCCTTGGCGATATCGAGGCCGTTGCGGACGAACTGCATGCCGGGGATGATGGTGTCGTAGTCGCCACGGTTTGGCATCGACCAATAGGGATGGCGGGTGTTCTGCCACATGAAGGAAAGCTGCGCCCAATCGCGGCCGTCGGGTGAGATCGGGGTGTCCTTCGGTTTGTCGAAGCCCATCACGCCGGCCGGCATGTCCATGGTGAAGATCGAGCCGTTGTAAGGCGGCGGCACCGCGCCGCGGCTGGCGATGGCCTGGCAGAAGCGCTCCAAGGCGTAGCGCTGCGTGATCTGATGGGCGTTCTGAGCGGCCGGGAGCTCCTTGTGCCCCTCATAGACGTCGCGTGTCTGGGGAAACTGGGAGAAGCGGAATTGGTCCAGGTTGTAGGTGCCTTCACCCGCTTTCGGGATGAAAATGTGGCTGCGTTTCCAGAAGGCTTTCCAGTAGGCGAGGTGGGCATTCCAATCGGACTTCACCGGCTTGGTGGCCTCCGCTTTCCAGGCGTCGGGACTGTCCGCTTGGTTTGTTAGAACGCGGACCGTGGCATCGATGCCGGAGACGGCTTGCGGCGAGGCGATGGTGGTCGGGTTGAGACGGGTGAAGCCTTTCGCCTCAAGCACGCAGCCGGAGGTGCGGTGGAGGATGGGATCCTTGGTCCTGGCCACCACTTCCGGCGAGTTCTGGCTGGCGAAGCTCGCCGCCCAGACCGACGACTGGTTGCGATAGCACCAGGCGACCTTGTCGGTGTTGTCGTGGAACAACAGCGCGGCCGTGCCGCCGCCGGGCAAGGGATCGGCGGCGTTCTGCCACTGGCGCAGCGACTCGGCCATGATGCTGACCTTGCGCGGCGTCGGGCTGTGGCCCTGGACTCGGATCACCGGCGCGTTGGCATCCACCCAGACGCGGAATTTGGCGTCGCCCGCGATGACTTCCACGGCGGCTTGTTGTAACAGAAGTGTGGTCTTGAGGTTCTTGATGTCCAAGGCGGGCTCGGTGCGCAGACGGACGCGGCCCAACTTCGGCAGCAGGTGATCCGCGTCGTAGGAATCGACCTTGGAAACGTAGAACATCAGGTCACCATTGGTTTCGACCCAGACGTTCAGGCCGACGTCACCGTTGCCGAGCGGCATCGAATCGAACGAACCCTGGATGGCGGGGCCGTTCCAGACGACGTTGCAGCCATCGAGATTGCTGATGGAGGAAGTGGCCGCGTCGGAGTCCTTGGCGGTCTTTTCCGTGAGCAAACAGATCTCCCGATAGACATTCAATCCTGCGGGGCCATCGGCAAAATCGAGCCTCACGGCGACGACGTCCTTGGCATCGAGCGGCACGCTCAGGCGGCTGGAGCCGCCCTGGCTGTCGGTCTTGGCGTCGGCGACCTTGATGAAGAATTCCGGGGCGTCGGCCTTGGCGATCCAGACGCTGTAGGCCTGGCTGGAGCGGGCGTCGCCGTGTCCGGCGAAGGTCTGGATCTCGCCGATCTTCGCGCCGTTTTCGCCCGGCAGTTTCATCAGCAGGCTGTGGCCTGCGCCGAAAGCGCGGTAGGTCTTGCCGTCATTGAGCGTGTCCCCGGCACCGTTGCCGTTGCGGGTCGTGCCGTTGAACAAGGCGGAGGTGTCGGCTGAACCGCTTTCGTCCTGCGTCCCCCCGGACACAAGGGCATCGTCAGGGGTGATCCGTTGGTCGGGTGCGGGCAATTCGGCCTCGAAGGCATCTCCGTTTCCGGGGCGCAGCGCCTGCTCGGCCTTGGTGGCGGATGCCGTCGGTTTTTCCTCCAACATCATCAAACGCACCGGGCCTAACAATCCGGACGACACTGGTTTCGAGTCCTTGTTGAAATAGTTCCAGGTCGTGAAGCCGATCCGTCCGGTGGGGCGGGATTGTTTTTTCACGAACCAATCCGGGAAAGATTTGAGGAATTTCCCGTTGCCGCGCGGGCCGCCGGTCCATTCGCAATCGTCGGGCAGTTGCTCGTCGCCGATGAGCCGGTTGGCCCAGACGTTGGTGACCTCGATGACGAGTTCGTTGCCTTTTGCCTTGAGCAGGCCATCGGGAAGCGCGGCGCTCCAGGGAGCGGTCCAGACGACCCCGAGGTCCGTGCCATTCAGTTTCACCCGGGCGAGATGATTCACCGAGCCGAGGTCGAGCTCCTTCGCATTCATGGCCGCAGCCGGGACATCGAAGCGTTTGTAGTAGGTGGCGGTGCCGCTGAAGTAGCGGATCGCGGGATCGCTGTGGGCGGTCCAGTCCTGCAAGCTGGCGAAATCCTGCAGCGCCGCCGGGCCGCCCAGCTTGGGATCGAACTGCACCTTCCACGCCCCGGCGATGTCCATGCTTGCCGTGAAGGTCGGGATGTTCGGAGTCTTGGCGGCGGTTGTGGTGGCGAGCGGTTTGCGGAACACCACGAGGAAACTTTGCGCAGGCGCGAATTCGAGCGGGATCGTGGTCTTGCCGCCGGCGCTGGTGAAATCCGTTAGATCGCGTTTGGTGGAGCGCACGGGATCCCAGAGTTCCGGTTGGTGTCCCTCCACGGCGAAGGTGAGATTGCCATTCACCCCGCGCGTGGTGGTGTTGGAGACGAAGAACACATCGGTGCCCTCGGCGGCGCGGCGGATCGACTTGATCCCGACCGGTCCGGTGAAATCGCCAGCTTGCAGCGGTTTGATCTTCCCCCACTGCAAGGCTGCCTGGGTGCGGGCGAGGTAGGCGACCCAGGCCTTGCCGGGTTCCCACCAGGTTTGGTTCTGGGTGAAGTGCGTGCCCCATTGGCCCATGACCACGCCGGGTTTGACGCCCGGCCACGGCTGGTGCGGGAACTTGTGCAGCATCATCCGGTTCACGCCGAGGCAGAAGGCGGCGTCGCCCAGGTGTTTGAGCGAGAACGGGGTTTCTGTCCACTGGCTCACTTCGGGGGATCCGGTGAAGGCTTCGGCCTCGATGACCGGAGTGTGGATTTTCCATGCGGTGCCCACCAACTCGTCACCGAGATAGAGCGTGACCTCCCTGCCTGCGGCCCAGAATTCGGTAATCACGCGGTCGAGCTGAGGAACGATTTCGGAGATCTGCCATGGCCCGCCGTAGGGTTCCGAGGAAAGTTCGATCCCGGCCTCATTGCACATGCGCTTGAGGGTCGGGTAATACACATCGCGGTAGAGATCGGCGATGGTTTGCTTGAAGTCGGCGTTGAACTTCGCGGTGTCGGCAGCGGAGCCTACTTCGCGTCCGGCCATCACCGGCAGCCAGGTGAGAAGATCATAACCGCGGCGCGCCTTGAACTCCTCGCGCATCTTCGGCGTCCAACTCGGTTCGCCCGCTTCGTAGCTGTCGAAGTGCAGGTTGGTCAGGCCCGGGTAGCCGATCAGGTCGCCGAGGTGCTCGCGGACCTTGCCGATCACATGCTTCATGTGGAACTCGACGGCTTCCGGATTCATCTTGTCGCACTCGTGACCCATGGCCGCCCACTGCGCGGGCTGGATTTGTTTGCCCTTCGTCGTGTGGCCGAAGCGGATGATTTCCCACTGGCCCGCCGGTGCCTCCCAATCGAGATTGCCCTCGGCATCCATCTTGCCTGTTAGATCGATCGCCGCGTCCTTGCCCACCGTGCCCTCGGCCGGCACCGCGAGCACGGCGATGTCGCGGTAGAAGGTCTTGCGGTCTTCGATGATCGGAGGCTCCACCGCGCCGGTTTCCGGGATGATCACGGGAAACATCTGGTTGGCGCGCGGATCGACGGTCGGGCGCGGCAAGGCGACCTTGGCCCGCTTTCCACCATCGACGCGGGTCTTGGAGGAAATGATTTCCTGCATCGAAAGCTCGGCCGGGATCCACTTGCCGCCGCTGGTTTCGTAGCCGGGGCAATTTCCCATGCCGAAGTCCAGCCCGAGGCGCTTCGACTCCGCGGCGGCGTGGCGAACGAGTTTCCACCACGGATCGGTGAAGGCCACGACATCCGGCTCCGGGCTGTTGCCGATCTCGGCCTGCCACGGCGTGCAAACATCCGCCAGCGCGAACATCATCGCACCGCCGAAGCCTGCGTCCTTCAGGGCTTCCAGATCGGCCGTGATGCCCTTCTCCGTCACGTTGCGGCCCATCCACATCCACATCACGCGCGGCTTGGCTTGCTGCGGCGGGTTGGCGAAGGTTTCGTCGAGCGATGGGCTCGCCAGGGTGAAGGGACTTGTGAGCGCCGCCGCGCAGGCGAGGAGGGACAGGAACTTGGTGCTTGGGAATGCGTTATATTTCATAAAATGAGTGGTTAGGGGGAGGCTGGGATCAGCATGAGATCCAGGGCGATTTGTGAGCGGTCAGCTACGTGATCTGTCGGCATCCCCTTTCCAACCCGTTAAAATATGCGGGTAGGAGGGATGGGCGCGAGACCTTGTCGGCAATCACTCGGCGCGCATCTGGATAAACAGTTTGGATGCGGAAAGCAGGCTGCCGGAGAGGGTGACGCTCACGGTTTCCACATCGCCGCTGACCGTGGAATTGCCCTCGATGGCTCCGGTATCTTGCGTCCATGTTGCGAGATTGGTGGAAGTCCAGACCGTGTAGTTCAAACCGGTAAGCGACTCGTGGCGGCGGGTGTGACGGAGGGTGCGTTGTTGGTTTCAAATCCGCCGTTGCCGCCCGCGACCGCAGGCGGTGCCGGGGGAATCACGATTTCGCTGATCGAGAAGTCATCGATCATGAAACCAAAGTAGGAATTGGCGGTAACGCTCAGGGTGTGCGTGGTGGCGGTCGCTGACAAGACCAGTGAGCTGGGCGGTGGCGGTGTAGGTGTTGCCCTGCGCTGCAGAGGTTCAACGCGTAGGAGCCGCTGCGAGTCGCCCCGAAACCGGCGGCCGAAGACTGGAACCAGCGCGCGGTGTTGTTGAAGGACCAGCCGGGGATGGAAATCTGATTGGCGAGCCAATACCCGGTCGCAGCCGGTGTGACGGAGGGCGGGTTGTTGGTTTCAAAACCGCCGTTTCCGCCGGCGATGGCGGGAGCCGCGAGCGCGGGAAGGATCGAAAGGGCGAATGTCGCGGTAGAGACGAAGGGTACCGAGCGAATTCATGGATGGAAGCAAGGTGCGGTGAGGATAAAAAAAGCGGGACACGGAAAACCAAACCGTGCCCCGCTCTGAAATTGCCTCTCCACAGGCAATAAGTCGGCAAACAAACTGGCGACGCCGAGCAGGAACTCAGCGGCGGCGGCGGCGCAGCAGCGCGAGGAGTCCGAGACCGCCGAGAAGCGCGGCGGAGGGCTCGGGGATGACGGTGACGTTGTCGAGCATGTAACCGTTGCCGTTTAGTGTGGCACCATAATTGAAAGCCACGGTCGCTGTAGGGCCGGTCGCGGTGAACGTATAGCTCTGGGTTACATACGAGGTGCCTACCGTTTGGTTGAAGCTTCCGACTTGCGTGCCGTCCACATCCACCGTGATCGTGCCGAAAGCCCCAGAGCGCGCGGCCGTATCAAACGAAAGGGTGTATTCTTCCCCGTTGACCAAGCCCGTCACCGCGGTGGTGGCAACATTGGCGAAAGTGCCATTCGCTTGGGTCAGGTTAAGCGCATAGGTGCCATCAACTGGTCCGAAAGGAGTAGTGTTGTCGAACAGCCAGCGGAAATTACTGCCGCTGCCTCCGCTGAACGTCCAGCCTTCCACGCTGGTGAAAGGACCATCATAGATTCCGTTAGCCGGACCATAGTAGGTCATGTCGCTGACATTGGTGGATTCGAAGTCGCCGTTGCCTCCGGCGATGACGATAGCTGCGCTGGCAGGGCCAGCGAGTGAAATGGCCGTGAGCACGGCGAGTGATAATGTTTTCAGTTTCATGGTGCTTGTGTTGTCTTCTGTTTGATGCTGGCTGTTTCAGTTGTCCCCTTGGTCGCAAGACAAAGGAAGAAGTCGAGCTTCAGGCTCTGGAAACCACCTCCTCACAGAGGCGATAACCTTCGCATCATACCTGCAATGGTGAGATGATCCATGTTTCAATTGCCTAAATATGCGAGGATTTTTCCTTTGTTTTTTGATAAAATGCTTCATAAAAACCTACATATGCGCAATTTGAATCCGTTTTCCAAAGCCTTGCCGGTACCCGATTGGCTGTTCCGTGAAGGCGTGTATGCGACACATGCCGGATGGGAGCGGATCGAACCGGGCGCGCCCTATCCACAGCCACAGGCACTGATTTACGACTTCGAATGGGACGAGGGGCGTATCCTGCCTGAATTCTGTCTTTCTCTTTGCGTGGAAGGCAGGGGGAATTTGGAGACGCGGCTGGGACAGCAGGAGATCCATGCGGGTGACGCCTTCTTGATCCGCGCCGGTGAATGGCATCGGCACCGTCCCGATTCCGCAACGGGCTGGGTCAACGTCTGGATCCACTTCAATGGCGACCTGCCTCATGAATGGATGAGGGACGGGGCGTTCCGGCTTTCCGGGAACAAACCCGACATCACGGACAGGGAGCTTTTCAGAAGCCAGTTCGAGAGGCTGCTGGATACCGTCAGTGCGAATTCCTATCAGAACTCCGCCGCCATTTCCTGGCAGGCTCTCGGATTGCTGTCTTACTTTGTCGATGACGTGCGCGCGGTGGCGCGGCCTGTTTTGCGGACATCGCGAGGGATCGCGCGGCGGGCGGGCGAGTTCATCATCAACCATACCCACACGACGATCGAGGTGGGAGATGTGGCGGCGCATGTCGGTTGCAGCCGCAGGACACTGGAGACCCGTTTCAAAAAGGCCACAGGCAGGACGGTGCTTGAGGAAATCCAGCATTGCCGGGCTTCGCGCGCGAAATCGCTTTTGCTCGAAACCGACATGCCGATCAAACAAATCGTCCACCGGGCAGGCTTCCAAAGCCGCGAGCACATGCGGCTGGTGTTCAGGAAACTCCTGGGCGTGACGCCGGGAAGTTTCCGGAGAACTCGTCAAGACAACGAGGAAGATTAGGCCATTGTTCCCATCCGGCGGAGTCCGAGGGAATGTTGCTTTTTGAAAAATGCCGGTATTCCGGCATGGTTCGTGTGTAGCCAGATGAACACCACCAGCACATCGAAGGAGAGGTGCGAGAGCTACCTGCACCAAATCAGGATCGCTCGCTGGAAGCCGTCTCGTATGACTTTCGGAGAGCTCTACGCACAGATGGAACGCTCGGTAGGGACGAAGACGACATGTACCACCTGCGGGATCAGTCCCATAGCATCGAAAAGGAAGCCGCAATCGTGTGCTACCTCTATGAAGATCTGATGGAAGATGCCGTGGTGTTCGACATGCGGACTGCCAACGTGTTCACCACTGATGAAGGCGTCATGATTCCCGTGGATTGCATCCCGGTGAAACTACGTCCCGGCAAGCGGAATTTGTTCGAGCGCTTTTGAGAGTGCGATGGATGGTATGGGATTTAGGCAACGTGCAATTCCTTGTGTGGACGCACTAAACCTAGAAAGAAGATTTTGGGCAAAACGTCTAGAGAGGATCGGGAGACGGGGAGAACACCTGGAATTCGTTGATATTGATGGGGCCGTCCGCTTTCAGGATGTTGAGCCTGATGTGGCGGGCCTTGGTGGCTTTCAGCGGGATTGCTTTGTCCGCGCCGATGGTGGTGCCGCGGGCGACTTCCTTCCATGCGCCGGCTTGCTCGACCTCGATGGTGAACTTGCTGGTGTTTGCGAAATCGATTTCCGCGAGCCATACCCGCGTGATTTCGGTTTCCTCGCCTAGGTCGATGGTGAGGATGCCATCGCGCGCTTCGCCGGTGGATGCCCAGCGCGTCATGATGTCGTTGTCGGTGGCCTTCGAGGACTCGTAGCCAGCGCCCGGCCAGGTGGCGGACGCGGTGGACGGCTTGCGGTAGCTGACGACCGTGGCCGGTTTGTAGGCGGGAACCTTGCCGAGCCAGTTCACGACATCGGCGGCGCGGGATTCCGGAGTGACTTTGAGTGACTTCAGCACACCGCCGCGCAGCGAGCCTTCGACGACGGTTTGCCGGGGAGCGTGGAGTTTGAAATCGACATCCCAATCGGCAGGCCAGGCCGCGAACAGGTGGAGTTTGTCACCCGGAGTTTGCAGCAGCATTTCCTGCAACTGCGCCATTCCAGCTCCGCCGTGATCCATGTCCGGACGCCCGCAAAAGGTCATGCCATCCCAGAAGGCGGGGAAACGTGGCTTTTCCCAATCCTTGCGTGCCCAGCGGAGTTCATAAGGGCTGATGGCCGTCTGCGTGGCCCAGCCGTCGCGCTCGACCGGATCTGGATGGCGGGGATGGAGGAACTTCGCCAGGGCATAGTCGCGCGCTGTTTCGGTTAGACCGAGGCGTGCTGCGAAGAGTCCGCCCTGATACCAGCAGAAATGATTCTTCTGTTTGGCCGTGCAGGTGTCGCCAAAGTGGAATGCATCGCGGGCGAGTTCCAGATCGGGCAGGCCGACGCCATAGAGATGGAACGGGTAAACCGGATAGAGATGCGGCATTTCCATGTTGAAATCCGGACGCTGGGATTGCCAGGAATCGGCCGTGGCAATCTGGCGGACGCCTTTCCAGTCGTGTATGGGCACGGCCGGCAAGGTGGCGCGGAAGGACTTCCAGAACGCGCGTTGGGCAGGTGTGCTGACATTCTCCGGCAGCGCGAGCAAGGCGGTGGTAAGGGCGTGCAGGCCGGAGACGGTCGGCGCGTCGTTGCTGGTGCCGGCGTGGGTTTCGGTCGCGTTGCCGGGGAAGATCACCAGGCGGCCCTTGGCATCGAGTTCGCGGCCTTCCTTTGCCTTGTGTTGTTTCCGATAGAACTGATCGAAGAAGCGCAGCGTGCCATCGACGACCGGGACATAGGGGCGGACATCCGTGCCGAAGTAGCTGCCGCCCTGCAACATCATCAGCGCGAACTCCATGCCGCTGACGTAATGGTAGCGCAGGCACTCGGGCGAGGTGTGGCCGCTGGCATCCTTCGTCAGGTAAACCGGCAGGCCGAACAGATCGATGTCTTCCGGAAACACCGCGCCGCTAATGTCCCAGAAATGCTTGGCCCAGGCGATGGCGAGCCCGTGGCGATCCTTGTAGAAATCGAGGCCGACCTTGAGCAGATCGGCGTCGCCGGATTTCAGCATCGGCCAATGCACGAGGCGCTGGTTCTGTGCGGTGAAACCGGCGTGGCCCCATTGGCGTTCGTTCGGGTTGGTCTCCATCAGGAAGGGGCCGCCGTTGAACAGCGTGGGCATTTGGCCGTTGCGGTTCACCCCGAGCATGGCGCGGAAGAGCTGGTAATTGCGGCCCGCTTCCCATGCCGGATCGGCGACGGATTTTCCCGGGTTGATGACAATGTGGCTGCGATCCCAGAACTCCCGCCACCAGGCACGGGTCTTCTCGCGGTCGGTCGCTGCGTTCTGCCTGCCCTTTGCTTCGAGCAAGCGGAGCTCGCGCTTCCAGACCTCAAGGCTCGGGTCCTGCGCGACGCGGAGGGTGGCCTGGAGGTCGAATTTTCTAACAGATTCCTTGCTGGCGATGCCGAACGCCGTGGTGCGCTGCCCTTCGTTTTCCGCCTCGCCGCTGCCGGCCGCGACGAAGCCCTCGCCGGTCAGGCGGCCACCCCAGGTGTGGTTCTCCATCGGGTCCGGGACGGCATCGGCGATTTTCTCGATGTGGTTCTTCGCGATCAAGTCGCGGCGTTGCGGCGAGGGGCCGTCGATGCGGAAATGCCACAGTGCCGAGTCTCCATCCAGGCTCCCCTGCGCACCGCTCAGCATCTCGACCGCAGCCTTGACGCTGACCGGCTTCGACGCCTTGCCATTCACGTGGACGATGGATTGGAAGGCATCGACCCAGACGTGCAGCTTCACCTCCGTGCCATCGGCCGCCTGCCCAGTGACGTGGATGCTGTTGTCCGCGAGATTGAGTTCTTGGCGGAAGGTTCCAGCGAATGGGTTCGGCGAAAGCGAGATGCGAACTCGGCCCATTTTCACCTGCGCCTGTCCGTTCCAACTGTCGGTGGATGCGATGTAGAAACGCAGGTCATCCTTGGTGGTCCAGACGTTCAAGGCGATGTTCCCGCCGCCGCAAGGCATTGAGTGCAGGGCCTTGGTTGCTGGTTCGGTCCATGCGACGTTGTAGGCATCGAGCCAGGATTTCTCAGCGGCTGGTTCTGCGGCGAAGGCGGCGGACAGCGGAAGAGTGAGAAGCAGAGTGGAGATGCGGGATTTCATGGGAATTGGAGAATTCAGATGATGGTTCTTAGGTGCGGACTTGGTTGAAGAACTTGAGCTTGGCGGGAAAGGCAGAGATGGCTGCCTGGACTGTCAATGGGTGTCACCATTCGAAGACAACCCCAGAATCGTATGCATATTCAAGAGGAGCACCACGTTTTGGGTGCCTTATTTTCCGAAGATTTTTTCCATTGATTCAAATTCTCCGTTCATGAAAATCCTACCTTTACGCAACCCAAGTCCATTTTCCAGCGTTGCCTGTCCCCGAATGGTTGTTTAAGGAAGGCGTCTATACGACGCATGCCGGTTTGGAGCGTATCGGGCTCGACGCGCCTTATCCACCACTGCGGGCACCAATTTACTTCTTCCAATGGTAGCGCAGGCACTCGGGCGCGGTGTGGCCGCTGGCATCCTTCGTCAGGTAAACCGGCAGGCCGAACAGGTCTCTTTTCCAATCGCTCCATGCGGCGTTCGAATCAAGGCCGGATTTTTGTGCGACGGTTTGTATGGGGATCTGTCGCGTTTAGCCCTGACTTTGCCTGACATTTCAGGCGATCTTGGGATATTAAGGGATCTGAAGGGGGCTTTTTGGAATTTTTTATCATTATGCTTGAAATTTCGAGCGAAAAATCGAAATTCTTCCCAGCTTTTCTGAGATCCGTGATGATAGCATTCAAATCGCCTGAAAAATCGTGCAGATTGAGCAATTGGCATCTTTAATCAGTTGGCATCGCCGTCGGGCGGGGCTGAGTCAGGTGGAGCTTGCCCGGCATGCCGGGGTGAGCCGGTATGTGGTTCAGGATCTGGAGGCTGGAGTGGGGCGCACGACATGGGCGCGGATGATGCCGGTATTGGAGGCCTTGAATATCGACCTGCGACCGCATGGTCCCTTGGTGAGTGAATGGCATGCCGAAAACGAAGGGGGTGGATCATGAATTCGCCACGCAGGGCCATCATCTGTCAGCACGGCATCCCGGCGGGCCAATTGGTGGAAACGGAGGTCGGCGGGTGGAACTTTACCTACCTGCCGGATTATGCCGGTCCGCCGGTGTCGTTGGTATTGCCGGTGAGCGGCGAGCCGTACGTCTTTTCGGATTTTCCGCCGTTCCTGGAAGGGTTGCTGCCCGAGGGGCCGCAGTTGGAGGCGATTCTTCGCAAATACAAAATCGACCGCCGGGATTGTTTCCGTCAACTGATCGCGGTGGGACAGGACCTTGTGGGCTCGCTCACGGCGGGGCAAGATCCGGACTTGGAGGGAAGCGTGCCATGAAAAGCTGCCCGATCAGCCTGGAACCCATCGGGGACGATGCGGAGTTTTCCCGTGGCGGCTTGCGTGCGTTGCATCCGAATCTGGAGAAGCTCCTGCCCCTTCCGCTCAGCCAGGATGAGCAGCTCCGCGAGGCGCGGCTGCGTGCGGACAAAATGTCAATCCAAGGGGTGCAACCCAAGCTTTCCGCAGTCCTGAAGCCGAGGGAAGGCCGGTTCGAAATCGTGGACCGTGGCGGGAAATTCATCCTCAAGCCGAACCCGCAGCCGTTTGAAGAAGTGCCAGCCAATGAGGCATTGACCATGACGCTGGCGGGGACGGTCGGCATCGAAGTGCCATGTCACGGACTGCTGCCCGCGGCCGACGGTTCATGGGTGTATTTCATCCGTCGTTTTGACCGGGTGGGGCGCGGCGGGCGACTGCATCAGGAGGATTTCGCGCAGCTTACGGGAGCCGGGCGCGAAACCAAATACCGGAGTTCGCTGGAGCAGGTGGTCAAGGTGATCGAAACGCACTGCACCTTCCCGGCGATCGAAAAAGCGAAGCTCGCGCGCTTGTTATTGTTTTGTTATCTAACTGGAAACGAGGACATGCATTTGAAAAACTTCTCCCTGGTGGTCAGAGAGGGCGTGGTGGGTTTGTCGCCCGCCTATGATTTGCTCAATACCACGCTGGTTTTGGAAAACGCATCCGAGGAGAGCGCGTTGCCGCTGCGTGGAAAAAAACGCAAGCTCACCCGCAATGACTGGGTGGATTATCTCTGCCGCGATCATCTCAAGCTGCCCGGTGCCATCCTGGACCGTCTCCTTTCGAACCTGAATGACGGCCTGGGTGAATGGACCGAGCTGATCCGCCGTTCCTATCTATCGCCACGTCGGCAGGAGTCCTATTTGGAAATCCTGAAAAGCCGCCACGAACGGCTTTTCCAGGCCCACTGAGCGGCCGATCAAGTTGCGGCTTCACAAATCGGCAATCATTCCTCTTGTCCCACCAGGACGATCTCCCGGTAAATATTGCCGCCGAGCGGTCCGTCCGTGAAATCGAGGCGCACGGCGACGACGTCCTTGGCATCGACCGGCACGCGCACGCGGCTGGCTCCGCCCTGGCTGTTCACCCTGGCAGCGGCGACTTTGGTGAATGAGTCCGGTGCATCGGCCTTGGCGATCCAGACGCTGTAAGCCTGGCTGGCGCGGGCGTCGCGGTGGCCGGCGAAGGTTTGGATCTCGCGGATCGCGCGACCGCCGGAGCCGTCGATTTTCAGCAGGAGGCTGTCGCCCTTGGCGTAGGAGCGGAAGGTTTTGCCATCGTCGATGGTTTCGGCGCCGCCGCTGGCATTGCGGGTGGTGCCGTTGAACAAGGGCGAGGCATCATTCGCGCCGCCGTGGGTTTGATTGTTGGTGGACTCCACCATGCCCGTCAGCGGCACGAGAGTGTCCGCTTTTGGCAGTTCGGCTTCGAAGGCGGCTTCGTTGGCGGTGGAGAGAGAAGGCTCGGCGATCACGCCATCCCAAATGGAGGAGGCGGATTGATTCCAATCGGCGGCCATCACGCGCACCGGGCCCAACAGGCCGGACGGGGTCAGCCTCGAGTCCTTGTTGAAATAGTTCCAGGTGGTGAATCCGAAGCGTCCGGAGGAGGGGCGCGACTGGCCATTGACGAACCAATCCGGGAAGCGCTTGAGGTATTTGCCGGTATTCACATGGCCGGCCAGCCATTCGCAGTCGTCGGGTTGTTGTTCGTCGCCGATGAGGCGGTTGGCCCAGACGTTGGTGACGGCGATTTCGAGCAGGTTGGCGGAGGGTTTCAGCAAACCGGCGGGGATTTCCACACGCCACGGGGCGCACCAGACCACGCCGAGATCGCTGCCGTTGATGCGGACGCGGGCGAGGTGGTTGACCGTACCGAGATCAAGGAACGAGGCGCCGCCGGGAAGGTCGGCGAGATTGAACTTCGCGCGATAGACCGCCGTGCCGCTGTAGTAGCGGACGCCGGGGTCGGAGTGCGCGGTCCAGTCTGTCAGAGTGTCGAAGGTCACGGCTTGTTTCGGGCCGCCCCACTTGGGATCGAAGCTCACCTGCCAACTGCCGCTCACGTCTGCGGCCTCGCGGGTGGCGGGGAAATTGCGGACGGTCGGCTGGGCTTTGGTGGCGGGCTTGCGGAACACGACAACGTGGCTTTGTCCGGATGCGAACTCGAGTTCGAGACGGACGAATTCGCCGTCCACGCGGTAGTCGGTGAGATCGCGCATTTTCCCGGTGACCGGATCCCAAAGTTCCGGGGCCATCTTGCCGACGCGGAACGAGGCGAGCGCTTTTCCGCTTTCGCCCGCTGGCACGGCGATGAAGAACAAGTGACTGGAACCTTCGCGGCGGTGAACGCTGCGGGGCCCGGCATTGCCATCGACGGGCGAGAACGATGCGGCGCTCTCAGGAACGCGTTCGCCCCACTGCAACAGAGCCTGGCAGCGGGCGAGATAGGCGAGCCATGCCTTGCCCGGCTCCCACCACGTTTGCGTGCGGCCGAAATGCGAGCCCCACTGCCCCATGGTCATGCCCGGCTTGAAGCGATCGTCCCAGGGTTGGTGGGGATTGGTGTGGAGGATGAAACGGTTGATGCCCATGAGGTAGGCTTCGTCGCCCACTGTCTTGAGCCAACCCGGGGTTTCGGTCCACGAGCATTGGTCGGGCGCGCCGGTGAAGGCCTCGGCTTCGAGGATGTTGTGGGTCTTGCCGTTCCCCGCATTCTGGATGCCGTCCTGGACGGTGGCATTGAAGCGGCTGGCGGCCCAGAACTCGGTCATCACGCGTTCGACATGGGGAGCCACCTCGCCGGTGTGGAAGGGGCCGCCGTACGGTTCGCAGACGAAGCGGAGGTTCTCGGCCTTCAGCATGCTGGCCATGACCTTGAACAAGACGTCGCGGTAAAGATCGGCGATGGTGCGGTCGAAATCGGCGCGGAACTTCGCGCTTTCGGCATCGCTGCCGACCACGCGGCCGGCGAAGACCGGGAGGAATTCCTTGATGCTGTAGCCGCGGCGTTGCTGGAACTCCTGCGGCATGAGCGGCGTCCATGACGGCGTACCGGCTTCGTAGCTGTCGAGCAGCATGTGTTGCAAGCCCGTGCCCAACAAGGGGCCGAGGTGTTTTTTCAACTCACCGAGCACGTGCTGGAGATGGAAGGTCACCGCCTTCTCGCTCATCTTGTCGCATTCGAGGCCCATGATTTCCCATTGGTTCGGCTGGGTGAGAGCGCCCATGGTGGTGTGGCCGAAGCGATGGATCGCCCATTTGCCGCCGGCCGGTGGGGTCCAGCTCAGTTTGCCGGAGGCGTCCATCTCCTTGGTGAGATCGATGACGCTGTCCTTGGTGATCACCCCTTCGGCGGGCACGGCCAGCACGGCGATGTCGCGCCAGTAGGTCTTGCGGCCTTCGATGATCGGTTTCTCCACGACTCCCGTTTCCTTGTTGACCATCGGAAACAGGATGTCGCCGCGAGGATCGATCTCGGGTTTCGGCAGCACGCCGGAGAAGGGTTTTCCACCCTCGGCCTCGGTGCGTGATTGGAAAATCTGCTGCATCGCCAGTTCCGGCGTGATCCAGGGGCCGCCGGTGCTGGTGTAGCCGGGGCAGTTGTGCAGGCCGACATCGATGCCCAAGCGCTTGCCTTCCTCCGCCGCGTGGCGGACCAGCTTCCACCAGGGATCGGTGAAGGCGAGCAGGCCATCGTTCGGGGAGTTTTCGATGTGCCCGGCCCAAGGGGTGCAGACATCCGCCATGCCGAAGATCGTCGCGGCGGCGATGCCACCCTTTTTGAACTCTTCGAGGTCGCGGGTGATACCCTCACGGCTCACGTTGCTGCCCATCCAGTGCCACCAGACACCGGGCTTGGCATCCTGGGGAGGATTGAGAAAGACCGCTTCAGGATCGGACGCAGCCGCGAGACCGGAAGAGATCGGGAGGGCGAGGACGAGGCCAAGGGCCGCTAGGGAATGGGAAAGTGAACTCATGGAATTGTGGTGAGATTTGTCCAGCGGATGCGCGGTGCTTACGAACGCTGTATATGGAGGCTATCGGCCGCTGCGATTTTTCCCACCCGCTAAAATGTGCGGGTTGCCCGGGAGCGCTCATTCGGCTTTGACCCGGATGAAGAGCTTCGGGTTGGTGAGGAGGCTGCTGGAGAGGGTGATGGGCACGGTTTCCAGATTGCCGTTGACGATGGGGATGCCCTCGCTGGCTCCTGTGTCCTTCGTCCAGGTGCCGAGGGTGGTCGAATACCAGATGGTGTAGTTCAGTCCGGTGAGCGAAGCCTTGCGACGGGTGTAGCTTAAGGCCCCGGTGGTAGGGTTCGGATGGCTGAGGTAGGGAATCGAAGAGCCGCCGTTCTTCGGATCGAGGCCGAAGGCGTATTCCGCGAAGTTTGTGAGTCCGTCGTGGTCGTCGTCGCCTTGGGATCCGCCGGTGAGATTGTTGGCGGCGTGCCAGGTGTCGTAATCGGAAACCGGGCCGGTGCTGACCGTGAGTGTGCCTGAACCGGTGATGAAGCCGCCGCTGTTGGCGGAGGAATAGACGCCGGGGGATTTGGCGACGCCGCCGAGCCAGAGTTCGTCGATGGCGTCAGTGCCGCTGTAGTCGAGGTGGAGGGTGGCTCCACCGGCGACGGTCACGTCGGCGGCGTTGGCGAGGTTGGCGTTGTTGGAACCGTTGCCGAGGCGCAGCGTGCCGGCTTTGATGGTGGTGGGGCCGGTGTAGGCGTTGGTGCTGTTGATGTGGAGCGTGCCGTTGCCGACTTTGGTGAGACCGAACGAACCCGTATCTTCATAGAAACCGGTGACCGTCAGGGTGCCGGCATCCACGCCGACGGTAGTGTCTCCATCGAAACAGAATCCCGGCCCGCTGCCGCTGCCGCCGTTGGTCAGGGTCAGGGCGTTGTTGCCGGAAAGGCTGCGCAGGGCACCTTGCCCGCCGACGCCGGTGCCGAGGAGGTGGAGATGTTCGCCGAGACTGATTCCACCTTGCAGGGCCAGAGTCGCTCCGTTGCGGATCCACGTCATGTTCGCGCCACTCCAACCGCCCGCGCCGAGAGCCGACGAGTGCGCGGCGGTGAGCATGCCGCCCACGATGTCGGTGATGCCGTCGTAGCTGTTGGAGCCGGAGAGAACCATCGTTCCGGCACCGGCTTTGACCAAATTGGAAGCAGACAACCACGAGACTTCCGGGTATTGGTCGGCAAGCACGGCATTGATCTGAAGATCGATGGCTGCGGTACCGTCGGCGACATTGAAACTGTGGTTGACCCCGGCGTCGGAGCGCAGGTTGAGCAAGCCGTTGATGGTGTTGGTGGAATCGCCGGAAGAGCTGAAGCCTAACAAGCCATCACCGTTCCATTGCCAGTCGCCCGCGATGGTGCCGCCCTGGTTCAGGGACACGCTTGTGAAGGAACCGAAGCCGATGTGGGAGCTGCCATGCGCGTTCACCGTTCCGCCGTCGATGTTGAGATTGGAAATCGTGTTGTTCCAGCCGAAGCCGGTGCCGTCACCACCTGTCAGGGCGAGGGTGGCCCCGGAGCTCACCATAATCGCTCCGTTGATCAAACTCGTGCCACCGGACGCGCCACGAAGTTCGAGCGTGCCTTGGTTGACCGTGGTGCCACCGCCATAGGAACTAACCGCTGTGAGCGCGAGAGTGCCGGCGCCGGATTTTTGAATTCCATCGCTGCTGGCAAGCGCGAGGCCGAGCGTGGCGGTGTTGCCGTCGGCCACCGTAATGGTGGGCGTGCCGCTGGTGACGTCCAGCGTGAGTGAATCGCCCTGGAGCGTGTGGTTGGCATTGCTGAAGGCGAGGTGGCCGATGCTGCGGCTGGCGTCGCCTTGGTTGATGGTGACACCGGTGGAAAGCGCCACGGTGGCGGTTTGGTCGGCCCCGTTGGCGATGGCGTTGCCCTGCCAATTTCCACTGACCGACCACTCACCACCCGCCGGATTGATCCAGGTGGATCCCACGACCGGAGGCACGGCGGGCAGAGCGGTGAACGAGAAGGTCGCCGTCGCGGATCCGCTCTGTGCGATGATGGCCACGCGCTGCGGCTGCGCGCCTGCGGACAGGGTGAGCACGCCGCTGGAGTCGATGGAGTAACCCGCAAGCGCTGGTGCGACCGACCACGTCACGGCGGCTCCAGAGATGGGGCGGAAATTCTGATCGCGAACCGTGTTGCTGAAGTTCACCGTGGAATTCCCGCTGTAAGGAATAGCAGCGGAGTAGGGGCCTGTGACTTGCATGATCGACGGCGTGGCGGTGTAGTTGCCGATGGCATTGATCTGGGATGCGCCGCGATGCGGCGCGGTCGTGGGCAGAGTCGTTCCCCAGAAGTCCTTGCCACTATTGCCGGAGATGATGAAACCCGCGTTTCGCACCGGAGATGTGGACTGGAGGATGAAGCCCTCGAGATTTCCCGTCGTGTTGGGGCTGACGAACAGCGGATCCTGGGTGAGGTTGCCGTCAATGGTCACGGGCCGGGTCATGCCGCCGCTGAAGCTGTTGTTCATGAAGAGCTGGCGCGAAAACTCCGCGCTGCGGCCGGCGGCCACAAAGAGGTTGTTGGAAAAGAGGATATAGCTCTGGTTGGGCGTCCAGGTCACATCCAGCGTTCCGCCCGGGTTGTAGAAGACGTTGTTGTAGATGCGTGCGGTGTTGCGGTTGCTGGCAAGGATGCGGTTTTCGTTCCACGAAATGTTGTATCGCACGATCGTCATCGCACCGGGTGCGTCGCCGCCCCAGGTATACTCCATCAGGAAGCCACCCTCGTTGTCGTGGGTGTAGTTGTATTGGAAAACCGTGGCGCCGGAAACGAAACCGTCGTTGTCGAAGGCCGTGCTGTCGTTGGCATTCAGCCACTTGGTGTGATGGACATGGTTGTATTGCCAGAGGCCGTTGATGTGGCGCGTCGGCCAGGCGGCGGCGATGTTGTTTCCGTTGTCACTCAGTTGCCCGACGTAGCCGACTTCGTTGTGTTCGACGAGTTCGTTGTCGGTGCCGAGCATCAGGATACCGTCGCCGGAGGTGGAGATGACCGTGTTGCCGCGCGCGATGACGTTCGGGCTGCAATTCGCGTAGTTCATCCCGCCGCCCATGTATTCGGCTTCGGCGTTGAAGGCGATGCCTTGTCCGTAAATCGTTCTCACGGTGTTCCCTTGGATCAGCACGCCATCGGCTTTGCCCGGCTCGTTGATCCAGAAGAAAATCCCACCGTTGTTGCGACCGCCGTCGTTGACGTTCCTGATGCCGCGGACGTCGTGCACATCGTTGTTGAGAATCCGGATGTCGCGCATCGTGCCGCTTCCCGACCAATCCACCCGGATCCCCGAGCGGCTGCTGTCGCTGGTGGCCGAGTTCGTGACCTCGAAGCCGTCGATGGTCCAATAGCTCTGCGAGGAAAGAGTGATCACCGCCCAGTTGCCATTGCCATTGATGAGCGGCTTCGCGCCCGTTCCGTAAGACCCCAGCGTGATTTGCGATGTGCCGTTCCCCGATCCCTGCGGACTCAGCGTGCCGACCCAGGTGCCGCCGCGCTTGAAGAGCACGTTGTCGCCCGGTTGGAAGACCGTGCCGTTCACCTTGCCGAGGCTTTGCCACGGCGACGCTGGACTGGTGCCGGAACTGGAGTCGTTGCCGGTGGGATCGATGTAATAATCGGCGGCGTGCAGGCTGAGCGTTCCTGCGGCTGCCAGGCTGACACAAAGAAGGATCGGGCGGCAAACGACGCGGATTCCCGCGTGGAGATGGGTTTTGAACATGGTTTCGGCTTTTCCAGAATTTGTGAAGATCGTGCCGCGAGGATTGGGCACTCGCTACCTGTTAAAATGTGCGGGTGCCGGGAGCGACTCCGACGTCTTGTGATCCGGCATTTGCTGAGAGCATGGCGATGATAGGTTAGTTCTTGTTCTCGTCCGGTCGTGCGCAGTTACGGCATCGCCGCCTTGAACTGATGTTTGCCGGGGCCGGCTTGGTGCCGCTTTCCATCCGGAGTGACGACCGTGGCGGTGCTGTTGGCGGGAACGGTGACGTCCATGGTGACCTTGCGACCGCTCCGTTTCCAATGGCTGACAATACGCCCGTAGGGCGAATCATAGTGCGCCTTCACCCAGGCCAGATCGCCGACGATGGCCGGTTGGATGATGAAGTTTTTCCAACCCGGTGCGGAGGGATCGAGCTGGATGCCGCCGAGACCCGCGTAGAGCCATTCGGTGATGTGGCCGAGCATGAAGTGGTTGTGGGACGAGCGAACCTCGGCGTTCCATGCCTCGGTGAGGGCGGTCGCGCCCATCTTGAGTTGATAGCCGTAGCCGGGGTTGTCCGACTGGTTGTTCATGTCATAGATGACATCGGAGCGCCCTCCTTCGTAAAGCGCGCGCAGCAGGTAGTGGTAGCCGACGTCGCCGGCGGTCAGGCCTTTGGCTTGCACGTCCCTGACGATGGCATCGAGGGCGCGGGCGCGCATGTTTGGCTCGGCGATGCCCATCACCAGCGGCACGGCGTTGGCGCATTGCGAGCCGGTGGCGAAGATGCCGGCTTGCTCGTTCCAGAACTTCTTGTTGAAGGCCGCGCGGATCCGGTCGGCCAGCGCGGCGTATTGTCGCGCCTCGTCCGGTTTTCCAAGCAAGGCCGCCGTGCGTGAAATGACTTCGGCACAGCGGAAGAAGTAGGCGGTGGCGGTCAGGTCGATCGGAGTCAGTTGGGCGACGGACGGCGGGTTCGGGCCGATGTCATACCAATCGCCGAGGCCGTGCGAGACGATGAGGTTCTGCGACTTCGACTGGAGGTAATCGCAGTAGCGTTTCATCCGGTCGTAGTAGGTGGCGAGCAGGGAAGTGTCGCCGGTGCATTCGTATTGTTGCCACGGCACGATGACGAAGGACGAGCCCCACTCCGGGGAGTCGCGGAAGCCTCCGTCGAAGACGGTGTATTCCGGCGCGATGTCGGGGACGAGGCCGCTGTCGAGCTGGGCCTGCGCCATGTCGCCCATGCCCTTCACGAAGATCGCGGCCATGTCCCACTCGTAGCGCAGGGCGTAACCGTGAAGATGGTATTGCTCCAGCCAGCCGAGTTTCTCACGATGCGGGCAGTCGGTGATCACGCTCATCAGGTTGCTGCGTTGCGCCCAGCGGATGAGTTCGCGGGTGCGGTTGAACAAATCGTTCGAGCAGGCGAAGTCGCCCGCGGGTTTCGCCTTGCTGTGGACCACCACGCTTTCGAGCGAGACGATTTCCGGCAGCGGCTTGCCTTCCGGCGCACTCAGCTCGACTTGCAGGTATCGACCGCCGCGATAAAAAAACTGCGGAAACCATGACTCACCCTCCGCCGCGCCTTTGAGAGTGTAGGTGTAAAAGGAATTGCCGCCGCACATCGGATCGGAGATGCGTCCGTCGCCACCTAACAATTCGGCGGGAATCATTTTCACCGAAGCGCCCGCCGCTCCTTTCACTTTCAGGCGCGGCATGAAGGAAGCGTTCTGGCCGAAGTCGCAGACCAACAGGTTCTGGCTGATTTTGTTCACCTTCACCGCCTTGAGCGTTTCGATCGCGCCGATCGGCTCGGCCGCCTGCGACAGGCCGGTGAGGGCGCCACCGGGTCCGGGCACCAGCGTGGCGGGTGTCCACGCGCTCTCATCGTTGAGCCGTTTTTCCAAGCGGGCGTCGTAATCCTCGCCGCCAAAGACACAGGAGAAGGTGATCGGGCCGTTCGCGGTTTTCCATGATCCGTCACTGACGATCAACTGCTCCGTGCCATCGGTGAAACGCACGCGCATTTGCAAGGTCAGCATCGGTTGGCCGAAGGAACCGGTCAGCTTGGTGTAGCGTCCGCCGGGGATGTTGAAGAAGCCGTTGCCGAGCATGACGCGGAGTTCGTTCGCTCCGCCGCGCAGTTGTTTCGTCAGGTCGAAGGTATCGTAGAGGCAGACTTTCCTGTAGTTCGACCAACCCGGAGCGATCAGGTCGTCGCCGACTTTGCCGCCGTTGAGAAACAGCTCGTATTGACCCAGTCCGCAGACGCTCAAAACCGCCTCCGAGACCTCCTTTTCGATGGTGAGTCCGCGCTTGAACACCGGCATGCCGCGCGGCGTGGGGCCGAACCCGTCAGTCAGCGCCTCATGATGCCAGCCGTAGTTGTCCACGGTGTCCTTGAATGTCACAGGGCGGTTCGCAGCGACGTTTTTTCCGCCGGAAACGACACCCAGCTCGCTGAGGGCGAAACAGAACTTGCCGTTCCATGGAAAAAGCTTGGTCGCGGTGACCCGCACGTAGCGAACCGACGCCGTAGCGCGATGCGTCACCGCCTGGTTCCCCGGGTTCGTCGCATCGCCGCGGGTTTGATCCACGATCATCACCGGCTTGGAAAAGTCCGGTTCATTCGAGCCTTCGATATGATACCGCAATGGAAACCCGAAGCCGTCCCGGTTCTCATGCCGAAGCGATTCCAGCACCACCGCCTCGATCGGCAGCGATTGTCCGAGATCCACCTGCGCCCACTTCGTATCGTCGGTTGTGGATTCACCGGCGTGATAGCCGATACCCTTGCGGGTGGCTCCATATTCCCCGGCGATCCATTTTCCCTGCCATGGCTCAGCGAGGACGCCGGTCACGAACATCGCCTGCGGGCTCCACTCGCCGGGATTGCCATCCTTGTCCCAGGCGCGCACGCGCCAGTCATAACGCGTCTGCGACTTGAGCGGCGGCCCCGCATACTCGACCGCTACCGATTGGTCTGATGCCACCTTGCCGGAATCCCAGACACCCTCGATCTCGATCTGATAAGCCGACTGTGTCCCGGCATCCAGGATCCAGCTCAGTCTCGGTTTCCCGACATCGATGCCGAGAGGTTCAAGCCGGTTTTCACAACGGAGGACAGTCGGTGTGATCGCGAAAGCGACCGAGGAGAGGAATGCGAACAGTGCGGCGGGAAGGATGGACTTCATATCTGGAGTGTGGGTATGTGGCTTGCGGGTCGGGTGCTACCGGGTGTTGGAATCCCGTTGGCGAGGTTCACACGGTTGGTTCTTCCGGTATGGGTATAGGAAAAAATCTTTCCGCTGCGTGCCCTTGTGTGAAGGGTGGCGTTGGATGCCATTTACGGGCATGAAAGGTAATCCGCTTTCAGGGTGGAGTGACAGCCGGTGGCCGCAGCGGCAGGAACTGCAGGGAGACCGGCGGGTTGCCGGGTGCGACGCGGTAGATCGGAACGGCCAGCAGGACGAGCGGTTGGGCGGAGCTTTTCAAATAGCTGCTGTTGGCGATGGTGATCGGGCCTTGCGTGAGCATGAGATCCACCTTGAAAGGAAACGGCCCGGCGGCGGCGCTTTCCGGCAGGGGGAAAACCTTGCTCTGGCCCGCCGCCACGGAACCCATGACGGCGCCAAAGCGGGCCCCGAGATTGACCGCCGTGAGGTTCACGCAGAGGAGGGCGTTGGAGGGCAGGCCGGCGGGCGTGACATCAAACACCCGCACGGTCGGTTCATCCCAGCCTTGCTCGGGACTCTTCGGATAAATGATGATCAGGGGCGCGCGAGTCTTGCCGAGATCACAGGTGATCTTGACGGATGTCCCCGTATCGTTGGCAAGCATCGGCCTCTTCAAAACAAGCTGGAGACCCGCCCCCCCTTTGTAGTCCTCGAATATGACCATCTCGTTCAGGTTGGCGGGCATGGTGGCCATGAGGGTCTCCTCGCCCTCTTTCCCGCCACCCATGATGTCGATCTGTGACGGCGGGATGCTTTTTGTCGGGGCATCCACCTCGATGTAGAGCTCGCCGCGTTTCTCGAACGCGACCTCCGGCCGCGTGCCTGCGACGATCATACAAAGCCGCCGGGGGGGCGTCTTTTCCTGGGCGGCTGCAAACGAAGTCCATGCCAGCGCGGCGAGGACGGATGCGAGAAGGGCGAGGCGGCGGTGCCGGGTAGGTCGGTGAGGCATCATATTTCCTGGTGATTCAGCCAACGGAACGAGCGGATGACGAAGCGCCTGCCGAACTGTAAGGAGCTGGCCGGCCCCTCGGCTGGATCGATCTGCGTTACGGGGTCGGGAGTGAGCGGTTCCGGCACCCTTTGGACGATGGCCTCGCACCATGCCGTGGCCAGGACTTCCCCGCTTTTTGAGAGCGCCTGGCCGCAGGTGCGGATGGTGAAAGTGTCATCGCGCGCGGTCAGCACGGGGCCGATTTTTTGAAGGATGTCCGCCTGGGTGAGGCTGGCGGGTGCGCCGGTCAGTTTGCTATCGGCCCAGTGGTTGTGATCGGGTTTCTTGCCAAACGCCCAGATGTTCGTCCTGTCCTCCAGATTCGGATAGCTGTCGCCGTAGCTGGATTGGTCGCCTCCGCCGGCAGCCAGCATGTGGTATTCCTTTTTTTCAATCGGCAAGGTGCCGGTGATGGTCTGGTTGATGCCGGAGCGATCGATGGCTGCCTGGAGGGCACCCTTGAGTCCGGTGCTTGTCGCGGGAGTTTCCGCCGGGCTTGTGCCGGTGTCGGGCGGCGTGATCAGGCGCCTGTTGACGAAATCCGAGATGGAGAGGAAGGGGCCGCGCGTCTTGACCTCGACCACGATGGCTTCCGCCAGAGCGCGGATCTGCGCGTCGGTGAGCTTGCGGTAGCCGCTCCACATCTCGGGATCCATGTAGCCTTGGTTCGTGTGAACTTTGCCCGCCGGGATGAAGAGGCGGGAAAACACGTCGTTCATCATCACGACCGTGCCGCCGGGCTGGGTGAGGGTGAGTTCGGGATTGGCGCGGAAAGAAGCGAGCAGCGCGGCCCAGGCGTCGATGCTTGTCGAGTTCACGTTGAACGCACCAAGGGTGAGGAGCGAGGCGGCGGCGCGGTTCACATCGCGCAGGTTGGCGGCGGTGGCGGCTCCGGAGGGATTGAGCACCAGCCGGGGATTGGCCAGCGGCTGGCCGGGAGTGTAGGAGAGCGGCGCGGGAGGGACGGTGGAGAGGAAGTATTTGTCCCAGAGCGCGTGGTTGAGTTCGAACGAAACGTCATGGAGGTAAGCGGAGGCGGCGAGGCGGTTGGATTGCCGGATTCTGTCCCAGTCTTTGTAGTGGAATCCGATCTTGTTCCAATCCTCCCGGCTGAAGTAGTTGATCGTGCGGTTCCGCGAGACCCTTGGATCGGCCAGGCTGTTGCCCGCGGCATTGAGCGGATGCCATGGCAGCAGGGAAAGCGGCGCGTGCTGGAGCGCGGCCAGGGAAACCAGCGGGGCGTCCGGGCGGGGCAGGTCGAGGAGTGGGAAGGTCTGGCCACCGAAAAGCCCCGGCAAGCCGAAGGGGGAGACGCGGTTTTTGCCACCCACGGGAACCGGGGCGTATTTCACATCGCGCCATTCCCAACCGTAGATGTCGTCGATCAGTATGCCGTGGGTGTAGCGCCCGCCGGCCGCGCTGGAGCGCAAGCAGTTTTCCACCGGACTCTGGATGTGCAGTGCCGACCTGTGGTTGTGGTTGGCGATGGAGTTGTAGCCGAGGTAAGGCGTGCTGTAAGGTCCGGCGGCGGTGCCTTGGTTGAAATCCGTCTCGTTGAGCCATTGGAAGCGATGGCCCCATTTCATGCGGTAATAGGGATACATCGGCACGCTTGAGTCATGCTTGGGCAGGACTTCGGAGAGGGAGGGAGGCACCGAAGAAATCCACGGCGCGTTTGTGAAACTGGCACCGTTCTCGGTTTGTATCCACGTCTGCAAGGGCGGATAGAGCGTCGTATTCGTGCGGATGTCCGTGATTCTTGCGGTGCCGCCCGCCTTCGACATCCAGAGCTTCTGCCAATACTGGAGCTGCATGCCCCCGAAGGGAGAGCCGTAATAAAAACTCACGACGCCACTGCCGGGATGCGTCACGGCGATGTTGTAGCGAAGCGCCCCCTGTTCCAATTTTTCGGGCGCGACCGAGACGGTGTTGTCCTTGTCCACATAGAAATTGTCCACCAGAGGAAACGGCTTGGCGCAGGACAAGGGGTATTCCGCGAGGCTGTCGGTGTAGCCCCATGGCTTCCGCCGGTTCGGCGAGGTTCCGGCATCCGCGGTGAACAACAGGCACTCACCCGGTTCGAAAGCGGCGGCGGGGATGCGGAAATACGGACAACGGGGTGTGTTGACAGTTCCGCTGCCCCCCATTCCGTTCTCAAGATCCACCCGGAAATCCGATGACATGCCGAGAATCTCGAGGGTGAGGAAGCCTGGCATGTTGATTTGCACGACATAGTCCTGCGCGCTGAGCTTGGCGTTGTAAGGGTTCCACAGAACCACGCGGGGGAAGTAATGGAGGCGGATTTTGTGGGGCCGCGGTTCGGCCGGATCGCCTGCGGCCGATGAATCGGCGGGCACCAGCGAAACCCCCACCGAAACCGAGGCCTCAAGGAGCACCGGATGGACAGCGCCGGATTGGTGGCGCGACAGATCGGGCGCGCTGCCGTCGCCGAATCCATTCGGATAGAGCCAGGGCGAGATGTCATTGAAGTCGAGAGCGCCAGCCAGTCCGTTCGGTGGGGCCGGGTCGATGGTGGGAACCATCCCGGCGGAAGTGTTGGCGGCCATGCGGCTCCAATCGCGCAGCACGCCGAATTTCGGAGCGATATCGGTGAGGCGGTAGGAGTCCGCCCCGTAAACGGGAGTGGTGACGCTCAGGGCCGGGCGTTTGGAGCCGAGCGCGGGGGCGGTGCCGGTGGCAAGGAAAGCCGTCAGATCGCGCCGCAGGCCGCCATTGAGTGAATCGGCCAGCACACCCTCCGCAAGGCAGGTGACATCGTGGAACGGCACCTTGGCTGTTGTCGATGGAGCCATGGAACCGGTGAGTCTGGCGCTTTCCCTGCTGATCGCCTGCGGCAGCACCCGCTGGACCGCCGGCTCCTCGTAATTCGGAAAGGCGGCGATCGCATTGATTCCGGACTGGGCGGCGGTGTGCCACTGGCGCTCTCCGGCTGAGCCGGGTTCGGGTGCCGGGAGGTTGAACGCGGCCTTCACATTTTCTCCTCCGACCCACCAGGCCAGCATGCCGCCGACCTGTCCTCCGTTCTCGGAAGGGATCATCAGCTTGGGCACGCGGACCTGATCCGCCGCCTGATCCACCGATCCCGGTCCGACGATGAGAACGGACTGGTCCTCGGCTAGCGCCGTTGAAGGGTTAGGGCTGGCAGAACCGGCGGGTTGCGTGACCAGCCATGTCAGCACTTGCTCCGATGGCCGGTATGTCTCCGCACCGGTGCTGGCATTGAAGCGGCGATCCACCATCGAGCCGTCGGATCCGCGACCGAGCAGCGGGCTTGCCGTGGCGGGTTCGGCTTTGAACCTGTCGGTGCGCCAAACTCCGGTCCACCTGCCATTGACCGGTGCCGAGTTTCCCGCGCCGGAGGATTCCAGTATGTCGGCTCGCGCTGTGACGCGCTGATCCGGGCCGGCGTGCTTTTGCAAGTCACCGATGGCCAGCATCAGCGCCAGCTTTGCGTTGGCCCGGGCGATGGACGTCGCCTGACCCTGAGAGGAAGTTCGGATCATGACCGCGGACAGGGACAGCAAACCGACGGCGATGATCATCAGAAGGATCATCAAGGACAAGGTCACCACGAGTGTGAATCCGCGCGGGTGCTGGCTGGGTCTTGATATGAATCCGGGCATACGCATGGGGCTATGGATTGGAAGATGCGTAACGACCGGGTCCATCCAGGCTGGCTGCGGAAGGATGAATGCGGGGCGCGGCGGATTTCATGAATGACGGATAGGTTTCGGCGATAGAACGAATCCATAGGCTAACGCGCGCACCGATGCTGCCTAGCCGTTAAAATGTGCGGGCAGCGCAGCGGGCATGCGGAATCTTGCCAGCCGGGAGTGCTCCGGCAGGCCGCCCGACGCAAACAGCGGGCACCTGAGAGGGAGCCAAGCACTGGCGGCGCTTCCGCTCGCGCGAACCTGCGGCGCGGGAGGGGCTTCCTGTTTTCAGAATGCGGGCTGGAACACCCGGAACGCCTCCACATCCATGAATTTTCCGCGCTTTTTCACGAGGCAGAGCGTGTGGGGGCCGCGAGGGAGGTTGGTGAGGGTGATCAAGGGGGCGGTGCTTGTGGCGGTGCCGTGGTATTGGTTGATGTGGCGCACGCTTGCGCCATCGAGAAAGACCTCGATGGTGCCGCGGTCGGGTCCTTGGGGGGCGAGGAGTTGCACGGCCGTGCCCGTGAAGTTGAACTGCACGAAATCCTCGCTTTTGTCGGTGCTGCGGATGCTGCCGTTCGAACCGGCTTTTTTCCAGTTTCCTCCGGCGGGATTGTAAACGCGGAACATGTCCACCTGGACGTAGGGGCCGCCGACCTTGACGCCCTTGAGTTCGTGTTTGCCGTTGGGCAGGCCGGTGAGGTCGATGCCGACGATGTGCGGGCGGTTGCCGGTGGCGCCCATGTTGACGCGTTTGACGGGTTTTCCGTCGAGGGAGAAGTCGATCTCGCCCATGCCGTTGCCGACCATCATCACGCCGGTACCATTGAAATGGATGGTGAAGGAATGGCCGTCGGAGGGGGTGAAGTGGATGTCGCTTTGGAATTCGCCGCCGTCGCGGTGCTGGTGCTGCCAGTTGCCGTTGTACTCGATCCACCCCGCTCCGCCGGGCTGGGTGACGGTGTTGTTGAAGACCTCGCGGGTGCCGAACACGACCGATGGATCGTCAATGCGGACGACGCGGGATTTGAAGCCGCCTTTGCCGGTCACGTCCATGGCGATCACGGTGTTGAGCGGGTTCCACTGCTCGCCTTCGGGCAGGGTCAGGCGGACACCGTTGGCGGATTGATCGAGTTTCACCGGTTTGCCGCCGGGCAGCAGGCGGGCATTCGTGAAAGTCTTGCCGTCGTCGGGCGGCGGGAGTGTCAGAACGGGGCCGGGCTGGGGCTTGAGAACGTGGATGTATTCCGTCCTGTCATTGGTCGAGCGGGTCGCAACACCCCATGGGAGTTCGGTGATGTTGCCCTTCGGCTGCCAGGAGGTGCTGGGATAGGTGTTCTTGATCGATTCCGCAATGGGGGCGATGTAGGCTCCGGCCTTTTGCATCGCTTCGAGCACGCCCTCCTCCCAGCGTCCGACGAATTTTTTTTGTCCGGTCGCGGGATCGGTCCAGGTGCCGTCGCCGGGGTAGGGACCCGCCGACCAAGCCCAGCCGCCGCCCTCGATGCAGGAGCCCGCACCGACCACGGTGGCGCGGAAAATTCCTTCCGGGCTGCGGGTGACCGCGGGGGTGGGCGTGGGAACCTTCGGAACGTGGGCGCTCCATGTTTTTGAAATCACTTGCGCGTAGGCACTGGGCATCGTCCAGGCGATGTCCGGCGAGAAATTGGGGCTTGATGGGCCGGACTCGCCGATGAGGGCGTCGAAGGCGTAGAGGTTTCCGTAGAAATTCTGGATCAGCACGGCGTCCGGTTTTCGCCAACGGATCGCGCGCTCCATGCGATGGAAATCGATGTGGATGTCGCTGTTTCCGCCCGGGTCGTTTTCATCGACGAAGAAGCCGTCGATGTCATAGCGGTCGATCATCTCGCCGTGGATTTCCTCCATGAAGCGGTTCCACTCCTCGCCCCAGAAGAGCTGCTGGCCCGGGTGGCAGTAGAGCAGGACGCGCACGCCTTTCGCCCGTACGGCGGCGACCATGCGCCCCAACATGTCCGACTTCGGCGTATTGATGCGCGGGCGCTCGTGGGCGGGCACGCGCTCCACGGCGGCGCTGTTGAAGAGCGGGTGGAAATTCGAGTGCCATGCGGTGAAGATGAGGTATTCCACGCCCATGGAGGCGATGTCCTCGGCGAAGCCGTTGGCATCGAAGCTGTCCGCGACATAGTCCGCTCCGGCGGAGGTGGGGCTGCCGTCGATATTGAAGGTGGTGTGGCCGTTGCCGTCGTTCACGTAGTGGACGAAGAATCCGTATTTCATCCGCTTCCAGCGCTCGCGGGCGGAGAGGCCGGTGTCCTTCACCACGAGCACGCCGCCGCTGAGGGCGGGGGATTCGTGGTCGGCTTGTTTCGCCATGACACTGCCTTTGCCTCCCCATTTTCCGGGAGCTTGTTTTTCATCGCTGAAAAAGAGCGCCTCGCAGGGAATGGCAGACCCGGGAGGGAGTTTCAAACCGGTTCCCTCGGCGAGGTTGAAACGGAGTCCGGCGTCCGGTTTGGCGGCCGATAGATCGAGGACGCCCTGCTGTACGGTGATGACGCCGGTGAGCTTGAGATCCGAAGCGACGACCAGCGTGCCGGCGCCGGTCTTGACCAGTCCGCAACCCGGGCGGGGTTCGGTGACCGGGCGTTCCCAGCGCAGGCCGCCCGGGCCGACGTCGATTTTGAGCACGGAGGATTCATTGCTCCATGTCGGCTCGGCTGGCTGCGGGGTGCCTGGTCCCTCGTCGGAATCCTTGCCAATGCCCATGTCATGGCGGAGGGCGGCGACGAGCTTGACGTGGCGTATGCGGTTTTCCGGGGAGTCTTCGTTATCGAAATTCAGGCCGTATGGCCAGAAGTGCTGGGCGTCGCCGCTCACGGTGGCGGCGGGGCCATCGAAAAGTTTCACGCGCTTGTTGGCGGCGGCGCCGGTCCAGGTGTTGCCGGAGCGGTTGGCGTTCCAAGCGGGTGCGGTGCCGACGCCGAGGGTGTGGGAAATTTCATGCAGCGCCACGCGGGTGCCGATGCTGCCGCCGAAGTCGATCCACCCGTCGTAGTTGGCCTGCGCGGTGGGGACTCCGGAGTTGTAGTTGGCCCAGAGGGCTTTCGGAAAATGGCCGTGGGCATTGTAGAGGGCGACGGCTTCATTCATCGCGGCGACGATGGCGTCGCGTTTGTCGGCGGGCCATGACCCGCTGCCGTCCGCGAGCGACCAGGTGAGCTGGGCGCTTGAGCGGGGTGCGGACAGCGCGAGCAGTGCGGCGGAGAGGATCAGGATGGTGCGTGGGATGTGCATGCTGGTGGATCAGTGGATACGGATTTGGATGAAACGGCGGTCGAGGTTGGGAAACGGATTCTCGGGGGATTCATGATTTTCGAAGTGCTCTTTCAGCGGCGGGATCTCACGAGGACTTTGAGGCGCATCGACCTGTAGGAGCTGGCATTCCTGGCAAAGGTCCAGTCGGGTTCTCCGGTCGCTTGGTTGCCGATGCCGACATCCGCATGCATGCCATCGCGCCAATGGTTGATGGCGAACAAGGTCTGCCGTGCTTGTGAATTATGAATTTGCATCGACCCGTAACCTTCGGGAGCGTCGCGACGCTGATCGCCAAAGTCGTAGCTCTCCGCAGAGGCGTTCGACACGGTGGCCGCATTCGCCTGCCCGTAGTCGTTCGGCCAGAATTCGATGTTGCCGCCCGGGAGGTTCATGCCGTTCACGATGCCCCTTACGTTCGAATACACGTTCAGGTTCGTGACGGCTTGTTGGAAGGCCGCGCCGGATGCCACGGTCGGAATCGCGATTTTCGCCGAATCATCGGTGAAGGCATCCATGGAGACGAAGAGATGCCGTGTCCGCAAGTTCGCGTCCTGGAGCTCGAGCGCGTAGGCGATGCGATCGAAAGGCTTGCGGATTTCCCGGTGTTTGTCGGTGTCGTAATGGATCGATGCCCCCAGTCGTTTCAGGTCGAGATCATAGACCAACTCGTAGTCCTTCGCTTCGGGGACCCGGGAGTTGAGCCAATCCCCGTTCGATTCGACCGCCGCACGGAACGCCCCGGCGGGCAGGCCTTTGCCATTCATGAGGTTCGGAGTCGCGATGTGGCTCCATGCGAAGCGCATCGCGACCGGGCGCTTCACTCCGGGAGCGGAAAGGACAATGCCGTCTCCGCTGATCCGTGCCTCGGCTTTTACGAAGCCGCCTTCTTCCGCGTCGATGATCTCGAACCAGTCCGGTGCCTTGCCGTCGCGGGTGGAGAGGCCGCCGTGGGCGTGATCGAACCGGACCCACAGTTGGTTTTCCTCGGCCTTGAGTGTTTTGAAAACCGGCCCTGAGAAGGCCATGTCATTCTTGCCGTAGGTTTTCGCGAGAGCCAACAGCGCCAGTCGCTTGCCGACCGTGATTTTGTCCTGAGGGTGGATGTCGTTGAGATCGCCCACGTCGTTGATTACCGCCATCCCGGCATTCGGGATTTCACGGGCGGCGGCGGCTTGCGCTTCCCAGATTTCCGGAGCGGTTTCAGGAGGGCGGTCGGCATAGTTGAACGGCGCGATCTGGACGAAATAGAAGGGAAACTCGCCCTGGTTCCAAACCTTGCGCCAGCCGGAAACGAGCGCCTTCATGCGATCGGCATAGCGCATGCCGTCGCCCATGTTGGACTCGCCCTGATACCAGATCGCACCGCGGATGGCGAAGGGCGCCAGCGGATGGATCATGCCATTGTATAGCGCGGTGGCTTGCTGGAGATCCTGCGGCCCGCGGAGTTCTTCAGGCAGATTCGGGGCGGGAGGATTTGGCTGGCCTGCTAGCATGGCTGCACGCGCGGCTTGGTGCCATTGGTCCAACTGGTCAAGAGTTTGCCGAAGCCGCTGCTGGTGGGCTTCCGACTTCGGATCGGAGAGTTGAACCTTGTCGCTCTCATCCTGGAGCGCTGGAACCGCGGCGAAGCCCTCCGGCGGTGTCCATGACTCGATTTTCGTGCCGCCCCAGTCGGAGTTGATCAGGCCGACAGTCACTCCGAGCGTCCGATGGATTTCACGACCGAAATAGTAGGCTGTGGCGGAAAATCCGTTCCACCCCCCTTCCGCGATGGTCGCGGGCGTGCAGACTTTCCATGCGCCTTGGATGTCGTTCTGCGGGCGCGAGGCCCAGCGGTTCTCCACCAGCATCAGGCGAATGCCGGGATGATCCGCCCCGGCGATCTCCTGCGGGGAAATGTGGAACATCTTCATGCCCATCTCCATGTTCGACTGGCCGGAGCAGAGCCAGACCTCGCCGATCATCACGTTTTCCAACAAGATCTCGTTCGGGCCGCCGACCTTCAGGGTGTGCGGGCCGCCGGCTTTCATCGCGGGCAGGGAAATTTTCCATTCGCCCTTGTCGTTGGCGGTGGTGGATTGGCGCGTTTCACCCAGTTGCGCGGTGGTGGTTTCGCCCGGATTCGCCCAACCCCAGATTTGGATCGGCTTTCCCTGCTGCAAAACCATGTTGCTGCCGAAGATTCCCGGCAGGCGGACATCGGCGTCGGCGGAAGACGTGGCGATTGCCAGCGCGATCAACGGGGCGAGAAAACGAGATGGGTGTGCGGCGGGTAGCATCGGGTTCAAGGTTTGGAGATTGGAGTCAGTGAATAGCTTTCTCCGGCAGACGTCGGGAACTCCAAAGCATGTTCCATCCGGGTGGTCGGGACGCTTTCGCCTGTGCCGCGGGCGACGACTTTCAGATCCTTGTCCGGCCAGGGATTGGCGATGTGGACCGCTCCGCCGACGGTCGATTTGATCGTGACGTTTTGAACGACATCCGAGACCCGCTCGGCGGAAACCTCGAAACCTCCTTGGGCGAGCAGACGGCTGAATTTCCCGTCGCTGCCCTGCGGCCAGGCCGGAAAGAGGCGGATCACGTCGCCGGCGCTTTGCAGCAGCAGCTCGCTGACAAAGCGGGCGATGCAGACCTGCTCGGATTGATAAAAGCCGTGTAGTTTCCAGTAGAAAAGGCCGTTCGGTTGCTCGGGCGAATACGGGGACTCCGAACCGAAGACCAGTTTCGCGTGGTCGATGGCCTCCGAGCCGAGGCCGAGGCGCGCGCGGGCGATGTTTATCGTGACGTTTGAGTTCGAGCGGATGGAGATGTTCTCGATGCGTTGGATCGTGCGCTTGAAGAGCGCCTTGTCGGCATCGCTGGAAAAATGGGTGATCTCGTCGGCGGGGAAGATCGCCTGCGCCATCGCGGCGTGGTTGTCGTGGGGCTGGAGACCGGAGCCGAGCCAGTGTTCGATCACGTAGCCGTTCACGTTCGCAGTCGTGTCCATCGTGGTCGAATAGGTCGGCATCTGCGCGAGCAATTTTCCGATGCGGCCCGCGAGCGCGCTGTCGCCTGTGAGCGTGGCGGCTTCCCGCGCGGCCTTCAGGCAGCAATTGATGAACGTTATGTCGTAGCAGACGTTGTGCTGGCCGTAATCACCGACCTCGGGGAAGAAGCTTGGGCCGATCTTGCGCTTGCCATCGACGAGCGGGCATTTCTCCAGCACCGAGCAATAGAAGAGCGCGAATTGTTCGAGCACTGGCCAGATCCGCCGGAGGCTTTCCTTGCCGGGCTTGAACTTGTGGTATTCCCACAGGACTGCTGCGGAGTGCCCGTTGGTGCCCCAGGTGTATCCCCAGGGCATGTAGGCGTGCTGGTGTTTGTTCTTGGTCGTGCACTTCGCGGGATCGGGTTCGAAGGGCCAGAGGTTGACGGCGAAGTACGCGCCCTCGCTGCCGGGAAAGGACGTTTCCGCGAACCATTTGGCGCGGTTCAGGTTGCGGTGGAGCACAGCGACGAAGGGCTCGATGAGCTCGGGATGGTTGATGGGGCCTGCGGTGAGATAGACCTGCTGGGCATTGTAGTTCAACGTGAGCGAATTGTGCCAGCCGCCGAGTTGGTCGAAGGCGGCTTGCAGGCCGATCACATTGCCGCCGGGCCGGGCGAAGGTGCGGAAGAAATACACCATGCGATACCACCAGTTCTGCAGGGTGGGATCGCCGAGCGAAACGCCGCTGCGCGACCAAAATGTGCGCCATGCGGCTTCGTGGTCTGCGACGGCGTTGGCATCTTTCAATGTGGATTCCACCAGCTTGACGGCATCTTCCAGCGGCTGCTTGGATTCGCGGGAGGTGACCACCGCGATGGCTTGCTTGGAACCGCTGCGTCCGGCGACGACGAAGATGTCCATGCCGCTCACGTCGGAGTTGCCGGGGATGTTTTGGAGGAGGCAAAGGAATTCACCGCGTTTTCCGGCCTTCGCTTCGCTGACCCAGCCCGAGATCGGTTTGCCGTCGCGATCCAGCACGAGATCTTTGACGCCGTTGAGTGAGATGGAGCGTTCCGATTCGACCAGAATCACGTTGCGCTGCGAGAGCACGCGGACGGTGGTGGTGTCCGCGTCGGAAGTGACGCTGGCGGCGGCTTTCGCGAGATCAAGCCTCGCGCTCTTCCATGCGGTCTGGCCACTGGCAGCAGCGAGTGAAATGTCGGTGCAGGGCAGCGCGGTGGGATGCACGTATTTCTCCCAACTCGGAGGCGCCTTGCGTTGCTCTCCGGTGAAGGTTTGCCTTGCGACATCGACCGTGGGAAGCGGCGGATTTTCCCCGGTGTTGATCCGCATGTCCCAGCAGTCGTTCTTCGAGACACGCAGGCGGATCTCGTTGCCGGAAGAGTAAACGATGGCGTTCAACTCGCCATTGCCGACGACGAGGCCTTTTTTGGAGATGTCCGCTACATCGGGCAAATTCACCGCCGCCGCATCGAGCGCGGCGGGATATGGGATGATGGCTGTTTCACCGGCGTTGGCGAAGGCCAGGGCCAAGAGGATGCCGCATGCTCCTCGGATCGAATTTTTCTTGTGAATCATGTTCTATTGCATTGGGACGGATGCCATGGAGTCTTTGCGTTATTCAGTTGTCACATCAAATTCCGCCACCGAAGTCCAATTGCGGTTCCGGACTTCCTGGAGCGCCTCCAATTTGAAAAAGCGCGCCGTGGTGGGGTTCCCAAGACTGACGGCCTGGGGTTTGTCGGTGTTTTCCCAGTTGCCTTCGGCAATCGTGTTCCATGATTGGCCATCGGCGCTGGCATGGATGCGGTAACGGGCGATCCGTCCGTGGTCGCAGTCCTTGCGCGGAGTGTAGAGGAAACCGCTGGCGGTGATCGAATCCTTGAGTTCGATGACCAGGGAATGCGGCAGCGCGGGCTCGGGCGGGTTCCAGTTGGAGTGCCAGTAGGTGTCCGGGTTGTTGTCCGCCGCATTGATGGCCCAGAAATTTTCGTGCTCCGTCGAGGCACTCATCCTGGGGGTGAGCCGGGCGAGCGTGGATTCGCGGCTGAACTCGGGCAGATTTCCATCCAGCGGAATTTCGGTGGTGGGATTGAATGCCGGGCTGGCGGCGTAGGCGAGCAGGCTGCGGCGGAGCTGGCGGGCGACCGGGCGTTGATTCAGATCGCGATTCAGATCGAGCGTGCAAACCAACAACTTCCCTTTGCCGACTTTGGTTTCATAAACAAGTGCGAGCTTGTGGTTGCGGTCCGGGCGGTCGATTGCTTGGACGATGGGGAGATAGGATTCCGCCGTGCCATTCAAGTGGATGGCCGAGGCCTGGAACAGCAGGTCAAACCATTGCCAATCGCTGTGGAAAGCGGTGGGAAAATCTTTCAGCGCCGGGTGTTCCGGATCGCAAAGCAGCCCGAGGGTTTGCTTCTGGTTGGCAAACATGATGGGAGACCAGAAGGGCGGGGTCATCGCGGTGCCGTAGGGGCTGTTGAAGCCGGAGGGCAGGAGCACCACTTTTTTGCCAGAGCGCAGGGCATCCTGCGCCGCGGCGTCGAGCTTGTTCACGACCAGCACATCGGCCGGAGCCTCGTGGGGCGGGGCCGCGTGCGGATAAACCCAGAAGTTCCAGCGATTCCGGGACGCACCACCGCGCAAGCCGACTTCCAACTGAAGTTTCCGGGCGCTGGTGACCGTGGAGAGCGGAAGGGAAACCTCACCGACGCCGGTGAGGCCGGTGTTCGGCAGGTTGACGGAGGGAAAGCTGCCTTGTGCGATGGCCTTGTCGCCATCCATCACGCGCCAGGCCAGAGTGGCATTTGCCATCGGCGCGGGGCCGTAGTTGGCGAATTCGATTCCTGCGGTGAATGTCTCGTGGTTTGTCCAGACGCGCTTGGGCAGTCGGGCGAGCGGGACTTGCGGGCCGCAAAACTCGCTGAAGGCTTTTGCGGTCACGAAGGGTTTTGGTTCGAAGAAACTGTTGACCATGCCGACGTAAGCCGCGCCCTGGTCGAAGGAATCCTGCAGACCCAACAACTGGAACCCGCCATACTCCGGAGTGCGCAGGGAGCGCTCGATTTCCTCTTTGTAGAGTTCAAGTGAAAGCCTGCCGGTGGCATTCACGAAGTCGGGCACCTGATGCAGCACGCCCTGCTGTTCCGCCAGATCGCGGAAATGTTCGAGCGTGACCGGGCGCAGGGCTCCGGAGTATTGATCGATTTCCGTGAGATCCGGATAGACATACCACTGGCCGGTCTCGTGGCTGATCTGCGGGACGGGGCGTCCGGCCATGGTGCCACGGTAGTCGCCCGTCGTTTCCGGCGCGTCGCGGTTGAAATACGGCTCCATCCGGCGGCGTCCGTTGGCACTGCCGTGGGCGACGGCGAAGTCATCGCCCGGCACCTCATCCTTGATGCCGCTGGCCTCGGGGTTGGAAATGGTCGCATAAAGCCGGCGCGGATCCGTCTTCTTGCCGTATTGGGCGAGTTCCTTGAGCAACCCGATCTGCGGCGTCTTGGCCTCGTTTCCTCCGGACATCATGACGAAGGAGGGGTGGTTGCCATAGGTCTCGAGGATGCGCTCGAATTCATCGCGCCGCCATTGCAGGCCGGCGGGCGAGTCGGTGGCGACCGATGCCTCGCCGTTGGGAAGTTCCGCCTGCACGTAGATGCCGAGTTCGTCGGCGGCTTCGAAGGCGGAGTGCGGGAGGGTCCAGGCGTGGCAGCGGAAATGGTTCAGGCCGAAGTCCTTCAGGAGCTGGAAGATCCTCAGCCAGGTTTGCTTGTCCATCGGCGGGTGGCCTGTGAGGGGAAACTGCGCGTTGTTCGCCTCGCCGCGCAGCAATACGGGGCTGCCGTTGATGGTGAATCGCGCGCCCTCGCCCTTGAACTCGCGGAAGCCGAAACGATCCGCGCGTTTCGCGGTGCCGACGGCGCTTTTCACCTCGACGCTCGCCTGATAGAGCGGGCGCTCGAACTCGCTCCAGAGTTTCACTTCGCCTTCGGGAATGCCCACGGGGACCGTCAGCCTGGTCTCGCCGGGTGCGAGTGTCACGGTGCGGGATTCACTGGCGATCACGTCCTTGCCGCCATCGGCGCGGATGGTGGCGGTGACCTTGGCTTCCTGCGCCTTGTCCGTGGCGTTTGAGAGGGTGAGGCGCATCTCGGAAACAGCCGCGCGGGCATCAGGGAAAATGCGGTTGGAAGCAATCGAAACCAGAGGCGTGGCGCGGAGTTCGATTTTCCCGACGACGCCATTGTAGATGGTGCACGACTGTTCGTGATAGGCATGCGTGTTGCATCCGAGGTCGTGGAGCTGGCGGTTGTCGATGCGCAGGGTGAGGCGGTGCTTGCCCGGAGTGATCCGGCCGAAGACATGGCGATGTGGAGCGCTCAAGGTATCGATGACTCCGGATGGCTTCTCGCCGAGCCATGCTTGGGAAACCCAGCACACCCGCTCAAGGAACAGCTCGATCGATTGGCCGGACCATGTTTCCGGAATCTCCACGGTCGTTTGATACCATGCGTTGCCGCGATAGTCATGGCGGAGCATGGGATGCCAGACCGGTTTGTCAGTGAAATCACCACCCCAGATCTGCTGGCGTATGCCCGTGATCGGATTGCCGAGTTGGTTGGTGGTGATGCTGCCCGGGAGTTGGATCGAGCCGCCGAGATCCTTGCGGAACCATTCCGCGCCCACACCGCTGTCTTGGGGATCCATTTCGAATTTCCACTCGCGTGCCAGGGAAATCGCCGCGTCCTCCGCCGGCAGGGGCAGCAACGCCAGCCAGAAGCAGAAAAGACCAAGGATCAGCAAGGGCTTGCCGGACGGGCGGGGGGATGGATTCATGTTTGTCGCGGGAAAAGGCAGTTCTTGGGCGGTATGTTCCGGTCTCCGGAATCATTCCGCGCGCATGGCAACCTAGCCGCATCGGCACGCTTGCCTACCCGTTAAAACATGCGGGTCATGGAACGCGGTCACCCTTTGCGCAGCTTCGCCACGGCTTCCGAGCGGGAGTGGACCTGGAGCTTGCTGTAGATGTTCCGGATGTGGAAATTCACGGTATAGACACTGAGATCAAGCTGGTCGGCGATCAGTTTGTAGGGGAAACCCTCCAGCACGAGATCCAGCACCGCCTTCTCGCGGTCGGTGAGGCTTACCATGGTTTGCGTATCGGACGGCAAGGGGGCCGGTTTGCTGAAGGCTTGCACCACCATGCGCGCAATACTCGCCGACATGGGCGATCCCCCGGCCGCCACCTCGCGGATCGCGGCGATGAGTTCCCGGCCGCGCACGGGTTTGCGCAGGTAGCCGCAGGCTCCTGATTTGAGGGAATTGAAGATCGCCTCGGTGTTGTCATAGACGGTCAGCATCACCACCAGCACGCCGGGAACGCGCTCGACGAGGTGGCGCACGCACTCCATTCCGCTCATGCCGGGCAGGTTGATGTCCATGAGCACCACCTGCGGGCGGAGCGCAGGCAGTTCCTCGAGTGCCTGCTCCGCGTTCGCGCAGGCTGTCAGGAATGTGATGCCCGGCACGCCGGAGAGGGCGGTTTTCATGGACTCCCGCAAGCCTCCCTGGTCTTCGACCAAGGCGACGCGGATGGGAGTGGAGGTAGTGGATGAGGGAGGGGTGGTCATGGCGGGAACCGGCGGTTGATTGGTTGATTGGTTGATTGCTGATTGGAAAGAGGTTTATTGACCCGAACTCCGAAGCTCTAGGGATGATTCGTTGGAATTTCGACCACGGATCACACGGATGGACACGGATTATGAAGAGGTTGTGGAAATGATTTCCAAACCTGTTTGGTGCATTCTTAAATCCGTGTCCATCCGTGTAATCCGTGGTTCGATTTCTGTTTTCGGGATGAATTCTATCGCGTCTTGCGTCTTGGGTCTCCGGTGGAGCCCGGCTATTTTTTCACGGGCACTTTCAAGCGGACGATCGTGCCGGTTCCGGATTCGGGCTTGAGAAACTCACACGTGCCGCCCGCTTCCGCGGCGCGGGATTTCATGTTGTGCAGGCCGTTGCCGTGCCGCATCTGCTCCGCCGGAGGCAGGCCGCAACCGTCATCGCTGATCTCCAGCACGATTTGCTGGTTCTCGATGGCGATGCGGAGCGTGGCGACCGTGGCTCCGGCATGTCCCACCACGTTGTGGAGCGCCTCCTTCACCACCATCAGCAGGTGATGGCGCAAGCTCGATGAAAGATGCAGTGTCGGCAGGGCCGCGGTACTGGTGAAATGGCAGCGGATTCCGGCCATGCCGAGATAGTCCTCCGCATAGCCGTGCACGTATCGCGCGAATTCCTCCAAGGTGTCGTTCGACGGATCCACCGCCCACACGACGACGCCGAGTTCCTTGGCGGTCGTATGGGAGACGTTGAAAATGCGGTTGAGCTGGGCGCGCATTTCCCCCGGGTCGTCCATCGCCTGTTCGACCTGTTCGGTGAGCAGGCCGATCTGGGCGAGGTTGGCGCCGATGTTGTCATGCAGGTCCTGGGCGATGCGCGAGCGTTCCTGTTGCAGCGCGTGTTCCCGTTCCAGGCGAAGGCCGGCGAGATAGCGCCATGCGCCGAAGAGCAGGCTGGCGGCGGCCAGCGCCACCAGCAGCCAGAACCACGGCTGCTTTCTCACCGGCAACTGGATGCTCATCTCCACCCGCTGCTCCTTGCCGGTTTGCCGGTTCTTCACGGCGATTCTCCAGACGTTTTCCCCGGCGTATTCGATCCTGCCCACCTTGCAGCCGGTCGCGGATTTCAGCACGGGCGTCAGGCTGCTGTAAACGAACAGATCCCCGTGCCGCGCGCCGGCATCGGTCAGTTCGATTTCCATCCCACCTTGCAGGCTCGTGACTTTGCGTATCTCGGCCGCGCCGCAGTAGATGTGGAGGTTGGAACCGATGAGCACCGGGCGGTTCGGTGTTGCATCGAGGTCGGTGAAACGCAGGTGCTGTGATGCCGAAGGCGCGAGCGAGGGCGTGACCCACGAGCCCTTGGCGACACCGAGGAAGCGGTTGTCCCAGAACGACCAGACGGCGTAGCGGCGGTCGGGAAGCAGGCCGGCGTCCGCGAAATCGAGCTTCACGGCGTGCTCCTTGATTCCGGGATTCCATAACAGGGCAACCGCCATCCTGCCCCAGTCGCGTTCGACATGCCCCACCAGGCGGGAATACGACGGCCCCGTGCAGAGATCCAGCACCTCGGTGCGTTCCTGCGCCGGAGGTGTCATCGTTTCCACATTCCGGAGCAGGGGCTTGAAATCCTCGCGATACCACGGGTCCGATGTGATCGCGTTGCCGCAGGACAGGCCGACCATGCTGGCCCAGGTGCGGACGATGGGCCAGCCGCCGGCGATGGAACTGATGTTTTCCAGATCCGTGCCCAGGAAATACGCGTCGCAGTCCACGGCCCCCCAGCTTCCCTGGATTTGAAAACCGCGCAGCACGTCGTCGAACACCGGGCGCAGCGAATCCCGTCGCGACTCCAATCCGATCCGGTGCGCGTCCACATGACCCAGTGCCGCGCGGTTCGCCTTGAGATCGTTGTTGAGCAGATAAACACCGTCCCCGACCGCCTTGCGGATCGTGGCGTAACCGGCGCGGATCGCCTCGAAGGAAGTCTGGCGCTCGTTGCCCGGATGGTATTGGGTGATCTTCTGGGTGTTGAGCTTGAAGTAGGAATATCCCTTCCCGGCCAGTTCCCGCGCCTGGTTCGCGTATTCCTCCCACGGCGTGAAATTCCCCTGCGCGTTGAGCGATTCCAACAACAGGCCGGGGCGTGCGCCGCTCGATGAGATTTGCTTTGCGTAAAACTCCAGACCCTCCGGAAACCGGTCGTTGGAATCCTTCGCACCGCTGGGATCCTCATAACCGCCATCGATCTGGATCACGGCGGGCCGCAGCTGTTGCGGCATTCGGCGTGTCGCCTCCACCACCGCGGTCACCTCCTTCCCGGAAACCTGGCCGCCGAGGAACTGCCAACTGTTCCAGCCGGAGACCGATCCCTGCCTGATGCGTGTGCCATGGGTGGCGGCCACCCACTCCGTCCAGCGCGGCAGCGCCTGGCGGGGCGGCTCCAGCAGAAGCGCCACCTGCTGTCCCCAGCGCGTTTCTCCGGGAGCCACACTCACCCGGCTCATGTCCGAGGCATAGGCGAAGGAAACCCGGCCCGGCTGGGTCATGGCGATCGTGGCTTTCACGTAGGCCACCGGGTTGCCCACCGGGCCGAACAGGAATCCCACGCCGTCATCGCGGTAGAAACCGCCGTGCTCGAACACACCCACCGGCTGGCCGGCCTGCTCCAGCCCCACCACCGGCTGCACGGTCTCCACGCTGTCGTTCAGCGCCGTGATCCACCAGCCGGAGGTCTTCCCCTTCACCGAAAAATCCATCCGCAACGGCGTGACGGAAACCAACCGGACCGGCTGCCTGCCGCGGTTCGCGATTCCCGACTGCATCAGCACCAGCGATGTGCCTGGGATCCTGCCGAACCGTTGCACGAGGCTGATCTCATGCTCGGGGAAATGGATCGTGCTCGTGGCCACCGTGGCGGCTCCCTCCGGAGTCATCTCTGTTTCGGCCGCCGCCTTGGTCGGAACCAGATCGCCCGCCGTCGAGTTCAGCTCCCATTCCTTCCCGCGGATCTCCACTTTCGCGGAAAAACCGCTCCGCCACTCGCTGAATCCCTCCGCCTCCACGGCCAGCGACCGACCTCCGGATACGAAATCCGCCGCGAACTGCCGTGCCTCCACACCGCTCGCAAGGACGGTGGCCAGCACGGCCATCAAGGCCATTCCGGCTGCCAGCCCGCCCGCCGCGTTCTTCCTCATGGCGCAAGATTGGGCACGGGGAACCGGGAGCGTCGAGGGAGGATTTGCACCGTCCGCAGCGGCCCGGGCTTGCGGCGTCTTGCTCCGGGCGCATAAAGGCCGGGAGCTGGATGCCCCCGGCCTTGTCATGGGATCACTTCTGAAAGATCCGCCGATCATGCCCGGCGACGGCGCAGCAGAGCCAGCATTCCGAGACCGCCGAGAAGCGCGGAGCTGGGCTCGGGGATGACCACGAGCTGCAGGCTGCCTTCCTGGAAATAGGCGCTGCGTCCTCCGCCGATGAGATAGGCAGTGGCGAAGCTGTTGTTAGCAAGATCGTCAAAAACCCCGGTGTCGAGCGTTCCGTTGATCAGAGTGTAGGTACCATCGGCGACAGTGCCCCAATCGAGTCCGACCAGATCGTCGATGCCAAAGCCGCTGAAGATGTTCACAGTGCCGGTGACGTCCAGCGCGTCGAGGAGGTTGACCACATGGAAGAAACCGCCTCCGTAGATGTTCAGCGAGCCACCCACCGTTCCGGTGCCACCGATTGCCGCTGTGCTATCGACATTGACGGCGGAATTGCCGAGCGCACCGGTGACCAGAAGGGTGCCCGCCGAGACGTTGGTTGCGCCGGTGTAGTTATTGGTGCCGGAAAGAACCATCGTGCCAGCACCGTTTTTGGTGATTCCGAGGCCGCCGGATGCTTCGGTGACAGCGGCGCTGACCGAAAGATCCTCGGACGCGGCACCATCGGCCACGTTGAAGCTGATACCCGTGTAACCGCCGTCGGCACGGATGCGAATGCGCCCGCCGATGGTGGCGGTGCTCGCGCTCGCGTTGGTGGTGACATTGGTATTGTTCCATTCAAGCTGCGGCCCGTTGGCATCGCTCACGCCGTTGTTGCTTTGCAGTGTGCCGCCGGTCATGTTCACGCCGCCTGCAATGCCCCAGATGTGGTTGGTGCCGGAAGTTGTAATCACGCCACCTGCGATGTTGACTGCATCGGGCTTCCAATCGCCTTGCCAGCCTAACCCTGTGCCATCACTCTCGATGGAGAGTGTCGTGCCGGAATTGACATTGACCGTCCCGTCGAAGAAACCGTAGCCGCCATTGCCACCGGACAGTTTGAGCGTGCCCGCATTGAGGTCCAGCCCTCCCCTGAAGTAGCTGTGAACGGTCACTTCCATCGTTCCCGCGCCTTCCTTGATGATCTTGGCAGGAGCGTAAGAGGTGTCCGGGCTGCCCGCAGGGCCACGCAGGCTGGCATTGACAATGAGATCAGTAGCGGTGCTGCCCGTGACGTCCGCCACTGTAAAAGTGGTGGTAGGATTGAGATTGTACCACGACGGGCCGTTTATCGTCGAAGGCGCGGAACCGTTTGCCGTCACCCCGTTGATGATCGAAGCACCATAGGCATTATAGGATCCGGAGCCATTCACGACTCCGCCTTGGAGAGTCAAATTAAGACCCGTGTAACGAGCGTTGCTCACATTCAAAGTATCGCCGACGCCTACTGTTTGTGAATGTATGGCAGTAGTGAACGCGATGGCCGCGGTAGTGATTAGGATAGATGTTTTATATCGTGGTTTCATTTCGTTTTTGGTTTTGTTATCTGTTGCGTGGAGACGGATGAAGCAATCAAACGCTAGCGGAATATGAGATTCTGCCTACCCGTTAAAATGTGCGGGGTGGTCGGGGAGGGTTCATATATGAGACACTAGGGAATTTCAGAAATCCGCCTAGCCGTTAAAATGTGCGGGTTGGCGGGGTCGGTGCTCGGGTGATTGGAAGCGACGGCGGGATGGGGAAGGGGATGTTGGGACATCCTTCGTTCACTTCGTTGCCTTCTGTAAAAATCTTTGAGTAGAGTAGGAAGCAACAGGCAGCGTAGCCGCTCCGCTGTTCCCTACTCTAGTGATATATGTACGGCTCGCGAAGGCGACGCGGGGGATGGGGCTTGGGTTCCGGGGCGGCCTGAAGATCCGCAGTCCGTAAGAGGATATAGGAATTCAGATTTTTTTACAGAAGGTAACGAAGACCACGGAGGGGCTTCGCGCGCGGCTTGGCATTCTTAGACCGTTTCTCAAAAAACTTTTCTTCTATCTTTGCCCCAACGGGGCTCACGGTGAAAGCGAAGGGTGCCAATGGGCACCCTGGTAGATGCGTAAAATGATCCGCGCTCCAACGGAGCGCACGGAGGCCGATGAAATATGGACGTTTGATGTAGCCAAAGTTCCGTGCGCCCCGTGGGGGCGCGGAGATATGGATTTTTCATACCAGGGTGAATCCTTGGGGGATTCACCCTTCGCTATCACCGTTGTCCCCGTTGGCGACGAAGAACCAAATTCAAAAAGTCAGGCTTTCAGGCGTGATCCTTCAACCCGGACGATCCCCGCAATGCCGTGGGGGCGGAACTCGGCCTCATCGCCAACCGCAAGCGCTGGGAATATGCGGCAGAAGTATCTTGCCCGCTGCAGCTCTGTTTTTCGCAAAGTGGAGGAATACACGGCGATCAAGCTAGGGAGAAGAAAGAGGTTTAACCGCAGATGAACGGGATGAACGCAGATGGACTTAGGTGAGATTGAGACTGCAACCGTTCTTCCTCACCCCAAAGGGGATGCATCATGCAGAATTCCAGTCCTTTTTCTCCTTCTTATCTGCGTCTATCCTGTTCATCTGCGGTTCATTTCTTCAATTAGTACGGTTTTTCCCTAACTTGATCGCCCTGGGAGGAATACCCTGAAATTTCCGGAAGCCGGTGAGTTTTTTCGCTTTCGCCCGGCCAAGCTCACGCCACCCTATCGCCGTCAATCGACTTTCATCATCCCACCATGAACCCCACCACGCGCTTCGCCTCCATCGCCCTTGCCTTGGGCACCGCCGCCCATGCACAAGACCCGTTCCTGCTGGATCCGACCATCGTCGAAGCGGAGCGGATCGATGACGAGCCCGCCGCCGTCAGCGTGATTTCCTCCCAATCGCTGGAGCTGTTCCAGGCGCGTTCCTTTTCCGACCTCACGGGAATCGTCCCCGGCTTCAATGTGGTTTCCGCCGATTCGCGCGGCTACGGCCAGGTGGTGACGATGCGCGGATCCACCAACACGCTTTTCTTCGGCCCGCCCGCGCTGGGGCTGACCATCGACGATGTGCCTCTGGGCCACGCGTTCAGCTATCCGTCCGAGCTTCTGGAGATGGAGGAGGTGCGGGTTTACCGCGGCCCGCAGGGACCGAACTTCGGGCGCAACGGCCCTGCGGGGATGGTGGAGATGTTCACCCCGCGTCCGGGCGAAAAATTCGAAGGCAGTTTCACCACGGAGTACGGTTCCTACGACCACATCGGCCTCGGCTTGCAAACCTCGGGCCCGCTAGGCGGCGATTTCTCGCACACCCTCCAGCTCTTCCACGACCAGCGCGACGGATACGTCCGCAACACCTTTCTCGGCGACGAAACCGACGACCGCGAGGCCACCGGAGGGCTTTTCAACCTGTTTTACAACCCGAGCGATGACTTCGAACTCCGGCTCCGCTACTACGGCGAGTTTGTGAACGACGGCTCGCAGCGGCTCAGTTTGTTGGCCAGCCCCGATCCGTTCCAGGATGCCTCGGATTTCCTCGGTGCCACGGATCTGGAGCGCCACCAACTTTCCCTCCACTCGCGCAAGGATTTCGACTGGGGGAAAATGGAAACGATCACGAGCTACCAGACCTGGGATCTCGACCCCTCGACCGTGGATCTGGATCTGAGGGCTGGGGTCGGCGACAACCGCTCGCGCATCGTCCAGAACCAGGATCTCGTTTCCAATGAGATACGCTTCTCTGCGGCGGATGATGCCCCGCTTCGTTGGAGAGCCGGATTTTTCCAAATGATGATCGAAAACGACGGCCTCGCCACCCGACGCTTCCTCGTTCCCAGACCTCCCTTTCCCACTGCGGTCGAGGACACCCGGTTCTCCATCGACCAGCTCAACCTCGCCACCTACGGCAACGTCACCTGGCAGGCCAGCGAGCGGATCGCCGTGGACGCCGGTTTGCGGCTGGACTACCACGAATCGGAAATCGACCGGTTGAAAACCTCAAACCTAGCGCCACCCGCCCCTGTCCGCGGCTCCGATGACGAGGTGTTTGTTTCCCCGGTCGTGGGTCTCACCTATGCCATCACGCCGACGCTGGATGGGTTCGTGCGCAGCAGCATCGGCAACAAGCCCGGCGGCTTCACGGCCTTTGTGGATGCGGCCAACGGCCCCGCCTTTGATCGCGAAACGAACTGGTCGAACGAAATCGGCCTCCAATACGACAACCCGGATCAGGATCTCCGCATCGGTCTGCGCGCGTTCTGGGATCAGATCGACGACTACCAGCTCAACCAGCCCGTGCCGTTCAGCACCGACTTCGCCATCGTCAACGCGGATGAAGTCACTTCCCGCGGCATCGAACTGGATCTTGCCTGGACGCCCGTCGAGCGCCTCACCGTCCGCAGCAGCCTGGGCTATGTGAACGCTGAGTTCGACTCCTACACCGATCCATTTTTCCCCTTCGGTTCCTTCAACGGCAACGAAGTCCCCTTCGTCCCCGAATACACCGGCAGCGCGGGCGTCCGCTATGATTTCGAGAACGGATTTTTCGCCCAGACTTCGGTGAGCGTCTCGGGCTCGACCCGTTTCGATGCGGCGAACACAGGCACTTTCACGCAGGATGCCTACGCGCTCTGGGATGCGGAAATCGGCTACGCGACGGAGCGTTTCACGGTCGCCCTTTTCGGACGGAATCTGCTCGATGAGGAATACTACTCGTTCATCAACCCGCAGATCGCAGCAGGCTCGCCGGGAGATCCGCAGTTGTTCGGATTGCGGCTCCGCACGATGTTCTGAACGAAAGATCCCGTGCGCCGCGTAAACAAACGCCTAGGCTTCCCCGTATTTCACACATCCCACCATGAAACTGACCCTGCTCCTTGCCACTTTGCCGCTGCTCGCGGCCAGCGCCGCCGAAACCACCGGCTGGCTCAACTGGCGCGGCCCGCTCCACACCGGAGCCTCGCTGGAAACCGGCTTGCCGGAGAAATGCGAGCCCGGCACCGAACTCTGGACCTATGACATCCACGGCGCGGGCACCCCGGTCATCGCGAACGGCAAGCTCTACGCCTTCGGCTTTTACGGCGAGGTCGGCGAGGACGTCCGCGAGGCGCTGCTCTGCCTTGACGCCGTCACCGGCAAGAAGCTCTGGGAAGTCCGCTACACCGACTACCTCAGCGATGTGGTTTACAACCGTTACGGCATCGGCGCTCCCGCCGTCGATCCGGAGACGGGGAACGTCTATCTCCAGTTCAGCAACGGCCACAGCGTCGCCTACACGGGTGACGGGAAACTGCTTTGGGAACACTCGCTGATGGAGGATTTCGGCCGTCTCACCTTCCCGAACGGCCGCAGCGGAGCACCCGCCGTCTTCGAGCATCTCGTCATTTTTCACTGCGTCACCGCCAATTGGGGCGGCGATGGCCCGGCCGCCGACCGCTTCTACGCCTTCGACAAACTCACCGGCGAACTCGTCTGGGCATCCACTCCCGGCATCGTCCCGGTGGACAGCTCGTTCGCCCTTCCCGTTTTCGGAAAACTCGCCGGACGCGACGTTTTTTATGCGGGCACCGGCTGCGGCCACGTGGTCTGTATTGATGCAAACACAGGCAAACCACTATGGCGCTTCCGCCTCTCGCAAGGCGGCGTGAACGCCCAAGTCCTCCTGCTCGGCGACAGTAAGCTCGTCGCCGTCCACGGCACCGAAAACACCGACGCCTCCACCGCCGGTCGCATGGTCTGCCTGAAAATGCCGACCGAATACCCCGCCGAACTCATCACACTCGGCAAGGAAGCCGAGCTCTGGCGCAACGACGAGATCACCGCCTTCAGCTCCTCACCCACCCTCGCGGACGGGAAAATCTACTCGACCGTCTCGACCGGCTCCCTCCTCTGCGTCGATGCCGCCACGGGCAAAACCCTGTGGTCCGAGAAACTCGCCCCCGACCAGATCCACGCCTCGCCCACCTTCGGCGACGGCAAGCTCTACGTCCCGATGTTCGACGGCACGTTCCATATCCTCAAGCCCGGCGCGGACAAGGCCGAGCGCCTTTTTGAAACGAAATACGAGAACAACCTCCTCGGCGCGCCCGCGATCTGGGCCGGCAAGGTGTATATTTTCAGCAAGGACAAGCTGCATTGCTTCGGCTCGAAAGAAGGCAAGTATGTCGGCGTGGAACCGGAACCGAAACCCACGCCCGGTGAAATCGCCAGCCTGCAGGTTGTCCCCGCCGAGTTCGCGATCAAGGCCGGCGAATCCATCGATTTCAAGGTCTACGGGCTCGATGCGAACGGACGCCGCGTGAAGGAAGTGAAAGCGGAGTCCTGGGCAACCTTCATCCCGCCCACCGCCAAGGTGCAGTCCACCGTCGATGCCGCTTTCGAAGGCTCCACGCTCAAAGCCAAGCCCGAAGCGAAACTCTCCGCCGGTGCGTTCAAGGTCACGGCGAACGGCATGACCGCCACCACCCGCGGCCGGATCGTCGCGGGCTATGGATACAGCGCGGATTTCGAGGCCATCGAGCTTTCGATGAAAAACGAATTCGATCCCACGGAGGCCGTGAATTTTCCGCCCCTCCCCTGGCTGGGCGCGCGGCTCAAGTGGCACGTGCTTGAAAAGGACGGCTCCAAAGTCCTCGGCAACCGCCTCGACAACATCCTCTTCCAGCGCACCACGAATTTCTTCGGCGCATCCGACATGAGCAACTACACGCTCGAAGGTGATGTGATGACCGACGGCACCCGCCGCATCATGTCCACCGTCGGCTTCGTCAACCAGCGCTACCTCGTCGCCCTGGTCGGCAATGCGCAGATCTTGGAAGTTTCCAGCAACCACGACCGCCTCAAGCAATCGGTGAAATTCCCGATCAAGCCGAACACCTGGTATCGCCTGAAAACCACCGTGAAAGCCAACCCTGACGGCAGCGGCACCGTGTTCGCGAAGGCCTGGCCGCGCGGCACCGACGAGCCTGCGGAGTGGACGATCGAGACTCCCGTCAAGCACCTCCATCCCAAAGGTTCCCCCGCCGTATTCGCCTTCTCGCCGCAGTCCCAGAAACGCGTTTACATCGACAACATCAAGCTTACCAAAAATCCGTGAAGCACCTTTCCCACCCGTACTCACTCACCATGAAACTTCCCGTCCTGCTCCTCGCCCTCGCGCCAATCCTTCAGGCCAAAGACTGGCCGATGTGGGGCGGCACTCCCTCCCGCAACATGGTCGCCGAGGCCAAGGGCATTCCCACCGAGATCGTTCCCGGTGAAATCGACCCCGAAAAGGAAACCATCGATCTCAGCGGCGCGAAAAACATCCTCTGGACCGCCAAGCTAGGCTCCCAGACCTACGGCAACCCCGTCGTGGCCAACGGCAAGGTTCTCGTCGGCACCAACAACGAATCTCCGCGCGATCCGAGCCAAACCGGCGACCGCGGAAACCTGTTCTGCTTCGATGAGAAAACAGGCGAGTTCCTCTGGCAGCTGATCATTCCGAAGCTCGGTGCCGGAAAAGTCAGCGACTGGGAATTCGTCGGCCTCTGCTCCTCGCCCGCGATTGTCGGCGACAAGGCGTATGTCGTCACCAACCGCGGCGAAATCGCCTGCCTCGACCTCAACGGCATGGCCAACGGCAACGACGGAACCTTCCAGGACGAGGCGAAATACATGACGGCGGATCCAACGAAACCCGTCGCCACCGACAACAAGCACGCGGACATCCTGTGGATTTTCGACATGCGTGAGGAACTCGGGATTTTCCCCCACAACGTCTCTTCCTGCTCGCCGCTGGTCGTGAACGGCGTGGTTTACACCGCCACCTCGAACGGCATGGACTGGTCCCACACGAACATCCCCGCGCCGCTCGCTCCCTCGCTCGTCGCCGTCGATGCCGCCACTGGAAAACTAGTAGGCGAGGAAATCTCGGGCGTCGCCGAAAGGGTTCTCCACGCGTCCTGGTCTTCCCCCTCCCTGGGCAAGGTAGGCGACAAGGAAATGCTGATCTGGGGCGGCGGCGACGGTTTCGCCTACGGCTTCGATCCCAAGCCGGTCCGCAACGAGGAGGAGGAACTCGACGTCCTCAAGGAACTCTGGCGCCTCGATTGCAACCCGGAAGATTATCGGAAGCGGGACGGCGTGCAGATCAAATACGCCACCTACCGCGGCCCCAGCGAAGTCATCGGCACCACGGTGATCGCCGACGGCCTCGTTTACGCCGCCATCGGCCAGGATCCCGAACACGGTGATGGCGTGGGCATGCTCAACTGCATCGACCCCGCCACCGGCAAAGCGGTTTGGACTTTCAGGGATATCGGACGCTCCATTTCCACGCCCAGCGTCATCGACGGCCTGCTGTTCCTCGCGGAATACGACGGCGATCTCCACTGCATCGACGCGAAAACCGGCAAGCAGCTCTGGGTTCACGAAACGCAATCCCGCATCTGGGGTTCCACTCTCGTCGCCGATGGCAAGGTTTTCCTCCCCACCGAGGACGGCGACCTCCACATCCTCGCCGCCGGCAAGGAGAAAAAAGTCGTCGGCACGGTCAACTTCGGCGCACCCGTTTACAGCTCGCCCATCGTGGCCAACAACGTCCTCTACGTCGCCACCATGACGCACCTCTACGCCATCGGCATGAAGTGACAACGAGATAGGGCAGGCCGCAGGCTCTGGATTGCTGTGATTCCTCATTCACAGCTTTCAAGGGCGGCTTGGTTTTACGGGACGACGCGTACTTGCCGGGTTACTCCGTTTTTCCATTACGAACCCTAAAAGCCGCGGATCATCACGGCAGCAGTCAAAAGCCTCCTGCACTTCCGCGGATGTTCCTGACCTGCGTCGGCGACGGATTTCAGAAAGCACTGCCAGCAAGGAACGCGCGGACACTTGAGCCACTCCCCTAGCGCCCGCGCCGCCCATGCTTGGGCTTCATTTGGGAAGCTTCTCGAAGCGGGCGCGGATCTCATCGAGCGTGCCGATGGTGAGATGGAACTCGTATTCAATGCTCAGGCCTTTGGTGAGCTGGATTTTGCGGATCGGAGCGACATAGGAGCAGGCGGAACCGTTCGGGCCGGTGGAACCGTTGCCACGGTAGCGGTAAGTGACGGCCTGATTGGTGCCGGGTGTGTGAATGCCGATTCCGATGTGGTTGTCGTCCACATAGGCCAGCCAGTTTCCGCTGTAGTCGATCTGCTCCGGTTTGAGGTCTTCGCCCAGATCCACGGGCTTGTGTTTCACGAGCTTGCCGTCCTTTTCGAACATCAGGTGCAGGAGCGCGTAGTCCACAAACATCGCGGGCATTTCCTGATGGGCGTTGCTCTGCTGGGTGGAGCCGGTGTAATCGAGCCTCATCCGGATTTTGGCGACCGCGCCATCCAGTGTGATATGCTCATGCATGACCGCCTCGGGGCAAGGCTCCGCACTCGCCCAGCGGAGGGGTTCGATCTTGGCGTAGAGCCCGTTTTCCTCCAGGCGGAACTCTAGGGTTCTCGCGTTCTCCCCCTTGTAGCTGCCGCCCTGCACGGGATTGTAAACCCACGGTTTTTCCGCCCACTTTGAGCCGTCTGGATCGCCATAGTAGGACTGCTGGATAAAGCGTCCCTCGTCGTAGTGGTTGAGCAGGTTCCGCTTGTCCTTGGAGAGCGCGAAGTAGCCGATCGCGGAGCCTCTGCCCTTGTCCACACCGATGCGGATCGTGCCGTTGTCGAGGTAAGTCCAGTCCTGTTCGGCCTTCGGCTTCGCACAAAGCGGGGCGGTGATGAGGATGCCGGCGAGACGGATGTATTTGATTGGATTCATGGTTTTCTGATGATTTTCCGACTTGCGACGCTGGGAAAATCGCAATGGTTTTGAGGGACTGGATGGGAGCCGGTTGGTATCCATGACACCACTCGACCGTGATTCCACCTGCAATCGCCGAATTTTGAGATACAGTCCGCGATGATGAAACCTTTCCTTCTCCTCCTCGCCACCGCCTCTCTCGCGTTTTCCCAATCCGCCGCCGAGTGGAAAATGAGAGGCGACGCCCTTGAAGCCGCCGGCAAAACCAAGGACGCCCTCGCCGCCTACCAGGAAGCGGAGAAGAAATCGCCCAAGGATTCGGAAATCCTCGTCAAGATCGCGAAGCAATACGGAGACCTCATGCCATCGCTGGGTGGAGCGGCGAAAAAGGAGGCTTCCTTCAAATCCCTGGAGTATTCGCGCAAGGCCGTTGCGGTGAACCCGAAGTCATCCGACTCTCATCTCGCCCTTGCCCTTTCCTTGGGTAAAAATACGGAATTCATGGGAAACAGGCAAAAAATCGAGGCCTCGCGTGAAATGAAAACCGCAGCGGAAACCGCGCTGCGCCTGAACCCGAAGTCCGATTACGCCCATCACATGCTCGGACGCTGGCATCAGGAAATGGCCGGCATCGGCGGCGCAACCCGTGCGCTCGCAAAAATCATCTACGGCGGTGTGCCGAAAGGCACGTATCAGGAAGCCCTCGGACACTTCGAATCCGCGAGGAAAATCAACAGCCGCCGCTTGATTCACCAGATCGAATATGGACGCACCCTCGCCATGATGGGGCGCGAAGCCGAGGCGAAAACCGCCATACAAAAAGGCCTCGATATGCCCAACCGCGAGGCCGACGACAAGGACAGCAAGGAGCGCGGTCGCAGGACGCTTGAGTCGATTTAGCTCCTTACGCCCGAAAAGGTTGGGATTGCCGCGCGGGGCGCATTTGGATAGGAAAGCGGCGCGGCTCCGGTCGCCATCATTTCCGCATGAACATCATCATCGTAGGAGCCGGAGAAATCGGCAGGCATCTGGCGATGTCACTGGCACAGGAAGCGCACCGCATTTCCCTCATCGAGGCGGACAAATCTCTCGCCGAAGAACTGGAAGCCACGCTGGACGCGAAAGTCATTCACGGCGATGGCACCAGCGTGACCGACCTCGCTGACGCAGACGTGGGCGAATGCGAACTTTTCCTCGCCATGTCCTCATCGAACACGACGAACATGATGTCCGCATCCATGGCAAAAAGCATGGGCGTGGCAAAAGTCGTAAGCCGGGTGCACCCCTCGCTACAGCGCGAGGAATGGCTGTTCGATTTCCGCGGGCACTTCGGCGTGGACCACATTTTCAGCTCGGAGCGTCTCACCGCGATCGAGTTGGCGAAATTTGTCCGCAACCCGGACTCGCTGGTGGTGGAGGAGCTCGCGCGAGGTCGCATCGAGCTTCAGCAGATCAGGGTCGGAAAAAACTCCCAAGAAATCCGCAAAAAAATGCGCGATATCAACGCGCCCCAGGGCGTGCGTGTGGCGATGATCACCCGGGGCGGCAGATCCATCGTGCCCACCGCGGAATCGATGATCGAAGAGGACGATCTGGTGACGATTTTCGGGGAACCCAGGAAATTGCGTGGCTTCGCCGAGAGACTGCAGGGCAAGGGCCGTAGCGGGAGCAAACTGCGGGTCGTCATTTTCGGAGGCAACGAATACGGATTCTCGCTCGCGCAGATGCTGGAGAGCATCGATTGCACGGTGCGCGTTTTCGAGCGCGATGCGGAAATCTGCGCCAGCCTCGCCGACCGCCTCACGAACGCGACGATCATCAACGCCGATGCCACCGTTTCCGCCATCCTTGACGAGGAGCAGGTCGGTGAGGCGGATTTCTTCATCAGCACCAGTGTCGATGACGAGGACAACGTGATGTCATGCCTCCAAGCGCATACGCTGGGGGTGAAAAACTGCCTTACCATCATCCACCGCGCGGACTACGCGGCGGCGATCTCGTCGAGCGGGCACCACTTCGGCATCCGGGCGGCAATCAGCCCGCGCGAAGCGACACGGCGCGAGATCCAAAGGTTCATCACCTCGGACTCCCACCACATCATGAAACAATTCGACGGGATCGACCTGCTGGAAATGCGGGTCGGAAAAGGCTCCATCGCAGCCGGCCACATGGTGAAAGAAATCGAATGGCCCCCGGGGACACTGCTGGTAGGGAAACTGCGCGGACTGCACGCGGAAGTGCCCGGCCCGGAGGATGTGTTGTTGGGCGGCGACCATATTTACGCCATGGTTTCCAGGGACGTGCTGAAGCGTTTCCTGAAACTGCTGGCCGCCTGATCCAAGCCGATCCGCCCATGAATTTCTACCTGATCGCACGCATCCTCGGCCTGCTCCTCGCCCTGGAAGCGAAGGCCATGCTCATCTGCGGCTTGTTCGCGAAGCTGGACGTGGTTCCGGGTGACAAGGAGGCCGCCTCGATGCTTTTCCTCTCCGCAGTCATCACCGGAGGCTGCGGGCTGCTTTGCATTGTTCCGGGCATTCGCAAAACCCGGCACGACATGATTCCGAAGCGGGAGGCGATCGTGATCGTGGGACTCGGCTGGATTCTTTGCAGCATCTTCGGCGGGCTGCCTTATCTACTATGCCCACCGTATCTTACGCCTGCGGGTGCGTTTTTCGAGGCGGCCTCCGGTTTCACAACCACCGGCTCATCGGTAATGACCGTGATCGAGGAGTGGCCGCGCGGCATCCTGCTGTGGCGCGCCGCCACGCAGCTTCTCGGAGGCATCGGAATTCTTGTGCTTTTCGTCGCGCTGCTTTCCTACATCGGGGTTTCTTCCAAATCCCTCTTCAATAACGAGTCCTCTTTCCGCAGCGGTGATCTCGGTCTGGCGCGCATCCAGGACACCGCCGCACTTCTGCTGCGCATCTACTTCGTATTGGTGCTCGCCTGCCTCGTCGGCCTGCGCCTCATGGGGCTATCCTGGTTCGGCGCCGCCTGCCACGCGTTCGCCACAGTCTCCACCGGCGGCTTCAGCACGCATACGGCGAGCATCGCCCACTACACACAGTGGGGAAATTCCTGGCTGATCGAACTGTGGCTCATCTTTTTCATGACTTTGGGCAGCCTCAATTTCCTGCTGTTCGTGGTCATGTTGCGCCGGAACTGGAAACGGGTTTTGAGCGAGGAAGACGCCCGCTGGTTCATCGGGATCTGCGCGCTCTTCATGATTCTGATCGCCATCGGCCGCAGCTATACGGAGGATATCAACATTGTCCAGAGCCTGCGCGACGCGGCGTTCATTGTCGTCACCATCGCCTCGACCACCGGTTTCGGCACGGCGGATTACGACCAGTGGCCGTCGTGGTCGAAGGTGCTCATCGCCTGCCTGATGCTGATCGGTGGCTGCGCGGGCTCGACCTCGGGTGGCTTCAAGGTCGGAAGGCTCATCGTGTTCGCGAAATCGGCGCGCAACGAGATCATCCGCACGTTCCGCCCGAACCAGGTTTTCCGCGTGATCGTAAATGGCAACCCGCTGGACGATTCCGCGCGCGCCCGGACCATGTTTTTCATCGCGCTCTACCTGATGATCTGTGTCGCCTCGACAGCGGTCGTCGGATTCATGGAGGCGGGCACGGGCATCAGCATGGAGAGCTGCGCGGGCGCTGTGCTCGCCACGATCTCGAACATCGGCCCGGGCTTCGACGCCGTGGGGCCGACGATGAATTTCTCCGAACTCCGCGAGCCGACCAAGGCCTTCCTCGGCTGGTTGATGCTGCTTGGAAGACTTGAGCTTTTCGCCCTGCTGGTGCTCTTCGTTCCGCAGCTGTGGAGGAAATATTAAGCCCAGTATCCGCCATGCCTTCCATTTTCCAAACCAGCACCCCGCTCGAAGCGAGCGCGGAAACCATGTTCGCTTTCCACAGCGATCCCGCCAATCTCGCGGTGGTCATGCCGCCAAGCTTGCGCCTGGTGAGCCTGAAAACGGACGGCCCCGCGGAGGAGGGCCGGCTGATCGAGCTGCATTGCCGGGACTGGTGGATCATCCCGATGCGCTGGACGTGCCGCTGGAAAACGGTGCGCCCGCCGGAGCTGCTCGAAGACGAGATCGTCAAAGGACCGTTCACGCTCTTCGTCCATCAGCATCGTTTCGAAGCGAGCGGTGAAAACAAATGCATCATGCACGACACCATCACATACCAATGGGGGCGCTCGTGGTGGGGGCGGCTTGTTTCCGAAACGGGTGTCCGGATCTACCTGTCCTTGCTCTTCAAATACCGCCACCATCGCACCCGGAAGTGGGCGCTGGCGGCGAACTGACCGACAAAGCCTGTAACCGCCGCGACCGGTGGAACGGATGCATCGCGAGACGTTTGCGAATCAACAGGATGACACATATGATCCCCGTTCCCCTCCGCCATCTTATCGGGCTCAGTTCTTTCGGATTGATATTTTTAGTAATTCATATTCCCAGACATAATACACCCAGCTTTTGGGGTAATGATGGAAAAACGGAGTAACCCAGGAGCAACGCGTCGTTCCGTAAAACAAAGCCGCCCTGGAAAGCTGTGAATGAAGAATCACAGCAGTCCAGAGCCTGGGACGCTCCAGTTAACTTCTGTAAAATCACACCCGATTCCGGATCAAGACGACGCAGGAGCCTGCGTGTCATGGTTTTCCGGGTGCCTCCGCGCCGCTACGCCTGAGCACGTCGATTTCCTTTTGCATGGCGGCGGCTTGGGTTTCGGCATCGCCGAGCGGTTGGGGAGTTACGGTTTTTTCGCGGGTGTATCCGATGTGTTCCATCCAACGGCTGGTGCGGTGCTGGCGGAGTTGGTTTACTTTTTGAAACAGCGGATCGGCTCCTATGGTCGAGGGTGTGTCTGCGGGGATGTTGACGCCGATGCCGTTGAGAATCGTCTTCGCCATCAGCAGGTGGCCTTCGTCGCCGGGGTGAACCTTATCCCTGGAGAACGGCTCTTTTCTCGCATCGCGTGCTTTGCGCATGGCGGTGTGGAGGTCGATCACATGGACGTCCGGGATTTTCAGCGAAACCTGCCACGCGGCGTAGGCGGCCATCACCGCATCGTATTTCGAGGGATCGTCGGGTGAGGCGTCGAAGATCGGGGGTGTGACGAGGAAAATCTCTTTGACGTCCGCGGCTTTGCATCGGGCGATGAGTTGTGTCACACCGTTGCGGAAAGCGGCGAAGCGCTGTTCGTCGAGCGGCAGGTAGATCCCGTCGTTGATGCCGTAGCAGGCGAATACGACCTCGGGTTTCGTTTTTTCCAGCACCCTGCCAAGGCGCTCGGAAAGGCAGGGGCGGGGGAATTGCCCACCGGCATGACCTTCTTCGCTCAGGCCGGAGAGTGTCTCACTGGAAAGGCCAAGACTGATGATGTCGAAGTTCTTTTCGGGATAGAGGCGGTTGAGGAAATAGGCCGTGTAGCCGACGTAACGGCCGTCCTGGGTGATGCTGTCACCGAGGAAGACGATCCTTTTCGAGGCGAGCGCTGCGACATCGATGGCGAGCAAGGGAGAGGCGAGCGCGAACGAGGCGAGGATGGCAGTGAGGAAATTTCTGATGATCATTTCAGTTCAGGGAAAATCGTGTCGAGATCGAGCTTGTCGTCATAACGTTTCTGGAGCTCCCGGAATTTCACAAAGAGCGCTTTCATGCGGGCGGAAAGGGCGGGATCGGCGGCGAGGTCTATCATTTCCTGCGGGTCTTCGCTGAGGTGATAGAGTTTCGCGACCTTGGCTTCGGGGTAGAGGATGAGCTTCCAGCCGTTGTGGATCACGGCGCGCTGTTGGTTCATGTAGGCCGCGTAAACGGCATCGAGGCCGCCATTTTCCCCGGCAAGGAGCGGGCGAATGCTTTGGAACTCGATATCCTCGCGGTCAGCTCCGGCGAGGTCGAGGGCGGTGGCCATGGCGTCCTGAAGGTGGATGGGTGTGTCGATTTCCACACCTGCCTTCACGCCCGGGCCGCTGACAATGAAAGGGACGCGCAGGCTGTGCTCATACATGTTCTGTTTTCCCATGAGGCCGTGGTGGCCGCAGGCGAGGCCGTGATCCGAGGTGAAGAAGATCCAGGTGTTGTCGGCTTTGCCGGATTTCTCCAAGGCATCGAGGATGCGCCCGACCTGTGCGTCCATGTGGGTGATGATCGCGTAATATTCCCGGCGGTTGACTTTGACGGCGTGCTCGTCGCGGGGAAAGGGGGCGAGTTTTTCATCGCGGAGATCTTTCCCCGCGCCCATCGCCTCTTTCTGGGGATGCTCGGGGAGGAAGTTTTCCGGAATCCTGATGCGGTCGAGAGGGTAGCGGTCCACATACTCCTTGGGCGACTGGCGGGGATCGTGGGGTGCGTTGAAGGCGAGATACATGAAGAAGGGCTTGTCGGATTTCGCCGCCTGTCCGAGGAAGGCTGTGCCGTCATCGCCGAGCACTTCGCTCCAGTGCCTGCCGCCCTGCCAGTAGCCGCCGAATTCCGGATCGCTGGGATTCCATGGATCGGGCTGGCCGGAGAGAGGTCGGTTGTAGCCTGCCTTTGCATCGCGGGGCATGCCCGGGCGTTTGTTGGTGACATGGTCGAAGGCTTTTTCGACATCGACCGGGATGTGCCATTTCCCGGAAAAATAGGTTTCGTAGCCCTGCGCGGCCATGCGTTGCGGCCAGAAACGGCCTGCCTTGATGTCCGGTGTCAGGTTTTTCTCGTTGGCCTTGGCGCGCCAGACCGTGCGTCCGGTCATGAGCATGGAGCGGCTGGCCACACAGATCGCCCCGTGCCAGGCTCCCATGTTGTAGGCGTGGGTGAAAGTCGCGCCTCGCGCCACGAGGCGGTCGAGGTTCGGCGTGTCGATGTCGGTATGGCCGAGGGCGCGGATCGCCTCGTAGCTCTGGTCATCGGAGAAGAGGAAGAGGACGTTGGGCTTTTGTTGGGAAAACGCGGGAGCTGCGAGCAGCAGCGAGGCGAGTGCGGTTAGGGCGCTTTTCATGGATTGATATCAATGCGGTATCAAGGAACCATGAGCAGGCTGGCGATGTATTGTTTCCAGTCGTAGTCGGTGACGTCGTGATCGCCGGCGCGGATGTGGTAGCGGACGCGGTCGCCGGTGGGTTGATGGATGGGTGGCATTTCCGCGGCTTCGATGCCTTTGAGGTCGTGCAGTTTCCAGACGGGGGAGGCGTGCAGGGCGGATAGAAATTCACCGCGCGGATCCGCCCAGCGGTCGTTTTCCGCACTGGCAATGTGGACCATGCGCGGTGCGATCAGGGAAATGAGTTGGTGTTGATCGACCGGCAGGGCGGATTCGTCGTCGTTGTATCGATGGAAATTTTGGCAGAACCAATGGGGGAAATTCTGATTGATGCGTTGTATGGTTTCACCGAAGGCGCGGCGACTCAGCGCGGCGCCGCCGCAGCCGGAGTTGTTGGAGATCGCGAGGGCGAAGCGTTCGTCCTGGGCCGCCGCCCAAAGGGCGGCTTTGCCGAGACGCGAGTGCCCCATCACGGCGACGCGCTTCGCATCGATCTGTGGATCTGTGACGATGTAGTCCATGGCGCGGCTGAGTCCCCATGCCCAAGCGCCGATGGCACCCCAGCCATCGGCTTCTGGTTTGTCAAAAAAGGCGCGCACACCCTCACTGTAATGCTCGGGTGAGTCGGGTTCGATGTCGTGATAACAAACGCTGGCGAAGGCGATGCCGGAGTCGATGATGGTTTCAACCGGCCAACTCGCGGTGCTGTAACCACGGCCTTTTTCGGTGGCGCGGTGATTTACGACGATGCCATCCGGTTGCTGGTTCTGCCAACTTTCCGGCAGGGAGATTTCCGGCGAGGGGTGGAGCGTGTGGTTGCCGAGGAAATTGATGGTGAGGAAGGTGCGGAATTTGGTGCCTTCGGGCGCCTTCGGCTTGATGAGCAGCAGGTCGATGTGATGCGTGGCCTGTTGCTTCGTAATGCTGATGCGGATTTCCTCCAGAACGGCTTTGCCTGCGAGGAAATCGATGGATTTTCGTTTCTCATGGGTGATGCCTACCCCGCTGGTTTTCGGGGTATGGCCGTAAATGTGCGTTTCGAAAAGCGCGAGGATTTCAGCCCGGCGTTTTTCCCAGTCATCGGTATCTTTTACCGGCAAGCCATTTTCGAATACGAGGGGATCGGGTAGCCGGTATGCGGGGACGGCGGCTTCATCATAGTTCGGCTTGAAGCCATCTTCCGCACGGGCGGTGATCGTGATCAGTACAGGGGCGAGAAGTAGGAAGGAGGGCTTCACGGTTTCATTCCGCTGCTTTCGGCATGATGGGGGATTCCCATCCTGCGAGGTCGGAGGGTTTCACGTTTTTCGCTTCGCCTTTGAAGGAGAAACTACGGGGCTGGAAGGGGCCGACGAAGGAGAAGTCGAGGTCGGGCTTGATTTCCTTTTCCATGCCCAAAGCCCAGAGGGTTCCGTTGAGGATGAGGCGGCGGTAGTTTTCATCGAGGAAATCCTGGGATGCGCCCTGTGTGCTGTGCAGGACACGATGCTTGGAACCGTCCTTGGCGGCGTATTCGCGCGTCCAGATGCATGGCATGGGTGGCTTGGACGCATCGGCTTCCGCATTGGGATCCATGGAGACGAGCGGTTGGGAGGTGGCGAGCACGGTGAAGTCCGGCGCCGCTTTGCCGACGTAACCGCCCGCGTAGGTGAAGGCGGTTTCGCCGACACCCGATAGAATCACGTTGCCGCGCTGTTCAGGGATCGTGACGATGCGCGTGCCTTGGACGTGGTTTTGTCCGTAGTGCCCGACCCATGTGTTGCCGAGCACCTGATGACCGAAGCCTTTCTCGTATCCGGCGACCTTCGAGCGGTAATCGTACTTCGCATACTTCGATTTCGAGGGGATCTGGAAAGCGTGGGAAGAAGTGCGGAGCCCGACGACCGGGCCGCCGCGTTCGAGGTAGCTTTCCAAGTGTGCCATTTCGCCATCGGGGAGATTGAGGAAGCGGGCGAAGATGAAAAACAGATCCGCATTTTCCAGAGCCGCGAGGCCGGAGACGCGGGAAGAGCCGGCCTCGATGAAGCCGGCCTTGTCCACGCCGAAGACGACGGTGCATTTGAAGCCCATGCGTTTCGCGAGAATGCGTGCGAGCGCGGGGCATGCTTCCTCGGCGCGGTATTCATGATCGCTGGCCAGGAAGACAATGTGCTTGCCGACGCCCGGGCCTGCATCGCCTTCATAGACGACGGAGGTGGAGGCTTGGGCGGAGGTGGCGGCGAATGCCGTGGCGAGTAGGATGCGGATGATTTTCATGATTTTTACGATAGATGCAGGCTGGAACCATGGACGCACGCGGACAAGAGGGACTCTATGAAGTATCTTGGAATCCGTGTTTGCCTGTGCCGATCCGTGGTTGATGGTTTGTTTATTGTTTTTCGAGCGGGTGGTCTTTGAGGAGTTCTTCCGGTTTCCAGAAAATGGAGCGGTCCTTGGTGGCCTCACGGACTTTTTTCACCGTTGCTGTGCTGACTGGTGCGGCCTTGTTGCCCCATGAATTGCGGACGTATGTGAGGACGTCGGCGATTTCATCATCCTTCAGGAGTGAGCCGAATGCGGTCATTGGCGGCACGCCTTTTTCGGGGTCATAGACCTTGCCGTTCACCTCGATTTTTCCATGGATGCCGTGGATCACGATTTTGGCCATGCGCTCCTCGCTGCCGGTGACCCATGGGGTGCCGACGAGTGGTGGGAAGGCAGGGTCGAGGCCTTTGCCGTTTGCTTGGTGACAGGTGGCGCAGTGGGCTTCGCGGTGGAAGACCTCACCTCCGCGGACATAGGCTTGTGCGTCATTTCCCTTGAGGTGGCTCGGCGGGGTGATTTTGATTTTCTCTTCCACTTCGACGATCGTGGTGGGGGCTTTTCCTTTCGTTGGATCGGCAGGTCCCCAGAATTGTTTCACCATTGCGGCGGCGATGCGTGCGTGCGGCTCCGGGGATGCGAGCAAGGCGGCGAGGAGCTTTTCATCGCGGACGTGGTGACGCTGATGCCACCACAGAGCCTCAAGAAGAGGATGGGCGTGTTCGGCCTTTTTCGGATCGAACTGTTTCATCCACTCGCGGAGAGCCGGCTGGACTTCGGCCTGGGCGCGGGTGTCGAGCTCGGTGCGGGCGCGCTCACGAACGCCGTCGATGGGGTGTTTCAAGGCATTGAGCAAGGCGGGGATGGGCTGGCCGTGGATGGCGACCGGCTCCTGCAGCGGGCGATCCTTGTAAATCATGCGGAAAATGCGTCCGTGCTTCTTGTCGCGCTTCGGATCGCGGATGTTGTGCTGCATGTGGCCGATGATGACGTTCTGCCAATCCGATACGTAAAGCGCACCGTCGTTGCCGAATTTCACGTCCGTGGGACGGAAGTTCTTGTCCTCGCTGCGGAGGAAATCGGGGGTGGGTTCGCCCCAGACCTCGCCTTGTTTGAATTTCTGTTTTCCGGAGGTGTGGCCGTCGCGTTTGAGATCATAGCGTTTGATGCCGAGATAGCCGATCGTGTTGCAGACCAGGAAATCCTGTTGGATATCGTCCGGGAAATTCGCGCTGGAGATGATGCCGTTGGCGGGAACGGGACGCACTTCCTTGTTCATGACCGGGAACATCTTGAAGCCGTTGCCGTTGGGGCGCACCTGGAAGGCGCGGCCGCCGGTGCCGTCGGAGGCGAAGAGGTATCCCCAGCGGTCGAAGCTGGTGCCGTGCGGGTTCGGGCTGTTACCTGCGATCATCTGAATCGTGTGGCGTTTCGGATCGAAGCGATACATGGCAGATGCGGTGGAGTTGAGCGATGGTCCCCATGGGTGCTCGTAGTTGTGCTGGAGGAAAACGCCGCTCTGCCAGTAGAGGCCGCCGTCCGGACCGATGATGAAATTGTTCGCCGCGTGGTGGGTGTCGGCGGAGCCGGTGGCCTGCAACAGGACGATGCGGACATCGGCGACGTCATCGCCATCGGTGTCCTTCAGGAAAAGGATGTCCGGCTGCGAGCAAACGATCACGCCACCGCCCCAGAACGCGAAGGCGAGCGGGTTGTGGACTTTCGCGAACTCGATCGCCTTGTCCGCCACGCCGTCGCGGTTTGCATCCGGCAGGATGAGTATGCTGTCGTTCATTTCCTTGCCGGGCTCCCATTTGGGATATGTTGCCCAGCAGGCGGCCCAGAGCCGACCTTTGGTATCCACCTGCATCTGCACGGGGTTGGCGAGGGCGGGGAACATCGCCTCATCGGCGAAAAGGTTCATCACGAAGCCCTGCGGGACTTTGATTTTTTTTAGGCTTTCCTTGCCGCTTAGGTATTCGGTGCTGCCTTCTTTACCCGGATTGGAGCTTTGGCTGCCGCCGCCGACGTTGGAGATGACCGGGACGGGTTTTGGGACGTTCGAGTCATCGACCTTGTGGGTTTTACCTTGGGCAATGGCGTGGATTTTCTTGTCGCGGTTGGCGGTCATCACATCGAGCATTTTCATCTCGTGCTGGAGCACCTCGGCGTTGGATTGGTTGTTGACGAACTTGAGGGTGGAGCGACTGCCCCAGATGTCGTTCTCGTCGGTCGCACGGTAGCGGTTGTGCCAGTGCCAGTCCTTGTCCATCACGGCCTTGCGCAGCGGCTCCATGGCGGTCGTGGAGGAAACGGGTTTCCCGACAATTGCTGCGGCGATCACCTCGCCGATCTGGCGGTTGCCTTCGGGAAGCGGATGCACGCCGTTAAGTGTGAGCGGGGACTTTGCCTTTGCGTAAAGCGCTTGTGTGGTGCTGAAAAGATCGACGAATGCGACCTTTTTCTCTGCGGCTACCTGTTTGATGGCATCGGTGTAGAGGGCGAGGTTCGCGTTGTTCGCCTTGCCGTCCGGAAGCAGCGGATCGCCGAGATCTTCGTGGGCGATGGGCGAGAAAAGAACGATGCGCGGAGCCGATTTGCCGTTGAACTTGGTGGCGCGATATTTGTCGACCATTTTGGCGAGGTCGCTTTTGAACGAGGGTAATTTCGCCGCACCGCCGAAGGATTCGTTGTAGCCGAAGAAGGCGAATACCACGTCGGTCTTGGTGTGGGCGAGGATGGTCTCGACCGAAGGCACGCTTTTGCTGCGGGGGCGGGAAGTGACGGTATCGCCGGAGACCGCGAGGTTACGGAAGGTGATGTTTTTTCCCGCCAGTTGGCTCTGGAGAACCGTTTCCACCCAGCCGTCGTGTTGCATGCGGTCAGCAAGGGCATTGCCGATGAGGCTGACATTGTCATCCTGCTGGAGCGGGAGTTGTGCGGTGAGCGGTGTGGCTACGGACAGGCTCATAGCGATGAGCAAATTCCGAAGGCGCGTGGTTGGAGCGGTGTGCATTATGGTCATTTACGGTTTTTGATAAAAAGTGAGAGGGTGAATCCGCACAGAAATGTGTGTGCGAGTCCGACGAGGGTCGATGATCGGGTATTTGGGTTTCCTAAGACTTCCTGTGGATTTATATATCGGTATCCTGTGAATCCGAGTCCATAAAAATCTGAGGCCGGATACTCGGGGCGGGGTAAGAACGTTTCAAAAAAGGCTTTTTTCTTCTGCGATACGGGCAGTTCGGGAGCCGCGGATTATCGAGAGCAGTGCAATGTCGGGACTCCAGGCGATCATTCCGGCGGTTGCATTGTCATTACGGAATGGCGACGAGCTTTGGGGCGGATGGGGGTGATTTGAGGGTTGTTTGACCGCTTAGAAATCCGTGCTTCACGAGAAATTTGTCGGCTTCGATCAGGGTTGTGATGCGCCATGATTTTTTGTTGAAGAAGCCGTGTGGCTGCCCTTCCGCGATGTGGAGTTCGATGGTTTTGACCCCGAGTTCCTTCCATTTGGCATGGGCGGTGTCCCAGCCGTTTTTCCATCTGTCCTTGTCGCCGAAGAAAACGATCGCAGGTGGGAGGTCGGCCTTCATGTGGGTGAGGATGTCGATCTCGGCATCGTTTTTGTCGAGCGGATCGAAGGCGGGGTTGAACCATAAATAAGCGACCACATCCGTATCGAAGTCTGACGGATCGGCGGGATCATTCAGGCCGGGGTTCATGGTGGCGAGGGCGCTGATGTGACCGCCCGCGCTGCCGCCGCCGGCGATGATGCGGGCTGGATCGATGCCGAGTTCGGCAGAGTTTTTCTTGAACCAACGGATCGCGCTCTTCGCATCGGTTACGCAGACGCGTTTGATGGATGTTTCCGCGGGCAGTTCCGCTATGGCCTCCTTGCCAAGCATCTGATATTCGGCGGTTGCGCAAACGAGGCCGCGACTTGCGAAATACGCACAGGTCGAGCGGAACTGCGAAAGATTGCCTCCCTGCCAACTGCCGCCGTGAAACAGGATCATGCCCGGCACCTTGGATTTCGCAGGGTCATGGCCTTGGGGGAAAAAGATCTCCATTTTCCGCTCCATGCCGGCGGAGGTTTTGTAAATGTAGGGCTTTCCTGCGGCAACATCGAAGCGGTTTTGCGCGGAAGCTTCGGTGACGAGCAAAGCGACGACGAGCGTGAGGAGGTAGTTCTTCATAAGTCGTTGCTTCAGATACGGGGCGCTGGGATGGATCATGTCACGGCTTTTTTTGTGGTTATGGATCGGGGTAGGCACTCGGTATTACCTTCCTTTTGCTGCTCGCTTTCTTCTCGCCAATGACAACGCACACGGAGAGTGTTTCCTTCGGCAAACGAAATTTCCCATATGGCGACGAAAAAGAAACCGGTGGCGCGCGAACTCCTCTTCGGGGATCTGTGGGAATTCGATCCGGCGCCGGAGACGGCTCCGGCGGGCATGGCGGATCGCTACGGGCTTTTCATCAACGGCGAGTTCACGGCTCCGAAATCGAAGAAGTGGTTCGACTCGATCAGCCCGCGGGATGAGAGGAAGATTTCCGAGATCGCGCTGGCGAACGACGCCGATGTGGACGCGGCCTACGCGGCGGCGGCGAAAGCTTTCCCGGCGTGGTCGAAACTGCCGGGGGCGGAGCGCGGGAAGTATCTCTACCGCCTGGCGCGGCTGTTGCAGGATAGGGCGCGGGAGTTCGCGGTTGCGGAGACGCTCGACGGCGGCAAGCCGATCCGCGAGGCGCGCGACTTCGATGTGCCGATGGCTGCCGCGCATTTCTTCTACCACGCCGGTTGGGCGGACAAGCTGGAGTATGCGGCTCCGGGTCGTGATCTGAAAGCGCTCGGCGTCGTCGGCCAGGTGATCCCGTGGAATTTCCCGCTGCTGATGCTGGCGTGGAAACTCGCTCCCGCCCTCGCGTTGGGGAATACCGTGGTCCTGAAACCGGCCGAAACCACCTCCGTCACCGCGCTGAAATTCGCGGAGATCATCCGCGATGCGGGCTTGCCGCCGGGCGTGGTGAACATCGTCACCGGCGCGGGCGATACCGGCGCGGCGGTGGTGCGGCACAAGGCGGCGTCGAAGATCGCCTTCACCGGTTCCACGGGCGTCGGGAAATGGATCCAGCGCGAGCTGGCGGGCACGGGGAAACGCCTCACGCTGGAGCTCGGCGGCAAGGGCGCGAACATCGTCTTCGAGGACGCCGCGATCGACCAAGCGGTGGAGGGCATTATCAATGGCATCTTTTTCAACCAAGGCCATGTCTGCTGCGCGGGATCGCGGCTGCTGGTGCAGGAAAGCATCGAGTCCGAGGTGATGCGGAAGCTCAAGCTGCGCATGAAAACCCTCCGCACCGGCGATCCGCTCGACAAGAACACCGACATCGGCGCGATCAACTCGAAGCGGCAATGGGAGCGCATCACCGAAATGGTCGATGCCGGGGTCAGCGAGGGCGCGGAGATTTTCCAGACGGACTGCGCGCTGCCGAAAAAAGGCTTCTATTTCGCGCCGACCCTGCTCAGCGGAGTCACCCAGAGCCACCGCGTGGTGAACGAGGAAATCTTTGGTCCGGTGCTTTCCGTGCTCACGTTCCGCACGCCCGACGAAGCGGTGGAAAAAGCGAACAACACCGCCTACGGCCTCAGCGCGGGCGTGTGGACGGACAAGGGTTCCAAATACCTCGCCGTCGCTTCGCAGCTCAAGGCCGGCGTCGTATGGGGGAACACTTACAACAAGTTCGACCCCACCTCACCCTTCGGCGGCTTCAAGGAATCCGGATTTGGCCGGGAAGGCGGAAGGCAGGGGTTGTTGGAGTATGGGGAGCTGGTGTAGTCCTACGGGATGGGATAGGGATCTTTTTCGAATGAACAGGAATGCATCCACCAAGTCTCTGAGCCTGCGGCGATTTTTTGGCGTGATGGCTGTGATGTGGGTGGCTGCGGGCACTTCCATCGCGCAGGAGTCCGCCAAGTTGGATCCGAAAACGGTCACCCGCCGGGTGGAACTCGTAGGCAACCGTCATGTGAAGGTCGATGCGGCGCAGTTCGCCCAAGGGGCTTTCAATTTCAATTCACCCGACGCGTGGTTGTTCATCGAGGGAGTACCGCCATCCAAGGTTCTGGATGGCCAGATGAAGCGCCTCTTTGTGACTTATGAGCCTGCGGTGGATGGTGCGAATGTCCGCGTGGTGGCGCATGGCGACGGTTGCGTGGTGATCCCCCACGGCCCGAAGTTCCCCGCACTGACATTGTTTTCCGGCAAGTCGTTTTTGGGCAAGCCGGTGACTGTCCGCGCCCATGAGAAGCCGCAGGCGGGGGCGCTCGGCGAGGTGCGCTCGTTCCGTTTGCGCAGGGGCTACATGGCGACGCTGGCGGAGAAGGCCGATGGAACCGGCATCAGCCGCAACTATGTGGCGCAGGATCAGGACATCGAGGTGCGTTCGCTGCCCTCCGGCTTGGACGCGGGTGTCTCGTTCGTCCGCGTTTTTCCATGGCGATGGACGGGAAAGAAAGGCATCGCAGGCAACATTTGGCAGAAGCTCGATGTCGATTGGTATTACGACTGGAACATCGGGGGGCGCACCACGCCGGATATCGAATACGTGCCGATCCGCCAGAACCGTTATTGGCCCGGACTGAAGCAGGATTGGAAACAGAAGGGCAGTGTGCACCTGCTGGGATTCAACGAGCCGGACCGTCCGGATCAGGCGAACATGAAAGTGGACGAAGCCATAAAAGCGTGGCCGGAACTGCTCAAGACCGGGCTGCGGCTGGGTTCGCCGGCTGTTTCCGATGGCGGGCTGAAGTGGCTGTATGAGTTCATGGAGAAGGCGGATGAGAAAAAGCTCCGCGTGGATTTCATCGCCGTCCATTACTACCGCGCGGTCGGCGATCCTGGCGATGGCCGTGCGGCCGCGGCGCAGATGAAGGCTTTCCTCCAGGACATCCACAAGCGCACCCGGCGCCCAATCTGGATCACGGAGTGGAACAACGGCGCGAACTGGACCAAGGCGCGCGATCCCAATGAGAAGGAACAACGCAAGGCCATCCAGGCGATGATCGAGATGCTGGACGAGACCGATTATGTGGAGCGTTACTCGCTTTACAACTGGGTGGAGGATTCACGGATGCTGCAGCGGAAAAACGGGTCGCTCACTCCCGCGGGGGAGGCTTACCGTGATCAGCGCGCGCCGATCGCCTACCAGCAGGAAAAGCCCTGAGCGCGAAATTTCCCCTGTGCGCAGGCCGACGCCTTTTTCCGGAACGCAAAAAGGCCGCCCGGTGAAAATTTCCGGACGGCCTTGGGTGGTTAGGTTAGGGATGATTCAGGGCGTGTAGGGCAGGGAGGAGTGGTGGAGGACGATGCGGAGCGTGCCAGTGTCATCCTTTTTGAAGCCCCAGGTCTTGTCCACTTCGGTGACTTTGCCTTCCGAGTTGGTGATGCGGACTTTTCCCATGGTGATGGCGAGGTCTCCGGTGATGTGGATCGCGGAGTTCTCGAACTCGTATTTCTCCCAGCCCTTGAGGGCGAAGCCCTTGTCATTCGGGAAATCCTTGTTGCCGCCGACGAAGTAAGCGAGCGCGCCTTCCTTGGTGGGGCGGAAGGTCTGCGGAGCTTCCGTAAGCGTCGGCTTGAAAAGCACCGGACCCATGTTGTAGCCGTAGGCGCCATCGAGCACGGCGTTGGCGGTTGCTGTTGCCTTTTCAATGCCGCCATCCTTGTAATCTTTGGAGATCTGGATGAGGGCGGCGCCCCACGCTTTCTGCATCTTTTCTACTTCGGCGAGGGTGATGTTCGTGTCCATCACCGGCGTTTCGGCTGCCTTGATGGCGGTGGGCAGAAAGGCGAGGGCTAGGGCGCTAAGCGTGGATAGGATTCCGAGTTTCATGGTTGTGGTGGTTTGTTGTTTGATGTTTTGGATGCGGTATTTTGCGTCTCTCAAATTACGAATTAATATTCGCGATCTTAGATTCACAATTCCTCAAGCGTAGGAAAGCAGTGATTTTGTCTCAGGAAAGTGATTTTTTCCGATTTTGCCCAAAAAAATCCTGACCCGGTCACGGGCAGCAATAAGTCAGGCTGCGACCGGACGGTTACAGGCTTGCTCCATAACGCGCTAAAGGCGCATGGGTTTTGGGGGCGTCTGGCGCTCTAAACCGCGCATTTCATCGCCTCCGCCACCTGTTCCGCCGCGTTGGGGACGGCGAGGGATATTGCGGCGGAGGACATGAGTTTGAGCGCGGCAGGGTTGGTGAGAAGCTCGGTGAGGAGTTTGGCCAGGGACTCGGGGGTAAGGTCTTTTTGCTGGATGAGTTTTGCGGCACCCGCGTCGGAGAAAACTTTCGCGTTGGCAGTCTGGTGGTCGTCTGCGGCGAAGGGGTAGGGGACGAGGATAGAGGGGAGGCCGGCGAGGGAAATTTCCGTGAGGGTGGAAGCGCCGGAGCGGGTGACGACGAGATCCGCCAAGGCGTAGGCGGAGGGCATCTGATCGCAGAAGCCGATAAGCTTGTATCCGGGGCGCTGGACGGGGTGCTCGGCCTCAATGCGGGGTAAATCGTTGGGTCCGGCGATGTGCAGGATCTGGATGTTTTCCGGAAGGAGCGGGGCGGCGTTGGCGACGAGTTGGTTGAGGCCGAGCGCACCCTGCGAGCCGCCGGTGACGAGGAGGGTGGGCTTCCCCGGATCGAGCCCGAAGCGTTCGGCGGCTTCGGTGCGGGAGGGGAGCTTGTGGATTTCCGGGCGGGCCGGGGTTCCGGTGAGTTCGGTGGGCTTTTTGAAAAACGCGGCGGCGGGCTGGAGGCCGATGAAGACCTTGTCGCAGAAGCGGGAGGTCAGGATGTTCGAGCGGCCGGGGCGGGCGTTGGAATCGTGGACGAAGGTTTTTTTCCCGAGCTTGTGCCCCGCGTAAACCGGCGGCAGCGAGGTGAAACCTCCCATGCCGAGCACGGCGTCGGCTCCGAATTCGCGGATGATTTTTTTCGAGGTCTGGATCGACTGGTGGAGCGCCCAGAGGAAGGGCAGCATCTTCGGAGAGAAAGTCGCTGGTTTCGCGATGGCGGGGACGACCTTGAAATTCAGGTGCGGGTATTTCGCGGAGGCCTGCGAATCGATTTTCTTCTGGGAAATGAGCAGGAGCGGCTCGTGGCCTTGCGCGAGGAGAGTTTCCGCGACGGCGATGCCGGGAAACAGGTGGCCGCCGGTGCCACCGCAGGCGATGAGGATTTTCATGTGGAGAGGGAATGTGATTTTTTAACCGCGAATGCACGCGAATTTGCGCGAATGAAGAGGGGATTTCGGGTGAGGGAGGGGGTGTCATAAATTTTGTGTAAGTGCTTTCCGTCGATGTGCCCCATCAACAGAACCAGCACATCCAAATGAAACAGCCCATTACCGACGCTCTCCTCGACGAGCTACTCAAGAACTACAGCCAG
>JBJONG010000018.1:0-78492 GCA_046051965.1 Verrucomicrobiota bacterium
CCGGCTAACTGACGTGTTTTTTTGTCATAGTGCGTTGATCATGCCGGGCCCGCCACATCGTTTCAACCCCGCAGCAAGCCGGCGCTCCGCGCGAAGGAATCGCCGCCATGCGGCTCTGTTCAACAAGGCATTGCGGTCTTCTCGCGCCATGTCTTCCTTGGGCATGCGAGAGAATAACTCGGGCAATGCGGCGAAAAGTTGGGCAAGAGCATCGTGCTGGCCTGTAACCAAGGTGTAGAAACTCGCGCCGTCGATCATCCGGATGTTCGGGTTGATTGCACATCTTGATCCGCTCTCCTTGTCCGATGGCGTGAAAGGCCTGTCGTAGCGTTCCGCCTTCTTTGGAATGATTGAGACATAATAAGCTTTGTATCCCTTGAAGGCTTGATGCTTCGGCATGACAAGGCTCTCAAGGCTTTTATACAGTCCGGCCAGTTGCCCGCCGCTCAGGGTATTGTGTTTGTTCTTCACTTCGGCGATGACCTTGTGCTCATCGGAGACAAGATCGACCACATTGCCGGTTCCGAGATTTTTCCATCCGCCGACGTGGCCGAGAATATTTTGATGAAACTCTCCGACATGGTTTTGAAGGCTCTTCTGAGCCTGTCTCGCAGATTCGCTCTTGATCCACTCCTCATTCTCTAGTCCGAAACCAGCCATCTCAAAAAAAGCCGCAAATGGGTCAATCACGTTTTTACCCATATCGATGCGTTTCTTTTTCAGCGCGGAACGGGCTATGAGAATCACTTTCCTAATCTCCCCCTCGATCACTTCGTCCGGCAGAAAATTCGTCAACATGTGGTGATGCTATTTGCTAAGCTTCGGATCACAAGCAAAGAGGCTGGGCTCACTGCCCGAAGGCGTTCTGAAAATACGCGGCGAGCGCGGCGCGGTCACCGGGATCGGAGGCCTTGCCGGAGATGCCTGAGATCACACCGGGCAGCGCCTTGAACAGCTCGGCAAGCGCGTCTTTCTCGCCGGTGACGAGGTGGTAGAAGCTCGACCCGTCGATCTCGCGGATCAGCGGGTTCTCCTGGACCCTTGCGCCGGTTTCCTTTTCCGAAGGGGTGAAGGGGCGGTCGAAGCGCTCCGGTGATTTCGGGATGATCGTGACGAAATACGCGGTGTAGCCGTGGTAGCGGCTGGCCTTCTGCATCACAAGCTTCTCAAGATTCTCGTATTGGTCGGAGCGCTTGCCGCCGCTGAGGGTGTTGTGCTTGTTCTTCACCTCGGCGATGACCTTGTGCTCGTGGGAAACGACATCCACCACCGAGCCGGTCTTCATGTTCTCCCAGCCTTTCACCGCGCCGAGGATGTTCTGGTGGAAACCGCCGATGTGGTTGAGCAGGGTTTTCTGCGCCTGCCGCATCAGCTCCACCCGCACCCACGCCGCGTGATCCAGCCCGAAGCCCGACATCTCGAACATCGCCGCGAAGGGATCGATGACGTTTTTCCCGAACTCCTTGCGCTGGCTCTCGATCGCCTCCTCAGCGACGGTGAGCAGATGACTGACCTCCGCCACCAGCGTGGCATCATCGAGAAATTTCACCAACATGCGGGTATGCTAATAAAGGCAGCCCGCGCCACAATCCGATTTCTCAGGGTCTATCCTCCGCCTCACCCTGCGCCGGAATCGCGAAGGCGAACAGGCTGCAGCAGGCCGAGAGACCCAGTGCCAGCCAGCGCTCGCCGCCTTGATCCAATTGCTGGGCGAATTCGAAATACTCGTAATGTTGCGGAGTGGTGAAAAGCAGCGCCGGCAGCGTGAGCAAAAGGGTGACAAGCAAGGCCGGGACACTCAGTGCCACGAGGCAAACGGCGTTCCGGCTTGTAAACTGCGCCTTGAACAAACGGATCGGGCCGGTGAACAGACGGTTTACGAAATGAGTTCCCGTGCGGCGGAAGTTGGCTGGTTTTTTAAGGGTGTTCATGGGACTGAACATACCTACACGCGATCACGTAGGTTGACAAGCTTTTTTAAAATTTCAGACTAGCTTAAATATTTAACTAAAAAATCTACCGAAACCTAATCTCCAACGATCATGTCCGCCGGATTCCAGCCGATTTTCGGGAAGTTCATGTCGAGCCGCTTCATCGTGTCCACCATGATTCTCGCGACAACCAGGTTGCGATACCATTTGCGGTTCGCGGGGACGACATACCAAGGGGCGTAATCTGTGGAGGTCTCGGAAAGGACTTCCTCATAGGTCTCCATGAAATCCGGCCACAGCTCCCGATCCTTGAGATCGTCGGGATTGAATTTCCAATGTTTTTCCGGATTCATCAGCCGTGATTCAAGTCGTCGCTTCTGCTCGTCCCGGGAGATGTGGAGGTAGATTTTCACGATGGTTGTCCCCTCCTCGGCGAGCATGCGCTCGAAGTCCACGGTATGCCGGAAACGCTGCTTCCATATTTTTTCCGGGAGCAACCTTTTCACTTTCACCGCAATGATGTCCTCGTAGTGGCTGCGGTTGAAAATGACGAGCTGGCCGTTGCGCGGAACTTTGTCGTGGACGCGCCAGAGGAAATCCCGCGCCAGTTCCTCCTCGCTAGGTTTTTTGAAAGAGCGCACGTGGATCCCTTGCGGGTCGATGCGCGAGAAGACGTGCTTGATGCAGCCGTCCTTGCCGCCAGTGTCCATCGCCTGCATCACAACAAGGATGCGGTGCTTGTTTTGGGCGTAGAGCATGGTCTGGAGAAGTTTCAGCTCATCCTGCAGTTTGTCGAACGCCTTCAGGCTTTCCTCTTTCCCGCCGTCACCGAACAGGTGGCGGTCGTCGGCATCGATCCTTCGCAGATCCACTTTCGCTCCGGGTTTCACCAAATATTTTTCCAAGGCACCGCTGACTGGCATGATCCCTTATCTCCGCACATCGACTCGATGACAAGCACTGTCTCCGTCACATATTCCGCATTGTAAAAAGCCGCTGCCGCCGTTGTGATGAATGAATGGCACCTGTCCGGAAAAAACGCACCCTTTCCCCCGCCGATCCGGCGACCCTTCACACCGCCCTGCACATCGGGGCTAGCTCGGTCTCCATCATCATCGCGGAGCAGGATCTGAATGGGGATCTGACCCCCATCGACTTTCTCGAGCAGCCCGCGCCGCTCGCACAGGATGTCTTCGGCGGGAACATCGTCTCGAACGCCACCACGGAGCGTATCGTGGCCATCATCCGCGGCTACCAGAAAACACTTTCGGAGATGGGACTCGACCCGCACAACTTGGGTCGCGCCGTCGCCACCAACGTGCTCCATGAGGCCACCAACCACGAGGCCGTCCTCAACCGCGTCCGCATCGCCTGCGGGTTGCCCGTTTCCATGATCGATGATGGCGAGATGACCCGCCTCATCTACCTCAAGACACGCCGCCGCCTCCAGCACCTCCCGGCCATGACGCGGCGCACCGCGCTCGTCGTTCACGTTGGTCCGGGAAACACCCGCGCCCTGCTGTTCCACGAAGGTCTCATCACCCGGTATACCAGTTACCGCATGGGCACCCATCGCACCCGCGAGGCGGTCGAGGCCTCCCACGCAGAGGGTTCGTCGCTGCTGCGCGTGATCCGCGAGCACGCCTCGGGGAATCTCGCCCAGCTCCGCTTTGATTTCTCCGATGTGTCCATCGATGGCATTATCCTCATCGGCTACGAGATCCAGTCCGTCGCCTCTTTCCTTACCAAAAACAACGAGGCCTGCTCCCTGAAGGATTTCCGGAAATTCACTGCGGAAACCGCCAGCCTAAACGACCTGGAAGCAGTGAAACGCTTCCAGCTCGACTACCAAACGGCCGAAGCTCTCATCCCTTCCCTCGAGATCAACCTCGCCATCGCCGAAGTGCTCGGCATGAAGGAAGTTCACATCCCCACCTCCGAATACGAACAAGGCCTCCTCCACGATCTTCTCGTCTCCCGTGAAATGAGCGGCTCCTTCGCTTCCGAGGTGCTGCGTTCCGCGCGCATTCTTGCCGAGCGCTACCAGTCCGATCCCGGACACGGCGAGCATGTCGGGAAACTTTGCACCCATTTCCTCACCAACCTGCAGGATCTCCACCAGCTTACCGAGCACGACGCTCTCCTGCTCCAAGTCGCCGCCATTCTGCATGAGGTAGGCACCTACGTCAGCCCCCGCGCCCACCACAAGCACTCGGAATACATCATCCTGAACTCGGAAATTTTCGGACTCGACCGGCTCGATGTCACCATCGTCGCCTTGGTTTCCCGCTACCACCGGCACTCCGGCCCCAAGCTCGATCACCCGTCCTACGCCGCCCTCAGCGTCGAAGACCGCATCCGCGTCTGCAAGCTCGCCGCCATCCTACGGGTCGCCGACGCCCTCGAGCGCACCCACGCCCAGCGCATTTCCAAAATCGAGATCCACCGCACCGGTGACAAGCTCCGCATCCGTCTCCCCGGCCAGGAGGACGCCGCCATCGAGCGCCTCGCCATGGACTCCAAAGCCGATCTCTTCGAGCAGGTCTTCGGCCTCGCCGTCGTCATTGAGGAGGATAACTGACCGACCCTCTTCCTTGAGTTTTGAAATTTGAAATTTGAAGTTTTATGCCCCAATACCACAACCGCGAACTCTCCTGGCTCGAATTCAACCAGCGCGTCCTCGCCCAGTCCTTCCGCGAGGATCTGCCGCTGCTTGAGCGTGTGAAATTCCTAGCCATCTCCGCCAGCAACCTCGACGAGTTTTTCCAAGTCCGCGTCGGCTCCCTTATGCTTCTGCGCCGCAGCGGTCGGAAAACCCGGGACAACTCCGGCTACACCCCCATCCGCAACCTCGCCGCCATCCGCGAGCGCGTTTTGAAAATGAACGCGGACCAATACGGCCTCCTCAACAACACCCTGCTCCCCGCCCTCGCGGAAAAGGGCATCGTCCTCCTCTCCGCCGCGCAACTCACCGATTCCCAGCGCGCCCAGACCGCGATTGTGTTCGATGACAACATCTCGCCGCTCCTCACACCCCTCGCCGTCGATCCCGACTCCGCGCCGCCCATCGTTCCCGCGCTCCAGATCGTCCTCGCCTGCACCCTGCACGATCCCGCGGACAAAGCCGCGCGCCACGTCCTCATCCCCATTCCCGAAAACCTGCCGCGCCGCATCTCCATCGCCACCGATGACGAATCGACCGCCTTCATCCTCATCGAGGATCTGATCGCCACCCACGCCGAGCGCCTTTTCCCCGGCGAGAACATCACCGCCACCACCGCCTTCCGCGTCACCCGCAACGGCGACATCGCCGTCCAGGAAGAGGACGCCACCGACCTCGCCGACGAGATGGAGGACGTCCTCACCGCCCGCCGTTTCGCCGACACCGTCCGCCTGGAAATCCGCGCCGACGCCCCGCGCGACCTTTCCGCCCTCGTCCAGAAAGCCACCGCCTCCACCGCGCAGGAAATCTACCGCCACGCCGGGCCGCTCGGCCTCTCCTCCTTCATGGAACTCGCCTTCCTCCCGGACTACGACCACCTCCGCGATGAGGATTGGCCCGCGCAGAACTCGCCCTCCATCGCTCCCGGCGCTTCCATGTTCGAGACCATCGCCGCCGGCGACGTTTTGCTTTTCCATCCCTACGAATCCTTCGATCCCGTCATCCGCCTCATCGAGGAGGCCGCCGCCGATCCCGATGTGATCGCGATCAAACAGATCCTCTACCGCACCGCCCGCCAGTCACGGATCATCGATGCCCTCATCCGCGCCGCGGAAAACGGCAAGCACGTCACCGCTCTCGTCGAGCTCAAGGCCCGCTTCGACGAAGCCCGCAACCTAAACCGCGCCGACGAGCTTCAGCGCGCCGGCGCCCAGATCGTCTATGGCGTGAAAAACCTCAAGACCCACGCCAAGATCTGCCTCGTCCTCCGCCGCGAGTCCGGCCGTATCCGCCGCTACGTCCACCTCGGCACCGGCAACTACAACGAGACCACCTCCCGCCTCTACACCGACCTCTCCTACCTCACCTGCAAGTCGGAGTACGGAAACGACGCCTCCCTCCTTTTCAACGCCGTCACCGGCCGCTCCAAGCTCCTCCGCTTCCAGCGCCTCATCCCCGCACCCTCCGCGATGAAACCCCGCCTGCTAGACCTCATCGCCGGCGAGGCGGAGCGCGCCAAGCAAGGCCTGCCCGCGAAAATCATCGCGAAAACCAACTCCCTCCAGGATCCCGACATCATCGCCGCCCTCTACGCCGCCTCCCAGGCCGGCGTGGAAATCAAGCTCAACGTCCGCGGCATCTGCTGCCTCATCCCCGGCGAGAAATTTTCCAAACACATCACCGTCATCTCCGTCATCGACCGCTACCTCGAACACGCCCGCCTCTTCTACTTCCACCAGGGCGGCGACCCCGAGGTCTTCATCGCCTCCGCCGACTGGATGACGCGCAACCTCGAAAAACGCGTCGAGCTGATGATCCCCATCGAGGAAAAAACCATCAAGCGCCGCCTCATCCGCATCCTCGAAACCTACTTCCAGGACAACCGCAACGCCTGGCGCATCCAGCACGACGGCACCTCCACCCCCGTCCTCCCCGCCAAAGGCGAAAAACCCTTCCGCGCCCAGGAGCATTTCTACCAGCAGTCGAAGAAAGCCGCCAAAGCCCGCGAGCACGAACGCTCCATGACCTTCGAGCCCCACGTCCCGCAGGATTAGAGTGCGGGCGATCTCATGGCGAAGCCTACCGAGAAGCGCAAAATCGCCACCGGATTCCCCACCCGAGCCCGCACCGGACGATGATTGGGAATGGAAACGGAACGTGCGCTTTAGACCGCAGCCCAACCCCAACCCGCCCCATTTCATGTCGTCACCTATTTTGTCGGCGATGAAGTTTCTCCCAGTAACATTTTGAAAGCTTTCAAATGCTCCCGTGCGGTGTGGCAGAACGCCATGTGTGAAATTCACGTCCCGGATGATCACGGAAATTCAAGGGCGCAGCCCGGGGTTTTCACCAGAGGCGGGAATCGCCAGTTCAGCTTCGGCACGGCAGTTCCGGCTTGAATGTGCGGCCTGCCCGCCCTAATCCCTTCGCCGCATGGATGCCCGCCACCCTTATGAGATGATACCGCTGTTTACGGCGGGACTGATATTGGGGCTGTGGCTTGTCGGTTCGCATGCGTTCATGCTCGCGAAGCCGGCACTCGTTCAAGGATGGCTCAGAAAATTCCCGCGCAATGTTCTTTCGGGACAAATTATTCTCGGAATTGGCCTCGCGTGGTTTTGGCTGCTCGTCGCGCCAGAGGGAATGGGCAAGCTGAGTGCGCTGTGCATGGATCTTGGTGAGTTCAATAACATCAAGCCCATCCTCAGGCTGCTGGTTCCTGCCTCGCTTGTTTTGGTATCGATAAGTGTCCGTGATTTCCTGGCGGTGCGGGCGTTGGGTCTGCTTGGGCTCATGATCGCGGCACCCTTGCTGGACGCCGCCTTCCTCAAGGACCCTTCCAGCCGCCTGCTGGTTCCCATTTTCGCCTACGCGCTGCTTACCAAATCCATGTTCTGGGTCGGCATGCCATACCTGTTCCGCGATGCGGTCACGTGGGTTGCGGCCACTCCCAAAAGGTGGAACTCCGCTTGTCTGTTAGGACTCGGCTACGGCATAGCCACGCTGGTGTGCGCGTTCGCTTTTTGGCGTGACTATTAGGAAACTAGTAAACGGGAGCACCGCCGGATTGTTGATCCACGCTACCTCCACCCGTCTGCTGCTCCGCTTTTTTCTCCATCTCAGTGCCGAGCACGCGTATGTCACGCCCCAAGCCGATCGTGGTGTTGCAGGATGACAGGGCTGCGAGACCGATGATGCCGAGCGTTACCGATTTCAAAGTGCTTTTCATGTTGGGAAATGGTTGTAACAGAGTTCGCGTTTGTCAACTTTTCTTGAGTTCACGCCGTAGTTCGATGATGCCGTCGCGGATCGCGAAAATTTCGTTGCGGAGGTTTTCGAGGGAAGCACACGCATCGGGATCGTCGTCGGCCTCAATCATTTCTCCGCAGGCACCGACGGCATCGTTGATCCAGTTTAAACAGCGTTTCAGCACGGCGAGAACGAACCCTGCCTCCGGTTCATAACCGCTGCCGTGACCGTGGAGCACGCCCGCCAGCTTGGCGCTTACCTGCATGAGATTCGAAACGAGCCGTTGCGCCGGGCTTTCCTTGTCATCGCTGCGGCTTACCAGATCGAAGCAGCGCATGGCCACATCACGCGCCTTCTCCTGCAGCGGATGGCTTGAGGTCAGCCACTCCTCCTCGTCCTCCTCATCCTCCTCATCGGAGTCACGCCATGTTTCTAGAAAGTCTCCATCATCATCAAAATCATCGTCCTCGCCGCCCTCTTCGCGCTCCGCCATAGCTCCGAGCAACCCATCCCAACCCATCACGAATGCCTCTTTCCGTTCGCTGTCGTGATCATCCATGTATTTTTCCAACACTTCCTGATAGGCATCGCTAAGGCGGTCCGACTCTTTGAGACGCTCTTCCCATTCAAATTCATCGAGTTCGCTTTTGGCGGTTGCCGGGGCGCTTTCGGCGGGTTCTTCCGGATCGGTGCGGCGAATGACTTGGGCGAGGAAATCCCGCATCGCGCTGAGATTGGCGAGTTTCTGCGCTTCCTCCTGATCCTCATCCATCTGCCATTCACTGGCGGACACTTTCAGTTGGTAGTCGGCCGCTTCGATGAGCACCCGCCCGTTGATTTCGCTGAACCACTCGATGTAGAGGACGTTGCTCCACTGGAAAGGGATTTCCTGGCCCCGCCGTTCGCATTCGTCCATTTCCTCCTCGGAAAGTTCCGGCACGCGTGCTTTCCGCGAGGCGGTGATATCGCCGATGATGCCGGTTTGCTCGGTATCGAGTTCGTAGGCCTCAGGACAAACGCGGGGGTGGGGATTCTCAAACTCCAGCACGGTTCCCGCGAGATCACGCCAACAGTCGCCGTTCAGGGAAAGGATGAGCGGCTCATCGCGCCCCGCGAGCCAGATTTTACCGGTGGTGATGCCCTCGACGGTGTTGTCGATCAACCCGTGTTCCACCGCTTCATCCACACGCCATGCCATGCGCATCATGTTCCCACCCCGGCGGCACGCGTCAAGCAGGCTGTTGCAGGTGGCCAAAGACGGGCACACTTCTTAAAAACCATTTCAAATCCGGCACTTTAAGGCCGTGAGCATTGGAGTATAGCTGGCAGCTCCAGTCTTCATCAAACCCCCAGCCGAAGATCCCGCATAGACCACAGCACTCCCGCCGCCGCCGTTCCACTCCCGCGCATCCGCCGCGCGCCATCCTTTCTTTTCGGGGAAAACCTCTCTCTCGCCCCTGCAAACGCCTTGTTCACAAACTCCTTGCTGCCGATCACCGCTCCGTCCGTGAAATACCTCACCCGCATTCCCAATATCTTCGCCGCCGTCAGGTCGGGCAAGCCTATCGTCTGGCCTGTTTTCTCCAGATGCTCGATGGTCTCCGCCATGTTCATGTTCCGCAACTCCGCCGTTTTACCAGGGTCTTTCCCTTTCCCCATCACCTCTTCCCTTTTCGCCTTCCCGCGCTTCCTCGCCACCGCCATTCCCAACAGGATCCGGTAGCCCTTCGCCACTTCCAGCCATTGTGTGGCATCAAATCCCGCCCCTTTGTCGCAGCGGTTCGCCCGCACCAATCCTTCCCGCGCCTTCTTCCCGTTTCCCTTTTTCCCACCACCCACCGCCTCGCCGTAGCTGCTCCAGCGATACTCCGCCGGATCTTCCACCATCCCTGCGCGAACCGGATTGAGGTCGATATACGCCGCCATTGTCCGTGCCGCCAAACCGCTTTCCACAATCACGCTCTTGAAGCGATCTTCCCACAAGGTTCCTGTGCGCTGGTGCGTGCGGTTGAACCAACGGGTGAAACGGATCAGCAGGGCTTTCATGAACTCGCTGAGGTCGTGCATCCGCCGCGTGTGGCGCAGGCGGATTTCCTCAAGCCGCGCCTCCGCGCCCTCCGCCCTGGCATGCTCCATTTCACGGGCGATCGCGGCCACCGCCGCCTCGCTGTAAATCGCCCCCAGGCGACGCAGGATCTCCCCATCCGAAACCCCCTCGGCAGGCGCGGGCGGCACTTCGAGGAGAATGTGGAAGTGGTTGGACATCAGGCAGTAGGAAAGAACCCGGCAACCGCTGAAATTCTCGACCATCCGCATGAACATGCGGAACTTCTCCCTCTCCTCCTTCTTCAGCACGAACCGCCGATCCACCACGCGCGAAACGCAGTGATAAATGACCGGCTTCTCCGCCGAATTTTTCCAAGGACTCAGGAACCGCTTGCTGCTCATCGCCCCGATCCTACCCGCAAAATCCCCCGTGGCAACAAGAAAGACCTATAACTTCCCTGGGATATTATAGGGAAGATTTTTTTTACTGCAATTCAGATCTTTTTACAGAAGGGAACGAAGTCAACGGAGGTGCTTCGCGTGCGGCTTGGCTTTGCCAACATGCTCATTTGGCAACGGAGCTGTGAATGAGGGATTGGAACATCCTTCGTTCACTTCGCTGCCTTCTGTACAAATCTTTGATCCTATATGCAGTAGTGCCCACTGCGGATTCTAGGCTAAATGTAAAATCGCCTGCCGGGCATCGCGAGGGATTTCTCCGCCAGTGAGAGCGCTTCATCGCGGGTAAGGTGAACTGGCGGAAGAACTCGCGGTCATCGATGCCGAGGCGGGCGGCGTCGGCAATATCGAAGCCGTAGCGGATTGCGGAAATTTGAGCCCCGTGGATCGCGCGCCTCATGAATTCTTACTCCGGCGGCAGATGCATCGCATTTCGCGGTGTTTACCGCCAAGGCTGGCGATGATCACTTCGCGTAATCTGATATTTCGGAGATGCTTGCCTTCCTGGAGAAAATTTCCGATGGTCTTGCATCACCGAGAAATCCCAAGCCCCGAACCTGAATCCCTACCGCGCGACGCTGCGCCGGGAGATACCAGAGCCGCTGATCGCGCTGCTCTGTTTCGTCCTCGGGATTTGGCTATGGGATCATTACTTCGGCAAGGAAGCGGGCTATGCGCCGGGGACTGAGGAGCTTGCGCTAATCCGGATCGACAGGGATATGCAGCTGGCGGAAGCGATGGCTGGAGATGCGGCATTGTTGCGCTGGCTTGCGCATGCGGAAACAACCGAAGAAGCGCTGGCGGGCGGCATTCGCTCGTTGGATGCGCTTTTGGCAGCGAATTCCTTTAGCCCGACCACTGCCTACGCCTATGCGACCATGCTTGCAGAGCGGGACAAAGTGCCAGTGGACCAGTATCTCCGCCAGCTTCCGTATGCCTCCGAAGATTCGGATTCGCCAACTTGGTGGAACCTCAAGATTGCTTCCGGGAATTTCGATTTTCCGCTGAATGGTCGCACCGCCAGCCTGAGAACGCGTGCGGTGCTTGTCGGCTCGATTATATGGGGGCTTGCCCTCATCGGCCTTGCGTTTGTTCCCGCCGCGCTGCGGTGCTTGGCGGGCGCATTCAGTAACAAGCCGCGGGGCTACTCGTCGGGCTGGCTCCCCTCGTTGGGACTGACCATTTTTCTATTGGCCACGCTCGCGTGGATCGGCTTCACGATGATGCTGGAGTTCGGTGTGATGTTGACCGGAGGGTTTCATCCGCTTGCATTATTGCTCCTGGATACCGCCGCGCGGCTGTTGCCTGCAATGGTCGCACTTGGACTGCTTTTCCGGAGGTCATCCCATGCCGTCCGCACGATTGGCCTGAACGGAAACATTCACCCGCCGGTCATACTCGGCTTGTTCGCACTGCTCGTGGTCATCGACCAACCACTGCGCTGGGCGCTGGCAAGGTTCACGACGGAAGACCCCACCGGCGGGCTTTCCTACGCGGAAAACGGAATTTTCGGACTCTTTTTTATCATGGTCTCCTCCTGTTTGGTCGCGCCTCTCGCGGAGGAAATCCTATACCGCGGGGTGCTGCACCGCTCGCTATCAAATGGGATGGGCGTGCTGGCCGCTGCGGTGATCTCATCGGTCGTTTTCGCATCGCTGCATTTCTATGACATATATGGCCTGGTCAGTGTCGCCACCTTCGGTTTTGTCTGTGCTTTGGCATACCAATCGACTGGGTCGCTTCTCAATGTCATCGTCCTCCACATGCTTTATAACGCCTCGATCACCCTGCCGGAGTGGACGATTTACCATGCCCCGCTGTGATTCCGATTGAACCGAAACCTGTTTCCTGCGCTTGCCACGCGCCCACGCGCCTGACTAATCACTGGTGCGTTGTGAAAGCATCCCATTCCCGATGAGCGAACCGACAAATGGTGCCCTATTCGAAGCTCCCGAGGTGGCGGAGGTCGCAAGGCTTTTCCCCAGCTACGAGATTCTCGGGCTGATCGCATGCGGCGGCATGGGTGCGGTTTACCATGCGATACAGACATCGCTGGAGCGCCCGGTGGCGATCAAGATCCTGCCGCGTGAATTCTCCACGGACGCGGAGTTCCGCGCCAGCTTCGAATCCGAGGCGAAGGCGATGGCGAAACTGAACCACCCGAACCTGATCGGAGTCTATGATTTCGGTGAGGTGGGCGGGCTGTTGTTCATCGTGATGGAGTTTGTGGCGGGGCAATCGCTCCACCAGGCGGCTCATGGCTGCGCCGTCGAGCATGCCGATGCGATCAATCTGGTCATCGGTGTTTGCAACGGCCTGGCTCATGCGCATGAATTCGGCATCCTGCATCGGGATATCAAGCCTTCCAATATCCTGCTTGACGGCCAAATGAACCCGAAGATTGGCGATTTCGGTCTCGCGCGGGCGCTGGAGCGTCAGATTGAGGAGGGCGAGCAGATTTTCGGAACGCCCGGATACACCGCTCCTGAAGTCTTACGGCCTCCGTACACGATCGACCAACGCGCCGATATCTTTTCCGTTGGCGTGATGATTCACGAGCTACTCACGGGGCATTTGCCCGATGTGGATCCGCGCTCCGCCTCGCAGATCTGTGGTTGCAATCCGCGCCTCGACGCGGTGATCGCGCGGGCGACGCACCCGGAGCCGAACCGTCGTTACCCAAGCGCGATGGATCTGGCAAATGAGTTGACTCAAATCGCGGCCATGCCGAGCCGCACACTGCGCACGGGTGCGCCTGCCGGGCATGCGAAACCGATGGCGGCTAACTCCGCCATTACAAAGCCTCTTCCGAAAGTTTCCACCGCACCCGTCCACACCGCCCTATCCCGACCCGTCCACACCGCCCTTTCCCGGCCAACCGCTGTGTCGTCCATTCCCGCCGCAGCCACCTCCCCGCGCCCGCAAATCCCGTTTAACCAATCGAAATCCCTGTCCAAGGAATCATCCGGCTCCGGCTTGGTCATTTTTCTTGTGATCGCGTTGATTGCCGCTGTCGTAGCTTATTTCGTCATCAGCGGCAGGCAAAACGAAGCTGCTGTGCCGGATTCCCCCCCGCCTGTAGCCACTCCGAAAATACCGCCGTCCCCGAGTCCTGCGCCTGCGTTGGAAGAAGCAAATGAACTCGATCCTGCGCTTGTTTTGAGCCGTTCCCGTTCCTCGATACGCCAGCGGCTCGGGCCGTCCGTAGAGAGTCACCGCCGCGACCTAAAGGACAACCTGAGTGCTTACAAAGAAGCGATGGAATCCGCCGCCAAGGATCTCAACTTCCTGGAACGTGAGCGGATCAGCGAAAGCCTTTCGGAAAATCTGCGCAGCTGGGAAGGTGATGGGGACAAACTCCCGGAAACGCTTCCCACCGGTTTCGCGGCTGTGGAAGGCGCGGCTGATATACACGCCACCTATTTGGAAAAACAAGCCGCGATAGAGCGCGACCTCGAACTGGAAATCGCATCCCTCGCCGGTGTCTATGTGCTGGAGTTGCAGAACCAGATCGAGCAGATCTCCAAGGACGGGAATGCCCGGGCGGTTGAAGCCCTGGAGGAGGAAGTCCGCGCGGTGGAGGGGAATGCGGAGAGCTTTCGCGAGAGGGTTTCCGAGTGAGGCGGCTCAACCATTTTTCCCAAAGCCTCGGGGCAAACGCAAAGGCCTGCCTTCCGGCATTTTCACCAGAGCCAAAGCCTGCCGCGCCGTAACCAAAATCACCCCATCCTCCTCGCGCCGCATCTCAAACTCGCACCAAAACCTCGCCGCACTCACCTCGCCGAGCTTGCCCCGGATCTCAATCCAATCACCGAGTTTCGCCGGTTTTTTGTAATCCACCTCCGTCCTGGTCAACACCGGGTAAATTCCCGTTTCCGACATCGTGCGCAGATCCATGCCCAGTGCCGCTGCGAGCCTCGTCCGGCATGTTTCGATCATGCGCAGGTAGGCCAGATTGTGCACCACGCCGCCGCAATCCGTGTCGAAAAACATGACCTCTTCGCGCGTCACCATCTCCTTGGTCGCTTCCTGCATGTGGCCAGTGTCGCAGAAAACCACTCCGGTTCGCAATGTTCTCTTGTATGTGTGCGTAAAAATGCAACCGTTTCCCATTAAGGCCATGAACACTGTCATCAGATTTTTTTTCAGTGCTGCGGTTTTCACCCTCCTCGCGGGGACGATCAGCGCTGCCACCAACTTCGTCCCGCCGACGGAGGCCGTCCCGCCTTTCCGCAGGGACAAGCTGCCGATCGATACGGATGCCATGCTTTCCCTTTCGCAGACGATGACCCTGCTATCCCGAAGCGCGGCCATGGATGAGGCTCCTCAACGCCGTGCCGCTGCGCAGGCTCTCGCCCTCGCCCTTGCCCTCGATCCGGCCAACGCCTCCGCCCGGGATATCCTATCCTCCATGATCGAGGAAAAGCATCTCCGCGATCCAGATCCGGAACGGCTCGACCAAGCGAAGGACAAAGTCTGGAAACTCAACGATTGGCTCTCCACACCCGAGGCTGGCAACGATGGCAATCTGCTGGCCGATCTGCTCGGTGACACCGCCGCCGCGCTCGATCCAGAGCATCCCTCCGCCTCCGGGTGGCTCGATTCCGGTGAACGCGGGAAATGGGACGGCTGGGTGGCTCCCGTGACCTCATTTAAGGAACATGTGGATATCACCCCGCCCGTCATGGCCGGGAACGAACCGGAAGCCGAAAGCGATCCTGAGTTCCCCAACGAAAGCCCCGATGAGACAGAGAACCCCGGGCTGAAGCTCTCCAGCGCGTCCATCAAAACCGTGCTTTACGAATTCCGCCCCGTCACGAATTCCTACGTGCTCGGCCCCGTGACCGTGAGCATGCAAGCAAGCCCTCATCCCGATGAGCTGGAAGGCGTGCCTGGCGGTGAGGGCCTGCAGATCAATGTGACCTGCCAGGAAACGATGCGTTGGGAAGTCTCTCAAAAAGTATCCGACCCCATTATCCAAGCTCTGGCCAATTTGCATCATGTGAAAAAAGGCAAGCTCACGGAGGGTATTGTCAACATTAGCACCGGAAAGGGCGAAACCTATTCCTTTCGCCGCAATTCCAGCGACTTGACCGGCCCGGGCTTCATCCTCGCAAACTCCGCGCTCACCGGTGTCGCGCCCGATGCTTTCTTCGTGGGCAAGCTTGATCCCAAGGGAGAAGGACTGGAAATCCCCGAGTTCTTTTGGAAAAAATTAGCCACCCTTGACGACGGTCCGGGTGGCAGACTGGTGGTTCCCGCCGCTGCCGAGAAATATCTCACCGCCCTACTGGCCATGGAGAAGCCGGATTTCTTTCTGAAATATGAGGTGCTAATCGCCTCATCGCCTGCGGATGCCATCCGTCTCTGCGCGATGGAGCCAGACCCCGAACTCGCCTCCACATTGGCGAAGTTCCAGGAGATCAAGGACAAGTCCTCCACCGCCGCGCTCGGTTCCTACCTTGCCAACACGCACGTGCGCAAGCGGTTGGTGGAGATTTCCCAAGCCGCCCCCTACCACCTCTCCGCCAAGCTCCTCGCCATCCAGGGTGCCGGTGCGCGCCCCCGCGCCCTGGAGAAAAAGATCCTCGCGGCCGAGATCTTTGCTGCGGTCGATCCGCTCGATGCATTTTCGGAAATGGAACTCTGGCAACTCGACGCGGCGAAGATCTCCGCCATGGATAAAACCCAAGAGGAAACCCGTGAACGCCTCGGCCGCATCTTGCGTTACGCCGAGATGCGTGACAGGGAGCTTGTCAAAAGCGCGGAAGACGTCCTCGCCGATCTGCGCACGATGATTCGCTTCATGCGCGACAGGAGGGAGCTTTTCGAAAAAACCGAAGACATCACCCGCGCGCACCGCACCTTCAGGGAGGCGAACCAGACGCTGCGCCGCGAACTGGCATTACTCACCGGAGACCCGCTGCCGAAACACCAGTGATCAACCCGGCTTTTTTCCTTCTTCCCTAGCGTTCCAGATTTTACGTTTTCCGCAGGATGATCCCCGCGCGAAAAATCATGTATGAGGTTTCCGCGCCCCTGCGCCAATACCTCTACCACTTCGACCGTCTGCGCGACATCCCGCGGGTCTATTCCGAACTGACACGCTTCTCCGGCGCGATCCCTTACGAAGACCCGAATGGCCGCGAAACCCTTTGGCTCACCGTGATGTATCCGCCCGAAGTTCTCGAGGAACTCCGCCCGCGCCTGATCCGCATCTACAGCGAACTCAAGATCGGGCGTGATGCGGCGGAACACGGACACCTCCTTGTGGATCGCATCGACTTCGGGGATTTCGGCAACTCCAAGCCCTTCCGCATCCGCGTTACCAACCTTTTCAACGACAACTCGGACTACTTCTACGTGAAGCAGGCGGATGCCTCCCGCATCTACGGCCTGGAACTGGAGCACATCCTCTCGCCGAACCGGATCAACTACATGGTCAAAGGCAACACGCTGATCGAGGAGCACATCGCGGGCGTCCCGGGAGATGTCTTCCTGCGCGATTACCTGCCCGATCCGAAGCTCAACAAGGTGCGCATCGCCAAGGAGTTCACGAAATTCACCGAGCGCTCCTTCATCCGCCTGCTCGGCGACATGCGCAGCGTGAACTACGTCGTCGATATCACCCCGGACTTCGAGGAGGTGCAATATCGCGTCCGCCCCATCGACTTCGACCAGCAGTCCTACGAGGGCAACGGCAACATCTACCTCGCCTTCCGCTTCAACTCGAACCGACCCGTCACGCGCCTCGCCTTCCATGTGCTGAACCGGAAATCCATCGACCAATACGTGAACGAGGAACACGCCCAGATGGCGCGCCGCGCGAAAGTGGAATCCACCCGCCTGCGCGCCCTGCTCGGAATCATGCGCCGCGAGGAAATCGCCCCCTTGGAGCATGTCCAGCGCCTCGCGCTCGAACTCAACCGCATGCACGGCACCACCGACTTCAGCGACTGCAAATCGATGGGCGAACTCACCGCCGAGCACATCTCGCTGATGCTCGGGGTGTGATCGGGGAACTCACGAAAAAATGTCCGGTATTTGCCTGATCGAAAGCACGGTAATGGTTTCGTCCAAGGCGTAGGTGTCCGGCCCTGGATAGACGATCCAGAGCTTGTCGAGTTTGAGGTCTTCGATCGCCTGCACCATGGATTTTGTTCGCCGTGGGGCATCGGCATACTTTACTTCCACGGCGTAGTTCTTGCCGTTCTGCTGCCAGAACAGATCGACTTCCGCACCCGTGTGGGTGGACCAGAAATAGAAAGCGTTTTCCGGAAGGGCGGAAAGACTGATGATCTGGTTGATTACGAAACCCTCCCATGAATCACCGAGCTTCGGGTGCGATTCCAGTTGCGCAAGATCGCCGATGAGCTGCAGGCGGTGGAAAATACCCGAGTCGCTCAAATACACCTTGGGACTTTTCACCAACCGTTTTGATGTGTTGTTGAACCATGGCGGCAGCACCCGCACCATGAATGTGCCTGCCAAGACATCGAGGTAGCTGCGCACCGTTTTATCGGTCACTTGCAGTGATCTCCCGAGCTCGGAATAATTTACGATTCCTCCGTGGCAATGGCTCAGCATCGTCCAGAAACGGCGCATGGTGGGCGATGGGATGCGGAACCCGAACTCCGCAAGATCTCGCTCCAGAAATGTCGAAATGTAGTTATCCAGCCAACTGCAACTCACCCGATCCGAGGGAGCCAGATAGGCGCGGGGAAAACCGCCGCGGAACCACCGTTGGGCGACATGCTCCACACCCGTTTCCGCCAGATCGAAACCATGAAGGTGTAGAAATGCGACACGTCCCGCCAGACTCTGGGAACTTTTCTGGATCAACTCCTCGGTGGCGCTGCCAAGGATCAGGTATTGTGTCTGCGGATGCTGGTCCACCAAGTGGCGTAGCAGTGGGAAGAAATCCGGCTTGAGCTGGATCTCATCGATGCACACCACGCCTTGCAGCTTTTCCAAGACGGTCTGCGGGTTTTCCAGACGGGCCAGATCACGCGGGTTTTCCAGGTCAAAGTAGTGATCCGCAGCAATCATCTTTGCCAAGGTGGTCTTGCCGCACTGCCGCGGGCCAAGAATCGCAACCACAGGGCTGAAGGACAACAACTCACGGAGCTGCGCCAGCCGAGCGGCGCGATCTACGATAGGACGCATTGCGTGCTTATTTATTATTGAAAGTTCGGATTGTCAATACGGATTTTCAATGATTAATACCCCGCTATGCTTACGGTTTCTCACCCCTCTCGTCATCCAGCAAGGCTTTGATGGCCTCTGAGAACTTGTTGTAGAACAGGCCGAGCAGGATCAGCGCCGCGCCGAGGACGATGAAGGAGACCACGCGCATGAAGGTGGTGAAATCCCAGACATCCATGGCGAACAGCTTGCAGAACGAAATGATGAGCAGGCCGAAGCCGCAGACGCGGAGGATGTGGAGGCGTTGCCAGAGTCCGGCGCTGACGAAGGCGAAGCCGAGGATCGTCCAGAGCACGGCGGCCGGTTTCCAGCCGAAGCGCCAGACCAGCATCTGCGTCGCCCAGAGCATGGCGACGAGGCAGGTGAGACCGGCCAGCGCGGCGATGGCGGATTTCCTGGTCTGCGGATTGGAGATGAGGGCGGGGCGCTGGCGATAGGTGAAGACCAACGCGAGCATGGCCGCGACGACGGTGATGCCGCGCCATGTGTCCGCCCCGGCGATCCGCCACCACGGGCTGGTGAGCATTTCGAAAACAAGGCCAAGCAGCGCGATGGCGATGAAGCCGAGGCACTCGACGAACATTTTCCGTTTTATGACGACTGAGACGATGGTCAGCGCGATGGATGTGAGCGCGAGGAAATCGGTCCATGCTCCGGGCGCGAAGGCATGCCATGCGGTGCAATAGGAGACGAAGGCCGAGAGCCGGAAAATGGAAGAGGACACCGGCCCGTCCTCGCCAACCACACGTTTCCCCCACGGGCTGAGAACGAGGGCGGCGGAGGCCGCGGCAAGCAGGGATGCGCCGAAAATCATCGGAGCGTTTCCGGAGGGCAGGACGAACAGGTATCCCAAGGTATAGCACGAATACACGCCCGCCGTACGCACCAGGCGAGGGCAACTCATGGCGAGCGCGATGGGAACGAGGAGGAAGGCGCAGAGCTGGTTCAGGCCGAGGGCGAGGCCGACATCATCCGGGATCAGCAGGAATCCGCCCGCGGTTTTCCCACAGATGAGCCAGAGGAAAAACGGAACCGCAAGGGCGAAGGCGAATGCGCCGAGTCCGCGATAAGCGGCGGCGTCATGCGGCTCGCCATCCTCCAAGGTGCGATGCTGCCAGAACCAGCCGCCCAGCAACGAAAGGCCGGCGGCGACAAAGAGCGGCCATATGGCCGGTTCCTTGTAGCCCAAAGTCAGCGATAGGAGAGCAGCCAAGCCAAGGAACCAAAGCGAAATCCAGAGAATCTCCGGTTGTCGGCGTTTCACATCGAGCTCCAGGGAACCGATGGTCAGCGCGGCGGAAAGCAGGATCGCGGTGAGAAGTTTCCACGGATTTTCGAGGAGGAAGACGCAGAGGTGGCTTGCGATGACCGTGGCGGTGAGGAAAAGCAGGCAGGCGGAGATCCGCCGGAAGCGACCGATGCCGGATTCCTTGTCCGAGGAAACGGCAGAGCACACGGAGGCGGCGGCTACTAGGAATCCAGTAATCGATGAAACCCATGTGGGGATCGCGGCATAGTCCGTGAGGATGAGGTTTGCCGCACCGAGACCGCAGAGCAGGGAAAAGACGGACTCGCTCTTTCCGCGGAATTTCCATGCGGCGATGGCGAGCGCTAGCGACTCGAAGCCCAGCATCAGCGCGAGATGATGGCCGTCGAGTTTGAGCACGATCGCGAAGGTGGCGATGGCGATGCCCTGCCCGATGTTCACGCCGCCCGCGGTGGTGTTGCGGCGGCGGCCGAGGATGCCGAGGAGGATAAGGACGGAGCCGAAAACGGCGGCGACCTTCCAGTAGTTTTCATCGCCGTTCTGGTGCAGCCATACGCCGGAGAAGAGCAGGAAGAAGAGGGCGTTGTTCAGGGCGGTGAACCAGGCCCGGGCGCGGTCGGACAGGCTTTCGCGGAAACGGTCGAGCGAGCCGGGAATGGCAAACATGACCCAAACCGGCGGGAGGAACCAAAGCGTGGCGGGATCATCCGTGCGGACATTTCCACCGGACGCACCGAGGAGCTGCCAGCCGAGAAACGCGCCGTAGGAGCCGAGCATGGACGCCCAGCCCGGGCCGGCCCAACCGGGGCGGAGCATGAAAAACAGGCCGAGGCCGCCGAGCAGGAGATTCGACAGGCAGGACATCCAGCCGATGGGCTGGAGCATCGTCGCGTAGGAGGCGAGGACGATGCCGAGGACGGCGGTGGCCTTCGCCTGGCGCAGCCATGAGACGGCGGCGATGGCCAGCGCGGCGGCGGAAAGCAGGATCGCACCGAGGGCGGGGCTTTCGATCACTTTCAGCCGCGCGACATGATGCGCGGCGAAGGTGCAGTAGTAGAAAAACGCCATTCCGCCCGCCAGCAGAACCTCGCCGAAGCGGCTGAGGCTTTCCTTCGCAGCGAGCCGCCTTCCCGTTTCCACCAAAGCCAGCGCGCAGGCGAACAGAGCGGCGAGGCGGACGCCGTTCGACATCTCGCGGATCCAGTTCTGGTAGGCGTAGTTTCCGAGGAAAACCAAACCTGTCAGGAGGATCACGATGCCGATGCGGACGAACCACACTTTCCCGAAATCGAGTTCGAAGGAATTGTCGGGAGCGGGAGCAGGAGTGGGAGCAGGCGGTTCGGAGGGAGGGGGAGAAAGGGGAGCGGCCTCCGCCTTTTCGGGAGCGACCTTCAGGCGCGCCTCGGCGAGGGCTGGCATCAAGGCAGGTTTTTCGGCGGGTTCTTCCTTCGGTAGCGGCGGCGGTGTGGCGGCGGCGTGGGCTTCCGCTTTCCCGAGCTGCGATTCCAAATCCGCGATGCGGATGCTGATGCGCATGAACTCGTTGTGATGGCGGTCGCTGAGGTCGGTCAGATCCCGGCGCAGGCGCTTGATCTCATCCCACAGCGGGCTTTCCTCGGAGGATTTCATGAATCTTGGGTGGGCGCGGGGCGGGATGGCCGTGGCCTGAAAATCATCCACACCCACAGTGCGGCGGCTATCGTGAGTGCGCACCATGGTAATACCCAGCCGAAGCGGGTGTAAAAGGTCAGGCCGGTTTCGCGCTTCAGGAAGCCGTGGATCGTGCCCTGCTTCATCGCACCGAGGCGGGCATGGAGATGACCCGCCGGATCGATGAGTTGGGAGACACCGGAAGTCGCCACCACGAACACCCACCTGCCGTTTTCCGTCGCGCGGATGCGGGCCAGCTCCGCGTGCTGGTCATGCTGGCGGGCGGACCAGGATTCCGCGTCCATGGTGGGCACCACGAAATACTCCGCCCCTCCGGCGGTCATGCCCCTCGCAATGCCTTCGTAATCGCAATCGAAACAGATCGGCGTGCCCACTTTTCCGAAGGGTGAAACGACAGGTTCGCTGAGCTTGCCCGGCGTGCCGTCGTCGAACATGTGGACGGTGTGGACTTTCGTGTGCTCGCCGAGAAAGCCGGTGGCATCCATGGTGATCGCGATGTTGCGCCATGCGTCGCCGCCGCCGGGCCGCGACTGGGTGCCGAAGGTCAGGGTGATGTCCTTTTCACGGCACAGATCCAACAGAATCTGCCAGTCCCGCTTGTTCTCACGGATGTCGTAGGGCACGGCGTATTCGGGCCATACGACATGATCGACGCCCGCCGGCATCGCCTTGGTGTCCTTGATATAGGAGTCGATGCTGACGCCTTCCAACTGCACGCCTGAAACATTCACCACATCGGTTTGTCTTGGATCGGGAGCGGGATGCGGACGGGAAAGCAGGATGGCGGTGGCCAGCACGGCAAGCGCGACGCAGGAAATTTTCCACATCCGCTCAGTGAGCGCGGCGGCTGCGAAAACGACAACGAATCCCACCAGATAGACACCGATCCACGGCAGCAAGACATTCGGGCCGATCGCCAGGCCGGCGGTCATCCACGGAAATTTCAGTGGAAATATTTCCGCGCGGATGAATTCCCATGCACCCCAGTTGATCGCGGTAAAGGCGGCGAATTTCCAACTGCGGATACCGCGTAAGAAGGCGCGTCCCTGGAAGTGGGCGAAGGCGGTGGGGAATGCGGCCATCACCGCCCAAAGCGCGACCGAGAGCTGGGCGAAGATATTCCAGACCCAGGACAAACCCACGGCGAAGGCCGCGTAGCCGAAAAGAAACCCGAGAAGGCGGGCGCGGGTGCCGTGCTGGCCGTGGAGCGTCGCTAGGAATCCCGCGAAACCCGGCAGCACCAGCCACCGCCAACCAACGGGGGGGAAGGCCATTGCAAAGACGAGGCCGGAGAGGATGGCGAGGCCGCAGCGGGCGGGGAAGTTCATGGTGGAGTCAATCCGGTTGCGCGGCGAACCATTGCTTGATCTTCGGACGGTTGAGAAGAATGAGCGCGAGTATCGGGTACGCGGACATGATGACGATTCCGAAAATCATCGAGCCGATCATGATCCATTCCATACCGCCGGGCATGGCGGTTCCTCCCGGCATCGAGGAGACCATCTCTTTCATGGCGGGGACCGTGTAAATGAAAGCGAGCCCGATGTTTGCCAGCTTGGCGGCAAGCGATGTCCAGGCGTAGCGGTTCGACCACGACAGGGCTCCGCGGCGTTTCTTCAGAAGCATGATGCCCGCTTTAAGCATCAGCAGGCCGACGATCACCGTGATGAAGGTGGAGATCAAGGTCATCGGCATCATGTTCGCCTCCATCGCCGCCTGTGCTTTCGCTTGCGCGGCCATCTCGGGGGTCTTTGGCATCATGTTCAGGAAAGGGTTTCCCGCCACGATCACGAAAATGGCCCATAAGGAACTCAACAAGCCGAACGCGGCGAAGATCACATGCATGATCCCGAAAACCTTCACCATCTGCGGCTGGCCGGTCTCGGCGTATTGTGCCGTTTGCAGGGCGGCTATGTCTTGAGGCGATAGGGGTGGGGGCTGTTCCATGCTTACTCGATGAAACGCGTTTCCGCCGGGATGTCGAGCCTTTCAGCATGCCGTTGCGTGGTTGGCATGACGGCTGTGGGCAAACGTGCATGGATCTTTCCTGGGTTCGCAGCGATTGCCGGGGCTTTGCTTACCATTCACCCGCAATAACCACCGGCATCCGCGCGGCGCTCACCGTTTTCTGCCTGCACCCCGCCATTCCGATCATGGGAAAATGGTTCGAGGCGGGCGAGACGATGCCTGCCCGGAAAGATCTCCCAGCCCCTGCGTTTTCCGGATCGCCAGTGTTTGTCATCCACATCACGGACACTCCCGGCCCGACACCTTTATCGGTACAAAGGATATGCCTCACGGCGGAAACCACCGCGGAGGCGGAAGGTGATCTTTGTGAGCAATTAGGCACTAAAAGAATCTTGGCAAAGCGGTCTGGATAGCTACGCTCGCGGCGGATGAAAATTGCCGTAATGTTCCAAATTCCAACCTATTACCGGCATAAACAGAGGATGATTCATTCCAAAGCAACACCCTAGGCATATTAAGCCTATCGTCACATTCCAGGCAAAGGTTGGCACACCCGATTCATACTCTTCCCCTTCCGAGCCTCATTCGCCCCACCCACAACACAGTCCTACCCCCCATGGCTAATTCAGGAGTCTCCCGCTCTAAACAAATTCCTAAAAGGAACATCTTGATCATACAGGGAGATTGGGAAGCCGGGATGACACTGCTTGCGCAGGATCTGAAGGATGAGGGTCACACGGTCGGGAAAGTTTTCTTTTGTGCTGCCGACCTGATGTATAAGATCCGCGGCATAGAAACCCACCTGTTTCGTGAACCGCTGGCGGAGTTCGAATCATGGCTAAAAGAGCTGGTTAGGACGGAGCGTTACGACACGTTTTTTCTCTACAATCATTACAGGCCCTACAACCAAGTCGCTTGGAAGCTGGCCGAGGAGCTCGATCTCGGATGCTTCGTTTTTGAACTGGGACTCATTCGCCCGAACTGTGTGACCGTATTCAGCAGCAAATCGCAGCCGCTACCGACTTTGGCGCGGGCTTGGCCGGAACTGCTGGCCGGTGGTGATCCGCCGGAATCCGTAATCATGCCGCCAGCGCTGCGTCAGGTAAGCGGATTCTCCAAGATGTTCGCTATGTCCTCGAATTTTCTCTTCAGCCGTTTCGCAGCTCCTTTGTTTCCGCACTTCGTGGATCAGCAGGAAATGAAACTCTGGGGTCATTTCAAGCACGGGGTGATTTACCTCTGGCGTTTTTTCGCGCGTGGCAGGGATAGCGAGATGAATCCGGTGTTTTCTGGCGTGCTATCCGGGAAATATTTCACGGTGCCACTCCAAGTCCACAGGGATACGCAGGTCACCAAATGCTCAACCTTTCCATCAATCGAGTCGTTCATCGAGCACGTTGTCCGTTCATTCGAACGCCACGCGCCCGCTGACACCAAGCTGGTTTTCAAGGATCACCCCATAGACCGCGGCTATAAGGACTACTCGGATCTGATAGCCAGATTGGATCGTCGCCTTGGCGGCGGTCGGATCATGTATGTGGATCGCGTTCACTTGCCCACGCTGCTGGCGAACTCGCGCGGGGTCGTCAACATCAACAGCTCTGTCGGTCTTTCGGGGCTGATCCATCACGTTCCTGTCATCACTCTCGGAGCCGCCGCATATAACTTGCCAGAACTCACCTTCCAAGGAGACCTAGACTCGTTTTGGACTGAAGCGATAAAGCCAAAGAAAAAGCGCGTGAAACAGTTCATTGATCTTTTGCTCTCCACCAGCCAAGGGCGCGGAACCTTGTCCCAGAGATGCTTTGATGTCCCCGGTCGGTGCAAGATCCAGTGGCCCGAGCCATTCAGGAAAGAGTTCTTCAATGAATAAAACAGCGACAAAGAAAAGCGCCATGTCATTCCTATCAGTCTGCTCTCACCATGCCACGCGACTTGGCTCTTGACAGCGAATGGTCGGGTCATGTCTCCTCACAGCGTGGGCGGGAGGGACATATGAATCATAAAATTAACAATCACGATGTAATCAACACATCACCGGTCCACTCCATCTCCAGATGAACAAACTTTTTCATTACAGATTTATTCTTGGTGTTCTTCAAATCGCCGTTTTGCCGTCATGCGGATTGATTTCCGAAACCGGCCCACTCAAGGGCAGCATCGAAAGCGATTCCGCGCCCTACAACCTCGTCGAGGTAAAATCACGTGAAAACATTCCTGTCAGCAGCCGGGTCTATGGTCGTGCGGACAAGCCTTCCATCATCTCCGGGCAGGGATATTCGGACAATGTGCGGGCAAGGGACACGTTGTCGTTCGTGATCACGGATCTAACCGAGCAGAGTCCCTTTTTCACGCGCGGAGATCCTTTCAGGTATGGCCCTATCGAAGTGCCTGAGAACGGCCTGATCCAACTTCCCTACGTCGGTGAACTCAACGTGATCAGCCGAAACCTGTCGGATATTTCCGCCACCTTCGCGGAAAAGATCAAACCCGTATCCAGCACAGCGCAGGTTATGGTAGTCCGCACGAATCGTTTCCTTCTCACGGCAAATGTCCTTGGCGAGGTGCGCAATCCTGGCCCGGTGCCATTGGAGCGCAGTGGAATGACATCTCACGATATTCTCGCCGCATCCGGCGGCCCCGCCCAGGCGGAGCATCTTTATCAATACACGCTCAGGCGAGCCGGTCGTGATTACCGTTTCGATTATCAAGGCTTCCGGAAAAATCCTTTTCCTGTCGAAGCCGGGGATCTCCTGACGGTGACCACCGACACGTCCAATCGATTTCAGGTTCTAGGCGCGATCAACCGACCCGTATCCGTGCCATTTCCTGTCCCGGAACCCACCCTTGCCGACGCTCTCGGAGCAGCGAACGGCCTGGATGAACGCAGATCCGATGCCTCCGGCGTATTCGTCTTCCGAAAGGGCAATCCGGACACCGTTTACACCTTCAATCTCAAGGATCCCGCTGTCATGCCCCTCGTGCAACGCTTCCCCATGCAGGGCGAGGACATCGTGTATGTGACGGATGCCCCGCTCGTCCGCTGGAACAGGATGATCACACAAGTTCTTCCCCTATCCACCTTGCAAACGGGATCCGCTGTGAGCCGTTTCTCCAATTAACGACAAACGCCAGTCCATACATCCTGCCGATCGCCCCAATGTGGTCTCTTCACAGAAACAGTGCCTGATGCGTTCCTACGTCACAGTTTATTCTCTCTTCATAAACTTACGTTGAGGCTTCCGATTCCTCCGCGCCCATGTCCAACCCCATCCCCATTCCAAAGCACTCGCCGTGGGTGACTCAGGTTCTTGTTATCCGGGCGCTCCTCATCAGGGAGGTGACCACCCGTTTTGGGAAATACCGGCTGGGTTTTTTCTGGATGCTCTTCGAGCCGCTTTTGGGGGTGATCGTCATCGGCTTGGTCATCGCACCCATCGCACACCGCACGGTCGGCCAAATGCCGTATGCGTTTTTCCTGCTCAACGGCTATCTCCTGTACAAACTTTTCACCAGTCCGATGACCAGCGGTGTGAATGCCATCAGCTCAAATCAAGGTTTGCTGGTTTATCCCTCCGTCAGGCCCTTAGACCCGCTGCTTGCCCGCTTTATCTTCGACTTGATGGTGACCATGTTCGCGTACGCCGTGTTCTGTGTCATTGCGATGTGGTTTGGCGTTACCATTTCCCTTGGTGGGCTGCACATCATTTTGGCGGCCCATCTGATAACATGGTTCTGTGGTTGTGGCTTTGGCTTACTTTTCGGTGTCGCCTCTGCGTACTACAGGGAAGTGGAGAAAATCCTGCCCATCATTCAACGCACCCTGCTGTTTGTCTCAGCGGTTTTATTTCCCACCAGTATCCTAACTAGGGCCACAAAGGAATTGTTCATGTATAACCCATTGGTTCATACCATTGAATTAAGTCGCAACGCCCTGTTCCCATCCTATCATGCGGAGGGTGCCAATCTTCTCTATCCGGGCGCTTTCAGTATTGTGGTGTTTGCCATCGGCATCACGTTTTTTCACAACAATCGGAATTTCCTAAGTAGTCCTAGACGCAATGATCGAGCTTAGAAATGTCACGAAATCATATCCGGTGCAGAGCGGTAAGCGCTTTATATTGCGCGACGTATCGCTTGTGCTTCCCGAGCGCTTGAATATCGCAGTGCTTGGGCCGAATGGTGCCGGAAAATCGACTTTCCTGCGGCTGATCGGCGGTGTCGAGCCTGCCGACAGCGGGACAATCATCACCGATTCGGAAATTTCATGGCCGCTTGGTTTGACCTCCGGTTTCCAAGGCTCCCTGACAGGGCGACAAAACGTGCTTTTCGTCTGCAGTATCAATGGCTTGGGCAGGGTCCAAACCTCTGATGTGGTCAAGCAGGTCACCGGTTTTGCGGAAATCGGCGAATATTTCGACATGCCGGTGAGCACATACTCATCCGGCATGCGCGCCCGCCTGAGCTTCGGGCTTTCCATGGCTTTTAAATTCGATGTCTATCTCGTTGATGAGCTGACTTCGGTGGGTGACGCCATTTTCCGGGAGAAAGCAAGAGCGGCCTTTGAGAGAATTCGCAAGCGGGCATCACTGATTTTTGTTTCGCACAACATGAGAACCCTCAGGGAATCATGCCAGTCGGCACTTTTTTTGCGTGATGGCATGGCGGATTTCTATCCCAACATAAATGAAGGCATAAGCGCCTACTCGGAATACATTCGCGCGCGCCGCAACCAAGGCGCGTCCCATGAAGTCACAGATGAGGGAGAATCCGCGATTCAAACCGTTGGCGCTGCGCCAATCGCCCGCAAACAAGCACTTAAACGAGCCAAGAAGATCGCCCGCCACCCAGTCGATGCGGACGATCCAGAGTCACCAACCAATCTGCCCTGATCCCAATGTCATTCACATACATACGTAGCAAACAAAAAGCCGGATTCGCGAAAACCATCCTGAAAGTTTTGGCGGTTCTCTATTTCCTGAGCCTTCTGATCGCAATCGCCTACATGTGGCTGCTGACGCAGGATCGTTATGTGACGAAGGCAGCGTTCAAGATCTCCAGGCAAGAAGCGTCAACGGGTCTGGATACGACGATTGCTCAACTCGCGTTGCCAGGTATTGCCGATTCGGGTTCCATGGATTCGCAGGTGACGATCGGTTACATCAACTCGGCTGATTTGCTGCTGGATCTCGAAAAACAATTCAACCTTATCGAGCATTTCAGTTCGCCCAGCCAGGATTTTGTCTTTCGCTTGGATCCAAGTGCTGGTTTGGAGGATCGGCTGAAGTTCTACCGGAAGCACATCACGGCCGATTTCAACAAGGATACAGGCCTGACGGAAATTACCGTGGATACGTTCAAGCCCGCCTTGTCGAAGGAGATCGCAGCTGTGGTTCTCGAGAGAGCCGAGGGTTTTGTAAACTTGATCGATCAGAATGTGGCGGACCAGCAACTGGCATTCATTCGCGGTGAAGTGGATCGCACTTCGGAGCGGGTCAACGAGATCCATCGGGAGCTTCTTGAGTTGCAGAACAAGCATCGGTTCATCAGTCCAAGCGAAGTGATCAATGCCAGCCTTGCGGCGGTTCATGAGATGCAAATGGAGCGGTTCCGTGCCGAGGCCGAACTCGCCTCACTGGTGCGTGATTCCCCTGAATCGCCGAGAATCGACAATCTGGAAAGTCGTCTGCGTTCACTCAATGAGTTGATTGACAAGGAAACGGCCAAGCTATCCGGCACCGAGCGTGACCGGTTGAACCAAATCCTCATGGAGTTCAAGGAAATCGAGCTGAGGCTCTCGACCGCGACACGGCTCAGAAGTGGTGCTGAGATGTTGTTGGAAAAGAACCGCATTGATGCCGCCTCACGGTCGAGATTCTTTTCGGTGATCCAGACTCCTTATCTCCCTGAGGAAGTGGCGCTTCCCCGCAGGACTTACACCACCTTGACGATGATGTTCCTTGGCGTGCTGTGCTTTTTTATCATGCGCGCGTTGCTTCACTCTGTCTTCGAGCGGTCATAATGATCTTGTTTCCAGTGCGGCAAGGGCGGCGGCTTGAGTGGGTCGGGCCCGGCGGTATTGGAATCCGCCTTGCCCAGTAATTTTTTTCATGTTGAATCGACTGAGCCAAGGGGTAGCAATGAGGTTTTTCGATATCACCAGATTGTGCAAGAGCGCGGATGCGAAGGGGCCAAGCGGTATCGACCGGGTGGATCTCGCTTACCTTCAATGGCTTCGGAGCTTCGGTTCGGTGAAGTATCTGATGCACGGTGTGGCGGGATTTTCGCAGATTGACGGGCGGCTGGGTGGTGCTTTCGCCGACAAACTGCAGTCGGCATGGCAAGGCAAGGCGGGGGGGTTCAGCCGCAGGCAACTGCGTCCATTCGAGGATGCCGCGCAGCGGTTGAGGGTGCGGTTCAGAGTCGCGGGGAACTGGCGTGCGCGTCAAACGGGCTTAGAGGCGCTTCATGCCGTAAAGAGCTTGTATGATCTGTGTGGAGAAGGAGTGAAGGAATTGGAATTATTGGATGCCTCTGCGGGCATGGGCGCTTATCGGGTGGATCCCAATTGGCGTAGAAACGACAAAAGCGGGTGTTTCTTCGGGATTTCCCATGGCATGCTCAGCCGCTCGGCTTACCTGGCCGCTCTGGCGAGGCATAAAAACCTGAAGCGGGTTTTCTTCATCCACGATACGATACCCTGCGACTATCCCGAATACTGCCGCGAAAAGGAAGGTGCGAAGCATCTTCTGAGGCTGAGAAATACCTTTCGGTATGCGAGCCATGTCGTGGTGAACTCGGAATACACCCGGCAGCGGCTGGAGCATTGGAGGCGGCTGTTGGGGGCGGCGGAAGTCGAAGTGGAGGTGATCCCTATAGGAGTGGACGAGGGTTTGCGTGCGCTTGCGCGTTACGATGCTTCGCTGTTTGCGGCAAAGCGCCCGTATTTCGTTGTTTTAGGCACGATCGAGCCCCGCAAGAATCATGCGTTGCTTTTGCACCTGTGGCGCGATTTTGCAGAGACCTTGCCCGCGGAGAAAGTGCCTGAGTTGGTGCTCATCGGGCGGCGTGGCTGGGAAAACGAGTCGGTGGTCCGGATGCTCGAACGCTGCGAATGCCTCCAAGGCCACGTGCGGGAAATGAATGGGGTTCTGGATGACGAATTATGGCCACTGCTGCGGGGTGCCCGGGCGGTGCTTTTCCCCTCGTATGTGGAGGGCTGGGGTATGCCAATGGTGGAGTCATTGGCGTTGGGGGTTCCGGTGATTGGGTCTGACATTCCCGCATTCCGGGAGGCGGGACAGGGGGTTCCCGAGCTTATTTCCCCCATAGATGGGAATCTGTGGGCGGCAAGAATCAGGGAGTATGCTCGGGAGGATTCGATCGGCAGACTGGCGCAAAAGGAGCGGCTCAAGAAATATTCCCCTCCGACATGGCAGCAACATTTCGCAAAGGTGGAAGCCATGCTGGGTTCCGAGGTGGTCGGGCGGATGTATGAGGGTTGACAAAGTCTGCGGTGGACGAGGAAGCTGAGTCTGGATGAGGCTGAATCAGGGTAAGGCTGCTTGGATTTATCGAAAGGTGCTGCGGCATTCTCTGCTCCCCGCCTTTCTCCGTGAGCAAACTCTCGACTCCCAAACGATACATGTGGGCTGGGGATACCGGCCTAGTGGCCGTGCCGCTTGCCGGGCTGCGGCGCGTAGCGGTGATCGGCTGCTGCTTATGGAGGACGCTTTCGTCCGCTCCCTCCGTCCCGGAAAAGGGCCTGTGGTTTATGGAATTCTGGCGGATTCCTGCGGGATTCACTACGATGCGGGCGGGCGGTCGGATCTTTTGAAAGCCTTGGATAGCGGCACGCCGACAGGCTGGATGCGGGCCGGCCCGACGCAAGGTGAGGCTCCCGGCCCGGTGATGGCCCGCTTTCGTGAAATCGGAGCATCGAAGTATAACTGGTTTCCCGATGAGTTCCTCGACCCGCGAGTACCGGAAACGCCCGGCATCCTGGTGGTCGATCAGGCGCGCGGTGATATGTCGATCCGTCACGGCTGTCTGGTGGAAGCGGATTTCGGGCGGATGTTGCAGGCGGCATTGGAGGGGAGCGAGGGCTGTCCTGTTTACCTCCGGGCGCACCCCGATCACTTGTTCCGCTCGAAGCGCACCTGTTTTCCGAAGGAATTGCTCACGGATTCCCGGATTCGTTTCCTATCCCCGCACCTCTCGCCCGCGCAGTGTTTTGATTTCTGCCACACGGTCATTGTGGGCAGCTCGTTGATGGGGATGGAGGCGCTGATCCATGGGAAAAAAGTCATCACCTACGGGGTTCCGTTTTTCGCAGGGAGGGGACTGACAGAGGATCATGCTACGTCCATGGCATTGGCCGGAAGGCGGCACGTGACTCTGCCTGAGCTGTTTGAGGCGGCCTATCTCCGGTATTGCCATTATTTCGATCCCGATACCGGTGAACCGTGCGGACTTGGCGAAATTCTCGACCATCTGGCTCTGCAAAAGGAGATGTTCCGCAAGAACAGCGGGCATTCGGTGACCGTCGCGTTTTCTCCGTGGAAAAGGAAAATCGTTCCCGACTACCTCCGCAGCCCGGCGGGGAAACTCAGCCAGGTGAACGAAATGGCGGAAGCGCCGCCGGACGCCCGTATCCTCGTATGGGGAAGCAAAACGGAAATTCCGGCGGGTCTCCGCAGCCGCGCCGTGCGGGTGGAGGACGGCTTCATCCGCTCCAAGGGGCTGGGCGCCGCTTTCAACTACCCTTATTCGTGGGTGCTGGATGAAACCGGAATTTACTTCGATCCCACCACGCCTTCGGATTTGGAAAACCTTTATCAAAATGAATTCGACGCCGCCAGCCTGGCGGACGCGCGCGAACTCATCCACGTGCTCCGCACCAATCGGCTGACCAAATACAATCTGGCAAAAAGCGCCATCGTGCTCGACCCGCAGCACGTCGCCGGGCGCAAGGTCATCCTCGTGCCCGGGCAGGTCGAAGCGGACGCGTCCATCCGTTTCGGCAGCCCGGAGGTGAAGTCCAATCTCGCGCTGCTCCAAGCTGTTAGAAAAGCCGAACCAGACGCTTTTCTCCTGTTCAAGGCGCACCCGGATCTCGTCGCGGGCGTCCGTCACGGCCAGATCCTTCCCGATGGTCTGGAAGATGCTTGCGACCTCGCGGTGACGGAAGGAAATGTGTTGGATTGGCTCGATGTGTGCGATGAAGTCCACACGATGACTTCCACGGCGGGCTTTGAGGCGTTGATACGGCAGGTGCCGGTCGTCACCTACGGCCTGCCTTTTTATGCTGGCTGGGGACTTACCACGGATCGTCTGGAATTCCCGCGGCGGCAGCGGAAGCTTAGCTTGGAGGAGCTCGTCTGTGGAGCCTTGGTGAAATACCCGCGCTATCTCAACCCTGCGACCGGAGAATTCACCACGGCTTTGAAAGTGACCCGGCTTCTCACTTCCGATACGTTCGTCCGCAACCTGCGCCCATGGCATTTGAGGATTGTCTCGCAGTTGAAAAAAGCTTGGGTAAAGGCCGTACGTGTGGGAGCCAGGCCTTGAGTGAAGATCGAACAGATTGGGAAAGTGAACCGCTCCATATCGAGGTGGTTACGGATACGTTTGTGCCGGATATCAATGGTGTCGCCAATTCATTAGGGCGCCTTTGCAAAGGACTGCGTCTGCGCGGACATCGCGTGGAAATCATTCGCACGGGGCGGGCAAATGGAGACTTTGAAACCTCCGTGATGTCGTGGCCTTTGCCGGGATATTGGGAAATCAAAGTGGGTGCGCCATGGCCGGGCGAGCTGCGCCGGCGCTGGCGGCGGGATCGGCCAGATATCGTGTATGTGGCCATCGAGACGCCCTTAGGTTTTTCCGCCGTGGCCGCAGCGCGTCGCCTGGGGATACCGGTGGTCGGCGGCTTTCACACGAATTTCTTCGAATACCTCAAAACATACGGGGTGAACTGGGTGGGTCAGCAAGTTTGGCGTTATCAAAAATGGTTTCATGGACGGCTCGCCCGCACCTTGGTGCCCTCGCCCGATACGCGTGAGAAATTGTCGCGCGCAGGGTTCGGCAACGTGGCGGTTCTCGGGCGCGGCGTGGATACGGATTTGTTCACACCCGCGAAGCGGAGCGAAGCCTTGCGCCGCGAGATCGGCGTGAAAGGTGACGCGCCGGTGGTGCTGGTGGTGGGGCGGGTGGCCCCGGAAAAGAACATCGAACTGACGCTCCGGGCGTTTGTCGAGATGCGCAAATTGCGCCCTGATCTCATCTGCCGCGTCATCGGCGATGGCCCGGTGCGCGGAAAACTGCAGCGTGAGCACCCGCAAGTGCAGTTTCCCGGATATCTGGTCGGCGAGGAATTGGCCGCGTGTTATGCCTCAGCGGATATCTTGCTGTTTCCGAGCGCGACGGAAACATTCGGCAACGTCCTCCTCGAAGGCATGGCCAGCGGTCTTGCGATCCTAGGCTACGACCATGCCGCCGCTGCCTGGCACGGTGTGGATGGCGAAAATTTATTGAAGGTGGAGAAAGGCGATGAGGCCGCTTTTCTGGCAGCTTCCGTGAAACTTCTCGATCCCGCGATGCGCGCCAGGCTCGGTGCCGCTGCCCGCCGAACCAGTGAGACACTTTGCTGGTCGGGAATCGTCGCCGAGTTGGAAGGGATCTTCCGAGAAGTCATTTCGGAATAAGCGATGCTGCCCGCGCTTGCTTTCAAGCGGCTCCCGGCCGCCTGCTCGCCATCGCCGACTCGCGAAGACTTGCGGGTCTGGAGCCGACCTGTCAGAAACGGGTGACGATGGACGGTGAAGGCGAGTGGAAAGGCCCCGGTGGCGGGCGGCGCGTGGCGGGCAAGCGTGGTTGGCTCGCCAAACTGCCGGCTTGGCTGCCGGGTGCCGGGAAATTCAAGCGCATCGGGAAGCGTGCCGAGGGACAGGTCGGGGCATTGGTCGATTCCTTCGCAGCCTTTGCCACGCTGGACGACGTGCTCAGCGCGGCCGAGGCGGATCTGATCCTCGACATGCTGCGCAGCGCCTTTCCCGAGGTGGATCATGCCTGGCTCACGCGGCGGCTGCGGCGCGCGGTGAAAAGCCCCAAGCCGATGCAAGGGCTCGCCACCGAGCTGCGCGAAAGCCTCGACGACACCGGCAAGCTCGCCGTGGGCTTGCAGCTTTTCACCCTGGTGGATGCGGCGGGCCGTTCCGAGCGGAGCCGGGCGAGCTTCGAGATTTTCATGCGCCGCCTCGGCCAGCCCGAGATGGGCACGGCGATCATGCGCGAGATGCGCGGCGAAGAGGGTGATCTCCCGGTGGCGGAGCTGCCTTTCGAGAAACTCGTTTTCGGCGGCAAGGAAGCGGATGTCACCCTGCCTCCTGCGGCGGGCGCGCAGGAATTCCGCATCTACCGCGCCGGGGATCTCATCCTCCTGCGCAACACCGGTGCGCTGCCTCTCTGGGTGCGAGGGAAATCCCTGGCCACCGGTGCGTTCATGCGTGTCCGCGAGCGGCAGGAACTCGTCATCCCCGGCTGGCTGATGACCTACGACGACCTCCGGTTTTTCCTGGATGTCCGGAAAATGGGCAGCATGCCCGCGCTCTATTTGGAGGCCGGCGATGAGGGACTGATCGCGGAACGGACCCGCATCCGCACCAGTGAACTGCGCGTCCGCTTCGGCCTGGAGGCGGAGGTCGAGGCCTTGGCGGACACGGAGCTTCACGTCGGCAGCAAGGGAGCCTTGAAAAAGGGCGATATCGTCACGTGCCACAACCATGAACGCGTCGGCGGCCCGTCCGGATTCAGCCTCACGGTAAATGATTTGCGCAAACGGGCCCTGCAATCGGGGCGGCGGTTCCGGCTCGCCTCAGAGAAGCAGGAATATCTTGTTTCCAACGACGCGACCGCGCTCAGGAGCGGAGATCTGCTGCTCGGCGCAAAGCTCGCGCCCAAGACCGTGCTCTTCATCCACTACGATGGCGAGGGCTCCAGCGGGTTTCTCGAAATCCGTGAGTCCGGCGGCCCGGTGCTGGTGGATGGTTTGCCCGTCAGACAGCGCGCCACCTTGCGCGACGGATCGCTCATACGCCTCTCCGGCAGCCAAGCCGTGCGCTGCCGCTTTTCCGAGGGCTTCCTCGACGAGGAGCGCACACAGATCGAATCCCTTGAAGTCGATGGCCTGAACCATGATTTCGGAAAAGGCGCACGGGCCCTGGATCAAATCAGCTTCGAGGTGAAGCGCGGCGAGATGCTCTGCATTATCGGCCCCAGCGGGAGCGGGAAAAGCACGCTCCTGGCGGTGCTTTCCGGTCAACGCAAGCCGACGCGCGGTCGCGTGAAGCTCAACGGCATCTCCCTTTACGATCACCGAAAAAGGCTGGTGCCCTTCATCGCCCACATGCCGCAGGAGGAGTCGCTCAACCCGCAGCTCACCGTCCGCGAGCACCTGCTCCACGGCGTCATGATACGCCGCCCCGGCCTCACCCGCGCCGAACACGAACGCCGCGTGGACAGCATGCTCGCAGAGCTTGGCCTGCAAAGCATCGCGCGGCGCAGGGTCGGCTCGCCCGGCGACAAGACCATTTCCGGCGGCGAGCGCGGGCGGCTCAATCTCGGAGTCGATCTCGGCAGCCGCGCGGAGGTCTTCCTTTTCGACGAACCCATCTCCGGCCTCTCCTCAAAAGACTCCGAGCACGTCGCCGAAACCTTGCGAGCGCTCGCCCGCGAAAAAATCGTCATCGCCTCCCTCCACCGACCCGGCGCGGGAGTGCTCAGGCTGTTCGACAAAGTGCTGCTTCTCGATAGCGGCGGGAAACTCGCCTACTTCGGCACACCATCCGCCATGGTCGGCTATTTCCGCGAAGCCTGCGAGGAGCTCGGCATCCCTCACCCTTCCATGATCGCCAAGACCCCGCTCGGCGCGGACTTCGTCTTCGATATCCTGGAAACCCCGCTAAACGCGATCGGCGACGGCGGCAACACCGGCGCGGCCCGCCGTTTCCCGCCGACCTTCTGGCAGGAGCGCTTCGAGAGCGCGGCCCTGCTGAAATCGCTGGCGCGCGATACCGCACCCCCCACCCGCATCGGTGAGGTGCAGGTCGGCGCGAGGCTTCCCATCCCACCCACGCCCAGCCGTCCCTGGCGCGCCGTGCTTCTCGTTTTCCTGACCCATTTCCGGCGCTCCATGCTCTCGAAAGTGCGCAATCGCGGCACGATCTACAGCACGTTTCTTGAAGCTCCGGTTCTCGCCGCGCTCATCGCCATCACCCTCCGCTCCTCGCCGCATGGAAAATACGAGTTCGCCACCGCCCTCCACATACCCGCCTACCTTTTCCTCAGCGTCACCGTGGCGATGTTCCTCGGCCTCACCAACTCCGCCACGGAAATCCTGCGCGACCGCGCGGTGCTGCGCCGGGAGCGGAATTGCCAGCCCGGCGGTGTCTCCTACGTCAGCGCGAAATTCCTCGCGCTCGGCATCGTCGGCGGCGTGCAATGCCTCACCTACCTCCTCGTCGGCAACCATTTCCTGGAGATCAAGGGCGTCCTCCTCTACCACTGGATCTGGATGACACTCACCGCGCTGACCGGCACCAGCATGGCGCTCCTCGTCTCCTCCTTCGTGAAATCCGAACGCGCCGCACTCACCGCCGTGCCGCTGCTCCTTGTCCCCCAAATGCTCCTCGCCGGCGCGCTCGTGCCCTTCAAGGAAATGAACCGCGGTCTCTTCGATGAAGCAAAGCTCGAACGTGAACGCGGCGGCGTCCCCGTGCCCGCCCGCGTCATGCCCCTGCGCTACGCCTTCGAGGGCATGCTTGTCGCACAGGCCACACGCAACCCCTTCGAACTCGAACGCATACGCCTCCAGCGGAAAATCGAACGCGCCCGCGATATGGGCGATGGGCTGAACAAAAATGACATCGAGCGCTTCGAGATGGTCAAGGAAGGCCTCCGCCGCCTCCTCGCTTCCGGCGCGGAAAACGAGCGTGAAGCCCGCCTGCTCGTCGAGCGCATACGCCGCATGGTCAACAAAGGCACACCCATCGAAGTCGCCACCATGAAAGTCTGGCCCGACGGCGCGGGCGCAAAACCGACATACACCTTCTTCGTCAACGAGCGCATCGACCTCCTCGTCCGCGAGGCCGAAACTTTCCGTAACGACTACCGCAATGAGAAGCCCCGCCACGTCTTCCTCTCCCTGGAAAAACCCGTGCCGTTTCTCGACAAGCAACTGGAGAGCATGAAATTCTGCGGCTGGGTGCTGCTGGGCGTCTGCATCAGTTGCGGAGCCATCACCGCCTGGGTCATCGGCAGGCAGAACCGCAGCGTAACCTGATCGCATTTGAAACCGCTTCATTCCCATCTCTCCCGTCGGATAGAGGGATCACACAAACGGACCGCGGATCTTCAGTCCGCCCCGGAACCCAAGCCACATCCCCCCGCATCGCCTTCGCGAGCCGCACGCATATCATCCTGGAATCCGCAGTGGGCATTGCGGTATTTCGGATCAAAGATTTTTACAGAAGGCAACGAAGTGAACGAAGGATGTTCCAACCCATCCTTCACAGCCCGGTGGCCAAAGAAGCATGTTGGACCATTTCTCAGAAGTCTTTCCGTTTATGGGCGAGTTGAGATGGTTCTTCGTCCCCAACGGGGACAACGGTGATAGCGAAGGGTGAATCCCCCAAGGATTCACCCTGGTATGAAAAATCCATATCTCCGCGCCCCAACGGGGCGCACGGAACTTTGCCTACATCAAACGTTCATGTTTCATCGGCCTCAGTGCGCTCCGTTGGAGCGCGGATCTTCAGTCCGTCCCGGAACCCAAGCACATCCCCCCGCATCGCCTTCGCGAGCCTCATCCGCAGTCGGCACTGCGGTATTTCGGATCAAAGATTTTTTACAGAAGGCAACGAAGGGAACGAAGGATGTTCCAACCCATCCTTCACATCCCTGTTGCCAAAGAAGCATTTTAGAAATGCCAAGCCTCACGCGAAACCCCTCCGTTGTCTTCGTTGCCTTCTGTAAAAAATCTGAATTCATTCATCCTCTTACGCACCACGGATCTTCAGCCCGCCGTCTTCACCGCCTGGGCCCTGATTGCCTCAGGCAGTAGCCCTTTGCGCGATCGCATCCAGCGGACTCCGCACACCTTTCCCGTTCCCGATCTTCGCCGCGTGGGCATAGATCTCCGTTGTCTTCACGTCCGCGTGGCCCAGCAATTCCTGCAAAGTCCGGATATCCGCCCCGCCATCCAGGAAATGCGTCGCGAAGGCGTGACGTAGGGCGTGGCTCGTCAATTCACAATTCATAGGGACACAATTCATAGGGACAGACAAAATGCAAGATTGACTCGCCGAAGTTTCCCGCTTTCATCGCCACATGCGTAAGGCAAGATGGTTGGCGGAATGGGCGGGCAAGGAGGGGAAGCCCGCGATCTACCACTGCATTTCACGTGTCGTGGATCGTCGTTTCGTGTTCGGGGATGGGGAGCGCGAGGCGTTCCGGATGTTCTTGCGTATGCAGGAGAATTTCACGGGCTGCCGGGTTTTGTCGTATTGTGTGATGTCGAACCATTTCCATGTCCTGCTGGAGGTTCCGCCTGTTCCGGAGGGTGGGATTTCCGAGGAGCTGCTTCTGAAGCGGCTGGGGGCTTTCTATTCCGAGGCTTTTGTGGATGGGGTGGCGAAGGAGCTGGAAAGCGCCCGGAAAGAGGGTGATGAGGCGATGGTGGCTGAGATCCATGCGCGTTACACCTACCGGATGCACGACCTCAGCGAGTTCATGAAGACGCTGCTGCAAAGGTTCACTCGCTGGTTCAACCGGGAGCACAACCGCCGCGGCACCCTGTGGGAGGAGCGCTACAAGAGCGTGATCGTCGAGAGCGGGGTGGCGGCGCGGACGATGGCGGCATACATCGACCTCAATCCGGTGCGGGCAGGGATGGTATCCGATCCGGCGGATTACCGCTGGAGCAGTTACGGCGAAGCGGTGGGTGGAGGAAAAAAGGGGAACGGGAAGAAGGCGCGGGAAGGGCTTGTGCGGGCGTGCATGAGCCACAGTGGAATCGGTTTCGAGGCGGAGAAATGGAAGGAGGTTTCAAGGATCTACCGGCGCGCGATGGGGTTGGCTCTCGGACGAAAGAGCGGTAGGGCGGAGGTTGGCGATGCAAAACACGTGACGATGAACGAGGAGGAGATGCTGTCATCAAAGGACAACGAGACGGTGTTGCCGGATCTCGGGATTGCCGGGATGTTGATGAAGCGGGTGAGGTATTTTACGGACGGGGCGGTGATCGGCAGCAAGGGATTCGTGAACGAGGCGTTCGCTGACGCCAGGTGGAGGTTCACGGAGAAACGGCAGGACGGCGCTCGGCGGCTTCGGGGAAGCGGTGCGCCTGCGGCGGGAACTCTTTGGAGCATGCGGGATTTGCAGGTGGGGATTTGAAGACCCACTGTTGAAAGACGCTCACAAAAATTAGGGGCGATTATTCGAAGGGGCGGCAAGTTGCCGCATTCCAAGCGGATGGGATTGCCAGTAATTCCTGTTTGATCCCGGGGGCGCTGTCGCTGGATTCCAGCCGGTCGGAACCAGGCGCGGGTTTCCGACGCAGGTGAATCCTGCTCGTGAGAAGATCGTGGTTGTGTATCCCTGACGGGCAAAGTTCGCATTGATATCTGATTGATGTTCTGCCTGCCGCAGTTCGTGCATCATGATCGAGCAAGCCTGCTTGCTGCAGCCCATGAAGGCGAAGTTCGGTTGTGTGCTGCTGTTCGTGGATCCCGTCCCTTTCCGACGGTTGTGTGACCGACTTTGCTTTGACGCTGCGAATGGCGCGGCATATGCATCGCACCCCTCACACCGCATGAAGCTCGCCATTCTCTCCTGCTCACCGAAGTGCCACTCCACCCGCCGCCTGATCGAGGCGGGCCGCAAGCGGGGGCACAAGATCGAGGTGCTCAACACCCTGCGCCTCACGATCGCTCTCGATCAGGGCGATCCGGCTCTTTATTACCACGGGAAATCCCTGCGCACGCCGGATGCCGTGCTGCCCCGCATCGGCACCTCGATCACGCGCTACGGCACCGCCGTCGTAAGGCAGTTCGAACAGATGGATGTCTTCACGCCGAACACTGCGGCCGGCATCAGCAACTCCCGTGACAAGCTCCGCTCGCTCCAGATCCTTTCCCGGCATGATGTCGGCATCCCCACGTCCGCTTACGTCGATGACAAGCGCGACCTTGAGGACGCCCTTCAGCGCGTCGGTGGCGCGCCGGTCATCATCAAACTTTTGGAAGGCACCCAGGGAGTCGGTGTCATCCTCGCGGACAAGATCGAGATCGCCCGAGCTATCGTCGAGACCCTGCACAGCACCAAGCAACAGGTGCTGCTGCAGAAATTCGTTTCCGAAAGCAAAGGCAAAGATGTGCGCGCGTTCGTCATCGGGGATCGCGTGGTCGCCGCCATCCGGCGTGTGGCGCAGGGGCAGGAGTTCCGATCAAACGTCCACCGTGGCGGCAAGGCGGAGGCGATATCCCTTGATCCAGCCTACGAGGAGGCCGCCGTCCGCGCCGCGCAAATCATGGGCTTGCGAATCTGCGGCGTGGACATGCTGGAAGGAAAGGACGGGCCGCAGATCATGGAGGTGAATTCCTCGCCCGGCCTGGAAGGGATCGAGGGCGCCACCGGCCTAGACATCGCCGGGGAAATCATCGACTACATCGCGGATCAGGTGAAACTGCCGGAGATCGACATACGCCAGAGACTCACCGTTTCCCGGGGCTACTCGGTGGCGGATATCCACATTCCCATCGGCAGCTCCTATGTGGGGATGACGATCGAGCAAACGGGTTTGCGCGAGCACGATGTCGTGGTGCTTACCCTCCGCCGCAAGGGAACGGTCATTTCCAATCCCAAAGGCTGCCGCATTCTGGAAGCCGATGACACACTCCTCTGCTACGGCAGATCCGACCATATGAAAGGACTCATCCCCGCGAAAAAAAGAAACCGCAGGAGAGTGAAAAAGCTCCCTTCTAAACCGAAAGGCGGCGAGCCGTGAGCATGACAATCGGCTGGCGTGAGTGGGCGGAATTCCCCAACTGGGGCATACGCCTCAAGGCCAAGGCCGATACCGGCGCGCGCAGCAGCGCCATTGACTGCGCGGAGATCACCGAGCTACCCGGTGACCGCGTGCGTTTCACCGTCCGCCTCGACCGCAAGGACAAGAAGCTCATCACCCTGGAAGAGGACATCCTGGCGCGGAAAAAAGTCCGCTCCTCCACCGGCCGCCCGACAAACCGGATTTTCGTGGAAACCACATTGTGTCTCGCCGGAGTTGAGAAACGGGTCGTCGTTTCCCTTGTCTCCCGCAAGCGCATGATCCACCGCCTGCTGCTCGGCCGCGAGGCGCTGGCCAATGATTTCGTTGTCGATCCCGCCGTGGATCACTGGGCGACGCCGAGAAAGATGCTGCGTAAAAAAATCACGCGGCAGGCACTCCCCGAGCCCTGAACCCACAAAAAATCAAAGCGCGAATGGATGCCCATCGCGCTTTGAAATCGACCTCTTCTGTGAGGTTTGAAATTTAATCCTGGAGTTTCAGTCCTCCTCGGTCACATCGCCTGCATCGACGGTGATTGTGAGCGTCGCGGTGACCTGCGGGTTGAGTTTGATCTCCACGGCGGTCTTGCCGGATTTCTTGATCGGCTTGTCGAGCTGGATGGAGTGGCGGTCGATGGAGATTCCGGCGGCTTCGAGTTCCTTGTGGATGTCCATGTTCGTGACGGAGCCGAACGCCTTGCCGCCTTGGCCGGTGGAAAGGGTGAAGGACGGCTTGAGCTTGCCGATCTTGGTGGCGAGCTCCTGGGCGACGACGATTTCCTCGGCTTCGCGGCGGGCGCGCTCGGTCTTGAGGGCTTCGACGTGGCGGAGGTTCGCCTTGGTCGCTTCGTAGGCCTTGCCTTGCGGGACGAGGTAGTTGCGGGCGTATCCGGCGCGGACTTTGACGACATCGGCTTCGGCTCCAAGGCCTTCGATTTTTTCTTTGAGGATGACTTGTGCGTTGGCCATGGTGGGAGAGGATTGTTTAGAAACGGGCGGCGGATTTAGGCTCGGGCATGGGGTGCGTCAAGGAGAATCCTGCCGCCCAAGGCAGCAACGGGTGATTTTTTTGAAAAACCGGGGGATCGAGAGTCAGGGTGCCTCCTCCTCCGACATGTCCCGGAGCTTGTCGAGGTAGGCGTTTTTGGGGCGGGGTTTCACGGGGCGGGGTTCCTCGGCGAGCATGCCGTTCACGCGGTGTTGGCTGGTTTCGATCAGTTCGGCAATGAGTTCGGCTTCCGGGAGGTTTTTCCAGTAACGCTTGGGCATTTCGGTTTGCATCATTTTCACCTTGAGGCGGGCGGGGTTGAAAATGCTGCGGTAATAGGTGAGCCATGCGGCTTCGAGGGCGTCGGGGCTGGCGATGGGGTTTTCGGCGAGGCCGGGGGTGAAGGTAAGGCGCTTGCCGTTCCAATGGGCGCAGCCTTTCGGGGTGAAGATGCTCCAGTCCATGTTGGCGAAGCGCTTTTTGAAAAACGTGGCGCCTGCCTCGACGATGAAATGATCCGGCTCGAACCACGCGGCGTAGCGCTCGCGGGCGGTCTCCGGGTCGGTATCGATGAGCCGGAAGCGGACGAAGGCGTGCATCTTGTGGATCTCGCGGCGCACGGCTTTTTCCAGCAACCTCGCTTTCGCGACATCCGGATCAGTGGCGATGCCGGTGAGATGCCTTTCGTCGCCGCGGGTTACGCGCCAGAGGATGCGGTAAAGCAGTCCCCAGCGTAGAGGATCGCGGTGGCAGGCGACGCTTTGTGCCATTTCGAGAAACGCGGCGGGAACCTTGGGCGGGAGACCGGGGGGGGTCGGGGTAAAGTCCGAGGCGAAGAGCGGGTTATCCCCGCCATCATCACACCACAGGACTTCCCCAGGCGAAACCTGCCGCGCGAGCAGATCCCGGGCGGCATCCCGCCAGGATTCAAAGGACGGCTGGATGAAGACGGTGCGCATGGGGATATTTCCCCATACCGCCATTTGCCGAAGTCCGCAACCCACGACGCACCCGGTACTGGTGCCCTTTTCCTTTCCCTTGATCTCAAGCAAAGATCCAACAAGTGCTAGACGGAGCGTGGGTGAACATACAGAATCTCGCCACTAATGGATGACTTGGGAAAAATCCTGAACCGCCTCGAATCGTGTGTCCGGCGGGGGGCTTACGAGTCCTTGGAAACGGACTGGCTGGAAGTCAAGCCCGTGCCTGCCACCGGGAACGCTTGGGACAGCATCAGGGAGTCGATTTGCGCTTTTTTGAACACCCGCGGCGGAGTTGTCCTGTTGGGCTTGAAAGACGAACAAAAGCCCGAACGCCGCTACTTGTTCACCGGCTACACCGAGGATCAGAGCGGCCAGCTTTCCGAACTTCGGAACCATTTTAAGGACACGCGGCGCAATCCGATGGATGTCGGCGAGTTCATCCGCTTTGAGGTTCGCCCTTTCATGGACGGACAGGTGGCGCTGGTGCGGGTGAGCGCCTTGCCGGAGGATCGCAAGTTCTGCCTGTTCCGGGAAGAGGCCTTCGAACGCGTGGCCGACCGGGATGAACGGATCACAAAGGCACGCGTACAGGATCAGGAGGAGAGGAAAAGGGAAATGGAGACGTTCCGCGAACTCCGTCCGGTGGAGGGAGTGACGGCGGATGACCTGAGCCTGCAACGGATTAACGAGCTCATTTTCCTGATTAATCAGGGACAGGCACAGCCGATCGAATCACTGAAGAGTTCGGTGCCAGACGCCGTGCCGTTCTTGGAACGCAGAAGGTTTCTCCTGAGGGATGGAAAGGTCACCACGCTGGGGATGTTGGTTGTGGGCACCCACCCGGAGGAGCATCTACTATTCCGCAGCCATATGGATGCTTTCGTGGCGGTGCCCAACCTGGTGGCGCAGGATAAAAAGACCTTCCGTGACAACATCCTCCAACTGATGGAATCAGGGCAAAACTGGACGCTCAGGAACATCCAGACGGGAGTTTCTCATGAGGCTGGGGGTACGATGGTTTCTGAATATCCGGAGAAGCTCATTCGCGAATGCATCAACAACGCTCTCGCGCACCGCGACTATTCAATCAACAGGCCTGTTCAGCTGACACTTAAGCCGCGCGAGTCGCTCGAAATCCGCAACGCGGGGCATCTTCCCCACGAGTTGGTTTTCGAGAAGCCAGACGAACTAGTTCCAGTACGTCGCATTTTTCCTAACCCAAGGGCTCGCAATCCGCGGCTTGCGGACGTTCTCAAGCTGCACAGCAAGTGGGAAGGCAAAGGCATCGGCATGTCCGATCTCGTGAATTACGCGCTCGGGAACAAGATCGACCTACCCTACTACCTTTTTCATTCTGCGGATGAACTGTCGCTTTGTATTCCATCGGGCAGGTTGCTGGACGACTCGATGGAGGAATGGATGGAACTGATGGACGGTTTGATCGCCACCAAAACCAAAGACCGAACCCTGACGCATGAGCACCGGATGGTGCTGGCCTACCTGCTCAAAAGCGAACGCAACAACCGTCTCGGACGATATACCCTGGCGCTGACACCCAGCAACAACCACTTCGAAGCCATCACCGATCTGAAATTCTGGGGTTTGATCGAGCTTCACCCTGCTAGTGACCAATTCCGTGAGGTCTATGTAGTGTGCCGCAGCTTTGCGGAGGACGATCATTACGATGAAATCCGAGAGGTGATGGGAGCCGACTTCGACCGGATGGATGAGATGAGCCGTCTGACATTGAACATGATTAGCATCGCCGAAAAGCATTCTAAACAGGGGGGGTTGAACGCCAAACAAGTTTATCGTTTGATCCGTCACCACATGCCGGAGGAGCTTCGCAAGCGAGGAGAAGACGAATTTTATCGGGCTGTCCGTTATAGAGTTGAAAGAATGGCACCGGACAAAATCAACCGTCCAATCAAGGACTTGTTCGATGCCAAATGGCACAGCGTTCCCGAACGCATACTCAGTGTGCGCGGCCCTTCTAACCGCCCCTCATTCCGTCTGAACCGTGGATTCCACAAACCCATGCTTTGAGAAGACCATATCCTCTGATAGCTCACAGCCGGATCAACGGATCTCATGGGGCGCGAAGAGGTCGAGTTGCTGCGGCTTCGGTAGGAAACGGGCGCGGAGGCGGTCGGAATCTAACAGAAGCGACGAGGGGTTGTAATCGGCGGTGATGAGGAAGGGCTGCACTTTTTTCAGCGAAACACGGAGCCTCACGAGATCGGCGAGGCGGATTTTTCCGAAGCGGCGGATGTGGAGGATGCGATCCACGTTGCGCACGCCGAGGCCGGGGACGCGGAGGAGGGTCTCGCGGGGGGCGGTTTGGACATCGACGGGGAAATCGTGGCGGTTGCGCAGCGCCCAGGCGAGTTTCGGGTCGAGATCGAGGTCGAGGTTGGGTGTTTCGGGGGTGAGGATTTCCGAGGTTTTGAAACCGTAGAAACGCATCAGCCAATCCGCCTGGTAAAGCCGGTGCTCGCGGACGAGGGGCGGTGCTTTGAGCGGCAGGACGCTGGATGGCTCGGGGATGGGGCTGAAGGCGGAGTAATAGACGCGCCGCATCTTGAAGTTCCCGTAAAGGTCGTCCGAGCGGGCGAGGAAATCGGCGTCCGTGGAGGCGTCCGCTCCTACTATGACTTGCGTACTTTGGCCGGTGGCGTGGCGGAGTTTCCTGTCGCCGTTTTTGCGACGCTCGCTGGCTTCATCGAGCTTGGTGCGAATGCGTCCCATCGCGTGGCGGGTGCGGTGGATGTTTTTCTCGGGGGCGAGGAGGTCGAGGGATTTCTGGGTCGGCAGCTCGAGGTTGATGCTGATGCGGTCGGCGTAGCGGGCGGCGATCTCGATGAGCTCCGGCGAGGCTTCGGGGATGGTTTTCAGATGGATGTAGCCGCGGAAATCATGCGTCTCGCGCAGGGTGCGGGCGACGTCGATGACCATTTCCATGGTGTGGTCGGCGTTGCGGATGATGCCGGAGCTGAGGAACAGCCCCTCGATGTAGTTCCGCTTGTAGAAATCGAGCGTGAGTTTCACCACCTCCTCCGCCGTGAACGCGGCGCGGCGGACGTTGCTGGAGCGGCGGTTGATGCAGTAGTGGCAATCGTAGATGCAGAGGTTAGTAAGCAGCACCTTGAGCAGCGAGATGCAGCGCCCGTCCGGAGCGTAGCTGTGGCAGATGCCCGCGCCGCCGGTGGAGCCGACGCCTTTCCCGCCGAGCGAGTTTCCCCGCACGGCTCCCGAGCTGGCGCAGGAGGCATCGTATTTGGCGGCGTCGGCGAGGATGGCGAGTTTGGAGTCGAGTTCCATGTGTCCATGCGAACACTATCCGGATGCAGCGTGAAAACCAGTGGAAAAATCGATAATGCGATCCCGCTTCCGGTTGGGGGCGTTTCTGCTAGGTGTGGGAAATGGACACGGAGGAAATCGGGAAACGGAAGGGCAGGGATCTGGTGGCGGCGCTCGATTTCAGGAAACTTCCGAAGGTTTTGCTCCACGAGCATTTGGACGGCGGGCTTCGGCCTTCGACGGTGATCGATCTGGCTCGGGAGAGCGGATACAAGGGTTTGCCTACGGAAGATGCGGGCGAATTGGCGGCGTGGTTCCATCGCGGCGCGCAACGCGGGAATTTGCCGGAGTATCTGCAGGGCTTCGCCCATACCTGCGGGGTGATGCAGTCGAAAGCCGCGCTGGAAAGGGTGGCCTACGAGTTCATCGCTGACATGCATGAGGACGGCGTGGTCTATGCGGAAGTCCGCTTCGCCCCGCTGCTGCACACCGAGGGCGGGCTCTCGCAGGACGAGGTGGTGAACGCCGTGCTGAAAGGCCTGCGTCGCGGGGAAAAGGATTTCGGCGTGAAATGGGGCCTCATCATCTGCGCCCTGCGACACCTCACAGACTCGATGGTTGCAGCCGAACTCGCCATCCGCTGGCGCGATGCGGGCGTGGTCGGCTTCGACCTCGCGGGCGGCGAATCCGGCTTTCCCCCGAAGAAACACGTCGATGCCTTCCATGCGATCCAGCGCGCCAATTTCCACATCACGATCCACGCCGGCGAGGCCTTCGGGCTGGAGTCGATCTGGCAGGCGCTGCAATATTGCGGCGCGCACCGCCTTGGTCACGCGACCCGGCTCAGGGACGACATCCACGTCATGGACGACGGCTCGCTGAAACTCGGCACCCTCGCCCAATACGTGCTCGACTGCCGCATCCCGCTGGAAATGTGCCTTTACTCGAACCTCCACACCGGCGCCTGCCACGACCTCGCGCAGCATCCCTTCGGCCTCTTTTTCCGCAACGGCTTCCGCGTCTGCCTCAACACCGACGACCGCCTGATGAGCGACACCACCATGACGAAGGAAACCATCCTCGCCGCGGAGCTTTTCGACCTCAGCCTCGCGGAGATCGAGAAACTCAGCATCAACGCGATGAAAAGCGCCTTCGCCCCCTACGGCAAGCGGCTCGAGATCATCTACAACACGATCAAGCCTGGATACGCGGCGTTGCGGGTATGATTCCTCTTGGCAAGAGCCGCGCCGCCGGGAAACCTTTCCGCCATGAACACCAACGCATACCTCAAGGAGCTTTTCGATCTCAGCGGCAAAACGGCGGTCGTAATCGGCGGCACGGGTGAACTCTGCGGCACCATGGCCGTCGGCCTCGCGCGGGCGGGAGCCGAGGTGGTGCTGGGCGGACGAATCCCGGAAAAAGCGGAGAAGCGCCTCGCGGAAATCGAGAGCTACGGCGGCAAGGGATACTTCGTGCCGGTTGACGTCACTTCACGCCAGTCCCTTCATGACATGCTCGAGACCGTGTTGGAAAAATCCGGAGGCGTGGACATCCTCATCAACGGCGCGGGCACCAACTCGCCGACCCCTTTCCTCGACATCACCGAGGAGGAATACGCCCGCATCATCGATACGAACCTCACCTCCATCTTCCGCGCCTGCCAGGTCTTCGGGCAGTATTTCGTCGATGAGATGCGCCCCGCCTCCATCATCAACCTCGGCTCCATCTCCGGGCTGAACCCGCTCTCCCGCGTGTTCACCTACTCCGCCTCGAAGGCCGCCGTCCACAACCTCACCCGCAACCTCGCCCGTGAATGGGCGGACAAGGACATCCGCGTCAACACCCTCGTCCCCGGCTTCTTCCCCGCCGAGCAGAACCGCAAGGTGCTCGACGAGTCCCGCGTGCTCGACATCCTCCGCCAAACCCCGGCCTCCCGTTTCGGTAACGCCGAGGAACTCATCGGAGCCACCCTCCTCCTCGCCTCATCCAAGGCCGGCTCCTTCATCACCGGCATGGAAATGATCGTCGACGGCGGCTTCCAGGCGATGAGCATTTAGGAAAGTGGCGGCGATCTTCGGTCGCCGCCAGTCCACGTCAGATCCGCATCAAATAAACCGTGGTTTCATGGCCTTGATCGATCAGATTTGAGACACCACCCGTCAATTCTAGCAGATACTTAGGGTTAGTAGCTGCAGGCCGACGATTCGAACGACCGCTTGCCGCCGAACTGTTTGTCATCTCAGTTTCACAATGGATTCTCCGGTCATGGTAGTTGCGGGTTCGCTTATCAAGCCGCAACTGGCCGTCAATCCGGGTGTTGGAGAAGTTTCCTAGCTTCTCCAATCGTTTCTTCAAATTTTCAAACCGCCTCTGCATTGGAAGTTGATCCCTAAGATTAGCCGCAGGTCCATACTCCAGTTTCAATTCGGCGATAGGTGACGCGGCTATCTCGCCAATCTCGCGCATAAACTCGAAAAGATAGTCTTCCGCCCAATCCTCCGCCAGACAATAGCGATCCGAAATCCTGAGCCGGGCTATTTTTTTCGCTGCGAGAAATCCGAATAGTTTCCGGAAATCACGGACTTGCCCGCATCCGAAGTTGAATCTTTCAGCACCCGCTGGAGGGCGCAGTTCATATTCTGAAATTTTTCCTTGGATAGAGTCATACTTCACCAAATCTTCGGCATTTGGGGTTTTGACGATCAAAACAGATCCCGAATTGATTTCCACAGATGAAAGTGGCTGCAGCGATTGCTCGATGATATGAACCCCAGTCCGCTTGCCACCCGGTTCCAGTAAAAGAAAATCCGGAGGATTCGCGATGAACGCACGCTCGATGACCAATGATCCCGAACTCACTTCAGGCAGCAAAGACTCAGCGAGTCGTCTTGCCTTTGGCTGTGCGGGATCCTGGAACGAAGGAATGTTGGACGCCCTCAGTGTCACTTTTTTACCATCAGCGATCCACCGTTTGATCTGCTTCCACCCTTTAAATGTTTCCAAAACGGGAAGTTCCACCGTGCCCTCCTCTTGCATCGGAATATCACCCCCAAAATCTCCCAGAGATCTAGAAAACACCACGATCTCAGTAGAATTTTTCAGCAATACATCCAGCACTTCCCGGCTGATTTCCGTCCCGCCCATTTCCTGAACCGTCTTCCGCTTGAGTCGCAAGACGCCTTCAAACCAATCAAGTGCTTCGATCCTGCGGAAATCATCCCAGTAACGCTGGTTTGTGAAACTCCTTAGACACCCGGAGCAACTCGCCGAGCATCCTTTCGAGCACGTGAGCACATGGATGGCTTCGCGAAAAAGTTTCTCGAAATCCCCGCCGACCACACGCTCGCTATATCCGGCACCACCGGATACGCTGTCGAAAAGAACGATCTCCAACCCGCTCGAAAGCGGTCGATACGTCACACCGAGCTCCCGTTCTGGAATCTGGTAAAGATTCGCCGCAGCCTTTCTGAGAGCCTCAATGATCGTCCGGCAGACGATCTCGCGATCAAGAGCAGTTCCATCGGTAGCCAAAGCCAGCGGCACGATTCTACCGACTCTGATCTGGGCGACATCGGTATAAAAACTGTGAGCTAGATCAAAACCACCGAACGACAAGCCCTGATCGCAGGCTGAATCAGAGTATGGCAGACGATGAGGCTCCATCGCTCTCCGGCTATTCGGCACCGGCTCGCTGTAGCCGCAGCGACAGCTGCGAAAACCTCCGCCGCGACCACGGTTGATGATGACAAGCTGGGCATCCCGCGCCTTTCTCGAAGCATACGAAACTTCCTGCAGAACCGTCCCTTGGAAATGGGAATCAGGTGCGCCCGTGACCAGTTGGGTTTCCATTGCTGGCTTTGGGATCTCCCGGCTACTACGTGGTTCCTTTCCACGACGTTCGTAAAAAGCGGTGGAGAAACAGGATGGTTCGATGAAGGGGCGTGGCGTGCTTCCCGGATCGCTCTGGCAAGCCGGGCATAGCTTAGGTAGATCGTCCTTTTGATCTGCCGTTACAATGTGTCGGCACTGTCCGCAGGTGATGTAGTACATCGTCGGTCTAAACTCGCGTGGTTGGTAAGGAATGCAGCGAGAGGTCCAGATTCTCCCGTTCGCGACCACCTCTGCCCCTGGAGCGTATTCGGTGATTCCCAGTTTCGCGTCACGAACCAACTCGATCTGGTCGGTGCTCCAGCGATTCTCCTTCACGATTTCCAGCTCGATGCTATCGACTGGGAAACTGTATGTCGGGATCATTCCGTGTCGTGAAAGGAAATTCACGATTGGCTGGTTCGCCCAGCGGTAAGCGTTTTCACGGAGATAATCGCTTCTTCCCCCCGCATTATGTGCTTCTCTCGCTTTCGCCGTGTAGTAGCGGTAACGTTGTGCGAACTTTTCGGAGAGAATCGTCATCCCTTCGACGAACCGCTGGACAAGGAAGACCTGTTCCCCACCAAGAAAAGTTATTTCCTCAGCCGTAAGACCGTCATTGATCGAGAGTATTTCGAACAAATCCGCGCAGGCGGTCTTCGCCGGTTTGGATTCTGTTCCGTTAATCCAAACTGCGAGGCCAGAGAGAAACGCAGCCTCTTCCTGCTCACCATAAGTGATCCGCGAGGGATCAGCGGGAGTGACATTGTTTCCCGTTAGATCGAAGCGGGTCAGACCAAAGAGTTCCCCGATCTGTAGGCCTCTGCCAATAAGAGCTAGGTGGGTAAGAAAATCTCCGAGCAAAATGGAAAACTGATGGCGCTCGAGCAATCGCTGGTTCCCAAGGTGGACGGTTGGCGTAGGCGGTGCCTTTGTGAGGAATTGCTGGGCTTCCTCGAATTGCAACTGATCGTAGTTTCTGTTGCGGGCGAAAGTAACTGCCACGGGAGCCGCTTGCGCCCGTCGCCCGGCACGTCCCGCCCGCTGCTGATAATTTGAAATTTCCGGGGGAACGTTTCTCAGGAATACCCCTTCTAGATCCCCGAGATCAATCCCGACCTCCATCGTCGTCGAAGATGAAAGGACGTTCACTTGCTGCTTCTTGAATTTTTCCTCGATCTTCTCACGCTCATCAGCGGAAATTGCAGCCGTATGTTCTCGCACGATCGCAGAAGGAAACGCGCCTTCCTGCAATCCTGAGTAAAGGAAGCGGTAGTGGTTTTCATTTTGACGAGTCTCCCATTCCACTTTGGGAATCTCTCTCATTTCTCCGCCGCAGTTCCACTTGGTGCATTTTCCTCCTACCGGATGCGCTGTGATGTGGACACAGCGGGTGCATCCAAATCGAGGCGTATTTCCATCGCTTAGCTTGATCTTTATCCGGGAGGAATCCAGCACTCGAATCAGGTTGCTATCCGGTGTTTCTACGAGAAGAGGATTATCATTATCCTGACCCAACAGGCTCCACACGCTTCGCAAAACATCCTCCCAATTCCCCAACCCCAACTGATCCCGCAATACGTGTCTGAAACTGGTCGCGTAGGAATTCCCAGCAGCATTGTAATTCAAAAAGCAAAATCTCGCCAACCCCGGCTCCTTGCCCTCAAGCCGGTACGCGCGATCAGCCTGAGCGTAACTCCCCCACACAAAATCATCTTTCGCGCTAATACCTCGCGGCAACGTCACCGCCCTGCGATTGCGTAACGTGTCCACGATCCAACGGACAAGGTTTCCTCCGATTACAGAAGGAATACCCGAATCATTTGCGACAGCATCAAACTCGATATTGCCAAACTCAATATCCACGAGACCAAGTTCCTCGAGCGATGTCCGGCTTCCCCCTGGCGCACTGAACTCACGGTAGAGATGTCCTGCGATCAAAGTCTCACGGTCATCTTCCGATGGAATTTTATTATCCTTGTCTGTCAGCCCGTGCTTCAGAATAGGTAGTCTGGCCAACTCGACTGAAAGTTCTTTTAGACGAATGTTTCCTTCTCTTTTAAGAATCCTCAGCAGCTCCCGCTTCACAAGAATCTCCTCGTGCGAGCGCTGGAAGTAGGGATAGAAGAACGCGGCATCCTGGCGACTATCGCTGAATACCAGCATGTTTCGCCCGCGTCCGGGTGTTTTTCGCCTCGTAGTCTCGTCGGCTTTGATTGTTGGCAAATGAGAGTATAGAACTTCGCTAATTGTCGTAGAAAACGCCTGATCGCCCTGATGAAAGCCGGTAATAATTTCCGACTCGTCTCGGCTTCCGCAAGATTCGCACTCGGTAAAGCGATCACGCAGGTCTGGATTCTCCGCGAGTTCCTCGGGAGTCGGCCTGGTGCTTTTCGCATAATCGCATAGCGCCCATTCCGATGCGTCCTCGTCTCCGAGGTCATCCCTGAGAGTTCCATTCTTGAGATGGATAAACACAGGCCGCAGGGTGGTTTGCGCAGAGTCGTCTTCCATCTCCTCATGTTGCAAGCGGTTACGCTGCGGTTTAATCCAAAAGAGCGTTCGTTTCCGTCCACTCTCGTAAATAGGCGAGAGGCTTCGTTCACCACCTATACGATCCGCCTCATATCCCTCGATGTAGAGTTCCCCGCATTTGCGGCAGGTCATCAGACGGTAGCGTTGCCCGTCGGTGCGATTTCCAAAATTTCTACGGAATTGCAGATCGCAGGCACCCTCTGGATTTTCGCTGGGATGCGCGAGCCGGACGGTCGCTTCCTCGATGCCTTTCGTGAAAAAGTGATACCGGGCGGGTAGTAGCGGAAAGTCCTGTTTCCTCAGCCTAGCGAAAGCGCCCATGGCGACCACGCCCTTCAGAGCTTCGAGTCGATTTCCCGATTCCGGGAAAAGCTCATCCGCCAGTTCGCTGAAATCAACCACTGACCTGTCAGCCAGTATCCGGGATATTCGCCGCACCACCGGTTCTTTCGCAAGCAAGCGGCACAACTGTCCCGCAAGATTGTCGGAGGCCTCATCCACTTCAAACCTGCTGATTCCCGCAGCCCGGATTTTTTCATTCCACGCGGAACATGAAGCACCGCCTAGGCGAACTTCTTTTAGCACCCTGTGCGAAGCTTGCCACTCATCGTCCGAAAGACCCGCGACCGATTCTCCCACGGCCAGCAATTCGTGAGTCTCCCTCTTCGAGGTGATCACATCTTCCTGTTTGAACGCCGCACCAAACAGACGTGACGCGAACTTCGCGACATCGCGCTTCGCCTGCTCCCCTTCCCCGAGGCTGGCACTGGTCGCGATGCAACGGATTTCCTCATCGCCGCCGAATTTTACCCTCAACTTCCTTAACAGCAGAGCTACTTCACTGGCCTGCGTTCCCGCATAAATGTGCACCTCATCGAGCACAAGAAACTTGAGCTTCGAGCGGGTGAACAAAGCACGGTTCTGCGGCAGGAGCAGCAAGTGCTCGAGCATCGCGTAGTTTGTCACCAGCACATTGGGAGGTGTTAGTAGCATCTCATCGCGGGAAAGAAGCCAGTTCGGCGGAATCCGATTGCCGAGCAGTGCTTTCATCGAATCCCTTGCCAACAGTTCGTCAGCGAGTTGAGCGCGGGTTTTCCGCCTATCGGTCTGGCCGGTGAATCGACCGATGCTGATTCCGTAATCCTCCAGTTCCTTTGCCAGGATCGGCACGAGTCGGCTGTAAAGCTGGTCGTTCGCGAGCGCGTTCAGTGGGTAGATGAGAATGGCTCTGATACCATCCTTGTTTTTCAAATCCTCCTTCAACAACGCATCCAACATCGGGTAAAGGAAAGTCTCCGTCTTTCCCGAACCGGTGCCGGTAGCCACCACGATGTTCTTTTTCCCGACCACGCGCCGTATCGCAATCTCCTGATGTTCATGCAACTTTCTGTAGCGGTAAACATCCTCAGGGAGTTTGGAAAATCCTTCATGGATCACATTATCATTCACCAGCGATTCCAGCGTTGCCCCTTTTGGAAAATCCGGCAGAGCCTCGAGAAACGGCCCCTTGACCAGTGTGTCGGGAGCGCGGAACTGCGTCCTGGCCGCTTCCCGCAGACGGGGAAAACGACGGCTGATTGGGAGAGCGGTAAGCAAATACCGCTCCATCCGATCACGAAGATCCTCCTCCAGATGGATAGGGTCAACTTCTATGGGGTCGATGAGTGATGACATATTTTTTAGGAAATGTTAGATGGTGAAAATGCGAGATCGAAGAGAGCCACGTAGAAAGCGAAGAGTTCCGGACCAAAGCTAAAAAGCTGGGAAACCGTGAGTCCTTCGCCGGGTTTATTTGGAAAACTGAGAAGTTTCTCGAGGCGGGAACTGGCCTCGGATTCATTCGCTTTCCCGTGGGCCGCTAGGCGGCAGAGTCCAGCGACGCACCAGATCATGTTAGCAAGACGACGAGAGTCTTCATTCGCCAAACCAGGAGGAACCCAATAGGCATTAAAATTTCCCGCTGGCCCACGAAATTCCATACGAATACCCGCCCGTTCCTTAATGAAAATCGCAGCGGATTCAACGTTCCGCTGCACCGCCTCCAGTCCGATCGTAAGCCACCGAAGATCTCTCCGATTTTCTTGTTGGCTTGTTTGTGCTAGAATTCTTGTTCTTCCGTTCAGCTTTACTACAGCTTCGAGAAGGTGCGATGGTGACAAAAGCAGGCCGTCTTTCTCGGCATCAAAGTTAGGTTCACCCAGCGAAGATAAAAAATTCTGAAAATCGAAACTTCCCAGATCTCCTGATCCTGAACTTTTCACAAAAGACCACCGCTCGAATGCCGAAAAACAATTCAAGTTGATGGATGGTGACTGCTCAAAAATTTCACTCTTCGCGAATTCAATCAAACCGCCGATAGATTGTATTTTCACCCCGAGCATCAACGAAGATTCAAGACGCCCGACAGTCTCCTCGCTATCCGGCGATTCAACTCCTGCCAACCGTAGTAGAACCTGCGGCGCTATTCCAAAGAGGAATAACTTCACTTTCGCATGCTCACGCATTTGCGAAAACTCTGCCAATTCATGAATCCCTTCTTGCCACCACGCGGAATGATCGGCGGTCGTAAAAGGTTGACGGCTTGCCGCAAGAATCCACGGCCAGTTTTCCAGCCATACGGCGCAGTGCCTCGATTCTCCGCTCGACCATACCGTGGAGGGATATTGGAAATTCAATACGTCACGACAGAGTCGCAGGGCATCACGGATTTCATCATCCGACATTGCGCTGAGCTTCGCGTTGACTTCCGCATCGACCTTTCCTCCTTTCGGCTTTCTTGCGCCGAAAAGATACATCCACCACGGCTCGCCCTCCGGCATCCGGGTGACACCGAAGACGGGAAACCTTAACTTCGAGTAGCCATGTTCCTCACGCGCGTGAACGAAATCCCATTCTTCGCGAGATGAAGCCCTGTGAACCAAGTCGAGAAAATAGAAGCCCTGCGGGATGATGTCCCGGTCGATTTGCAAAGAAACTCTCAACGAAGATTGGTCCTTGTGGCGGTTCGGTTTGGCGTGAACCGCAATTCCTTCCCCTAGATCCATTTTGATGTCGTCGAATAGCTCGTCGGTCACATCGCCTGGCTCTTCTACCGTACGCCGGAGCGCGATGCTTTTCACGTAGCCTGACTGCCGACAGGTGAGGTCATCACCAAGGTTTCGAATTCTCACACCGACTTCATACAACTCCGCCATCGGCAGGTTGATCGACCAGCGATCATAATTCCCTTCAGTTTTTGGATGGGGACGCTGGGTGCTCAATGGCCGCCTAATACGGAAAAGGTGAACCTTCGCACCGCCAGCGTTTTCCGCCCAAACCTTGCCGTGCCCCTGAAACATGAGTGACAGGCTTGCCAGCGAGACCACCTCCACGGTTCTTGTCGGCGACAGGGAAACCACATGCTCTCCATTGCAAAGAATTTTCCAGACTTCAAAGCCCCCAGAAGAGAATCGGATTCTTCTTCTGTCGCTTTTCAGCGCGATCAGTTCCTCATTATGCTGAATGGAATGTGCTTCGGGATCGTCTGGAGAAAATTGTTCGCAGCGGATTCCGGGACGTTTCAAAGAAAGAGTGGTTCCGTCATTCAATCGAATCTGAACATGCGGACATTTCATGCCGCCTTCGAAAACGAGATCGTCACCCTGTTTCTTCAAACCAACCGATTTGGCTAAGTCCACATTTCCTGGAAACTCTACCAGATGGAATCCCCGTCTCTCATCCACCTCGGACAAACCTTTCCAATAGTAGATCTCACTCGCCACCGTCCGGTCACCCCACTTTGCCTTCAATACAATTCGGTGGATTCCAGGTTCTCGCATCCGTGTATGATTTGTGATAATTTCATCGAGAACTACGGATTCCCTCAAGGCGGATTCACCTGTTGATGGAGAAATCCGGATGGGCGATTCCTCGCTCCCGATCCTCAGCATCGCGTGGCTTTCTCCTTTGTCATGCAGCCACAGCCGTAGTCCGGCCTGCTCTCCCCAACATAATCTGCTGCCATCATCAAGAAGGAGGCTGCCACCCAGCCCCCCGAAGTAGAACTGGTTCCTGAACTCACAAGTGAGGGAGATTTTCCGCCCGCGAAATGAGAGATTCACCGCCGGATCCCCCGGGCGAAACTCCGGCAGACTGGCCACCGATGGAACATCGCCATGGAAAGCACAAACCCTGAAACCGTTTTTCCGGACAAAGCACTCATCATCCGATCCTCCTTCCGCTTCCGGGTGTGTGAGGACATGATACGCTCCTGGTGTAAGTGAAATCACATCTCCCGCTCTTGTCCTCGTTTCCTTTCCGGTTCCGTATTGGAATATCCGAAAAGGTGTCGTCTCGTTGAACCCACTTTCCAGCTCGAATGGGAGAGCTGCTTTGCCATCGCGCAGACCATCCAATTCGATCTTATAGTTGCGGGCCTCCGCATCAATTCGAATAACGACTTCATGGCGTGCCCATCGCGACACCCCATCGACTCTCCACACGGTCTTCTCGTCCGCCATTGCGGGTGGTACTGCGGGTAGAACCATCACCAAAGATTCATCGAACGGGTCGTATGCAAGGTGAGGACGAGGTAGGATGCGGTTTCTTCCCGTGGATTTCTCGGCAGCGAAGGCCTTGCGCAGGTGCTCGGGCAGTGCGGCTTCATCCCCCTGATAAAAAGATACCAGGCGGGAAACGAGCATCCCGCCTACTTCCGATTCGAGGATGTCCTTGAGATTCTTGCTGTGATGGCAATGGGTAGCCAAAACCTTTGAGAATTGGTTGCATCCGGTCACGTCGTCTGAGGATGGCAGGTATTGCTGATGGTTAAACGCAGCACGGTAGGCGGACGTGAGATATGAACGGCCATCCAGCTCCCAACAATGGATGATGCCGGCTTGGAAAAGGAAGGGGGCGATGTTACGGCGCTCGCCAATTTCCCCGATTCGAAGCCCCAGAATGTGACAAGCCTTTTGGAACGCTACGCTGAGATCGGTTCGGTCACCTGAAGGGATTGTCCGCTGCATACCATTTTCAAAGCATGGCCAAAACTCTCTGAGATTATCTTCGGATGTCGCCCTCACCAGAGCCAGTCCGTATGCAGTGGCGGCAGGATACCGGCTCAACAATCCCACCAGCGATGCGTTGCTTAACTCGATTAATGTCGCTGAGATTGCCTCCTGTTCTTCCTTTGTAACATCGAGCAATCCGAGAATCGCACTGTCTCTTTCAAACGCGGAAATTTTCTCTCTGATATTCTGATCATAGAGTTCAAGCCTCTGGAATGCTGTCCGACTAGTTTGTTCCACGTTCGTTCCTTTGGAGTTTTTTGGTTCCGCGCTATTCTGGCGAGAAGATAATTCAGGATCGCACTCATCCATCTCAGCACGAATAAAGTGATTACCCTCGCGACGTCTTGCCGTGCGGCTTTCAGCCTTGAGGATCTCGGTTCGATCCCAATGCGTCATGTTTGAATGCCCTCGTTTACCCCCCTGCCCAGCTTCGGTTTTCATGGGATGATGAATATTCCCCGGCATGATTTTTGGCTAGACTTTTAGGACTCATACCGTATGATTGAAGAGTCATGTCAGGAGACCCTCTGCTTAAAAAAGGAATCTCGCTCGAGCGCCTTCATGCCTTCGCAAGCATCGTCTCCAATGGGAGCATCGTGGAAGCGGCGAAGAGCGATCCCACCCGCCAGAGCCTACTTAGCCGCCAGGTTAAGGAGCTTGAAAGCACGATTGAAATCACACTGCTTGACCGCTCCACCACCCCCCACCCCCCAACGGAAGCCGGTAGAAAGTTAGCCCGCTTAATTCAGGATTTCTCCACCGATTTTAGAGATTTCGTAACAACCAACCGCCTCCTGCCCGCGCCGATTCTGATTGCATCGAACGAGAGCCTTCTCTCGTGGTTCGTCATTCCAAGGCTCAAGCGTTTGATCGCTGGAGACCAGTCACTCCAGATTGAGCTTCACAACCTACGCTCCCCACAAGCGGCGGATTCCCTCCGCACAGGCAAAGTCGATTTTGTCATTCACCACTCATCTGCTGAATTCTCTGATTTCGAAAGCACGCCCATCGGACACTATGGAGTAAAAGCCTTAGTGCCTCATTCGAAAAAAATTCGCTCGGATTCACCGCTATCCTGGGGCGATTTGCCTCATTGCCCGCTGGCGCTTTTGGGTGGTTCTGGAAAACTCAGCACGCTTGTAAAGCAACTCGCAGGTGAGACGCCTAACAGGCAGATCATCCATTGTGCCTCCTACAACCAAGTCGTACGCAGTTGCGCAGAACTTGGCGCTTTGGCAATTCTTCCGGAAATCGCTTGCTTGGGTGTAAAGCCACAAACCCATCTGATCCTTGATCTCAAAGAAACCTTGGATTTCAAATACGATGTCCGGCTGTTCTGGAAAAAATCCAGACTCGATAAAAATCTTCTTCTTGGGAAATTTCTAGAAAATTTGTTACGATCAGCAACAGGAATTACGGCTCTAAGATTATCGAAATAGAGCGTTGGCATTCGACCCTAAAAACTCCACCTCCGTCATATCAGGTGAGGCGTGTAAACACCTTACCGGTACGGGAAATTTCGTCCAAAATAAAAAGCGTTCCAAGGAACCTACATCAATACCCGACGCATAACGTTGTTCTCCAATTCCCCAGAATCGCATGTGGAAATTAACCTTGGCATCGCTCCATCTCAACGACCCAGTACCCATGAAAATCGACATCCTCACCCTCTTCCCGGAGATCGCGCTCGCGCCGCTGGCCGATTCGATCATCCGGCGTGCGCAGGATTCGGGGATCGTGGAGGTGAATGGGCACAATTTGCGCGACTGGGCCGAGGACAAGCACCGCCGCGTGGACGACACGCCCTGCGGCGGCGGGCCAGGGATGGTCTTGCAGCCGGGGCCGCTGCACGCGGCGATCACGGCGCTGAAAAAAGAAAACACCCGCGTGATCCTAATGACTCCGCAGGGCGCTCCGCTCAAGCAGGCTCGCGTCCGCGAACTTTCCGCCGAAACCCACCTGCTCATCGTATGCGGCCACTACGAGGGCATCGACCACCGCATTGTCGAGACGTTGATCGACGAGGAAATCTCCATCGGCGATTACGTCCTCACCAACGGAGCCATCGCCGCTGCGGTTTTGTGCGATGCCGTGATCCGCCTGCTGCCCGGCGCGCTCGGTGATTCGCAATCCGCCGTCGAGGAATCCTTTTCCGATCCGAACCTGTTGGAAGCGCCGTGCTACACGCGACCCGTCGATTTCATGGGAATGAAAGTCCCGGAGGTTTTGCTCTCCGGAAACCACGCGAAGATCGGGGCATGGCGCAAGGAAAAGGCGCTTGAACGCACCCTCCAAAACCGCCCTGATTTGCACCCATGAAACCCAGCCTCCTCCTTCTCTTCCTCGCCACCGCCGCTCACGCCAAGACCCTGAAAATCGAGGCCGGCGAACACCATCGCATCAACACGGTCGTTACCGTCCCCACTCCCGATGATGTGCTGGAAAACCCCGGCCTGAAAACGGCGGATGGGAAAATCCTGCCGCTGCAGCTCTCCGACGACGGCACGGCCAGCTTCATCCTGCCGGAGCTTGCGGCGGGGAAAACGGCGGAGTTCGCGCTCGTTGCCATGGAGAAACCTGCAGATGACATCGCGCTGGCTGAGGAGAAAGGCGGTGATGTCGCTCTTGGCGTTGGCAAGCGCCCGGTATCCGATTTCGTGGGCAAACGGACGGAGCTGCCCCGCGCGGACATCCCGCCGATCTACCTGCGCGGCGGCTACCTTCATCCCCTGCGCACACCTACGGGAAACATAGTAACCGACGACTATCCCGCGAACCACATCCACCACCACGGCGTGTGGACGGCGTGGACGAGCACCGTGTTCCAAGGCCGCAAGCCGGATTTCTGGAACATGGGCGACGGCAAGGGCAAGGTGGATTGCAAGGAGACGGGTTTCTCATGGTCGGGGCCGGTGCACGCCGGGCTGGAGGCGGAGAACGAATACACCGACCTGACCGGCGGTGCGCCGGTCATAGCGCTGAACGAAAGCTGGACGGTGAAAGCCTACGCCGTCTCGGAAAAATTCCACCTGCTGGAACTGGAGTTCGAGCACACGATGGCGGGCGATGACGATCTGAAGCTTCCGGAATACCGCTACGGCGGCCTCGGAATCCGGGGTGCCAAGGCATGGAACGGCATCGGCACCGTGGATTTCCTGACCTCCGAAGGCCTCACCGACCGCGATGGGGCGAATGGAAAGCCCGCGCGCTGGATCGCGATGTCGGGAGCGGCGGGGGAGGGGAAAGCGGGCATCGCCATTCTTGGCCATCCGGAAAATTTCCGCGCGCCGCAACCGATCCGTATCCATCCCAATGAGCCGTTCATCTCCTTCGCCCCGCAGATGGCGGGGGACATGGAGATCGCCCACGACAAGGCCTACCGCTCCGGATACCGCTTCGTCACCTTCGACGGTGCACCCGACAAACAGCTCCTCGACCGTCTCTGGAACGACTACGCCACCCCGCCGACTGCGGCTTGGGAGTGAGCGCGTTTTCCAAGATCCTCCAGCGCAGCCATGAAGGCGTCATAGGCCGCCTGCGGGTTGCGGTAGGGGGAGAAGTAGCTTGTCACCTGGCCGTCGCTGCCGCCTTTGGTGGACATCCAGTAGAGGTGGTCCGATGACTGGAGCGCACCCCATGCGGCGATGAGTTTTGCGTCGCCGCCGGCCATCACCGGCGTTTCGAGGGAGCGGATTTTCGCGAGCGCCTCTTTCTGCATCGCGTTGCCCGTCCATGCGGAGAGGTCGCGCTCGGCGTCCGCCCACGAGGTGGCGCGGGGGCAATCGTATTCGCGTATCGCCGGATAGATCGCCACGGCCTCGGAGGGCGTGACCCATTGGGAGCCGGATTCGATCAGGATTTCCGGAACTTTCCGCCAGAACTCATAGATGCCCTGCTCCTTTTTCTGGTGCTCGCCGATCGATTCGTAATCCATGAAAAGGTTCACGAGATCGCCGGGCGATTGGCCGACCCAAGCGGTGAATTTTTCCCACGTCAGCGGGAAGCCGGACCATGAGGGATCGGAGAAACGGAAGGCGAGGTCGTTGGAAAGCGTGTGGTTGCGCAGCAGGGTCTTGATGCGCGCGGTGTCGGGCGCGCGGTAGAGGAAGTTGGGGGAAATGCCGTCGGTGAAAGCCGGAGTGCCTTCGGCGATCACGCCATCGAAGCCAAGCGTCTCCGCCCGCGCGGCGATCGCGTTGTCATAGATCAGCTCCGAGTTCCGGAACACCTTCGGGCGCACGGAGAAGCACTGCTCCATGAGATCGAGGTGCATGTCGGACTGGCGTTGGAATTCCTTTTCCGAATAGAGGAAAGCGAGCGAATGATGATACGTTTCCGCGAGCAGCTCCACGCCGCCGGTGGCGACGAGTTCCTGGAAGGACTCCAGCACGTCCGGTCTGAATTTCCGGAACTGCTCGATGACCGTGCCGGTGAGTGAGAGCGCCATGCGGAACAAGCCGTGGCTTTCCTCGATGCGTTTTCTGAACATGTCGTTGGCGGGCAGGTAGCACCTGTCGGCCACACGGTTGAGGATCTCGCGGTTGAGCTTTTCATCGAGTCGGTGCGGCTGGTGCACCTGGAAATAGAGGCAAACGTCGGGCATGGGTTGTGGAGGGTTGGGGAGAAGCGGAGGCCGCCATGAATCGCAGGAGAGAGCAAGGGTGTTGTCGGCTGGCCGATATCCTAATAGCAACACGCAGGCCAAGGCCAGCCTAACGCTTGATTGGGCGCATGAAACCGCTGAATGGGCGGAGCATATCGGCAACCCCTTCTCAGTGATCGAGTTTCAGCTTCTTGAGCTTAGGCTCTACGACATATTTGCAGTAGCCGTTCTTGGATTTGTTCTGGAAATAGTATCCTTGGTGATAGTTTTCAGCCGGATAGAAAACGGAGGCTTTGGTGATCTCGGTCACGATGGGCTTGTCGAAGTTTTCCTGCGCCGCCTTTTTCGAGGCTTCCGCCATGGCTTTCTGCGCGTCGTTTTCGTAGAAAATCGCGGAGCGGTATTGGGTGCCGATGTCATTGCCCTGGCGGTTGAGCTGGGTGGGGTCGTGGAGATCCCAGAACCAGGCGAGAACCCGTTCCAAGGGGATTTTCTTGGGGTCGAAAACAACGCGGACGACCTCGGCGTGGCCGGTGGTGCCGGTGCAGATGTCCTCGTAGGTGGGGTCTTTCGTTTCCCCGCCCATGTATCCGGAAACGGCGGAATGCACGCCGTCGAGTTGATCGTACGCAGCCTCCGCGCACCAGAAGCATCCAACGCCCACGGTAATCACCTCATGGCCTTCGGGGACTTCAGGCATCGCAGCGGGTTTCTTGTCGTTTTCGTCCATCATTTTCTCGGTTTGGCAGGATGCCAATGTCGGCAACGCGAGGCACAAGGCAAGCAGCAGTTTTTTCATCATGCATCTATGATACGTGGATCGCCGGGAAATTCCTCAAATTTCGTGACCTTGCGCACAGAGCCGAAATGAGTTTTCTTGGAAACCACCCGATACACACTTGGAACCCAAACCCATGGCCGCCTTCATATCTAGAATCCTTTGCCTGGCTGGAGGCTTTCTTCATTTCGTGGCCGCCGAGACCGTTTCCGAAACGGAGCCCATCACCCGTCTGGCGGACATCCGCTTGATGACATCGGCTGAGGCGGCAAAGTCTTTGCCGGTATCCGTAACCGGCGTGGTGACATGGAGTTCCAGGGGGCGGCTGCCGGGAGGTTTCATGATCGATCAGGACGGGGCGGGCATCTTCGTCATTGGGAAAGGAGTTTCCATAGATGGCGGGAAAGATCCCGAACCGGAGGCGAACCCATCCTTGTCCGTGGGAGATCAAGTGGAAGTGGCGGGCGTGACACAGGAGGGCGGATACGCCCCTTCCATTCTTGCCACTAGGATCCGCAAAGTGGGAAAGGTGGAGATCCCCAAGGGTAGGGATCGGGGATTGGGGCATCTTCTTACCGGCACTTATGATGCCCAGCGGGTGGCGCTCAAGGGCGTGATCACCGGCTGCCGACCATCCGACTATGGGGATGGCAGCTGGGTCATGGTGCTGGCCGGAGCCAGCGGCAAGGCGCGGGCGGTGGTGCCTGCCATGCCGGGAAAAATGCCGGAGGAAATGGAGGATGCGGGAGTGCTGATCCGGGGCGTGGTTTTCACACGCCTCAACAGCCGCGGGGAGTTTGTGGGCATCAGCATCGAGACGAACCGGGTGGAGGATGTGGAAATCTATCGGCCTCGTGTGCCTGATCCCTTTGAAGTGCCGTTGCTGGAAGCCGGGCGGCTGCGTGCCTTTGTCCCGAGCGGCTACTCCCAGCATCGCCGCCGCATCGAGGGCGTGGTGACTTTGTCGAAACCCGGAGTCCTGTATTTGCAGGGGCCGAAGGGAGGCACCCGGGTGTCCACCCGCTCGCTGGAACAGGTTTATGCCTTGGGCGATGTGGTGGAGGCGGCCGGATTTGTGGAGACCTATCTGGGTGCATCCGAGCTGGCCGGTTCGCTAACCCGCAGGAAATCGCCGGGAGAACCGATTGCACCGGTGGTTCTAGCCCTTCCTGAAACGGCGGATCTGGGCGAGTTCGATGGCAAGCTGGTGCGCATTCGCGGGGTGGTTCTGGAAAGCCATCTATCGCCGGATGGCGTCGAGATGTTGCTGTCGGATGCGGGTCAGTCATTCGAGGCATTGCAGTTGAAATCATCGCCTGGCGCACCCTTGCCAATCCCCGGCTCGGAAGTTTCCGTGACCGGTGTGGCGGAGATGACCTATGATCTGGGCGCGTATTTTCCGGATAGAAACACGGTTTCCCGCGTGCGCATCCTGTCGCGTGTCCCTGCTGACATCGTGATCCACAGCGTGCCGCCTTGGTGGAATACCCGCAGGCTGCTCATCGCCCTTGGTCTCGCTGTCGCCATCGCGGCGCTTCTGGGCGGTGCGGCCCTGCTGCTGATGCGGCGCGTGCGTGCGCAAGCGAACCAGCTCGCGAGCGAGGCGCTGACGCACCGCCAGGTCACCGCCGCCCATTCCGCGATACTGGAGGAGCGCGCGCGCCTTGCGGGGGAGATGCATGATGGTTTGCAGCCGATGCTTTCCGGGCTTTCGTTCTATCTCGATGCGGCGGATGCGAAATGGAGGGATTCCGCGAGCGAAGGCGTGGGTGAGGCCCTGGATAAATCCCGCACGCTGCTCACCCGTATCCGTGATGAGTTCCGCCAATGCATCTGGTGCCTCTACGAGCTGGGCCGGCAGACAGGTGATTTGGACAACGAGCTGCGGCGGCTCGCGAGAATCCAACGCCAGTGGAGCCGCGCCGAGGTGAACACGGAAATCTCAGGCGAGCCCTTCCCGCTTCCCGCCAGCATTTCGAGAGGCCTGTTGCTGGCCTGCCAGGAGGCGGTGGAAAACGCCTCGCGCCACGGCAAGGCGGAGAAGATTGATATCCATTGCGGATTCTCGGCGGACGGGCTGGAAATCGAGGTGAAAGACGATGGCTGCGGATTTGACGTCCTCGCCGCCGCCCATGTGCCGGGAAACCACATTGGCCTGGCAAGCATGAGGCAACGGATTGAAAGACTGGGCGGGGTGCTGAACGTTACCAGCGCACCAGCCTTGGGAACCCGCCTGAAAATGAGCCTCAGCCGCGAGCGCATCGCCCGGGTGGAGACAAACCCGCTTTTGATGTCATCACCCCCTCCTGAAAACGAAAACAACCCGTGATGACCGCTCACCATCCACACCCGGCAAAACCCGCCATTTCCCTGATGATCATCGAAGATCATTCGGTCACCCGGGACGGATTGCGCATGATGTTGGAGTCTGTCGGCCTGCGCGTGGTCGGCGAGGCGGAGGATGCGGCGGCGGCCTCGATGGCTTTCAAGGAATGCAAGCCCGACATCACGCTTGTGGACATCCGCCTCGGCAGCGGGCCGGATGGCATCGATGTCGCCGTGGCGCTCCGTCAGATTGACCCGAAGTGCAAGATCATCATGTTCGCGTCCGACGCCCTTGAGGCGGATCTCCACCGCGCCCACAAAGCCGGCGCCTGCGGATTCCTCGTGAAAACCCAGCCCCGGGACGCCATCATCCAGGCGATCCTCGACGCGCACAGGAACGGTGTCTGCCATCCTTACGACCGCACCGACGCCACTCCGCTGGAGCCGCTGACGGAACGTGAAATCGATGTCCTGGAAGAGCTCCGCCGTGGCCTGACCAGCGCGGAGATCGGCCGTGTGCTCGATCTCAGCGAGCACACGATCAAGACCCACCTGAAAAGCATTTTCGCCAAACTCCACGCCGCGGACCGCACCGAGGCGGTGGCCGCCGGATTTCAGCTCGGTTATCTGCGCGTGAACTGATCCCGCCCGCTTTCGTTGAATGAAATCCGCATTCTGGAACGTTCCGCTGGCATGAAACGGATAACGGGTGTCGCGATCACCCTTCTAGCGATGGTTTTCCAGGTCTTTGCCGGGGAATATGCATTCGTCACTTCGCCGGCTTACATGGAGCTGGTGAACATCCCGCGCACGGCACCTGCGGATTGGCGTGAGCAGAGCGGGGCGGTGTTCATGAACCGGGAATGGGAGAAAGATCCCGGCAGGAAATGGTATGTGGAAACACAGCGGGACGGCGGACGCTGGGTGCAGTCCGGGCTGGCACACCGGAACGGGGAGTCGGTCGAATGGGGCTTGAAGCAGTTGGAATGGGGCTTCGCCAGGATGAAGGAGGATGGATCGTTCGATTGTGACGATGCGTTCCATAGCGCCAGTTTTCTCGTGGAGACCACCGCCCACTCGATCCTGCTGATCGAGGCCTCGCCCATGGCAGGCAGATTCCAGGCGCGCGTCGATGCCCTGAAGAAACCGTTGCTGAAGTGCGCCTTGTGGATGGCATCACCCGTGAATTTCAGGGCGGCGGAAAACCAGCGGATCTACGGGCACCGGCGATTTTTGGTAGGCTGCGGTTTGATGCAGAGCGCCTTGATCCATGACCATCAGGAGCTGCGGCGGGTCGCCCTTTACTTCATACAAGATGGCATCCGCCTTCAACGTCAGGATGGCGCGTTTCCGGAAAAAGGCGGGCATGACAGCAGCTACCACGCGGTGGCGCTGATCTACCTCCAGCGCCTCTTGCTGGTGACGCCCGAGGAATTTCAACAGCCATCATGGCTTCCCGCCGCCCAGCGCGGCAACGCATGGCTTATATCCAGGATCGATCCGCAGGGAGTGGTGAGCGTGAAAGGAAACACGCGCACCGGAAGCGGCCAGGAAGTGGGGCGGACCGGAACCCCGAAGACGGTCAGCCGACCCGAGGTCGCCACCGCCCTGCTTTATCAAAGACAACTCGGCGGCGGGGAGCCGCTTGAAAAACTCGCGGCTCTGGTGCTACGGGCTGCTGAGGAGCCGTAGTATCGCTCGTTCGAGCGATTGACGGGATCGCGGGATTCCATGAAATATGAAAGTATTCATGGAAACCCGACCCATATCCCACATCCGCCACTGTGGCCATGCGCTTGTCGATTTGTTGGTCGTGATTCCGATCCTCGCCCTCCTTTCACTCCTCATGCCCACCCGGTTTAGGGAATCGGCGGACAAGGCGGTTTCCGTGCGGAGTATCGCCGATCGGGCGCATGCGAGCATTCCAAAGCAAGTTCCGGCAGACGATGCGCCGCTGATGGGTATCACCGGGCACCACCCGGTTATTTGCCGACACATATGAAAAATGCACTTTCACAGCATCCCCGCCTCGACCATGTCCAAGGCGGCTTCGCTTTGATTGTCACTCTCAGCCTGATGGTGCTGCTCTTCATACTCGCCGTAGGGCTGTTCACTCTCTCATCCGTCACGCTGCGCAGTGCATCGCAATCCACAAACAACGAACAGGCACGCGCCAACGCCCGGCTGGCACTGATGCTGGCGATAGGTCGCGTGCAGTCCCTCGCCGGCCCCGATACGCGGATCACCGCACCGCGCGTGCCGGATGATTCATCGTTGGATTTGAACTCCGTGACTCCCGCCTACGGTGTCTGGCGCAGCTGGGAGGGAACGGATCATGAAGTGACCGGCCCATCCGCAGGCCGACCTCTCAAGCCGGACTATGCCTCAAAAAAATCCGCCACTGGCGCGGGCGGGCGCTTTCTCGGCTGGCTGGTTTCATCGGCGGAGGGCGTGGCCCCCGATCCAGCGGTGGTTCCAGATCTGCAAAGCGAAGCGGCCACAGGATTCGTGCCGCTCGTTGCGAGTGGCAGCGTGACCGATCCCAAGCGCCGGGTTTTCCTCAAGCCTACTCCGGTCAGGGCGACGAACACCGCCACGGGAACCCTCGGTTGGTGGGTTGGCGGCGAGAACAGCAAGGCCAACATCGCTCCAGACGTCAAACCCACGGCAGATGACACGATGGCCTGGCTGGAACGGGCCCGTGCGCACGCGGTGCCATCGCCCAAAGCCTTCGGACTCAGCGGGGCTCCTGACATGGCTTTGCCCAGCACAGGCTCACTCATGCTCGCCGCCACCGACGCAAGTGCCGCGAAAGGAAACTTCCATGATGCCACCGTCTGGGCTGCCGGACTACTCACCAATGCCGCCACGGGAGGCTGGAAACGCGACCTCTCGCTGATGACGGAAAAATATGACGAACTGTCCGCCACCGGCCTGCCTTTCTTCACCCTCAAGCCGGGGCAACAACAAACATTTTCCAAAGCCGCACCTGCCCAGACCACCCCTTTGGCCCACCCGCCCAACCCGCTTCTTTACGCGTGGTCCCAATACTCGGCCGCCCCCTCCGCAGGCAGCTTTAGCCAGATCCCGCCGATCGTGAGCTGGGACTACCTGCGCCGTGCCTGCGTCCAGTACAAGAATCTCATCGCTCTCAACCCGTCCAGCGGACGTGTCGGCATGCCGTGGGCTCTGGAAAGCTGGTGGAACAACGGCACCCCGAACCGCCAATACCGCTACGAGTTCCTTGACCAACCTCGCCGCTGGCCCGCACTCAGCCGCATCTATTTCATGTTCTCATTCGCATCCATCCCGGATGCCGCCAATCCCGCAAACCTCAAGGCCGCCCTCGTGATGAACCCGGTCATTGTCTTGTGGAATCCCTACAACGTCGAGATCACCCTCGACGCGCCTCGACGCTATGTAGTCAACACGGTGGGTCTGGAATTTTTGCCAATCAAGTTCAGCTTCACCGTCGGCTCCACCAAATATCCCGCCCTCAGCTTCAACCAGATCGGCGGCATCGGGAACATCGACATGCGTCTGATCGGCGGACTCAGCGGTGAATCCACCACCCTCAGTCCCGGTGAAACCCGTGTTTTCAGCCTCAAGGACAACACTCTGGTGGATGGGGGAACGAACACCTACAAGTATATGGATCTTTATCCGGGCTACCGCACCTACGGAGGATTCCAATACACGAGAATCGGCCCTTCTAACACAGAGGTTTCCGCTCCCAAGGACTCGGACTTCAAGGTGGATCTGACATTCGATGCGAAGATCAGCAAAGACGGACGCAGTGGATACGGTTCGGCTCTCGATTTCGGTTATCATACTCTGGGAGGCAACAGCACAGACAACAACTTCTCCCACCGTGCCAGCCGACAATACCTGATGTTCAGCCAGCAGGCCGCCACGCAACTCTGGCCACCCATCGCCGCTGTCGATCTACCCTCTTGCAAGCTTTCCGAGGTGCAGGGTCATACCAAAAACCGCCTTTTCGCCAGCGGCGTGGTCGGCTTCCGTACCGCCAACGATGCGGTTGTGCCAAGCATCGGCTACGCGCAGGCCAACCCGCTCAACTACTTCAACGATCTCAGCAACACCGCGTCAACAATGGGTGCCGGCACCCTGCATCCCGCAAATTCCAGCTACGACATCCAGTTCATCAACGGGGGTGATATCAGCGCCCGCCCGAACGTGGAGCCATTCACCCACCGTGGCTACATCGTCAGCGGCCTTGACGCCTCGTCCGGCCTCACCCGTTGCTCGGTCGCCGAGATCCCGACACGTCCGGTTCAGAGTCTCTGCGATCTCCAGCACTTCGACCTGCGCAATTGCAATCCCGTGCCGCCTTTCCAGTTCAATATCTTCGCCAACAGCCAGGCCTCACCTTTGATGCCGCCAGACCAGGTGATCCGCCCGGATTTCGTCGATACCAAACGCATGCAGCACGACGATGCCTACTGTCTCAACCACGTGTTTTTCGATGACTGGTTCGTCTCCTCCATTGCCCCGGATCTCAAGGACTGGACGAGCCAGGCCGAGCGCACGCTGGATGTGGTGTATAAGGATTTCCTGCGTCATTCCAGCGATCCGAATACCGGCTCCCCGCTTCCCAACCGCATGTTTCGCCCCACCTCGGAAGCCGTGAGCCCTAACCCTGACACGGCCTATGATCGCGACGTGAAACCTGCGGATTCTTACCGCCACATAGCCTCTAAGCTCAGCGTCGATGGCATGTTCAACGTCAACAGCACCTCGGTGGCGGCATGGCGCGCCCTGTTGGGTCACGCGCTCGGCCAGCGGCAGCCCTACCTCACCGAGACCGGAACAAGCTGGAATGTGTCACTGGCACCGGAGCGCGACAACGTTGTCAGCCGCATGAGCGTGGCCGGTGGCGGCGCGGCTGGGTTCGATGCCGCACCTACAGGGAATTTTGCAGATGCCTTGGAGTTTTCCGGCCACCGGGCGCTCACCGACGAGCAGCTCGATGCCCTCGCCGAGGAGATCGTCAGGCAAGTCCGCTTGCGGGGGCCGTTCCTTTCGCTCTCGGAATTCATCAACCGTCGTCTCAGCTCCTCAAGCAGCGAGGTGCAGCTCGCCCTCGCCGGTGCCGTTCAGGCCGCCCTCGACGCACTGGCCGCACGCGGCACAACGGATCCCAAAAACCCATACCGGGAACTCCAAAAGAACTCCGACAAGATCACGCCAGCATTGATTCCCGCAATAGCCGATGCGAATTACCTTTTCAGTAAAGCCGCCGAGGGCTGGACGGCCAACGGCCTGCCCGGCTGGATCCGCCAAGCCGATATCCTCCGCCCGCTCGCGCCGGTGCTTTCCGTCCGCGACGACACCTTCGTGATCCGCGCCTACGGCGATGCCCGCGACACCCAGGGAAACATCACCGCCAGCGCCTGGTGCGAGGCCATCATCCGGAGAAACCCGGAGTTTGTCGATCCAAGCGATGCGGCCACCGACACACCCGTCCTCGGAACCGATAGCACTACCGAGAAATTCCTCCAATCCGCCGCCAATGAGCGGTTCGGGCGGAGATTCACCATCGTTTCCTTCCGCTGGCTCAACGCGGATGAGGTCTAGATCTTTTCCAAAAGTAAGATCTTCCCTCTGTGTTCTCAATGCTCGCTGTGGTCAAAAATTTTCACAACCCATGATCATCCCTCGCACCTTCCTTTTCCTAACAGCCGCCCTGTTCCTCATTGTCCCCACGATGGCGCAGGAGCGAAGTCTCCGCGCCGTTTTTTTCAAGCGCCCGCCGGATATGCCGGAAACTGCCGTGCTCTACCATCCGGCAACCAGCATCGAGGTGGAATTACCGCCGATGAATTTGTCAGAACCGGTAGCCATCCCTGCGGGCGATCTGGTCTTCGCCCTCCTGCCGCAGGCACCGCAGTCCGGTGTTCCGATCCCGCCGGGCGCACCCCAGATCAAGGTGCCTGCCGCATGGCAGCGGGTGATCCTGCTGTTTTTCCCCGATCCGGGTAACAAGGTTTTTCCTGTCAGAGTACTGCCGGTGAATGGTTCTCTGGATCATTTCAAACCCGGTGATCTGCTCTGCTTCAATCTTTCCACCGCAGAGATCGCAGGCACCCTGGGCGAGGCGAAATTCCGCATCACCCCGGGGAAATCCGCCATCGTCAAACCCTCAAGCACGGAGTCCGGTGATTACCCGGTCGCCATCGACTGCCTGCTGCCCGGGGAGACGCGTCCGAGTCCACTCTGCCGCACCACCTGGAGGCACGATACCGGGATCCGGCAGCTCCTCTTTATCGTCAACACAAACGACCGCCCCGCCCCACGCATCTGGGCCATTTCCGAAACCGTAACCCCGAAGTGAATCGAAGCGGGGACTCACGTGAACTCTGAAGCAGGTCAACCGCTCCGGGGTGGCCGCAGCCCCGCCGTATCCATCCAGCTCTACGGCGGGAGATCCGAGGAAAAAATGCGCCAGTTTGCTGCTCCGGGCAAAAGGATTAATATCCCTCGTACGAGCGATAGGTTTTAACCGCGTTGTGCAACTAACTAGGGCTTGCGATAGCCCTAGAAACCCAGTTCCTAGAGCCGCAGGCGACTCCACACACACCGATCTCGAAAATATTCATGAAAACCATCCTCTCTTTCTTCGTCTTGCTCCTGCAAAGCGTCAGCATCGCATCGGCTCACGACACAACGACCACTCCTGACAAGGGCGTCGGCATGAAGGTGCTGGTGTATTCGGATACCGGCTACTATCGCCATCCCGAAATCCCGGCGATCAATCGCTGGCTGGTGTTGCTTGGTCATGAAAACGGCTTCGAGGTGGATGTTACCGAGCATTGGAAGGACATGCAGCCCGAGGTGCTCTCGAATTACGACGTGTTGATTCTGAACAATGCCAACGAACTCGACAAAGTGCTGCCGGAGCCGCAGCGCAAGGCCGTGGAAGACTGGTTTGCCACGGGCAAGAAAGGGATCGTGGGGCTGCACGCCGCACTGGTGCACCAGAAGAATTGGCCGTGGTTGAATGCGCTCGGTGGCTGCGATTTCAATAGCGACTCGGACTTCAGCAAGGCCAGGGTCACGATCGATCCCGCAGCGAAGGAACATCCCAGTGTCAAGGGGCAGCCGGCCGAGTTTTGGATCGAAGCCGACTGGACCAACCACGATGAATCCGTCACCGGAAAGCCTGGCTTCAATGTGCTCATGCGGGTGGACGAGAGCACATACACACCGGTGCGCGAGTACTTCCAAACCCGCAACGGAAAGCCGATGGGCGCAGATCATCCCATCGCCTGGACGCATGAACCCGAAGGCGGCGGCCGTTTCTTCTACACCGAGTTCGGACACGATCTTCGCTCCCTTAAAACCCCCTTCGTGCGCCAACATATCCTCGAAGCCATCAAGTGGACTGCGCATATGGCGGTGCCGCTGGAAAAAACGAAGTGACTCCGGATTTTGACTGCGGAGCAGAAATATCCCTCGTTCGAGCGATATGTTCTAACCGATTCAGGCACTAGGCTTTTCCTTCCGTTGTCGGAAGGAGACAATTTCCTGCATTCGCAGGCGAATGAGTGGTTTTCCTGCAAAGGATTTTCCCAGCGGATCAAACCCACACCCAACGACGCACGAACATGCCTACCCGTTTCTCCAAACCCCAAAGATCGCCTCTTTTCGTAGATTCACTCCGTCGCTGGCTTCCATGGGTGAGTCTGCTCATGTTTGCCGCCTCCCTCCATGCCGCCGCGCCCCCGGATACCGTCCTCTCCGGCGAGCCGGTCACGTGGAATTCCTGGCAACCCGTCCGCGACGCCTCCGACATCAGCCGGAACGGCACCGCCGACCGCGCCTACTCCTTCGGCACGCATCCCGATCCGATTGAAATCGGCGGGTTGAAATTCCTCCCGTTCGCATCCCAGAAAAACGACACGGCACCCGGCTTCACCGAGTCTTCCGCCGAGCACGGCTCGTCTTCCGGCCCTTTCGCCAAGCTTCCCCCCGCGTATCGCGATCTCCTGAAGGGCGCCGTCGGTGCAAAATCGGGTAAAGCTTCGCTGAAACTCACCCGCCTGCGCCCCGGGCAGTGGTATGAAATCCAGCTCTGGAGCAACGACTCCCGCCCGGAAGCCTGCGGATTCTCCCAACGCGTCAGCGGATCCCCGTTTCTCCATTTCCACCCCGGCGGCGCCGCGGACAAGCCCGCGCAGGACGGCAACCTCGGAACCCGCATCACCGCCATCTTCCTCGCCCGCGAGTCCTCACAAACCCTCGATTTCACCGCCGCCGCGCCTAAGGGGAAATCCCCTCGCTGCCTCATCAACGCCCTCCAGCTCCGTGCCATCCCCGCCCCGGATCCCTTGCTCGTCGCCTACAAACAACGCCGCCAATACGTCCTCAACAGCTACATCGATGGCAAGGCCCGCTCGTCCTTCCGCTTCACCAACGTCTCCCTCGATTTCGCCACCGGACAGATCGAAAAAGCCCGCGCAAGCTCTCTCGCAGAATCCCGCTGGATGAAATCGAAGGGCTACACCTTCGATCTCTGGCCCGCCGTCGATATGTGCATCCGCTGGAAGCCTTATCTCCACGCCGAAACCCGCGAAAACATCCGGGGCCGCCTGAAAACCATCAACTACCGCACTCCCGGCACCGCCAACCTTTCCATGCTCGCATGGGTCATCCGCTACCTCGGCTCCGAGGAATTCGGCGAGGAATCCTTCGAGCACCCGAAAAACGACCGCAAGCCGGACGATCCGAACACCCGCAACACCCTCCGTGACCGCTTCATGGATCAGGCCAAGGAGGGCTGCCGCGAGTTCGCCTCCTCCGACTACGGCTGGCTCAACATCCTTCCCATGCTCACCGTCGCACAGCTCGCGAAGGATCCGGAAATGAAACGCACCGCGGAAGTTTCCTTCACCGCCTGCATGGCCCAGCTTGCTCCCGTTTGGCAAAAGGAAGGCTACATCGGCATCTGGTCCTCGCGGAATTACGAGGAACAGGGAGGGCACCTCGGCAGCCTTGGCCGCTACCTCTGGCTCTGCTTCGGATCCGGGCCGCGCTTCCGCCCGGACTACAAGGAATGCAAGGAAATGGGCCTCTTCGCCGCCATGGACTACGAGCCTTCCCTTTCCCTGCTCCACGCCGCCGCCGACCGGGATGCCGTCTATCTCTCCAGAAGCCGCGGCGATGGCTTCCAGTCCGCCTATGTATGGAAAGACGAGTTCATCCTCTTCAGCCATCAGGACAATCGCGCCGCCGGCAGCGGTTGGTGCTACGGATACGGCGTCCGCTGGAAGGGCATGAAAAATTTCTTCTCCCTCGTGAAACCCGCCACCGCCGATCAGAAAAAACTCCGCGCCGCCGCCAACCACGGGAAAATGGGACTCGATTTCGCCACCGTCCAACACCGCGATGCCGTCCTCTTCGCCTTCGACATCAGCCACCCCGGCTCCCGCGATCCGCGCCACGCCATGGGCAATATCCCCGGCGGCCACCTCGCCATGTTTAACGACGCCGCCACCGAGGGCAGGATCTTTCTCCACTACGGCCCGGTGATGATCGCACTCAGCTCCGACGTGAAATTCCAGTGGGATCCGGCCAAACCACCCCTGACCGCCCGCAGCAAACCCCAGCCCGGAGACTCCCAGATCCACATCGCAAGCCCGTCCTTCGCCGCACCCAGCCCCACCGACAACCGCTTCGCCATGGCCATGGAGGTAGCCCACCCCAGCGAATTCCCCGCCGCCACCCCGGAGGCGCAGCTCGCCGCCTTCCGCACCCTCATCCGGGCGAAAACGAAGGTCTCCCACACTCCCGGCACCACCCCCACCATCGGCCGCTACGTCACCCGCCGCGGCGATGTCCTCATCAAGCAAGCCCCCGATCCCAAACGCCGCAACATGCCCGCCAGCATCAACGGGAAAACCATCGATTACAAAAACTGGCCCATGCTCGAGAACCCGTGGATGAAACAGGACGCCCACGGCGGCCCCCTCACCATCAACGGCGGCGGCCAGCAGACCACCCTCGACTTCAAGAACTGGACGATGAAGCACACCGCCGCGAAAGCTTCCCGTTGAAACAGGCATGTATAGTAAACGGCGGCACGCCCGTGCGAAGCAACCTTGGACTGCTGCAGTCCAGGGACTTCGTCTCCAAGCGCGCTCAAAGGCGCACTTGTCTTTGGCCGGATCCCCTAGGGCAATCCGCCTTTTCCCCGGGATGTTCCCGCGCACGAAAAACCCCTCGTACGAGGGATACCGGATTCCGCAGCATTCGACTAAATCTAATTCGCAGCGCGGACTCATAACTCCGCTTCTCCAATCTCCACCAAAACAAACTAGATGAAACCTCGCTACAATCCATTCCTCCGCATACAATACCTTGCAATGCTGTGCGCAGCAGCGATCCCCGCCACCGCCGGCACGCTCCAGTGGGATGCAAATGCCGGAACTACTGGCACTTCCGATGCGCCAGCCGCTTGGAACGGCGTTGACGCTCGCTGGTTGGACGGCTCCACAAACGTGGTTTGGGCGGATAACAGCGATGCCCAGTTCGGCACCGGCACCACGGGCACTGCGGGTGCCGTTACCATCGGCACAATCGACCCTACCGTAAACAGCATCACTTTCAACGCGGCTTCCGGAGGAGGCAACTTCAACATCACCGGTCGCACAATCAACCTGCTCAACGCCAGCACGGATATCACAGCCAATAGCGGCGACCATACGATCACTTCGAGCCTCGCCGGTATCGGTAAGGGCATCAACAAAAAGGGCGCCGCACAAGTGCGTCTCGCGGGCGCCATCACATACACCGGAACCACGACCATCACCGCTGGCACCCTGCGCGTCAACAGCGGCGCGAACACCCTTTATTCCAGCACTTCCGGTTTCTCCATGGCCGGTGGAAGCCTTGTCATCAGCGCTGGCTCAACCCAAAACATCGCCAAGGATTTCACCTTTTCCAGTGCCAGCGGAGACATCACCACCTTTGATGGACTCGGTAATACCGGCCACGCACTTGGCGGCACGATGACCATCAACAACGGTGCCGTCATGGCCATCCGTCCTCGCAATGCAAACGCGGGAGCGACCATGGTCAACTTCGACGTCACTGGCAAGATCACCGGTGCTGGCAACTTTAGGGTGGCTGGTAACGGCAGCGACGCTGCAGTAGCAGCAGCGAAGGTGTCCAACACCTCTAACGATTACAGCGGAACCACCACGATCGGGGGCGCTCGGCTTGTGCTCGGTAACAGCGGGGTGATCCCCAATGGCAGCACCGTAACGATGAGTCTCGCTAGCGATAAAATCCCCTCGCTCGACCTCAACGGCAACAATGAAACCATCGCCGGCTTGAGCAGCACGGCCACCGGCGCGGTCATCTTCAATAACAGCGGAGCGGGAACCTCCACCCTCACCGTCGGTTCCGGCGACGCGAGCTCCAACTTCGCTGGCGTCATCAAGAACGACGACGGCACAACTGGTGGAACGGTCGCACTGACCAAGATCGGCAACGGCACCCTGACCCTCTCCGGCACCAGCACCTACACCGGCGACACCCTAGTCAATAACGGCACACTCGCCTTATCCAGCACCGGCGGCCTCAACTTCAAAATCGGCCTGGATGGGGTGAACAACCAAATCAATGGAGCAGGGACAGTCAGTCTCGACGGACTTTTCACATTCGATCTCACAAGCGCGAGCACTACCATAGACGACAGTTGGAACATTGTGAATGTGGCAACCCTTATTGAATCCTTCGGTTCGAACTTCAGTATCAATAGCTTCACCCGGAATGGGGGCGGCACCGGGGCAGGCATATGGACTAAGGTGATCGATCTGGACTCCAGATACCTATTCAACACCTCCAGCGGCGTGCTCACGGTCATCCCCGAGCCCCGCGCCGCATTACTCGGCGGCCTCGGCATGCTCGCACTGCTGCGCCGCCGCCGTGCTTGAGCCTTGAAAGTTTGCCGTTGTTTATTGAGTTTCGCAACGGCGTTTAGTAACCCGCCGGGCGCTGGAGGGCGCCTCGGCGGGTTTTTATCTTAACCGCATTCTCCACTCCTTTGTATGTCATCCCATTTGCCTCAAGTCCGTGCGCGAAAATGTGATAGCAACGTAGAGTGCGCTGCAGGCTCTGGACTGCTGTGATTCTTTATTCACAGCTTTTAAGGGCGGCTTTGTTGGACGGAACGCCGGGTAGCAGCCGGGACGCTTCGTTTCTCCATCATCCCAGAATCCGGAATCGCCACCACGGAATTTAGGATCAAAGATTTTCACAGAAGCCAACGAAGTGAACGAAGGATGTTCCAACCCCTCATTCACAACTCGGTGGCCAATGAAGCGCGTTGGCAAAGCCAAGCCGAACGCGGGGGGTGTCATAAATTTTGTGTAAGTGCTTTCCGTCGATGTGCCCCATCAACAGAACCAGCACATCCAAATGAAACAGCCCATTACCGACGCTCTCCTCGACGAGCTACTCAAGAACTACAGCC
>JBJONG010000019.1:0-78384 GCA_046051965.1 Verrucomicrobiota bacterium
CGGGAGCGGGCAGGTTTCGGGGTTAGGGAGTTGACGGGTGCGGCCGATGAATCAGAAAAGCAGGATGGCCGCACCGGTCCAGAACAAAAACCGGTTTTCACGAAAAGACTTTTGAGAAACGGTCTATCCGCGAAAAACGCGTGCGGCGCGGCGACATCCGGCTTTCAATGCGGCGGATGGTTGACATTTTCACACCCGAGCAGCGATCCCACATCATGTCCCGAATCCGCGGGCGTGACACGAAGCCGGAGCTTGCGCTGCGCTCGATGCTGCATCGCATGGGATACCGTTTCACCGTGAACGGGCCGAAGAACAAACACCTGCCGGGTCGCCCCGACGTGGTGCTGCCGAAGCATGGCACGGTCGTTTTCATGCACGGCTGTTTCTGGCACGGCCATGAGAATTGCCCGGATTTCAAGATGCCGAAATCACGCCGCGCGTGGTGGAAGGCGAAAATCGGAGGCAACAAGGCTCGCGACGAGCGGGTGCAGGCGGAATTGCGCGACCTCGGCTGGCACGTCGTCACGATCTGGGCCTGCGCGCTGAAAAACACCCATGCCCGCATGTGGCTGGAGGCGAGGCTGCCCTCCCTCATCGGCCCGCAGCCCGTGGCGGAGGGCATTTCCGAAACTTCGAAAGTGGCCGAGGACGAAACGCCCTACCGCGTATGACGGCTCAGAACGGCCAAAATTTCGGGATGAGAAGCACCGCCACCGCCCACAGGATCAGATTGAGCGGGATGCCGATTTTCAGGAAATCCCCGAAGCGGTAACCTCCCGCACCATAGACATATGTGTTCGTCTGGTAGCCGATGGGGGTGATGAAACTCGCGCTCGCGCCGAACATGATCGCGACGAGGAACGGGCGCGGATCGACGTCCATGGATACGGCGATGGAAATCGCGATGGGCGTCAGGAGGATGGCCACGGCGTTGTTCGTGACCATTTCCGTCAGAAGGGAGGCCAGCAGGTAGATCATGGCCAGGATCACCACCGGGCCGAAGCCGTCCAACGCACCCACCAAGCCCATCGCGATCCATTCCGCGCCGCCGGTTTTCTGCATCGCCATGCCGATGCCGAGCATGCCGTAGATGAGGAAAAGCACATTCCACTCCACCGCCTTGTAGGCGCCGCGGAGGTCGAGGCAGCCGGTCATGACAGCCAGCACCGCGCCTATGATCGCGGCGCTGGTGATGGAAAGGAGGTTGAAACCCGCCGCAATGACGACAGCGGCCAGGATGCCGACCGCGATCCATGCCCGCGATTTCAGGGGGGCGAGCATGACGGTTTCGTTGAGGCTCAGGAAACTGCCTTCCTGATTCAGGCGGTTGATATTCTGAACCGGCCCCTCCAGCAGCAGCGTATCGCCGAACGCGAGGCGGATATCCTGGTATCCCTCGGAAAGGTTCATCCCCTTCCGGTGCACGGCGGCGACCACGATGCCGTAGTGGCGGCGTATGTTGGATTCCTTCACGCTCCTCCCGATCAGCGGGCTTCGCGGGCCGATGATGGCCTCGACGGTTTTCACCTCGTTGCCTTGGGAAATCTCCGCTTCGGGAGTCCCCGCCTTGCGGTGGATCATGTCCACGCCGGGAGTCGCCTGGATCTCCGCGAGACGCTTCGCCGTGGCGCGGAACCACAGCACATCCCGCTCCTGAAGGGTGATCGCATCCAGCGGGATGTCCTCCTCACGCCTGCCCTGGCGGATCACCTCATAGACGATGGTGGATTTCCTGTCGGTGAACAGCGGATGGTCGGTGAGGCGCACCCCGATCAGCGGCGACCCTTCCGGGATCTCCACCGCGCTGGAGAATTTCCGGGTGTCCTCGGAATCCAGCAGGCTGCTCACCGTATCCCGATCCGGCAACAGCCGCCGCCCGATGAAATGGATGTAGAGCGCACCGACGAGCGCATAGACGATGCCCAGCCCGCTGATCTCGAAGAGGCCGAAGGCGGGCTGCCCCTCCTGCTTGGCAAGCCCGGAGACGAGCAGGTTCGTCGAAGTGCCGATCAGGGTGATTGTGCCCCCGAGGATGCTGAGAAAGGAGAGCGGGATGAGCAGCTTGCTCGCCTTCAGCCCTGTGCTGCGGGAAAAGGCGAGGAGGACGGGCAGGAACACGATGACCACCGGCGTGTTGTTCATGAATGCCGAGAGCGGCATCACGATGAGCGCGAGGATCACGGTGGCGCGCGTGAGGGATTTCCCCGCCCATTTCTCGAAACGCACCGCTATCCCATCGATCACCCCCGTCCGCGTGAGCGCCTCGCCGAGGACGAACATCGCTCCGATGGTGAGCGGCGCGGCGTTGCCGAACACTTTCCCGAGATCCGCCTCATCGAGGATTCCGAAAACAAGCAGCACGCTCATGCCGCCCAGCGCGACGAGGTCGTTCGGCAGCCACTCCTTCACGAACACCACGAACACCCCCACCAACACCGCGAAGGTGAGAAGCATCTGATAGCGATCATCCATGGTCTTACTCTAGTCGCCTATCAGCGACTGGCAACCTCGGGTCGGCATGAGTGACTGGGAATCCTGTCGTCCTGCGATCTTGAATCCAAAGCGGAAGGATCAAAACCATCCATTTCAGCCAGTGCGAGCGATGTCATCGAACCACCCGCCTCGTGCCGTCACCCATTTACCTTTTCTCACCACCTTGCTGAAACCGATACCCTGTTTCGCGGCGGATTCGAACACTTCCCACGCCTGAGTGGCCAGGATTCCGGAAACAACCAGATCACAGCCTTTGCCCATCGACTTCGCGATCACCGGCCAGGCCTCGATCAGGATGGTGGAGAAAAGGTTGGCGAGCACCACGTCGTAGCCCTTTTTGCGCGGCTTCCACTTCAGCACATCCTGCTCGACCATCACCACATCCGGCGTGGCGTTGCGCTCGGCGTTGCGCTTAGCCACCGCGACGGCGAAGGGATCGAAATCGCAGCCCCATACCTCGCCCGCGCCGAGCTTCGCGGCTGCGATGGCGAGCAAGCCCGTCCCCGTCCCGAGATCGGCCACCGTCCACTCCGTCCCTTTCCGCTCGCGGGAAATATCCACCAGGAACCGCATGCAGGTCGAGGTCGTCGCGTGATCGCCTGTGCCGAAGGCCATCTCCGGCGGGATCACGATGATCTCGCGCTTGCCATGTTCCTTGCGCAGGGCGGCGAGCTTTTTCGCATCCGTCTCAGCCGTCACGAGGAAGGCATCGCGCACCTTCAGCGGTTTCGGAGGCTCCGGCGTCTTGTTCCATTCCGCGTCCTTCACCTTTCGCACCGAACCACCGAACTGGGAGAAAATCGCATCCGCCTCGGCCTTGCTCGCGCAGTAAACCTGGAGACGCACCGACTTCCCGCCCTTCACATACTCGAGAACGAAATTCGGATTCCCCACGAAACGCTCTTCCCAAGCGTCAGCCCATTTCGCCCCTGAAAGTTTCGACCACAAATGCATAGGCCGGAAACATCGCCGCATCACGCGCGGAACCGCAAGCCCTATCACATCAACAGGCAGGACGATCGCGTTTGCGAAATCGGCGGTGATAAATGCAAGGAATTCAACCGCAGATGGACGTTAATGGACGCAGATAGGAAAATAATTAGAGCGTCATTCTACCGGCGATTTGCCACTGTTCTCTTCCATCTGCGTGAATCTGCGTCCATCTGCGGTTCAATAATTCTAAATGCAGGTGCCACACCTCCACAAAAAAACCACCGGAAACCGATGGTGGGAATTGGAGCGGGCGATGAGATTCGAACTCACGACATCCACCTTGGCAAGGTGGCGCTCTACCACTGAGCTACGCCCGCGACGCTGCGCGTGCGGAGTTGTTACCTACCCGCCGGAACCGATCAAGAGAATTTTGGCAAAATTTTCGCGGAAAAAATTGCTCCACAGTCCTAGGTGTGGAACCTACGAATTCCCGCCCGCGCCATGTCCGACAAACTCGCTGAAATCATCGCTACGAAACACCTTGAAGTGCAGGCCCTGCTGCCCCGCGCCGCCATGCTCCGCGCCGCCGCCCTCCAGCGCGACGATTTCCGGGGCTTCCGAGCCGCCCTCGACCGCGGCCCCTCCCAACTCGGGCTCATCGCCGAGGTGAAAAAGGCCTCGCCTTCCGTGGGGCTCATCGACCCCGACTTCGACCCCATCCGCCAAGCCGGACGCTACATCGAAGGGGGCGCTTCCTGCCTCTCCATCCTGACCGATGAGAAATATTTCCAGGGTTCGCTTTCCTACCTCACGAAAATCTCCGAGTTCTCCACCGTCCCCCTTCTGCGCAAGGATTTCACCATCCACGAAACGCAGATCCACGAGGCGGTGATCGCCGGAGCGGATGCGATCCTGCTCATCGTCGCCGCCCTCGACGACGACCTCCTGCGCCGCCTTTACGACGAGGCGAAATCCTTCCAGCTCGATGTCCTCGTGGAAGTCCACGACCTCCCGGAAATGGAACGCGCCATCGACCTTGGCGCGGATCTGATCGGCATCAACAACCGCAACCTCAAGACCTTCGTGGTCGATATGGCCACCACCGAGCGCCTCGCAGAGGAGGTGCCGGACGATGTGATCCTCGTTTCCGAAAGCGGCATCAAGACCCACGAGGACGCCCTCCGCGCCCTGCAAGCAGGAGCCAACGCGATCCTCGTCGGCGAGACCCTGATGCGCGCCGATGATCCGTCGAGGGCGGTCGAGGCGTTCATGGAACTCTCGATCTGAGCGTGAATCGGATTGCCGCGCTTTCGATTCCCCGTAGCTTTCGGGAATGAAATACCTGCTGCCCGTCTATTTCTGCTGCTCGCTTCTCGCCAACGCGGATTCCCCCGCCGCGAAGATCACCGGCTCGGAAGACGGCTGGAAACCCTTGCTCAAGGCCGATTTCAAACCCGTCAACGGCGCGGAGGACACCTGGAAGTTCGATGACGAAAAGCAGACCATCTCTTGCACCGGCCAGCCGATCGGAGTGATCGCCAGCGTGAAGGAATACCAGAATTTCGAACTCGTCGCCGAGTGGATGCATGAGAAACCGGCGGGCAACTCCGGCTTTTTCGTCTGGACCAGCAAAGCCGCGCTCGACGCGCTCACCAAGCCCGGCCTGCCGAACGAGGGCATCGAGGTGCAGGTGCTCGATCTCGGTTACACGGAATCCTACGAAAAATCCTCAGGCAAGAAGGCCACGTGGTTCACCTGCCACGGCGATGTATTTCCCGTCGGAAAAGCGAAACTCACCCCCTTCCCGCCCCTCTCGCCGGATGGCGTCCGCAGTTTTCCCTCCGCTGAAACCACAAAACCCCACGGCGAGTGGAATCACTACTACGTCCGCGCCATCAACGGCGAGATCCGCCTCTGGGTCAACGGCACCGAAGTCTCCGGCGGCAACAACGCCCAACCCAACACCGGCCATCTCTGCCTCGAATCCGAAGACTCCCCCATCCAGTTCCGCAACCTCCGCATCCGCGAGCTGCCCTAATGAACTCCCACCCCAACGATCCCCTCCACGGTTACACCCTGGAAACCATCGTCACCCGTCTCGTCGAGGAATACGGCTGGGTGGAGCTTTCCGACCGCATCCGCATCCGTTGCTTCGCGAACGATCCCTCCGTGAAATCCACCCTCACCTTCCTCCGCAAAACGCCATGGGCGCGGAACAAGGTCGAGGCGCTTTTCATCGAGCTTTTGGAAAAGTAGCTGAGGCATCATACCTCAACCAAACACCGCCCGCCAAACCGGACATCCCGTACCCATCGTCACTCCTTTCCGGTATCCCGAAAGCCGCCTCCGCGATTCCTCCGCCAGCATCCGCCTCACCTCGCGCCGCTCTCCTTTCACTCTCCTGATATCCATGTGATCGTAGGAAGTGGTCTGGTGGCGCAGCCACGCGATCGTCGCCGCCTCCGCCCGTCGCTCGATCGGAATCAGCTTCGTCCGCGCCACGGTCCCACTGCCCACCGGAGTCGCGTGTTTCGCGATCATTTCCGCGAGCTTCGTCGCCAACTCAGAATAGAGCGGAGCGAACGCCAGGAAATCCCTCACCGCCCCTGCAAAATCCTCCACGTAAGCCTCTTCCTGCTTCTCCCGCCGTTTCCGCCCCGCCTCCAGTTTCTTCGCATAAGCCGGATCTTCCCGCTCCTTATCCAGCTCCTCCCGGAAAAACGAGATCCGATCCGCCGGTGCCAGCACGCCCAAAGAGATCCAGCGCTTTTTGTAAAAATCCTTCACCACCCAATGCGCCCCGTCCTTCTTCACCCGCCGCGTAAGCCCCGCATCTCCTGGCGGCAAAAGCTCCCAACCCGCCGGAATATTCATCTCCTTGCCTTGGAACGTCAGCACATAGCCCTCCCGCGTCCCCCGCTTCACATCCATCGTCTCCTCGATTGCCATCGGAAAAATTCAAACGCGATCCTTCACCCGGACACAATCCAACTCTTCATCAATCCCGCAGCCGGTATCCCATTCCAGGCTCGTTTTGTATGATCCCAGCGTCGAGTCCCGCGTCGCGAAGCTTGCGGCGGAGGTGGGTGAAGTGAACCCGGAGGTAGTGCCCTTGGTCGCTGGCTTTCGGCCCCCAGACGGCGTTAAGTAGATGGGTGTGGGTAAGGATGCGTCCGGGATGGCGGGCGAGCTGGGCGAGGAGGGAAAACTCGATGGGCGTAAGTGCCACGGCCTTTCCGGATACGCTCGCCTGGTGGTTGGCGAAATCAACGATGAGATCGCCTATCGTGATGGAGGAATCATCACCTGTCGCGGGAACGCGGCGAAGCATCGCGCGTAGGCGCGCCAGAAGCTCATGGGCATCGAAGGGTTTTGTCAGGTAATCGTCCGCTCCGAGATCGAGCGCTTTGACCTTTTCCCCTGAGTCCGGACGCGCGGACAGGATCATCACAGGGACGGAAGACCACTCGCGCAGGCGGCGCAAGACCTCCATGCCATCCTCGTCGGGAAGGCCCAGATCGAGGATCGCCAGATCCGGCTTTTCAAGGGCCATCGCCTGCAAGCCGTGCGACGCGCTTTCTGCCGAAACGACCTTGTGCCCGGCTCCTTCGAGAATGACCGTCAACATCCGGCGGATGGAAACTTCGTCATCAATGACCAGTATGCGGCTCATGGTTTTCGGCAGGGATCTCGCGGGCGGTGCGGACGGGAAGCCGCAGGTTGAAATCGGCTCCGCCACCGGGAGCATTACGCGCATCCACCGATCCGCCAAGCCCGCGTATCAGTCCGCGCACGATGGAAAGGCCGAGTCCGAGACCACCCGGACGGCTCGCTTCGCCGCGATGAAAGCGGTCGAAGACGCGCTGCGGTTCGGCGAGGCCGGGGCCTTTGTCGCGGACATGGATTTCAAGCTCGCCGGTCTCGTTGATGGCTGCTGAAAGCAGGATCGGGGTGCCGGGCGGCGTGTGGTGCCCGGCGTTGGTGAGAAGATTGCCGAGAGCGGCGAGAAAAAGATCGGCGTCCAGCAAGACAAGCGCGGGTGTTTTTTCATCGATGCAGATCTCCAGATGATGAGCCGAGATGGCTTCCTCGCTCTCTTTGGCCGCCTGCTCCAGGATTTCTAACAGATCGCACCACTCGGGCTTCGGTTTCAGAGCACCGGACTCGATGCGGGTGGATTCGACAAGCTGATCCACGACCCGGCGCAGCCTTTTTTGCGCGGTGCGCATTTCGGGAATGAGTTGGCCGGAAATCGCTCCGCTTTCCATCGCATCGAGGGCGGTGCCGATCACCGCCACCGGTGTCCGCAGTTCGTGGGAAACGTGATCGAGCAGGGATCGACGGAGCTGGTCTCCCCTTTCGAGGAAATCGGCGTGATGGATCGCGTGGAGCAAGTGGTCGCGCTCCAACCCAAGGCCGAGCTGCGCGGCCACGGAGGCGAGCAGGTCACGCTCGGAGAGGGGCAGATTTCGGTTGCCCGGGTCAATGGAAAGGACACCCATGACGAAGGATCTTCCTTGCAGCGGAAGATGAAGTGCTATCGCCTCGGGGAGCGTATCCGTGCCGCGCCCGGCCGGTTGCTTTTTCTCGAAAGCCCAGAGCGCCACGCCACGCTCCTTCGCATCGAGTGGCAGCGTCCCCGCCGGATGCGGCGGTTGGAGCTGATGCTGCGAAGCATCGCGGAGCTGGATGGAACAAGGCAGGTCGAAAAGGGAACCGACCGCGCGGATGCAATTTCCAATAGCCTCATCGGTATCGGAAGCACTGGTCAGGATCGTGTTGATCTCAAGCAAACGGCTGGTGTGGATTTGCTGGCGGGCAAGCGCTTGGCCGCGGCGGCGGAGGCGGCTGGTGATCCAGCCCATCGAAAGCGACGCGACCAGCAGCGCGAAGAACATCGTGATGTCCGTCGATGACCGGATGCTCAAGGAAAAGCGCGGCTCGGTGAAAAGGAAATTCCACAGCAGCCCCGCGAAAACGGCGAGGGCGAATGTTCCGACCGGCTGAAGGAAAAGCGATCCTACGATGACGCCGCAGAGCGTCAGAAGCGCGAGATCCTGCGCGGTGAGCAGTCCGAAAAACGGATAACATATCAACGCCATGCCCACCGCGATCAGCGCCGCCTTGAGAATGCCCGATGGCATGGATGAAACTGCGGCAACGCGCTTCGGCTTCGCGGCAGTCGATCCTTCGCCGGAAATCCCCGGTTCAACCGCGACGACATCGATGTCACCGCTGCGCTGGAGTAAACGCAGGGCAGGCGGACGTATGAAGAAATCACGCCAGCCGTGGCGCGGTGATTTTCCGATGACAATCTGGGTGACACTCCGCTCGATGGCGGCGGCAAGCAGCCCCTCGACAAGGGAAGTGGCTTCGACGGTAGAGGCTTCCGCGCCGAGTTGCCGGGCGAGCGAAAGGTTGTTGGTGAGGCGGTTCTGATCGTCGGGGGAAAGAGCTTCATCCGTCGTGACCGCGATGGCGAACCACGGAGCGTCCAATGCGCCCGCCATGGCTCGGGTACGGCGGATCAGCGATGCGGAAAACGGACTCGGCCCCACGGCCACCAACAGCCGCTCGCAGGTGCGCCATGTGGAACGGCTGCGCCGCTGGGATTGGAATTCGCGGAGATCGCCGCCGACGCGCTCGGCGGTGTAGCGGAGGGCGAGCTGCCGGAGGGCGGTCAGATGGCTTTCGCGGAAAAAATTCTTCGAAGCGGCGGCGGCTCTCTCGCCCAGATAAACCTTTCCCTCCTCAAGCCTGCGCTGGAGATCGCGCGGCGTGAGATCCACGAGTTCGATGGCCTCGGCGCGGTCGAGGAAACTGTCCGGGACGGTTTCGCGCACGGGTGCCTTGGTGATCGCGCTGACGATGTCCGAGCGGCTTTCGAGATGCTGGATGTTGACGGTCGTATGGACATGGATGCCGGCATCGAGCAGCTCGGCGATATCCATCCAGCGCTTCGGGTGACGCGATCCGGGTGCATTGGTGTGCGCGAGTTCGTCCACCAGTGCCACTTCCGGACGCCGCTGAAGAAGCGCATCGAGATCCAGCTCGGTGAAATCCGCGCCGCGATAGTGGACGGTTTTGCAGGGAAGTTTCTCGATTCCCTCCAGCATCGCCTCCGTCTCGCGTCGGCCATGGGTTTCGATCACCCCGGCAACAACATCGACACCCTGCCGCCGGAGTTCGCCCGCCGCCTGGAGCATGGCATAGGTCTTGCCCACGCCCGGACACATTCCGAGGAAGACTTTGAGTTTGCCGGTTTCTGGCATCGCAGGGGAAGCTTAGCGGCTGAGCTGATCGAGGGCGAGGTTGAGTTCGAGGACATTGACAAGCTCCGGCCCCCCGAATTTTCCCATGAGCGGGCGCTGGGTTTCATCGATGGCTTTCAAGACGACGGCCTTATCGACTCGGCGGGCTTTCGCGATGCGGTCGGCTTGGAAACGGGCGGCGGACACGGTGATGTCGGGATCGAGGCCGGAGCCGGATGCCGTGACGAGATCGGCGGGAATGGGATGATCGGAGTTTGCCCCGTGAAGGGAAATGATCGCCGAGGCGCGGTCGGTGAGCTTGGGGTTCAACGGGCTGAGATTCGATCCGGCAGCGGCTTGGGCGTTGTAGTCACATGCGGAAGGTCGCGGATGGAAGTAACGCTCGCTGGTGAAGCTCTGGGCGATCAGGCGTGAGCCGATGACGCGTCCCTCGGAATTTTTCACGAGCGAGCCACTGGCTTGTTCGGGATCTGCGATGCGGGCAAAGCCCAGGATCGCGGAAGTGTAGGCGAAGCCACAGAGTGCTATACTAAGGACGATGAGGCGTAGAGTGGTCATGGTGATGTTTGGTTTGGGGTTATTGCGAAAGGTGTTCGAGCACCGGCCCAAGCAGGGCAGCGGGGAAAAACGTGAGGGCACCTAGGAAGAGAATGATGGCGAAAACCATCAGCCCGAAGGTGGGCGTATCCGTGCGGAGCGTGCCGGAGGAGACGGCCACACTTGGTTTCGCAGCCAGCGATCCGGCGATGGCGAGCGGCAGCAGGATGGGTAGGAAGCGAGCTAACAGCATCACGATCGCGGTGGCGATGTTCCATGGATCGGTGTTGTCACCGAGACCTTCGAGACCGGAGCCGTTGTTCGCAGCGGCGGAGGAAAACTCGTAGATGATTTCCGAGAGGCCGCGTGCGCCGGGATTGTTGACCGTATCCGCGCCCATCGGGGTCGCGGCGAATAGCGCGCTGCCACCCAGGATAAGCAGCGGGTGGATGAGGAAGGTCGCGGCGGCGAGGGTCATTTCCTTCGCCTCGACCTTCTTGCCGAGGTATTCCGGAGTGCGGCCCACCATCAGCCCGGCGACGAAGACGGCGAGGATCATGAACAGGAAGAAATTGATCATGCCCACGCCGACGCCGCCGAAGGTCGAGTTCAGCCAAAGCCCCGCGAACGGTCCGAGGAGCGAGAGCGGATTTAGCGAGCCGTGCATCGCGCCGACCGAGCCGTTCGAGGTGCTGGTGGTAAGCACCGCCCACAGCGGGCCGGTGGTGGCGCCGAGACGGAGTTCCTTGCCTTCGAGATTGGCGGTTTCCACCACGGGAAGATTCCCGAAAGCCACGGTCGGAGCATTTTCCGGCAGAACGGTGATGAACACTTTCAACGCAAGGAAAGCGAACATGACGGCGGAAATGACATGCGCGTGGCGAGGCCTGCCAAGCATGCGACCGAAAGTCCACACGCAGGCAATCGGGATCAGCGGGATTGCGACGAGCGAGATGAAATTGCAGATCAGGCCGGGGTTTTCAAAAGGATGCGTGCTGTTCGGGCCAAAGAAACCACCGCCGTTCGTGCCGAGCTGTTTGATCGAGAGAAACGCCGCGACCGGGCCGCGCGCTATGGTTTGCGTGGCACCTTCCAGCGTGGTGGCAACAGCGGAACCCTCGAAGGTCATTGGCACGCCGACCAGCGAATAGACCAGTGCCCAGATCGTGGCGAGCGGCAGCAGGAAAAGCACAAGAATGCGGGCGACATCGCGATGGAAATTCCCGAAATCACGGCTACCCGACAGGCCACGGGCAAGCGCGGCTAACACCGCGATCCCGCTGGCGGCGGAGGTGAATTGCAGCCACATCAGGGTGAGTTGCGAAAGGTAACTGTAAGTCGCCTCGCCGGAGTAATGCTGGAGATTGGTGTTCGTGACGAAGGAAACGACAGTGTGGAAAACCAGCGATGGTTTCACCGCACCCATGCCGTCGGGATTGAGCGGAAGATGATGCTGGAAGGTGAGAACGAGCCACGACAGTGCGAACATCACGCCGTTGAAGGCCAACAGGGCGAGGAAGTAACTTTTCCAACCGCCGGGCTTTTCGCAGCCCTTGCCTAGTAAGAATTGGAACAAGCGGGCGAGCCGGGAATTTTCCGGCGAAGGCTGGAGCGTCCAGAAAAGCCACCGACCCAATGGCCAGGAGATGGCGGCGACGAGTGCAATGAATACCAACGAGAGTGTGAGCGTGTTCATGGTGATAATTTCTGTTAGACGAGGTGGAGGGCGGTCAGCGCGAAGTCGATCAGCTTGATGCAGGGAAACGGCACGAGGATGCCGCCGAGACCGTAAATGAGCAGGTTTCTCCGCAGCAATGCGGCGGCGTTCATCGGGCGGTAGGCCACGCCTTTCAGCGCGAGCGGTATGAGGGCGACGATGACCAGCGCGTTGAAAATGACGGCACTGAGGATCGCCGACTGCGGGGAATGCAGTTGCATAATGTCTAAAATCGCAAGCGGGCCGTCCCCGGAGGCCGTTCCGATCCCTGCGAACAGCGCGGGCAGGATGGCGAAGTATTTCGCGATGTCGTTGGCGAGCGAGAAAGTTGTCAGGGAGCCACGGGTCATCAGGAGCTGTTTGCCGATCTCGATGATATCGATGAGCTTGGTGGGATCGGAATCGAGATCGACCATGTTGCCCGCCTCCCGTGCGGCCTGGGTGCCGGTGTTCATCGCGACGCCGACATCCGCCTGAGCCAAGGCGGGCGCGTCGTTGGTGCCGTCGCCCGTCATGGCGACGAGGTGCCCGGCTTCCTGCTCGGCCTTGATGCGGCGCATCTTGTCCTCGGGCGTGGCCTCGGCCATGAAATCGTCCACGCCCGCCTCGGCGGCGATGGCGGCGGCGGTGCGCGGGTTGTCGCCGGTGATCATCACGGTGCGGATGCCCATTTCGCGCAGTTTCGCGAAACGCTCGCGGATGCCGCCTTTCACGATGTCCTTGAGGAAAATGGTCCCCATGACGCGGGAGCCATCCACCACAACGAGCGGGGTGCCGCCTTTGCCGGAGATCTGATCCACATCGCGGCTCACCTCCTGCGGCATGGCTCCACCCAGTGATTCGACATAGCGTTTCACCGCCTCCGCCGCGCCTTTGCGGATGGCGCGGTTGTCCAGGTTCACACCGCTCATGCGGGTCTCCGCGGTGAAAGGCACAAAGGTCGCGTGGGGTTCGGAGAGGTCGTGGCCGCGGATGTTGAAAAGTTGTTTGGCGAGCACCACGATGGATCGGCCTTCCGGGGTTTCATCGGCAAGGGAGGAAAGCTGGGCGGTCTCCGCGAGATCCCGCGCATCCACTCCGGGCGCGGTAATGAACTCGCTGGCCTGCCTGTTGCCGAGGGTGATGGTTCCGGTTTTATCCAACAACAGGACGTCCACATCGCCCGCCGCCTCCACCGCGCGTCCCGAGGTGGCGAGCACGTTCTGGCGCGTGAGACGGTCGATGCCTGAGATGCCGATCGCGCTGACGAGTCCGCCGATGGTGGTGGGGATCAGGCAAACAAGCAGCGCGATGAGACTGCTGAAACCGGGGCTCTGTCCGCCGAGAAATTTCACGAACGCAGGCAGCGTGAAGGTGACAAGGATGAAGATGAGCGTGAGGGAAACCAACAACACGCCGAGCGCTTTTTCGTTGGGCGTTTTCTGGCGCTCGCTGCCCTCGACGAGCGAGATCATGCGGTCGAGGAACGATTGGCCGGGCTCGCATGTCACCTTGATGACGATGCGGTCGGAAAGGACGCGGGTGCCACCGGTCACGGCGGATCTGTCGCCGCCCGACTCGCGGATGACGGGAGCCGACTCACCGGTGATCGCGGATTCATCCACCGAGGCGATGCCATCGATGATTTCGCCATCAGAGGGGATGGCATCACCCGCCTCGCAGACGACCAGATCGCCGGGGCGGAGATCGCTGGCGGATACCGCGGATTCGGCTTTCCCATCGAGCTTCCGGGCCGGGGTGGTCACGCGCATCGAGCGCAAGGCATCGGCCTGGGCTTTGCCGCGCGATTCGGCGAGAGCTTCCGCGAAGTTCGCGAAAAGCACGGTGAACCACAGCCAGAGGACGAGCTGGATTTCAAAAAGATCGACCGAGCGGAACAGCAGCGCGGTGCAAAGGATCGCGCCGAGATAAACCGTGAACATCACCGGGTTCTTCCATTGGATGCGCGGGTCGAGCTTGCGGAGGCTGGGGATCAGCGCGCCCTTGAGAAGGCGGGGATCCAAAAGTGAGGAACGTGGTTTCATGCCAACGACATCCTGCCACGAATCGGCGGAGCCGGTTGCTAATCCCATGGGCAAATGCGCTAAGATTGCGCTAAGAAATTCAGACCCCGATATTCTAGAAACCGGCTTTGCCATACGAGAATTTCAACCCAGACTCCCACTCATGAACTCTCCCTCCCTCGCCATCATCGGCGGCTCCGGCCTTTACCAGATCGACTCCCTCGAAGTCACCGAGCGCCACCGCATCGTCACCCCTTTCGGCGACCCTTCGGACGACATCATCGAAGGCCGCCTTTCCGGGCGCACGGTGTTTTTCCTCCCCCGCCACGGAGTCGGACATAGGTTGCTCGCCAGCGAAATCAACCACCGCGCGAACATCTGGGCGCTGCGGTCGCTGAACGTGCGCTGGGTCGTTTCCGTCACAGCCGTCGGTTCCCTGAAAGAGGAACTCGCGCCGCGCGATGTGGTTGTGCCCGACCAACTCATGGACAAGACCGGGCGCGGCCATGAGCATACGTTTTTCGGAAACGGGATCGCCGCGCATGTCGGCTTCGCGGATCCCTACAGCGCGGAAATGCGCCGCCACCTGCTCGCCGCCGCCGCCAAGCACACGGAGAGGCTCCACGGCGGCGGCACCTATGTCTGCATGAACGGCCCCGCTTTCTCCACACGAGCAGAGTCCCACATGCACCGCGCGCTCGGATTCGATCTCATCGGCATGACCAACGCCGGCGAAGCCCGCCTCTGCCGCGAAGCCGAGATCGCGATGGCCACCCTCGCCCTCGTCACGGATTACGACTGCTGGAAAGAGGACGAAGCCGCCGTCGATGTCGCCTCCGTCATCGCCAACCTCCATGCGAACTCGACCTTGGCGAAGGACATCATCCGCTCCCTCGTTGCGGAACTCCCCGACGTGCCCGACTGGGAAGAGCACCGCTCGCTCGAAAACGCGATCATGACCCCCATCCCGAACTGGCCCTCGAAAACCACCCAGAAACTCAAGCCGATCATCGGGAGGTTTCTATGAATCTGCCTCGCAGACAAGGAGGGGCTGCATTCTGCTGCCCGGCAACCCGAGACCTCTAGCGGAGTCCACCCTTCTCCATTCTTATCTGGCAGCAGAATGCAGCCACTCCTTGGTTCTCTTTTTCCCGCTCGCAAGAGCCACCGAATAAGGCACAATCACCCCAACATCATGCCCCGATTACCCATCACCAAGACGCCGAAATGCTACGTCGGCGGCGCGTTCATCCGATCCGAGAGCAACCGCACTTATGAAATCCGCGACAGCGGAGGAGAGTTCTTCGCGAACGTCCCGCTGTGCACGCGCAAGGACGTGCGCAACGCCGTCGAGGCGGCGGCGAAGGCCTGCTCCGGTTGGGCGAAGCGCTCCGGCTACAACCGCGGACAAATCCTTTACCGCATGGCCGAGATGCTGGAGGCGCGCTCCGCCGAGCTGATCGATGCACATTTTCCCGCGAACGCAGCGGAAAGGAAGCAGTCCGCCGACGAGGTCGCCGCCGCGATCGACCGCACCGTCCACTACGCGGGATGGACGGACAAGTATGAGTCCCTGCTCGGCAGCGTGAACCCGGTCGCCTCGCCGCATTTCAATTTCTCCATCACCGAACCTATGGGTGTCGTCGCCGTCGCCGCGCCGGACGAAGCACCGTTGCTCGCGCTGCTCTCATTGATTTTGCCGGTCATCACCAGCGGCAACGCGGTCGTCGCGCTCGCCTCGGAAACAAAGCCCTACCCCGCGATCCTGCTCGGCGAGATGCTCGCCACCAGCGATCTCCCCGGAGGCGTCATCAACCTCCTCACCGGATCAAAATCCGACATCCTGCCGACCTTCGCCACCCACGAGCACATCCGCGCGATTTCCGCCGTGGCGACCGCCGACGAACGGAAAGCCCTGCAAACAGGAGCCGCCGAATCCGTGAAACGCACCAAGCTCATCGACGCGGAGAAACCCTGCGATTGGCTTTCGGAAAAGGCGCAGGGGCTTTACCAAATCCGTGATTTCGTGGAACTCAAGACCACCTGGCATCCGGTTGGGTGAAGGGCGGCATCTAGGAAACGTCGTATGGCACGCGGTTGATGTCTTCTCACTCCAAGATCCTAGCCTCCAGCCCTTCAATCCCACGAAAATCCCTATCAAAGGAAGCCACCCCGTAATTCGAGACAATCGCCGTCGCGGCTAGATAGGCATCCGCAAAATCAATCTTCCTTGCTGAGAATAGTTCCAAGGCTTTCTCCAAAACCTCAAGCTCCTGAACCTTGAACGATGGGTTACGGAGAAACTCCAGCAACTTTTCCGCGACCTGTTTTCTCGGGAAACCGTAAATTTTTCCGGTCAGCACAAAAACCACTTCAGCGATCACAATCGGACAAAACCGCAGTGTTGTCTTCTTCCCCTCGGCATCCTGAAAAAAGCGGGCGGCCAGTGCTGCTTGCTTTTCCGGCTCGCCGGTAAGAAAGCGGACAACCAGATTGGTATCCACCAAATACGTTTTCACTTCGACAAGCCTTCCTTGGCCGCATGATCAGCCCACTCATCGCGCGCGGTTTGCCTCGCATCATTCCAAGCCACCTTGGACAAGCCGCCCGGCTTCTTCAATGAACCGAATGAATCCATGACTCCGGGGTGGATCTGGATCTGGACGGAATCCTTATGGATTTTGTAAACTAGCTTCTGACCAGGCTTGGCACCCAACGCATCCTGAATTTCCTTTGGCAGAGTCGTTTGTCCGCGTTTGGAGATCGTTGAACTGATCATGGCGAGACCGTAGCCTCATCCAAGCCTAGCGTCAAGCTTCCTCCTTGTTTCAAGAAATCCCCTTGTTTTTCATTTCAACAAGGCAGATCACGATGCATAGATCACTCCCACTCGATGCTCGCCGGCGGCTTGGTGGAGATGTCGTAAAGCACGCGGTTGATGCCTTTCACCTCATTGAGGATCTTCTGGCTGGTCTCGCGCAGGAGCTGAGCGGGGAGATCCACCCACTCGGCGGTCATGGCGTCTTCGGAAATGACGGCGCGCAGGTTCGTCGCCCACTCGTAGCTGCGCTCGTCGCCTTTCACGCCCACGGTTTTCACCGGGATAAGACCGGCGTAAGCCTGCCAAACCTTGTCATACCAGCCGTGCTCCTTGAGCTTGCCGATGAAGATCGCGTCGCACTCGCGGATGATGTCGAGTCGCTCTTTGTCCACGATTCCCGGGCAGCGCACGGACAAGCCGGGACCGGGGAACGGATGGCGTTGCAGGATGTCGTCCTCGATGCCGAGCGAGCGGCCGAGCGCGCGCACCTCGTCCTTGAAAAGCTCCGCGAGCGGTTCAAGCACCTTGCCCTCCGCCTGGAGTTCCAGGATTTTCGCGACCCGGTTGTGGTGCGTCTTGATCACGGACGCCTTGGATTTCGCATTCGAGGCGCTCTCGATCACATCGGGATAAAGGGTTCCCTGCGCCAGCATCTCCGCATCGCCCACCGCGTCCCAGAAGACCTCGATGAACATGTTGCCGATGATTTTCCGCTTCTTCTCGGGATCGCCCTCGCCGGCCAGCGCGTTGAGGAAACGCTCCGAGGCATCCACCGTCTCGATCTCCACGCCCATGCGTTTGAAGTTTTCCTGAACGACCTCCGCCTCGCCCTTACGTAGCAGTCCGTTGTCCACGAAGATCGCCCGGACTTTCACGCCCGCCTCTTTCAGAAGCACCGCAAGCACCGTGCTATCCACCCCGCCGGAAACGCCGCAGACCACCTGCCTGTCGCCCACCGTGGTGCGGATGTTGTCGATCATCTCGCGCTTGAAATCGTCGATCTTGAAGGGTGCCAGCGTCTCCGCGTGGGAGAGGAAATTTTTCAGGATGTTCAGCCCCTCGTGGCTGTGCGTCACCTCCGGGTGGAACTGGATCCCGTAAAACAGCTCGTCCCATTGCAGCGAAACCGGAGTGCCGTGCTGGTTGCTGGCGATCACCCGCGCGCCGTCGGGAATGATTTTCACCGTATCGGAATGGCTCATCCACACCTGCGAAACGGCGGAGATCCCCTCGTAAAGAGTGCAGTCGTCCACCGGAAAAAGATCCGCCGGCCCGTATTCGCGGCGGTCGCTCTTCTCCACCGTGCCGCCGAATTTCAGGTTCAGGAGCTGCATGCCGTAGCACACGCCCAGCACCGGCACGCCGAAGCCTTTCAACGCCTCGAAATCGAGATCCGGCGCGTCCTCTTCGCTCGTGCTCTTCGGCCCGCCGGAAAGGATGATCGCACCGGGCTTGCCGATGTCCGGGAAATCCTCCAGAGCGTAAAGCATGGCGAAGTATCCCAATTCCCGCACACGCCTCACAATGAGCTGCGTGTATTGCGAGCCGAAGTCGATGACGGCGACGTGGTTGTGATCGTGCATGTGGTGAAACTTTAAATTCTAAATTTTAAACTCTAAACGCTTCGCTCCCTGCTTTTGCCTCTTATTTGAGGTTTAAAGTTTAGGGTTTAAGGTTTTAGCCGAGCGGCTGGTAGTTTGTGGGTTCCTCCGTCATCACGATGTCGTGGACGTGGCTTTCGCGGAGTCCGCCGGGGGTGATGCGGGTGAAGACGGCTTTCTCGCGTAGCTCGGCGAGGCTGGAGGCACCGACGTAGCCCATGCCGGATTTCAGGCCGCCCATGAGCTGGAATACGACATCGGAAAGCGGCCCTTTGTAAGGCACGCGGCCTTCGACTCCCTCGGCGACGAGTTTGCCTGAGCTGTTCTGGGCGTAGCGGTCGCCCGCGCCCTTACGCATCGCGCCGAGCGAACCCATGCCGCGGTAGGTTTTGAAACGGCGACCCTGGTAATAGACGCTCTGGCCGGGGCTTTCGCGCGTGCCTGCGAGCAGCGAGCCGAGCATCACCAGATCGGCTCCCGCGGCGATGGCTTTCACCACATCCCCCGAGTAGCGGATGCCGCCGTCGGCGATGACTTTCACGCCCTTGTCCCGGCAGTAGCCGGCCACATTCTGGATCGCGGTGAACTGCGGCATTCCGACTCCTGCGATGACCCGCGTGGTGCAAATCGATCCGGGGCCGACGCCCACTTTCAGCGCGCTGGCACCCGCCGCGACGAGATCCCTCGCACCCTGCTCCGTCACCACGTTTCCGGCCACCACCGGCCTGTCGCTGAGGCCGCGCAGCATTTCAATCACGTTCATCACGTGGCGCGTGTGGCCCGTCGCCGCGTCGATGAAGAGCGCGTCCGCGCCCGCCGCGATGAGAGCCAGAGCCCGATCCTTGACCTCAGGGCCAAGGCCGACCGCCGCGCCGCAGCGGAGCTGGCCGTTCGCGTCCTTCGCGGCGCTGGTGAAACGGATGCGTTTCTCGATATCCGATCCGGTGATCAGACCCACGAGATGCCCTTCCGAATCGACCAGCGGCAGTTTCTCGATGCGGTTCTGGTAAAGGATGCGCCGCGCCTCCTCAAGGCCGGTCGTCGGCGGGGCGGTGATGACTTTTTCGCGCGGGGTCATCACTTCGGAAACCAGCGCGCCCGGCCTATCGAGGTAACGGACATCGCGGCCCGTCACCATGCCCTCGAGGCGGCCCTGCCCATCGACGACAGGAAATCCGGAGAAACCGTTCTCCTCCATGATCGCCAGCACGCGCTCCACGGTATCGGTCTTACTCACGGTCAGCGGCTTGATGATCACCGCGCTCTCGGAGCGTTTCACTTTGGAAACCATCGCCGCCTGCTCTTCGATCGGGCAAGCACGGTGAATGACGCCCATGCCGCCCTCACGCGCCAGAGCAATCGCCAAATCATGCTCGGAAACCGTGTCCATCGCAGCGGAAACCACCGGCAAGCCGAGCGGGATGCCGGGCGCCACTTCGGTGGAAAGATCGGCCTCGCCCGGCAGAACCGCGCTCAATGCCGGAACCAAAAGCACATCGTCAAACGACAATCCCAAAGAAATCTCTGCCATGCGAAAGTCAACAGACCCGCCCGCCCGACGGCAAGCGCGGATTCGGATTCGGAGAAAAATTCCGGGAATTCGATGCCTCTCACATCCAAACCAGACCCACACGCTCCACCTTCACATCCGTGCGGGTGGGCTTGAGGGTTTCCTTTTCGAGGGCGACCGTCAAAGGATCGAATGCCCGGCCGATTTCCTCTACCTCTTTTTCCAGCGTCTTGCGGATGGTTTCGACCTCCTGCTGGATGCCTTCGATTTTCGCCTCGGCGTTCGCGACGTCTTGGTGCTGCTTGTAGGCGGTGGTGGCCTTGGTGACAGAACTGGTGCCGCTTGTCAGGCCGCCGAATCCGGATTTCCTGCCGAAGACCGATTTCAAAATCCCGCCCAGCACCGTGATACCAGCCTGCATTTTCGCGGAGCCGGACTCGGCCTTTTCCTTGGAGAGCTGCATCTCCGCCGTGCGCAGGCGACCTTCGAGGATTTTGGTTTTCTTCTCCGCCGCCTCGCGCGCCTTGGCCAAGGCCTCATCCCTGCCTTCATGCGCCGCGTGGACCAGCCGGGCGCGGAAGTCCGCCTCCGCCTCGCCGAGTTTCCCCCAGACCTTGAGGCTCGGGCAGAACCAGATTTCGGCGCGTTCCTCGCGGTAGAGATCGTCCGCGAAATCCTTCACCACCGCCGTATAATTCTTTGCGTTCATCGCGTAGCCCGGCAGTTCCGCGAAGGCCACTCCATCCTCGGGATTTTCCTTCAGCGTCTCCGGCAGGACGGTATCCGTGGATTCCCAATCGATGCCGCTCGCGAGAATGGGATTCACCTTCGCCACCTTGCGGCTGCCCTCGACGTTCGCTTTCGCAAGAGAGAAATGCACGGTGGCCTCGCGGTAGAGGAAAGGGAAATATTTTCCGCTTTCCGAGGCCGCGAAAAGCTCGGTCACACCCGCACCGACTACGGGTCTCGTAGTATTTCCCGCCGGGGCTGAGGAACGCGCCATTGGGTTGAAATCCTCCGCCGCCTGCGGTTTCACCGGGAAGAAGGCCGCCCGTTTCGGATCCATCAGCCCCTTGATCTGGCTACGCGTGAGCGGGCCTGTCAGGTAGCTCATCACCCAGCGGACGTGGAAAAGCACCGGAGCATCCTCGTGGACGTTGTTCATCAGGAAAACCCGGTTGCCCAAGCCCGAGAGCAGCGCCTCCATTTCCTTGCGGTCGAACTTCGCGTTCTGCGATCCCGCCGCGCCCTCGAGTCCGTCGAGCACGCGGAGCTTGTCTCGCTCGGTTTGGAGCCGGCCGAGAAACCATGTGCCGATGTTCGAGAGCGCCTTGTAGTCGAGATCGACCGGGTTTTGCGTCGCCAGCAGGCAGCCGAGTCCGAAGGCGCGCGCCTGTTTCAGCATGGTCATCATCGGGCGCTTCGAGGGCGGATTCGCGGAGGGCGGCAGGAAGCCGTAGATCTCGTCCATGTAGAGCAGCGCGCGGAGCGACGTGGTGCCGCGTTGTGTCCGCATCCAGCCGACCATCTGGTTCAGCAGGAGGCTCACGAAAAACATGCGTTCGGCATCGCCGAGGTGGGCGATGGAGAAGATGGAGATGCGCGGCTTGTTGTCGTCGCGGTAGAGCATTTTCCCGATGTCGAGCGGCGCGCCCTCCAGCCATGCGGAGAAGCTGGGCGAGGCGAGCAGCGTATTGAATTTCATCGCCAGCGCCTGGCGCGGTTTCTCGGGGAAAAAGGATTCCAGGTCGATCACACCGATCTTGCCGAAGCCGGGGCGCTGGATCTGGCCTATGAGTTTTTCCAAATCCAGCCCGCGTCCCTGCTTCCATTCGTTGAGGAAAATCGAAGAAAGCAGCGCCGACTCCGGGCCATCCGAATCCACACCCACCAGCGAGAGCAAACTCTCCGCCGTGCTGCCCACCGTCTCCCCCAAAAGCTCGCCGTCCTCCATCACCTCGGCAGGCGGCACGCCCAGCGAGCTGAGGATGGAAACCGGAATCCCCGCCGTGCTGCCGGGCGTGAAAATGTTGATATCGGTCTTCTCCCGGAAGCGCGCGATGCGATCCGCGCCCTGCCCCCAATCCTCCAAGCCCTTCTTCCACATCGCCGCCGTCTTCGTGGCGTGCTCCTCCACGCTGATCCCCTTCTTCGCCGCGTCGTCCGCATTCACCCATGGCTCGAAACTTTTTCCATCCAGCTCCGGAAAGGTCAGCAGCAGGTTCGCGATGTCGCCCTTGGGATCGATGATGATCGCCGGGATGTTGTCCATCGCGGCTTCCTCTAACAAAGCGAGGCACAATCCCGTTTTCCCGGAACCCGTCATCCCCAGCACCACGCCGTGGGTGACGAGATCCTTGGAATCATACATCACCGGCTCCGCCGTGACCGCCTTGGTTTCGTGGTCGTATTCATTGCCCAGATAGAATTGCCCCAGCTTCTCGTAGTCGAAAACTTGCTCGCTCATAGCGGCATCACTTTGCCCGCCGCTCGGCGATGCGCCAGCCATTTTCAGAATGTTGTTGGGTTCACGACTTCGTTTCAGGTTACTGAGGTTCTTGAATTCGAGCGATTTAAAAGCAAGCGCCTCGGAGAAATTCGCTCCTCCGAGGCGGCTAAATCGGCCAGATGTGGATAGGTTCAGCTTAAGCTGAAGAAGCTACGGGTTTACATATTCGGCGCGATGGAACCGGTGAGCTTGGTGCCGTCGGGCTTTTCGATTTCGATCCACCATTTGCAGTCAGCAGGAAGAGGGCTGGGAGCCGTTGCGTGGATGTCATAGTCGTCGTGCGACGGGGCGTATTCGCCCTTGCCGACGGCTGAGAGGGTGCGGTCTTCCGTACCGATCCATGCGCGAACGATGCTGGCACCGTCGTCCTTGTAGGGCAGCTTTATGATGAGGTGGCCTTCCTTGCCGGCCTCGACCATGCCGTGACCTTGGGCGGCTTCGATTTCGAGTTCGCCGGCTTTGAATTTGCCGAGTTCGACCTCGTCGCCGTGGTCGTGGTCATCCTCGGCGATTTCCTTATCGTGCGGGTGAGCGTGGGCTTGGCCGTCATCTTTGGGATGGCCGTGGCTTTCCGCAGCAGCTTCTTTGTTTTCTCCGCAGCCGACCAACAGGGCGGACAGGGCGAAGGCGGGGATGATCAGGTTTCGTTTTTTCATGGCTTGCAGTGGTTCCTTGACTGGTAATTTTTTGATTTTTGGTGAATGCGGAAATGAGCGTGGCATGTCCGGCTCGGGCAGGACAACAAATTTCGCACGGTTGGAAGCGGCTCGGCCGGCGATTGCCGCAAAGACAGCGGTGCGTGGGATTTCGCAAATGCCATTCGGGGCACGGGAGAGCTGTAACCATATAGCCTGCCTGCTCCCCGATTCACCTGGGCTGCGTGCGCACACGAGCCTTAACGATCCAGGCTGGCAACGCCACACAGAGCAAGAGCGCGGCGAAGATCCATGCGGTGTTTCCAAATCCAAGCAAAGTCGTTAGAAACCCCGCCAACGGATAGGTCAGCCCCCAGCCTGCGTGGCTGAGGGCGAAGTGGGCTGCGAAAATGTGCGGGCGCTCGGCTCCCTGGCTGTCCTCAGCGAGCAGTTCGCTGCCGCGCACCCCGAGGATGCTGTAGCCTGCGCCGATCAGCGCCCACGCGGCCATCACGACCCCGTAGTGGGGAGCGATGGCGACAGCGGCCAGCGCGAGCAGCATGACCGGCCCGGAGGCGTTCACCCCGAAGTTCCTGGCAGCGGTGGAAATCCTGGAATAGACGAGCGCCCCGCAAACGGAGCCGACACCGAACGCGCCCATCACCCAGGCGTAGGCGGTATCGCTCATGCGCAGGTCGTTTTTCACCAGATTCACCGTCGCCACAATCACGAAGGCGCCTGCGATGCTCGTCTGCAAGGCGAGGAACAGCGATAGCCGGAGCTTGGCGCGGTGGAACATCGAGGAAATGCCGTGTCCTAACGAGATGCGTTCCTTCTTTGCCGTGGATGCGATTTCCGCCGCTAGGCGCGGCAATCCGAGGATTAGCGCCGCACTCACTAAAAACGTGATGCCATCCACCACGAAACTGCCGCGAAAGCCGACGAGTGCGATCAGGAGCGCCGCGAGCGTGGGGCTGAGGATGTTAGCAGCATCGTAGGCGATGGAGCCGATGGCCGCCGCCTTCGGATACTGCTCGGGCGTGACGACGTCCGGGATGATCGCCCGGTAGATCGGGGTGAAAATCGCGGAACCGAGGTTCATCAGCACGGCAAGGGCGTAGATCTGCCAGACCGCGTCCGCGAAATAGAACCCGACGAGCACGCCGCAGCGCATCACGTCCGAGGCCACCATCACCTGCCGGGCACCGAAACGTGCGGCGACCTGACCCGCCCATGGCGATACGAGGACAATCACGATGATCCGGATCGCCAGCGTGACTCCCAACACTTCGGAGGCTGATGCGCCGACGAGTTGGTGCGCCAGCAATCCGAGCGCAAGCGATGTCAATCCGCTCCCGAATAGACTTAGCGCGTGCGCCCAGAAAAGCTGTTGGAAAACGCGATGATTCCAAAGAGAAGGGATGGATTTTTGGGGAGTAGTCATAAGCTGCCTATTGCAAACGGATGGTGGCGGTGCGGGAGTGTGCGTCCAAGCTTTCGATGTCACCGAAGCGCACGACGAGTGGTGCGGTTTTCGCCAGAGCGGCGCGGTCGAATTTCACAATACTGGTGCGCCGCTGGAACTGATCTACGGTGAGGCCGGAAAAGGATTTGCCTGCGCCTCCTGTCGGCAGCGTATGGCTGGGTCCAGCGACGAAATCCCCGGTGGCGACCGGTGAGTAGTTCCCAAGGAAAATGGCACCGGCGTTGCGTATTTTCCTGATGGCGGCGGCTTCGTCCTCAACGATCAGACTGAGGTGTTCCGGGGCGTAGCGGTTGCAAATTGTGATGCCCTCATCCAGATCAGCCGTCTCGACCAACCACGCACGGTGTTCAATGGTTTCACGGATGATTTCCGCCCGCGGGAGGGTGGCAAACTGCTTTTCCATTTCCTGATGGACCGCCGCGATGACTGCGGGTGAATTGCTGACGAGGATGATTTCACCGTCATGGCCGTGTTCGGCTTGAGCGAGCAAATCCGCTGCGACGTAGGCAGGATTCGCCGTGTCATCGCAGAGCACCATGATTTCACTAGGGCCTGGCAGAAGGTCGATGGCAACGGTGCCGAAAACCTGGCGCTTGGCCTCGACAACGTATTTGTTGCCGGGACCGAAAATCTTGTCCACGGGCCGGATGGTTTCCGTGCCGTAAGCCATGGCGGCTATGGCCTGCGCGCCGCCGATCCGATAGATTTCAGTCGCGCCGCAGAGTTTCAGGGCGGCTAACATTTGGGGATGCAGTTCGCCATCCTTGCCGCACGGGGTGCAGACGACGATTTCCTCACAGCCCGCAGCCTGCGCCAGCGTGGCGGTCATCAGGACAGTGGAAACCAAAGGTGCGCCGCCTCCCGGTACGTAAATGCCGACGCGGCTGAATGGCTGGTAGATCTCTCCTACTTCCGCGCCCTGGGCATTGGTCATCCGCCAATCCTGCCGTAGCCCGCGCTTGGCGAAGGCAAGGACATTTGCATGGGAGGCGACAAGCGCGGCATCGGATGGATCTGGGACTTTCGCGGGTCCAACCCGGAGCGATTCGGGAGTAAGATCCACGTGATCGAATTTCAACGCCAATTCGACCAGCGCGGCATCGCCACGGTTTCTCACTTGCGTGAGGATGCCCGCGACGAGTTTTTCGACATCGAGACCGGGCGCGTATCGGCGGTTTAGCTTGTCGAGCGCGTGAGCATCGGAGGCGGAGCGGGTGGAGAGGATTTTCATGCGTCTTCAGGCGATGGTGATTTCCCGGCTCAGGTAAACATCCTGGATCGTGTGGAGCAGCCGGATGCCTTCGTCCATCGGGCGTTGAAAGGCTTTGCGTCCGGAAATCAGGCCTGTGCCGCCTGCGCGTTTGTTGACGACCGCCGTATAGGCCGCGTCTTCAAAATCGTGATTGCCGGAGGCTCCGCCCGAATTGATGAGTCCCGCCCTGCCCATATAACAGTTCGCGACCTGATAGCGGCAGAGATCGATGGGATGATCCGTAGTCAGCTCGGTGTAGATGCGGTCGTCGAGTTTGCCGTAGCTGGAACCGCCGGTGTTGAGGGCGCGGAAGCCGCCGTTGTTTTCCGGGAGCTTCTGTTTGATGATGTCAGCCTGGATGGTGGTGCCGAGGTGGTTCGCTTGGCCGGTTAGGTCGGCGGACAAGTGGTAGTCATTGTCGCCCTTGATCTTGAATGCGTCATTCCGCAGATAACACCAGAGAACCGTGGCCATACCCAGTTCGTGGGCGAGGGCGAAGGCTTCCGCGATCTCGACGATTTCGCGCGAGGCATCGGCAGAGCCAAAATAGACGGTTGCGCCGATTCCGGCAGCCCCCATGTTCCACGCGTCGCGGACAGTTCCGAAGAGGATCTCCCGCTGCTGGTTCGGATAAGTCAGGAGTTCGTTGTGGTTGATTTTGACGAGGAAAGGGATCTTGTGGGCGTACTTGCGCGAGACTGCGGCAAGCACCCCGAAGGTGGAGGCGACGGAATTGCAGCCGCCTTCCAGTGCGAGTCTGACGATATTTTCGGGATCGAAATACAGCGGATTGGCGGCGAAACTGGCTCCGGCGGAATGTTCGATGCCCTGATCCACGGGCAGGATCGAGACATAGCCGGTGCCTGCGAGTCGGCCGGTGTTATGGATCCGGTGGAGATTGTTCAGCACCCGCTGGTTGCGGTTGGTGGGAGCGAAAACACGGTCCACGAAATCGGAGCCGGGAAGATGCAGCAGTTCTTTGGGGATTGTCTTGCACTCGTGTTGAAGCAACGAGTCGGCTCTTTCGCCGAGTAGGGAAATGATGGATTCGGACATGGTCGTAGTCTAGGTGATGAACGGTGTATTGTCAGCGAATGAACGACGGTTAACGTCCCTTTCCGCTGTGCTTCTCATGATTGGCTGTTTCCCTCTCTAAAAATACCTTTGCGTGTTCAGGGCTAAGGTGCTTGGCGATTTCTAGCCCATGCGCCTCGGACTCCAGAGCTGATGGTCGAGGCGCCCGGGAAAACGGACTTTCGAAATCATGGAAGGCCAATTCGATCACCCGAAGCTTTTCCACGGTTTCTGCGGTCAGATCGTAGTCAGCCCTCCAGCTTTCGAGCCTCACGTCGATGGAACGTTGATACTTCATTGATTGATCAAGGTAGGGAACCAGGAAAAAGAGACTTACCGCCGCAAGGCAGGCCAACACGCTCGCCTTATCTCGCCAAGTCCATGGTTCCGGCGGCTTGATTGCTTCGCGTCGCTTTCGGGGAGCCTCCGAAAACCGCTCCATTCGTTTGCTCGATCTGCTCATTGGTTTTTGCTCCCTCGGCTGCTGTATCCCCTAGTGCGCAAGTAGGGCAACGGTTGCATCTGCGGATGGGTTTAAATTTTTCAGGATGCTGCGAGTTCGATTTCCTTCGCTTCCTTGCTGCGGAAGATCCGGTAGAGGCCGGGCAGGACGACGAGTGTGAGCAGGGTGGAGGAAATGATTCCGCCGATGACCACGGTGGCGAGCGGGCGTTGGACTTCCGCGCCGGTGCCGGTGGCGAGCGCCATCGGGACGAATCCGAGCGATGCGACAAGTGCGGTCATGAGCACGGGGCGCAGGCGCATGAGCGCACCTTGGATGACGGCTTCATCAAGTCCCATGCCTTCTTTCCGCAGGTCGTTGATGAAGGAAATCATCACAAGTCCGTTGAGCACGGCGACACCTGACAGGGCGATGAATCCAACGCCAGCGGAGATCGACAGCGGGATGTCACGCAGCCACAGGGCGAGGATGCCGCCTGTCAGGGCGAGAGGGACACCGGTGAAGACGAGCAGCGAGTCACGGACGTTTCCGAAGGTCATGAAGAGCAGTGAGAAAATCAGGATCAGCGCAATCGGGACGACGAGTTTCAACCTCTCCGAAGCGGAGATGAGTTGCTCGAAAGTGCCGCCCCAGGTGATCCAGTTTCCGGGCGTGAGTTCGACAGCCCGGGTTTTCTCCTGCGCCTCGGCGACGAAGGATCCGAGGTCGCGACCACGGACGTTTGCGGTGACTACAACGCGGCGCTTGCCGTTCTCACGACTGATTTGGTTGGGGCCGGGGCCGACCTCGAAATCGGCGAGTTCGCCGAGCGGCACGAACATCGGGATGCTCGGGGCGGAAACCGAGACCGTCTCCAGCGGAGGGCCTGCTTTGATGCGGACGGGTATGTCTTTCCACGCGTCCATGTCGGTGCGGAGATTTTCCGGCAGCCGCAGGATGAGCGGGAAACGACGATCACCTTCGAAGATCTGACCCGCTTGCTTGCCGCCGATCGCGATTTCGATGACTTCCTGGACATCGCTGACACTGAGCCCGTAGCGGCTGAGCGCTTCGTATTTCATGTTCACGCTTAGAAGCGGGAGGCCGGTGATCTGTTCGACGCTGACATCCTGCGCACCTGGAATTTGTGCGATGATCTCACTGATTTCCTTACCGGATGCCAGCAGTTCGTCGAGGTCGTCGCCGAAGATTTTCACGGCCACATCGCTACGGACACCGGCGATGAGTTCGTTGAAGCGCATCTGGATGGGTTGCAGGAACTCGTATTTGGTGCCGGGGATTTTCTCCAGCGAATCGGACATTTTTTTGACAAGTTCTTGTTTTGTCATCGATGGATCAGGCCATTCGGAGCGCGGCTTGAGCATCACAAAACCATCGGCCACGCTGGGCGGCATGGGGTCGGTGGCGACCTCGGCGGTGCCGATTTTCGAGAACGTCTCGGCGACTTCCGGGAATTTCTTGAACTCGCTCTCGACCGTGTTCTGCATGTGGATGGCTTGCGAAAGGCTGGTGCCGGGAACGCGCAGGCTGTGCACGGCGAGGTCGCCTTCGTCGAGGTTCGGGATGAACTCGCTGCCCATGCGGGTGGCGAGCAACAGGCTGAGTGCAACAACCACCGCAGCGGCTACGGCGATGACTCCGCGATTGGCGACAGAGATTTTCAGCAGCGGCAGGTAAAGCCCTTTGGCTCCGCGGATGATGAAGTTCTCCTTTTCGGCAATCTTGCCACGCATGAATATGGCGATAGCGGCAGGAACGAAAGTGACGGATAGAATCATCGCACCTCCGAGAGCAAGAAGAACGGTGTAGGCCATCGGATGGAACATTTTCCCTTCGACGCCCGTCAGTGTGAGGATGGGCAGATAGACGACCATGATGATGAGCTCACCGAACATGGTGGCCTTGCGGACTTCCTTGGTGCCTTCGAAGACGGTTTTCATGCGTTCCTCCAAGGTCAGCAATCGACCCAGCCGATGCTGCGCTTCTGCGAGGCGACGGATGCAGTTTTCCACAATGATGACGGAGCCATCGACGATGATGCCGAAGTCCAACGCGCCGAGGCTCATCAGGTTTCCGGAAATTTTCGTGTTCACCATGCCGGTGATGGTGAAGAGCATGGACAGCGGGATGACCATGGCCGTGATGATGGCGGCGCGGATGTTTCCTAACAAAACCAGAAGCACGACGATGACCAGTACGGCACCCTCGAAGAGGTTTTTCTTCACCGTTTCGATGGTGGCATCAACCAGTGTGGTGCGGTCATAGACGGTATGGGCGACGATGCCTTCCGGCAGTGTGCGGTTGATTTCTTCCAAACGCTCGGCGACGCGTTTGGAAACGACGCGGCTGTTTTCTCCGGCAAGCATGAGCACGGTGGCAAGCACGACTTCCTCGCCATCGGCGGTCGCGGCACCGGTGCGCAGTTCTTCGCCTAGTTTTACTTCGGCCACCTGATCAAGGGTGATGGGGAAATTGCCGCGTGTGGAGACGACAATGCGACGGATGGCTTCGAGATCATGAAGTTGTCCGGGAGCACGGATGAGATATTGCTCGCCATTGCGCTCGATGAAACCGGCTCCGACGTTGGAATTGTTTTTTTCCAGCGCCTCCATGATTTCCTCGATGCCGAGATCGTAGGTGAGCATGAGTTTGGGATCCGGGGTGACGTGGAATTCCTTCTGATAGCCGCCGATGGTGTTGACCTCAACCACGCCGGGAACGTTGCGGAGCTGTGGTTTGATGACCCAATCCTGGATCGTGCGGAGATCGGTTGGAGTCACGGGCGAGCCGTCGGGATTTTTCGCACCGGGTTCGGGCTTCACGGTGAACATGAAGATTTCACCCAGTCCGGTGGCGATGGGACCCATGGATGGATTGATCTCCGGTGGGAGCTTGCCTTTGACCTCCTGCAAGCGTTCGGCCACGAGCTGGCGGGCGAAGAACTTGTCCGTGCCATCCTTGAAGACCACAGTGACTTGGGATAGTCCGTAGCGTGAAACGGAGCGCGTGTAATCGAGCGAGGGCAGTCCGCCCAGCGCGGTTTCCACAAGGTAGGTGATGCGCTGTTCCGTTTCCAACGGGGAGTAGCCCGGAGCTTCGGTATTGATCATCACCTGGACGTTGGTGATGTCGGGGACGGCGTCGATGGAAAGGTTGCGGTAATTGTAGGCTCCCAAGGCCGCGATGGCCAGCGAGGCCATGATGATGAACCACCGGTGGCTGATCGAGAACTGTAAGACTTTTTCGAGCATGATCTTTTGGTGTTAAGCTGTTAGATAAGGTGTGGTGGGATCAATGGTCGTGGCTGGCCCCGTCTTTCAGGACATCGGCTTTCACGACAAAGGCATTGCCCGTCACATAGGTGGAACCCGCCTCAAGGCCGGAAATGACTTCGACCCAGTCGCCATCACGTAGCCCTAGTTCGAGAATGGCGATTTCATAAAGCTCGTTGTGTTTCATGAACACCACGTCCCAGTCGCGGAAGGTTTGGAGCGCGTCGTAGCGGACGGCTACAGGGACTTCCCTTTCCTCGACGACGGCAGCGGCATTGACGAGCAATCCGGTGCGCCATTTCCCATCGGTATTCGGCAGGGTGGCGATGGCACGGAGCGTTTGCGTTTCCTGGCTGCCAAAGGGCGAGAGGTAACTGATGGTGGCGGTCGCGGTTTCACCGGAATCTCCCTCGGTCACGATGATATCTTTTCCGATTTCCAAAGTCCCTAGTTCCGCGCGGCGGACATTGAGATCCACCCAAACGGTGCTGAGGTCGGCGATCGTATAGATGGGTTTCTCTGTGGTGACGGCCACTCCACGCGCGACATCGCGGGCGATGATGGTTCCTGTTAGAGGCGCGGTGATTTCATAGGTGGTCATGCTCTGGCTGCTTTCGATCACCGCGAGGACTTCTCCCTTGGTGACTTTCTCGCCGAGTTTCTTGTTGGCCTCCATGACTACGCCGGGGAAACGGGGGGAGACCTTCGCCATCTGGTCTTCGTCAGGCACGATGCGACCGGTCATCTCCGCGAGCTTGCGGATCTTGCGCGGGCCTGCGGTCTCGAATTTGAGATCCACGCTTTTCGCAGCCTGATCGGTGATTACAACGCGGCCTTCGTAGGATTCGTAGGCCCAACTGGATTTCTTGCCCTTGTATTCCGCGAAAACTTTCACATCGAAGGAGTGGGGTTCATCCACGAGGCGGCTGCCGACGAGGTAGTCGCCTTCCTTGGTGTAGGTGAAGGATTCGACGCGGTCTCCGAAGCGGTGGAGTTCCATCGTGACTTTCGCCTCGTTCGGATCGATGGGTTTGTCGTTCAGGAATAGATAGATGCGCGATTGTGGCGGGATGTCCGGTTCGTAAATGGTGACCTCGACCGCGAAGTCGCCGTCGCGTAGCATGCGTCCGCCATGTGGGCCGCGTTCGTAATCCGCCGGGGCGGCCTCGCCGTGCTCGCCTGATGCGGTAGTGGCGGGTTCTTGGCGTAGAATGTATGTGCCGAGGAAATAGCCTCCGACAAGGATGGCGCAAGTGGCGAGGATTTTAAGGGTAAGTTTGATGTATTTCATAAAGACAAGTGGTTGGTTGGTTCGATTAACGGACAGTGGTGGAGAGCGCTTCTTCGAGGCGACCGCCGAGGGCACCTTCGAGTTCGGCGCGTGCCTGGAGGGCTGCGATTTGGAGTTCAAACGCGCGCATGCGGGTTTGGGTGAGACGGTTGATGATGGGTTGCAACTGGGCGATGCCGCCTTGTCCTTTGTCCATGGCGTCCCTTGCTTGCGAGAGGGCGGTTTCGAACAGCGGCACGACCTCGGAGCGGTAGCGGATGGCGCTTTGCTCCGCGCTGAGAGCGCTCTGGTAGCGCAGCTTCACGATGGCGGAAACTCGGGCAGGTTCTAGTTGCCTGAGATCGTTGCGCGCGGCATCGACGGATGCCTGTGCTCCGGCGATGGCCGCTTCGTTGCGATTCCAGATCGGCAAGTCCATGGTGAAACCTATGCCGACCGAGAGGTTGTCGTGATCAATGTCGTGACCGACCAGAAGACCGGCTTCCACTGTTCCTAGCCTATCCGCCTGTGCGACAGACAGCCTGGCCATCGCCGCTTCCTCGCGTTTCAGCAAGGCGATGCGTAGTGGTGTGCGGCGGACGGCGAAGCTTTCCAACGCTCCGCTGCTGGAAGGGAGGTTCAATCCGGTGGGACGCTCGACCGCGATGACCGTGCCGCTGCGCCTGCCGATTCGCTTGGCAAGAGCGGCGCTGCCGGAAAGTCGCTGTGACTCCAGCGCCTGCCGTTCCGCCGCTTCGTTGGCGATTTCAGCGTCGAGAAGCGCGAGTTCCACCGTGCCGCCTTGGCCGGCTTTCACGGTTTTCTCGAAGGCCTCGCGCAGACTCGTGAGATCCTCGCGGTTCTGGCTGCGGATGGCTTGCAGCTCCTGCACCGTCCAGAGCTCAAGGTAGCGGCTGTAAACATCATTGAGCACACCGGCGACTTGGGCGCGGGCATCGGCGCGGGCTGATGTCTGCTCGATGACGGCGTAGTTCCGGCGGAGTGCGAAATAGCTGCGCTTGATCGGCTGCATGAGCTTGAGATCGAGTCTCGGCTCATCGTTCAGGGACTGGAATTCGGCCTCTAGGCGGGGGTTGGGAATCTCAGTTATGGCGAGGGTTTCCGCGAGGCGTATCTTCAGGTTGGAATCCGCCGCGATGATGTCGGGATGGTTTTTGAGACCCTCGCGCAGGGCGGTGGAAAGCGGGAGGATTTCTTCCGCATGGATGGGTAAGGCGGCGGACAGCGTCCAGCCTGAGAATAGCAAAATGGTGTATTTGTTCATGATGGAAATCGGTTTCGTTGATCAATGGAATCGGTGCTTCGGCGCATTGCGCCTAGGCGAGTAACTCAGCAACTAAGGTGCGGGCTTTAGACGTAGGGGCTTCGACGGCACGAGGGTGCCGGAGCGCTCAAACGATCTGTGGCGGCTTGATCAGCTCGAAATACGGCCCGTCCGGGAAGGGCTGGGACGGGGGGACTCCCGTGTAATCAGGAATCGGGAAGTATGAAATCGTGATGGAAGTGACCGGAGCGAAGGTGGCCGGTGACACCTGCATGGTCAGATGATGATGATGCGTGTCGTCGCCCGGGGCATGGTCTTCGTGAGTGTCATCGGACGGATGATCGTGCTCGGATTTGTCGTGACGGTCATCGTGCTCGTGGTGATTCGGCGCGTGGCAGTGCTCGATGCTGATGGATTTTGTATTTCCGATAAATACGCCAAGCACCATGGCAAGCAAAAGCAACCCTGCGGTAAGGGTAGCGAGCTTGCCGGTTGGTTTCGGTAGGCGCATGTTAGTGGAAATGATCAGATGGCTGAGCTGTTGGATAAGCTGGAGTGAAATACGCACCGCTCAAACATGAGTCAATGCGTGAGTGAAAAATCAGGTGGGTAATTTGCGGTTCCTTGGGCAGATGCCGCAGGCGTGGAGTGGCCACGCCTGCGGTTGGGAATCATCAGAGCTTCGGAGCGACGGATCCGATGACCTTGGTGCCATCGGGTTTCTCGATCTCTACCCACCATTTCACGTCGGCGGGAAGCGGGCTTGGTGCGACGGCGTGGATGTCATATTTGTCCTTGGATGCGGTGTATCCACCCTTTCCGACGGAAGACAAGGTGCGGTCATCCGTGCCGATCCAGGCGCGGACAACCGTGGCTCCCTTATCCTGGTAAGGCAGCTTGATAACAAGGTGGCCTTCCTTGCCAGCCGCCACCTTGCCGTGACCTTGCGAGGCTTCGATTTCCATATCGCCGGCCTTGAATTTGCCGAGCGATGCTTCGTCGTGTCCGTGGCCACCTTGCGCCTCCTTGTCCGTATGCGGATGCGGGTGGCCGTGGTCGCCTTCTCCGCATGCTGTCAGTGTGGTCAGGGCCAGTGCGGGTATCATCAGGTATCTCATTTTCATTTTCATATTTTTGTTTTGTTTGTTGTTTACGTTTGGGGATTCGGGTTCTTGGCGGTCACGCGGTGCAGCATGGCATAACCGGCGGGGACGACGACAAGATTGAGGAAGGTCGAGGACAGCAGCCCTCCGAGGATGACCACGGACAATGGGGCCAGTATCTCGTTGCCCGGCTGGTCGCCGTGCAGGATGATGGGAACGACCGCGAGCGCGGCGGTGAGGGCGGTCATCAGGATGGGAACAAGACGCTCGGCGGAACCTTGGATGATGGCGTCGAACATGGTGTAGCCTTCGTGTGCGACAAGGTGCTGGTAGTGATTTACCAACAGAATTCCGTTGCGCACGGCGATGCCGAAGAGGGTGATGAAACCGACCATGCTGGCGATCGAGATGACCGGCGCGGTGTAGTGCCCGCCGAGTCCGAACAAGGCCCAGGTATTGCTGAAAATGCCGGGTGATTCCGCGAGGTAGATCGCGACGATGCCGCCGATGAGGGCGAGTGGCAGGTTCACCATCACCAGCAGCGCGACGCGGAGTGAGCCGATGGCGAGTTGGAGCAGGATGAGCATGATGATCACCACCAGGCCGCTGAAGACGAGGATCGTGCGGCTGGCGGATTGCTGCGCCTCAAACTGGCCGCCGTATGTAACGGTGTAGCCGTGTTTTTGCACGATGGGATCGACGAGCAGGCGGACTTCTTCGACGAGATCGCCGAGGTTGTAACCCTCCGCGACGTTGAGTGTGACGATGCCTTTGCGCTGCGCGTTTTCGCGGGCGATGAGGTTGGAAGTCATCTCGGGGCCGATGTCGGCCACCTCGTGGAGGCGGACGAGCGCGCCGCCTTCGCCGCGGAGGATGAGATTATTCAAATCCCTGAGATCATCGCGCTCCTCATCGGCAAGCCTGACGGAAAGGTCGTAGCGCTTCAGACCTTCGTTGATCTCCGCAACCGACACGCCGTAGATCGAGTCGCGCACCTGTTTGGCTGCACTTTGTGGAGTGAGGCCGTAGGCGGCGAGGTCGGCGGGGCGGTAATCGACGGGCAGGGACTGGATCATCACCTCGCGGTTCGCTGCGACGTCCCGCGTGCCGGGCAATGGCTTGAGCGCTCCTTCGATTTCCTTGGAGATAATGCGCAGTGTCGAGAGGTCTTCGCCATAGACGTTGATGGCGATGGCCGCAGGTGTGCCCGAGAGGATGTGGCTGAGGCGGTGCTCGATGGGCTGGCCGATGTTGGTGGTGATGCCGGGCACCCTTTCTAGGATCTCGCTGACTTGCGTCCGCACCTCGTCTTTGTCGAAGCCGGATTTGAGCGTCACATCGATCTCGGAGTTGCTGACAGGCTCGGCGTGTTCGTCGCGCTCGGCGCGTCCGGTGCGGCGGGTTACGCTGCGTACGCCTTCGAGAGCGAGAAGTTGTTTTTCAATGGCGCTCGCCATGCGGTCGCTGGCTTCCAAGGAAGTTCCGGGCGGGGCAAAAAGGCCGACGGTAAAGGTGCCTTCGTTGAACTCCGGAAGGAAAGACCGACCGAAGCTGGATGCCAGCCACAACGACATGAGCGTCGCGACTAGCGCGGCTCCGATGACGATCTTGCGATACTCCACCGCACGGCGCACGGCGGGCACGTAGAAACCTTTGAGCCAACGGACGACCGGGGTGTCTTTTTCCTCGGCTCCCTCCGCTTTGCCTTTCATTAGGAAGCTGCACATCGCGGGAGTTACTGTCAGGGCGACCAACAGCGAGGCGATGATGGAGACGCCGAAGGCGATTCCAAGCGGGCGGAAGAAGCGGCCTTCGATGCCTTCCATGAACATGAGTGGCAGGAAGACGAGTACGATGATGACGGTGGCGAAGACCATCGCAGGACGGATTTCGTTGCTGGCGTCGAGGATCACGTCGAGCCGGGGTCGTCGTTCGGATAGAGGCCGCGCTGAGTTTTCATTGAGCCTTCGGAAAACATTTTCCACATCGATGATCGCGTCGTCCACCAGGCTGCCGACCGCGATGGCGAGGCCACCGAGTGACATGACGTTGATCGACACTTCCATCCATTCGAGAATGAGGATTCCGGCAGCCAGGGAGAGGGGAATGGCTGTCAGGGTGATGAGGGTCGTGCGGACGTTGAGCAGGAACAGGATGAGGATGATCGCGACGATGATGGCGGCATCACGCAGGGCGTTGACGACGTTGTTTACCGAGAGGTCGATGAAGTCGGCCTGGCGGAAAATCTGGCGATTGATCTTCAGTCCCTCGGGAAGTGTCGGTTCCAGCTCGTTGAGCATCGCGTCGATCTGCTCGGTGATGGCGAGCGTGTTGGTGCCGGGTGCTTTCTGGACGGTCATGACGACGGCTGGTGATCCGCCGTCGGCACCGGTTCCGCGTTTCGGAGCCGGCCCCATGCGCACATCGGCCACATCGCCGATGGTGACGGGAAACTGGTCGTGATATTTGATGACCGTGCCCGCGATGTCTTTCACGGAACGCACGCGCCCGCTCTGGCGGACGGGCAGTTCCAGCGAATCGACGTTGGGGAGATAACCCGCGCTCAAGGTGCTGTGCGATGCGCCCGCGGCCTCTGCAACGTCCTCGATGGTCAGGTCGTAAAGGCGCAGGTTTTCCTGCCGGACAAGCACCTGGTATTCGGGCAATTCGCCGCCGATGACGGAGATCTGGGAGACACCTGGAAGGGCGAGTAGTTTGTTGCGTAGGTCATATTCGGCATAGGCGCGGAGTTCCATGTCGGTTCGCTCCCCGCCTGGCGATGAAACGGCAAGCAGCATGATTTCCCCAGTGATCGAGGTGATGGGTGTCATTTCCGCATGGGCATCCGGTGGCAAGTCCTCGCGGACAGAGTCGATCCGCTCGGAGACAAGTTGGCGGGCGGTCATGATGTCCATGCCCCAGTCGAATTCGACGTAGGCGATGGACAGTCCGATGGCGCTGGAGGTGCGCACGCGGCGCACACCCGGCATGCCGTTGACCGAGCTTTCGATGGGAAAGGTGACGTATTGCTCGACCTCGTCTGCGGCGAGGCCTGGGGCTTCGGTCATGATAACGACGGTCGGCGCGTTGAGTTCCGGGAACACATCGACGGAGGTGCGCGGAAGGCGCATGGCGACGATGGCGAGCAACAGGCCGGCGGCTAACAACACCAGGGATGCGTGTGTTAGGGAAAATTTGATGAGGCGTGATAACATGATCCTTAATGTTTGCCGTGATAGGTTCCGTCCGCGTGGAAGTGTCCGCCTTTTTGGCTCGTCCCGCTTTGGGATGAGGAGAGCTTGAGTTCATAGGCCCCTTCGAGCACCACTTCGTCGTTTGGGCCGAGGTCGCTTTTGATTTCGACCCAACGGCCGTCATCCAGTCCGAGATCGGCCTCGATGCGGATCGCTTTGTTAGGGTCAAGCGGATCGCGTTTGAAAAAGACGTGGATGATCCCGTCTTTGACAACGGCTGAACGCGGAATGGCAAGCGCGGGGCCGCCGGTTGTTGCGGTAACCACTTCAAGGAAAGCGGAAACCCCCGGGCGCGACCATGGGCGTTGCTCCTTCGGGTTGGCATAAAGCGGGATGGTGCGCTGGCCGGGATCGGCATCGAGGCCGATTGTCAGCTCGGCGGGCAGCGAGTCGTTCAGATCACCACCACTGCCTTGGTGAGGGACGATGTTGGCGGCGGGTGCTTTCCCAAGTTTCACGAGATCGCTTTGCAATGCGAGTGCGCGGAAGCGGACTTGGGTGGGATCGATGGTGGTGATGACCAAGGTTGTTCCATCGGCGAAGCTGCCGTCGGTGATGGCGAGCGATTCGACGATGCCCGGCTCGGTGGCTTTCACCTCGATCCATGAAATGCTCCGGTAGCGGGGCACTGAACGTCCGTCTTGCTGGACGGGTGCCAGCAGGTCATCGGCGCTCAGCGCATTTTCCTTCGATCCGTGGGCATTGAGGATGTTCATGGCGCTGGTGAGCGCGGCATCGAGTTCCGCTTTGCGTCCGATAAGATCGGCGTGGAGGGTGGAGGCTTCGGTTTTCAGATCGGCGCGCTTGAAGTCGGCTTTCTCAAGAGCTTCCAAACGTTCGTCCAGAGCCGCGCTTTTCAGGGTGGCTTGGTTATGGGCTGCGACGGCTTGGTCGATGCGTGACTGGAGTTCCAACCACTGGGGCGACTGGAAGCGGTATAGCACGGTGCCGGGTTTCACTTCGGCAAACTGGTCGATTTCGAAGCGCACATGTCCGGGCAGCGAGAGCCGGTATTCGTGTTTGGCGAGCGGCTTGAGTTCGAACGAGCCCGGGACGCGCAGGGTGTCGGACACTTGGCGGCGCTCAACTTTGGCAAAGGTGATGCCGAGGTTGCTGCGGACGGTGGCCGGAATATCGATGCGGTTGGTGGCGGCTTCGCCTTCCTCCATGGCTGCGGTTTCATCGGCTTTTTTCCCGCTGTCGCATGAGGCGGATGCCGCGATCATGGCGGCGAGCGGTATCCATCGGTAGATTGAATGTTTCATATTGTTAGAAAGTTGGGTGCTTGTGATTTATTTGGTGCTGGCTGCGATGCGGTCGGGGCCTAGCAGGTGGCGGATTTCATTTTGGGTATCGCTCTCTTCGAGGCGGGCTTCGATTAGGTCGAGTTTGGCTTCGTGGGCGCGAACGAGGCTTTCTAACAGGACGAGGCTGTCGCCTTCGCCGAGTTCCAGCACGTTTCGGGCGTCGTCGATCTGACGGTCAACGAGCGGCACTACGTTTGAGTCGAGGGATTGGCGGCGCGAGCGGGCACCATCGAGGCGGGCTCGCATGGCGGCCAAGCGGCCTTCGGTTCGCTCCAGTTCCGTCTCGTATGCGGCGCGGGCGACCTCGCGCTCGGCACGAGCGGCGGCGATGCCTCCCTTGTTCGAGTTGAAGATGGGAATCGGTATGGCGCCGATCACGCCGATCTTCGACTGGCCTTGGTCGTCCTCGAAATTGGGGCCAAGTTCGAGGTCGGGGTATTGCTTGCGGATTTCCCGTAGCAGGGTCAGCTCGGCGACTTCGTAATCGCTATTCAGGCGGATGAGGGTGGGGTTGGTGTCCGGGAGCTTTCCACTGTCTTTCCCGCTGGGCGCGGCGAGAGTGGGAGTCATGGAAGCGGGCGCGTTGGGAGAGATTCCCATCAGCGAGCGGATTTCCTGCTCGCCCTCCTTCACCCGTCCGCGAAGCCGGGCGATGTCGGCTTTGCGGCTTTCCTGCTCGATTTTGAAGAGGGCGGATTCGGTGCGTGGGAGTTCGCCGGCTTCAGCCAGCTTGCCTGTGGTTTCGACGACCGAGTCCAGAGAACCGACGATGCGTTCCGCCTGCTCAAGCCGCAGTTTATCCGCCGACCACGTGAGCCATGCCTTGCGCAGATCGCGCAGGGTTTTCCATTCTTCCTCGGCGACACGTGCGAGTTCGGAATGCAGTTCGGCATTGGCGCGGGATTTCTCCACGGCGAGACGACCCGAGATCGGGATAGTCAACGACAGCGCCGAGCCGACGATCCAGGGGTTAGGCACGCTTTGTGTGACTTTCAGCACGTCGATGCTGAGTTCGGGATCGTCCCAGCGTCCCGCGTGTTCGGCGGTGGCTTGGGCAACTCCGGCCTTCAGGCGGGCGACCCGCAGGTCGGGATTGTAAATGAGGGCGACGACTTCGCCCTCGGCCATCGTGAGCCCGTCAGCGGGATTGAAACTGACCGATTTTGGCGCGGTTGTTTCGAGCCTTCGTGCGAAGTCGCGGACTTTTTCGTCCGACGGGCTGCGCTCCCTCCAAGCTCCGGCTTGGCCGGAAGAGTCGAGGGGTGAGGGCTGGTAGGACTGGCAACCGGTAAGGGCTGCCACCGATACGGAAATGGAGAATGTCGCGCCCGCTCGCAAAAGGCGACGGACGGTTTTTGGTGGAATGTTGTTAGAAAATGGATACATGGATGATGGTGGAGAAAAGTTGGTTCGTGCTGACCCGGGTCACGCCCCGCGTCGGCTTGGACGGGTTGTTCCTCCCTGTGAATGGGAGTGAAAGGGGCGGTTAAGCAGGCTTGTGCCTGATGCGTGATAGATCACGAATGACGCGTGACGGGATACCCAAGGCGGGTATCGAGCGTGGGACCGCTTTTATGAAAGCGGACGATCCGTCAGCGCAAGAGCCTCAACCCAACTGGGGAGGCTTGATGAGAGGAAAACAGGGGCCGTCCGGGATGAACACCGAAATGGCCGTTGGTTGGCTGGTGCCATTCCGGTTGGCCATGAAAGTTTTGTGCGAAGCTGGCGTGAAAAGTGTGTCAGCACCCAAGGAAACAAGGTGGGTGTGAGAGTGTGAGTCCCCAGCAGGATCTTCGTTGTCCGGAGCCTCAGAGGAATGAACCGGCTCGTGATCGTGCGAGTGTTCGTCTCCCGTATGCTGATGGCCATGGCCCTCACAAACCTCGTGTGAGTGGTTCATCTCGATGGTCGCATAAGCACCGGGCACGTAAACGAACGTGATGGCGATGATCAGCAGACTCTGGAGAATGGTTCGCATGTTTCAAATGGTCTTCGCCTTTTTATGTTTCCACAAACTCGGCAAGACAGCCGCACACTAGCGGTCAACCGCTTTGTTTCAAGGTGAATTTTCCCACTCTCTGATTCAATTCCTAGAATCCCGTATTTCATGCCTTGGAGATACGAGTTTCTTGTTAGAAAGTGGGTGCCTACTGCGGATACTTCAGCCAGCCATTACGCAAACAATTTTCTATCCAGTGAGCGGAATTGGATGGCTTCGAGGATGTCGTCTGGGAGGAAACCTGGGCGGCCGGTGCTTCACCTGCCACCCCGACCGAGGGCACGCGGCACGGGATGCCTATCCAAGATGGCGCGCAGCTCCGCAACGATGGCGGGTTGGTCCGCAGCGATATTTTTCCGCTCGATGCGGTCTTCGGAGTATTCGTAAAGCTCGATCTCGGCGGTGGAATCGGGCTTGCCGGGATTTTGCCAGAAGACGAGGCGATGGGTCGCCGTGCGGATCGCGCGGCCGAGCTTGTGGCGTTGGAAGCAGTGGTAGGCGTGATCGCGGATGCGGGCTCCGGGATCTTTCAGCACGGGCACCATGCTGATGCCGTCGATAGGCTGCGGCCCGGCGGGCGCGGGCAGCCCGCAGAGTTCGGCGAGCGTGGGGAAAAGATCGACCGTTTCCGTGAGCTGGCCGGTGGCGCTGCCGGGCTTTGTGATGCCGGGCGCGGTGATGAGAATGGGGATGCGGTTTGCGAGTTCGTAGTTCACATGCTTCGTCCAGATCCCCAGCTCGCCGAGGTGATAACCGTGGTCACCCCACAGGACGACGATGGTGTTTTGCACCAAACCGGTTTCGTCGAGCGCTGCGATGATCCTGCCGATCTGCGCGTCGGCGTAACTGGTGGAAGCGTAGTAGCCGTGGATCAGCTTGCGCTTCAGGTCTTCGGGATACGGGCCGTTGCTTTTTTCCGGCACCGGGAAAAATGCCGCGATCTCGCCATCGCGTTTCTGCGCGCCCGCCGGGGCATCCTGCGGCGCTTGTTCGATGGTTGGCAGGGGCAGCTTGTTGGGGTCGTAAAGATCCCAGTATTTCTTCGGCGCGCTGAAAGGCAGATGCGGGCGGGCGATGCCCACGGCCATGAAGAAATGCTTGCCGGGATTCTGTTGATGGGCGCGCAGGCGTTTCACCGCCTCGTTGGAGACCCGACCGTCGGCGTAGGCATCGTCCGGGACATCGGGTGACTCCCAGGCGGCGCCGCGCGGGCGGAGTTTTCCCTCCGATCCTTTGCCCTGGTTGGCGAAAAGGCCTTCCTCGCGGGTCAGGATGCCGTCCGGTTTGGATTTCGGATCAAGGTATTCGATGACGAGATCGCTGAAATGCGGGACGCTGAACGAAGCGGCATCGGCGTAGGTGTCATGGCCGATATGATAGACCTTGCCCATGGATTCGGCATGGTAGCCGTGGTTCATGAAATGCTGCGGGAGGGTGACCGCCTCGGGAAAACGTTTGCGGAAATCGACGCCGAAGCCGTAGATGCCGAGCGATGTCGCGCGGGAACCAGTCATCAGGTTGTAGCGGGAAGCCGCGCAGACCGCGATGTTGCAATACGCCATGTCGAAGCGCATGCCGCGCGCGGCGAGCTTGTCCATGTTCGGCGTGATCGCGGTCTTGTCGCCATACGCACCCAACGCGGGCTTGAGGTCGTCCACAAGGATTAGCAGGACGTTGAGCCGCTCCTCCGCCCATGCGGCGGAGGCCAACACGCTGAGGAAGATGGCGGCGGCCCCGGCTTTCACTCGGCGGAGAATTTGTGGATCATCACATGCTTGTAAGTCTCGCCGGGACGGAGCACGCAGGACGGGAAAGCGGGCTTGTTCGGCGCATCCGGGAAGCCTTCTGTTTCGAGGCAGAGGGCGCTGCGTTTCGCATATTTGACGCCGCCCTTGCCGACGAAGGAGCCGTCGAGGAAATTGCCACCGTAGAACTGGATCGCGGGTTGGTCGGTGGAAATTTCCATCACCCGACCGGTTTCGGGATCCTTGAGGCGCGCCGCGAGCCTGACGCCCTCGCCTTTTTCCAGCACCCAGCAATGGTCGTATCCGCCGCCGAATTTCAGCGCCTCGAAATCCGCATCCACGCGCTCGCCGATGATTTTCGGTTTCGTGAAATCCATCGGAGTGCCCGCGACCGGCGCGATCTCACCCGTCGGGATCAGGCCGATGTCGGTGGGCAGGAAATGGGGCGCATGGAGAGTGAGTTCGTGGTCGTTGATCGAAGTCGTCGGATCACCGGAAAGGTTCCAGTAGCTGTGATGGACGATGTTGACGATCGTCGGCGCATCGGTGGTCGCCGTGGTTTCCCATTTCAGCTCGTTGTCATCGTTGAGCGTGTAGGTGGTTTTCACGATGAGGTTGCCGGGATAGCCTTCCTCGCCATCCTTGGAGACGTAGGTGAACTCCACGCCGTTGTCGCCGACGGGTTTGCCCGACCACATCACCTTGTCGAAGCCCTTGAGCCCGCCGTGGAGATGGCAGGGAATGCCACCGGGTTCGTTGTTGGTGGCCAGCGCATAATCCTTGCCATCGAGCGTGAATCTTCCGTCCTTGATACGATTGCCAAAGCGCCCGACCGTCGCTCCCAAATATGAGGAATTCGTCAACCAGCCCTCAAGCGTATCGTAGCCATGGGTGATGTCCGCCATCGTGCCCTCTTTGTCAGGGGTTACCATCGAGACAAGGATCGCGCCGTATTCCGTGACACGCGCCGTCAGGCCGTTCTTGTTCGTCAGGGTGAAAATTTTCACTTCGCGGCCATCGGGCAAGCTCCCAAAGTGTTCCTGTTTCATGGCGGTTTTGGCGTTCGTATCGTTTTGTTTCTCTAAGCTGGCTTGGGCGATTTTCATCACGGAAATCATCAAGTGGGGGTCCATTCATTGTCTAGGTTATAGGAAAGTTCGGCGTAAAAATCGCATCGTGTGATCCGACGCGCCCATTGCCCATTAATCAGTCACCCTCACCGGGAAGCCCCCTGCAAACCACCGCACCCATTTTCCAATCATGGACTCCCCGGCGATCATTCGCTCAGGCTCGCAAGAAAGGCAGGGCACACGCAGTGCGGAAAATGTCCGAGAAGCTACCGGGGCAGGATCAACGCCAACGAGTGGCAGCCTTATACTACCCGGATTACCCAGCCGTCCCCTGGCTCAGAACTTCTGCCAGTCGGGCTTATTGTCATACACCCAGCGGAAGTAGGAGGCACGTTCGAGTCCGCTGGCAGCGGCATCATCGAGGAAAACCTTCGTTACCGGATGCATCTGGAGAGCCGACGCGGGATTGATGGACGTGATGGGACCTTCCACAGCTCCGGAGATGGCCTTCGCCTTGTTTTGACCGAAGGCCAGCAGGATGTTCTGGCGCGCCTCCATGATCGTACCCATTCCCATGGTGATGACGTGTTTCGGCACTTGCCCTGGGCTGCCGAAGAAGCGGGCGTTGTCATCGCGGGTCTGAGTGGTGAGGGTCTTAATGCGGGTACGCGAAGCGAGGGACGAGGTCGGTTCGTTGAATCCGATGTGACCCTCGCTGCCGATGCCGAGCACCTGGATGTCAATGCCACCTGCCGCACGGATCCGCCCCTCATACTCCGCACAGTGCGCGGCGATGTCGGCGGCGTTGCCATCCGGGATATTCACGTTCTGTTCGCGGATGTTGGTGTGCCGGAAAAGGTTTTCCCACATAAAGCTATGGTAGCTCTGCGGATGTTCGCGTGGCAGGCCGATGTATTCGTCGAGGTTGAAGGTGGTGACCCGCGACCAATCGAGTCCCTTCCCGATCAACTCCCGGTAGAGAGGCAGCGGAGTGCTGCCGGTGGCGAGACCTATTACCGCGTCCGGCTTGCTGCGGATATGCTTCGCGATGAGCCTTGCGGCGGCGGCGGCGGCCTCCCCGGCGGTGGTTTGGATAATGACTTCCATGGCAGTTAGTCTCCGATGCGCTGACTGAGTTTCAAGCGGACTTCATCCTTGAAGCGCTCGATCGCTCCGCACACAAAATCGGCGATATCAGGTGAATCATCCGCCACTAGAGGAGTTAGATCCATGCCGTAGATGACCTGGCTGGCGGTGTCGGTGGAGTAGGAATCGAAAAAAGTGGCGTTCGCGGAGCGGCGTCCAAGGGTTGCGAGATCATAGCGCTTGCCTCCCGCGATCTGGGAGTCGAATACGCCGTTGAGAGCGGCGGCAAGGTGATCACGACCGCTGACGTCCATGAGAACTTTTTCGCCATCGGGCATCCAGTCGAGACTCCGCCACACCTCGCAGCCGATGACTTTCCCAGGACGCTGCTCGGCGGGCATTTCGCGTATGGCGAGCAGGGTGGCGATCATCACGCCGATGTGGGTATCGTGCTTGTCGGCGGGATTGTGGGTATAGACAACCTCCGGGCACGTGGAGGCAAGGATCGTGGAGAGGTCTTGTTGAAGGGAAAGGTCGGTCGAGCTTTTTACGGCGGCACTCGGGTGATCGAGCTGGAACATGGCAGCATAGCCGCCGATCATGGCTGCCGTATCCTGCTCCTTGCGGCGAATCGCTTTCATTTTCCCATCGCTGGAATCGGCATAGACCCCGCTGCGCGAGCTGCCCGCGCCATCGGAACAAGTAACTCCCCCGAACCATCTGTCATCGCGGCCGAAACATTCCAGAATACCATGAAAGGCCATGAACTCCAGATCGTCCTGATGCGCGCCGACGCCGAGATGCGTGATGCGGGCGAAAGCTTGCGTTTCCGGCAAACCGTCCGGGATGAAAAGATGGGCTTGGGGCTGATGGAGTTTCATGGGCTAATCAAAAAATTTCCACCGCAGAGATACGCCGATGCTCGCAGACAGAAGAGATAAAAAAAGAGTCAAATTGGATACGGGAGACAGACATCTCATTCTTGCTCATCCACGCTGATTCGCATCTTGACAGACCCGATGTGCGTGCGGAGTTCATTTTATCGATGGCGGTTGAGTTCCTTCTCTTCGGCGGGATTGGGACGGCGGCAGGTAATGCACGGAAGGATGGCTTGGGAATTACCATTCGTTTTTAGGCAAAGGGGTCCCCAACGAACGGATACCCATCCCTGGCGAGGGGAAGGGATTGACCGAAAGCCTCGAAATCTCCATTTTCTCGGGAAATGAGATCATGCCAAATTCCCACAAAGCGATACGCTTCCATATCGTAAAAACCATCGTCCGCATCTCCGCATCGTGTGCCTGTTTGGCGACGATCGCACCTGCAAGTGGAATGGATCGGTGGACGGTGCCGCTCGGTGGCAACTCCTACCTGACCTCGCCCGCGACTGAAGCTCCGGATCGTGTGGAATCGCGGGGGATCACGCATTGGCAAAACGAAATGAGTGTATTCTCGATCTTTTTCCGGGCGGATCGCGCGGCATCACTGAATTTGAGCCTCCGCCTGAAAGTTCCGGCCGGACATTCGGACATTCGGGCATCCGTTGCCGGACACACATTCGAAATGAAGATCACGGGCGAGGCCTTACAAGATATCCCGATCGGAACGATGATTGCCAAATCGGATGGCTATGTCAGGGTGGATTTGCAGGGACGGGGGAAGTCGGGCGTGGTCTTCGCAGATGTCAGCGATCTTGTCGTGGAATCCGATGTGCCCGGGCTCAGGCTTGATTATGTCAAGGATGCGGCAGAGAACCGATTCTACTGGGGACGGCGCGGCCCTTCGATCCATCTGTCTTACGATCCGCCCGAAGGGAAGATCATCGAATATTTCCACAGCGAGCTAAATGTGCCTGCGGGAATGGATCCAGTCGGCTCGTATTTCATGGCCAATGGATTTGGCGAGGGATACTTCGGCATGCAGGTTAACAACTCGAACGAGCGGCGGATTCTGTTTTCCGTCTGGAGCCCGTTCCACACCGATCATCCCGATGACATCCCCGCCACGCAGCGCATCGAGCTGTTGGCGAAAGGAAAAGATGTCCGCGCCGGGGAGTTCGGCAACGAAGGGTCGGGTGGCCAGAGCTATCTCATCTATCCATGGAAGGCAGGCAACACCTACCGGTTTCTAAACCGCGCACGACCCGACAGCCACGGAAACACAATCTACACCGCATGGTTCTTCGCCCCGGAGGTTGGCGAATGGCAACTCATCGCAAGTTTCCGCCGACCCGAGACCGAGAAATACCTGACCGGCTTGCACTCGTTTCTGGAAAATTTCGCGGATCGGAACGGATATCAAGGCCGCATGGCCCTCTATGAAAACCAGTGGGCGCGTGATACGCAGGGAAATTGGCACGAACTGAGCAGAGCTCGTTTCAGCGGTGACGACATTGCAGCGCGGCAATACCGACTGGACTACGCGGGAGGAGCCAAAGGCGGCGGGTTCTTCTTGCGCAACGGTGGCTTCTTCGCGCAAACCGTGAAGCTGGGAAGCGCGTTTGAGCGCGAAACCACCCCGTCAAAAAAACCGGCCATCAACCTCGATGCGCTTGAAGCAACTCGCTGAAAAACACCCAGAAACCTGACTCATCTCCGAAAAACAGTTCCACCTGTTCATCAACTTCCGCCACAAAGCACCAAGAGTATGGCGTTGAGGCGCTTTGTAGCCTTCTGGTCGGGACAGCAGCCAATAGCCAACCGCAGCTCTTGGATGGACTGGTTTTGAGGATTTGGGTGATGAAGCTTGCGACCGGCACACGATCAAAGGAGCTGTCCAAAATATTACAGGCTGACAATTCAGTTTTTACGAACGGACTTTTGGAAACGGTCTAGGACAAGCACCTGCGCCTCCCATGTTCAATCTCACCTGCGGATTAGAGGTTTAAGCGCCTGATTTGATCGGCAGCGAATTCCGTGGAAACATCCAGTCGAGGCGGCCTGGGTGCACGCAACCTTGGCGACGGCATGCTCCGGGCCTCGACCCAACTGATCGCAAACCGACAGACTCTTCGATAAGTCGCATGATTTTGAGCGGATTCTCCCCGTAGCATGAGCCAAAACCGTCCAACCAAGATTGGTGCGAGAATCGCCTCCGGCTCATTTGGCCTTTCCTTGCAACACTTGGATTTCCCCTAATCACTCGATTTCCGAAAATCGCTCGGCCCCCACCCGGCATGCCGCTTCAGATAATTGTACAATCCTGCCTGACTGGAGAATCCGCACTCCTCTGCAATTTCGGCGACGGACAACTTGGTATCCCTGAGCAGGCGGGTCGCCTCTGCGATCCGCGCCTTTCTGATGTCCTCGGATGGATCCGTGCCGAACGCCTCTTTATAACGTCGGATAAGCGTCTTGACGGAAAACCCCGAGATGCCCACCAGATCCGAAAGCGTCAGCCCCCGGGCACCATGTGTCGCGATTCGGCGGCGGACGCGTGCGAGCTCGGGGCTTCCCGATGACCCAAGCGTACTCTCACGCGGCGTCAATTCGATGCCGCCCACCAATTGCTCAACCGGTGGCGCATCCTCATGTTTCATCCACCGCGAGAGCGTCATTGCGGCGAGACGCCCGATCGCCCGTCCCGGCGTAACCACGCTGGTAAGCGGCGGATCGGAAAACCTGGATACAAGGTTGTCTCCGAAACCCATAACCGCCAGATCCTCGGGAATGCGCAGACCTAACAACCCAGCCACCCGGCAAACGATCACGCCGACGTGATCGCTCTCACAATAAACCCCCACATGACTCGGCAGCGTCCGGAGAAAGGCCATCAACCGGTGTTCTTTCTCGGGTTGCAACAGGCGCTTGGGGTCGTCCCCTGGGTCAACGCGCCCTCCAATATCCCAAATCTCCGCCGTCATGCCCGAACTGCGGGCGGTGACTGCCACATCCCCGAGCATCCGCGCGGCACCCTGGCGCTTATCCAACAAGTGCCCGATGAGCACCAGATGCTGGAAGCCCAATCCGAGGAAATGCCCGACTACCGCGCCCCCCAGATCCGTGATGCGCGTCCTCACCGTGGCCACGCCCGGCACGCCCAACCAATCCGATCCACAGTTGACGACCTTCACTCCTTTTTCCAAAAGAGGCTCGATCCACCGATCACGCCGATCCGTCCAGACGATGGCTCCGTCCAACTCCCCCCCACCCGATGGTAGAGGCGACCGTCCGACCTGCAAATGCGGCAAATCGACCAACCACCAGTTCATTTTTGCCCCCCGACCCTCAACCACCCCTTCCATCACACTTCGCGAATACGCGGGCACTGGAGGCAGGATCAATGCAACGACTTTCGGGCGTTTGGACACGACCCGTGGGCTACGCCCGCTGAGATCACAAATCAAGCCGCAGTTTCAAAAACGACAGCCCGAGTCACCGATCCCAACGCGCAAGGTGTGCCGCCGGCAACCCATCGGAAATCCTAACGGAAAACCTATGGATTCAGCATCTCATGCTCACGATGTGCCGGAAGCGTGTAATGAAATTCCCGAAAACGGCTAGTGACAGAACCCCGATGGATTCGCTAGGACTAGGAACCTGCCAATTCGTATCTTTTCATGGCATTGCCAGATGCGGACGGATTGGCGGGAAAAATCCACCTGTCTCAGAAACCCACTCGACATGATCTCTTCAGTCCGTTTCCGAATTATCGCGGCCGCCACGCTTTGCTCAGCTTTGGGAATCGCCATCTGGCAGCTATGGCCGCCACGCGCCGAGGTCACCAGCCAAGCGAAAAGCGCTCCGAAGGAGACGCGATACGGAACTTCCGCCGAGGGCTCCAAGCTCATGGAAAGTCAACACGCGAAGGCTCCGGTCGCGCTGACCTCACGCCCGTCCCTTTCCGAATCGGACAGCGGCATCAAGGCCGCGATGACCCGTCTCCAGCCAAAAATCGATGCAGCACTGCGTGCCAGCGACTATCCAGCCGCCCACCAAGCGGTGGACGACGCCCTCGCAAGCTCGGGTTTGCAGGGAACGGAAAAGCAGCGGCTCATGGTTTCGAAACTCGGGTTGTTCGGCATGGAAGGCGATCACGCCGGCATGCTGGCGTGGATGAAAAAGATCATTGCCGTGGATCCCACTTCACCCACTTCCCAAAAAATGGCCGCCCAGCTCTCTACCATCGAAGAATTTGCCAACCGTGATTCTGACGATCCCGGCATGTGTTCGACCTGCAAAGGCATACATGCCGATGGCGAATCCCATTTACCCAGCCATTAAAATCCAATCCATCGCTAAAAATCCATGTCATCCCTGAAAAAACCGTCCCGCCGTGCCTTGCTGCCCGGCTCTACCAAACATCGGTCGTTGCTCCTTGGCCTGCTGGCCACGACCTTCTGCTATGCCGATCCCGCTTTCGTCACCGTCGATCCCGCCAGCGCGGTGACCTCGACCTTCGGAGCGGAATTTAACACCAACGGCAGTTTCGACAACTGGTCGCCCAACGGCGGAGTGTCCGGTGCCACGGTAGCCGGCGGCCTGCTCACTGGGACTTCCACCACCGCTGATCCTTGGATCCAGGTGTCCAACATCGCCGGCGGCCCGGATCTCGACCTGGGATTCAATGATTACCTCGAAATCCGTATGCAGCTACCGGCAACCTATGCCGGCAACTTCGAACTCTACTTCGGCGTGACCGATGCCGGAGTCGCCGCGCAGACCGGGTTCTCCGGCGGTCGCAGTGTGGTCGTGCCGAACTCCGCCATCCCCAAGGACGGCGCGTTCCATACCTACCGCATCGACCTCGGCCCCGTCCCCATGTGGCGCGGCTACCTCAACGACCTTCGCATCGATCCCGCCACCGTCAGCGGCACCGCCTTCGCCATCGACTTCATCCGCGTCGGCGACGACGCCAGCGACGTCTATCAGCGCAACACCATGGACTTCGCCGACAACGGCGCCTACGAGCTCAGCTCGAAGCGCTTCCGCTTCCTGTGGAACGCCGACCGCGAGCTGAACTTCGGCATGAATGCCGCGTGGGCCCGCAAGAACCTGCGCAACGCCGAGGAGACCTGGCAGGTCTACGTGAAGCAATACGGCTACAACGAGCCCGCCGAGAGCATCGACGCCGCCAAGCGCGCGCTGTATCCTGGCAAATGGAAAACCAACTTCCTCTGCTGGTACGACGGCTTCTGGATGACCGGCAGCGGCAATTCGTTCGGCTACATGAACCTGCACCCCGGCGGCCTGCGCGCGGATCCGCCAACCTGGGTGGTTCCGCACGAGCTGATGCATGTGTTCCAAATGCACCAGGGCGGGGCGAACGTCGGCAACGGGCCGATGGGCAAGTGGTGGGAAGCCCACGCCAACTACGGCCGCGAAATCTGGCTGCAGGCGATGAACCGCTCCTACGACAGCAACCAGACCGCCTGGACCGGCATTTCCGCGGGCTTCCTGCGCTCCTCGAACCTATTCCACTCCCACGGCTCGCACTATTACGACAACTGGCCGATCTTCCAGTATGTCGATGAAAACCCGGACAACCTGCCCGACCTCGGCATGGCCACCGGTGCCAACCAGAATGCCTTCTCCGCCCGCCTGTGGCGCGAGTCGATTCACCCTGAATACATCTACGAGGCGCTGGAACGCCTGACTCCGACCAGCTCGCTCAAGGACGTGATCGGCAACTACGCCAGCCGCATGGCCACTGCGGACCTGGCCAACCAAGCGGACATCCAGGTCTCGCTCAACAACCAGGATCCGGAACACACCCAGCGCAAACGCATCACCGACTTGGTTCGTCGCGCCGACGATCCCGCTTGGTTGCAACCCTACGCGGCCTCGCTTCCGATGGCCTTCACCTACGCGACCCACGAACTCGCCCCCACAGGCACCGGTGCCGGCCGCGTGGTCAGCGTGAACCTTCGCGGCATCGTCAATCCCGACCGCCAGTCCGACTGGCGCGCCCGCCTGGTGGTCGTCAACGACTCCGGTATCGAGCGCTACTCGCCGCTGTGGAGCACGGGCTCGCAATCGGTGACGCTAGCGGCGAACGAAAACAAGGTGCTGCTGACCGTCGCCGCCACACCCGGTGAAATCCAGCCGACCTACCATCTCGACAGCGACCAGCCCTACATCAGCCACCCGGCCCGCGAGCGATTCCCTTATGAGTTGCAGATCAGCGGCGCGACGGCGAAGGGTTCCGGCACGGGCAGCACCTCGCTGGTCGCCCATGCGAATGGCGGCGGCCTGAAAGCCAGCACCGCCACGGTCGAGACCGGCGCCTACGTCGGCCCGAACGCCCGAGTGCTCGACTACGCCGTCGTGCGCTCCGGTGCACGCGTCGAGGACAACGCCGTCGTCAGCGGCCGCGCCCTGCTGCGAAACGGCGCGGTGGTCCGCGGCCATGCCCGCGTTCGTGAATACGCGCTGCTCGAATCCTGCGACGTCTCCGGCAACGCCCGCATCGGTGGCCACGCCTCGGTCGGCGGCGGGATGGTCGTGCGCGACAACGCCACCGTCAAAGGCGTCGGTAACCTCTGGCGCTCGCAGGGCGACGACTACATCGGCGGCGACGCGGTGATGGACGGCGATTTCCAAAACGGCAACACCGCCACCAACGGCTTCCATTTCGGCTGGGAATGGGGCGGCCTGCAGGACGGCACCATCGCCGCCAAGACCGCGCCCTCCGCCTTGTTCGCGAGCTATGAATTCCCCGCGTCGCACGCCTACGCCGCGAAGGACCAATACGGAGCCACCGACGGCCTGATGGTCGGCTCGCCCACCTGGGTGTCCACCGACGGCGTCCGCAACGGCTTCATCACCTTCAATGGCAGCGGCCAGTACGTGCTGCTCAACCGCTGGGTCGGCGACTTCCGCGCGGCCACCTTCACCACCCGCGTGAAATGGGCCGGCGGTGCTGCGAACCAAGCGCTGTTCCATTTCGGCGACGGCACGTCCAACAACCAGATCTACGTCACTCCCTCGAACGCCTCCGGCGTCTGCGAGCTGCGCGTCGTGAGAAACGGCACGAGCTACAGCGTGCCCGCCGCCACCGCCCTGCCAGTCGGTTCCTGGGTTCGCCTTTCCGTTACCTTCGATGGCACCGCCGCCGCGCTGTATATCAACGACCAGCCCGTCGGATCGGTCGCCTGCAACGTCCGTCCGGAAGATATCCTGCCCGCCGATACCAATGAAACCCCGGCCCACTGCTACATCGGCCGCGGCACCGGTCTGGCCGACTTCCAGGGCTCGGTCGATGACTTCAAGGCCTACTCCTCGGCGATCGCCGGCTCCGTCGGCGTGGGCGTCGAGGTTCTAACAGCCTCCACCACCGAGCAAGGCGCGCCGACCACCTTCCGCCTGCGCCGCCTGGTGCTCGACTCCGCTTCGCTCGCCACCCCGCTGACCGTGGGCTACTCGATGAGTGGTTCCGCCGCCAACGGCACGGATTACCTTCTGACCAGCGGCAGCGCCGTCGTCCCGGCCAATGCCAGCTTCGTCGATGTGACGATCACCCCGGTCCCCGACGGCACCACCGAGCCTTTGGAAACCGTGGTTCTCACCGTCAACCCCGCCACCGGTTACCGCGTCGCCGCCGGCAACGCCTCCGCAACGGTCGACCTGATCGATTCGCTCAGCCTGTTCGACAACCAGCTCGCCTGGTACCGCTTCAACGAAACGTCCGGCACCATCGCCAACGACAGCGCCAACCTCAACAACGACGCGACCCTGGTCAACGGCCCCACCTGGAGCGCCGGTTCCCTGTCCTTCGACGGCGTGAACGACGCCGTGCACACCCCGGTCGCCAATGGCGGAACCCGCACCTTGGCCGCCTGGATCAACCCGGTTTCCTCGACCGCCAAAGGCTGCGTCTTCGATACCGATGTCCCGTACCAATATGGCACCGGTTGGGGCGTGGTGAACGGCACCATCGAGGTGATCCTCGACAACCAGTTCTGGGGAACCGGCGTGGCGGTCACCAACAATACCTGGCAGCACGTCGCGCTGGCCTTCGACGCCACCCAGGCCCGCGTTTACCTCAACGGGGCACTGGCCGCGACCTTGAACTACGCCCGCGGCGACATCAGCGCCGCGAACTACAAGATCGGCGTCAGCAACGCCGGCGGCGCCAACTTCAACGGCCGGATCCGCGACGCCCGCATCTTCGCCATCGCCGTGACCGATCTCGATGCCGCCGAGCTGCCGGCCGGCTCGCTGCAAGGCCCATCGACGGCTCCCGCCAATCTCGCCGCCAACATCGGCAACGGAAGCATCGGCCTGACCTGGGATGCCTCGGGACCGGCGGGCACACGCTACTACATCGCCCGCGCCACATCGCCGGGTGGCCCCTTCGTGTTCGTCGGCACGACCACTGGCACGAGCTTCAATGACACCGGCCTGGCCAACGGCACCGCCTATTCCTACACGGTTTACTCGGCGAACGGCTCCGGCCTCAGCCCGGCGAGCACGGAGGTCACCGCCACGGCCCAAGGCGATCTGCTCTGGACCAACAGCGCCGGCACCGGCCTGTGGAACGCCACCGATGCCAACTGGTCCGGCCAAAACTGGTTCGCGGGTGGGACCGGAGTGATCGCACATACTTCCGCCGCCCAGTCGATCACCCTGCAGGGCGCCATCCAAGCCAACCTCCTGAGCATTGGAAACGGCACCGGAAACGCCAACTACTCCCTCGTAGGACAGGCAGGCGCATCGCTCACGGTAAACCAGTTCCGCATCCAAGGCGATCTCGGCAGCCACCTCGGCATCAACCCGACCACCACTCTCAACGATCTCGCACTGACCGTTTCCGGCGATCTGACCGTGGGGCGGATCAACGCGGTGATCGGCGGCAATTCCACCGTCACGGCCAACCGCATCGGCGGTGCCATCGGCGGCGTTGCGAACGCGGACTGGGGTCAGTTGACCATCAAGGACAACGCCAATGTAACGGCCACCACAGGCATCGTCGGCAACTCGACCGCCTGGGGTCTGAACCTGAACGGCGGCACGCTGACCACCACCGGCATCAACTACGGGCCTCATTCTTTCAACGGCACCACCAACCTGAACTTCAACGGCACGCTGGTGAAAGCGGCGGCGGACAATGCGAACTTCGTCACCGTAACCGGCGGTTATGATTTCGTGCCCGTCATCCAGAGCGGCGGTGCCTTGTTGGACACCAACGGCTACAACATCGGCATCGGCGCGGCACTCTCCGGCTCCGGACCGCTGACAAAGTCGGGCAGCGGCACGCTCACACTGGCCGCCGCAAACACCTACACCGGCGCGACCACCGTGAACGCAGGCACACTCGTCCAGCAATCGGCCACTGCCTCCACCGCCCATGCGATCGCCGCAGGGGCCGTGTTGGAAATCAGCACCGGCGGCACGCTCAACGGCCCGACCACCACGTTCAGTGGAGAGGGCACGCTGCGCAAATCCGGCACCGGCAACATCCTCTGGCCAGCCACCACGGCGAGCTTCGCCATGGCCTCTGGATCATTGATCGATGTGCAAGGTGGCACCTTCACCGGTGGTTCCTACGGCAATGATGGCTGGTCCGCCAACCTGTCCGACCTCAACGTTGAGGCGGGCGCGGTGTTCAAGACTGTCGAGGCCAACGTCCGCGTGAACCGCATCACCGGCACCGGCACCATCGGCACCGGCTACAACGGCGCGGGTTATCAGAACCTCAGCATCGGCGTGGACAACGGTTCCAGCACCTTCGCAGGAACCATTGCCAACACCGACAACAACGCTTCCTGGCCGGGCAACCTGGTGAAACTCGGCAGCGGCACCATCACGCTGGCGGGCACGAACAACCACACTGGTTCCACCACGGTGAGTGCGGGCAAGCTGGTCGTTTCCGGAACGGCTTCCGCCACTTCTTCGGTCAGTGTCGCCAGTGGTGCGGAGCTGGAAGTTTCCGGCACGCTCTCCACCGCCGGCAACATCAACAATGACGGCACGCTCGTTCTAACAGGCGCGGCCCAGCTCAGCGCGGGCGGCACCATCACCAACAACGGCACGATCATCAACGCCGCTCCCGGTTTTACTTTGCCCTCCAACCTCGTGAACAACGGCACCATTTACAACGTGCCCGCCGCTCCGTCCGGGTTGAATGCCACCGCCAGCTCGGGACAGGTGTCGCTCACGTGGTCCGCCGTTTCCGGTGCCACCAGCTACTCAGTCAAGCAATCGATCACCTCCGGCGGCCCCTACACGACAATCGCCACGCCGACCGGCACCAGCCAGCTGGTCACCGGCCTGACCAATGGCACGACCTACTACTTCGTCGTCACCGCCAGCAATGCGGCCGGTGAAAGTGCGAATTCCGCCCAAGTCAGCGGCACCCCGCAGCCGGCGTTGCCCGGAGTGCCGTCCGGCCTCACCGCCACCGCAGGCGATGCCCAGGTCGCGCTGAATTGGTCCGCGGTTTCCGGAGCGAGCGGCTATGTGGTCAAACAGTCCGCCTTCTCCGGCGGCCCCTATACCACCATCGCCACGCCGACCGGCACCAGCCACACCGCCACCGGCCTGACCAATGGCATGACCTACTACTTCGTCGTCAGCGCCACCAACATCGCCGGTGAAAGCGCCAACTCGGCGCAAGCATCCGCCATCCCGCAATCGCTGCTTCCCGCTCCGCGGCTTACCACGGACATCGGCAACGTCGGCCTCGCCGGCAGCGCGTCCTTCAGCTCCGGCACCTACACCTTGCAGGGTGCCGGCGCCGGCATCACGAACACTGCCGATGCCTGCCGCTTCGTCTATCAGACGGGCAGCGGCGATTGCAGCGTGACCGTCCGCGTGCAGAGCCTGACCAACACCGGCGCGAATGCGAAGGTTGGCGTGATGATCCGCGAGTCGCTCGCCGCCAATGCGCGAACGGCGGGCGTGTGGGTCACCCCGTCCAGCGGCATCCAGTTCACCCGCCGGACTACGGCGGGCGGAACAACGGCCGTTAGCAGCTCGACCGGCAGAACCGCTCCCTACTGGGTTCGCCTCACCCGCACGGGAAGCACCTTCCGGGCCTTCTACTCAACCAACGGCAGCTCGTGGACCCAGTTTGGCAACAACCGCACGATCTCGATGGCCAGCACCACCTACATCGGCATCGCCACCGCCAGCGGCACCACCTCCGCGCTATGCACCGGCGTGTTCAACAACGAAGCGGTGACACCGTGATTCGTTTTGGATTCTCGATTCCAAGTGATTCGGGCTTTTTTCATGGCATTACCCGAAAGAGCGATGACATGCCCTGGGATTTGTCATAGGCATTATGAAGCCCAATACAACCATCCCATGAAACCCAGCCTTCGTTCCCTTGTTATTTCGATCGGCATCCTTGCCGGGAGCACCATCGCCTACGCCCAGCTCGACCCCGCCTTCGTCAAGACCGATGGCCACGTGCTGCGCGACCAGGCGGGCACCGGAAAAATCCTCAAGCTCCGCGGCTTCAACCTCGGCGGCTGGTTGTTCCAGGAGTCGTGGATGAGCCCGAACCTGGTCAACGACCCCACCGCCACCGGCGGCACCCGTGGCGCCTATCAGCCGGAGATCGATGCCATCCTTACCCAGCGCTTCGGCCGAGACGTGAAGAACCAGTTGATCCGCGATTTCCAGAACGCGTGGATCACCACCGTCGATCTCGACAACCTCGCCGCCCACGGCGTGAACCTGGTGCGAGTGCCCTTTTCCTACCTCACGCTGATGGAGGAGGACGGCACCTGGAAGCCCGACGCGGAAGCCTTCGACCGCCTCGACTGGATCGTCGCCCAGGCTTGGGCGCGCGGCATCTACTGCATCCTCGATTTCCACAACGCCCAGGGCGGCCAGGACGGCTCCGGCTTCTGGAGCAGCCCGCTCTACCAGGATCGCGCCGTCCAGATCTGGCAAAAGGTCGCCGCCCGCTACGTCGGCAATCCCGCCGTCGCCGGCTACGACCTGCTCAACGAGCCGATGGGTGCCTCCGGCAGCACCCAGTGGAATTTCGTCGACCGCTGCTACGACGCCGTCCGCGCGATCGATCCCGACCACATGGTTCTCGTCGAAGCGGTCTGGGATCTCAACGCCCTGCCCAAAACCACGACCTACGGCTGGACGAATGTCACCTATTCCCTCCACTGGTATGCTTGGAACCAGAACAGCACCCAGATGATGGCCACGCTGGAAAGCGACATGGCCAAGCTGCAGGCCAACACCGATCTCGGGGCCGCCTCCGGCAAGGTCGTACCCTACAACATCGGCGAGTTCTCCTACTGGGATTCCCCCGACGTCTGGCGCCGCGCGATGCGGGAGTTCTACCGGCGCAACTACTCATGGACCAGTTGGACCTACAAGACCCGCAACATGGGCGCTTGGGGACTCTACAATCCCAACCGCCCGCAGCCGAACCTCAGCACCGACACCGCCGAACAGATCTCCGCGAAGTGGACCGCCTATGCCACCGCCAGCCTCACCGACGCGCGCAACAGCTACCTGCGCGACCTGATTTCCTCGCCGATCGCCGCAGACGACGCGCTCACCGTCCCATCCGGCGGGAACCTCGTCATCCCGCACTCCACGCTCCTCGCCAATGACGGCAGCCAGAGCACGGCCCGCTCCCTCGCCGTCGCCGATCCCGGCACGCCCAGCCACGGCACCTTGCTGCCGCTGGATGCCGGAAACTTCCTGTATGTTCCCGCTCCCGGCTACACCGGCACCGCCGAATTCACCTATCTCGCCTTCGACAACTCCAACGGCCTCGGCTCGCCGCGTCCCGCCACCGTCACGCTCACCATTAGCGCCCCGCCGACGGAGCCCGTGCCCTACGCGGTGGACGACGTCCACAACGCCCTGCGCGATACACCGCTGACCATCGCCGCGCCCGGCCTGCTGGCGAACGACGGCGACCTCTCCGCGCGCCCGCTCGCCGCAGAACTCGTCACCGCGCCGTCGGCCGCCCATGGCACCGTCACCCTACGGCCGGACGGTGGCTTCACCTTCGCCCCGGCCGCCGGCTTCACCGGTCTGGCCACCTTCACCTACCGCCCCGTGGCGGGCACCGTCGCCGGCGCGCCCGCCACCGTGAGCGTCCGCGTCGCCTCGTCCGCCCCCTCCGGCCAGAACGGCATGACCGGCGAATACTACGGCACTAGCACCAACTGGACCGGCTCGTTCAGCACCCGCGTCGATCCCGAGATCAATTTCTCCTGGACGAGCACCACCGGCCCCGGCCTCGGCATGCCGGGTACCAACTACTCCGTGAAATGGAAGGGCTGGATCACCGCCCCCTACTCCGGCACCTGGACTATCACCGAAACCAGCGACGACGCCTTCGGGGTCTATATCGACGGCGTCGCTGTGGTCGAGGATTGGCCTGCCCACGGTCCACGCGAGAAATCCGGCACCATCACCCTGACGGGCGGACAACCGCGCTACCTGGAGCTCTACCACATCAACTACGGCGGCGGCGCCGTCGCGAAGCTCGAATGGTCGCACCCGCTGGTCCCGCGCCAGGTCGTCCCGCAGGCGTGGCTGACCACCGCCGCACCAAGCTTCCCCGTTCTCTCCCCCACCGAAACCTGGCGCTACGGCTACTTCGGCACGACTTCCAACAGCGGCAACGCGGCCGACGACGCCGACCCCGACGGCGACGGCTTCAACAACCTCGCGGAATTCACGGTCGGCACCCATCCGCTTTCCGCCGGCAGCGTTCCGACTCCTAACGATACCGTGCCGCCGGTCGTCAGCGTCCCATCCGACATCACGCTCGAAGCCACCGGCCCCTCCGGCGCGGTCGCCACCTTCACCACCAGCGCGCTCGACGATGTCAGCGGCGTGCTGCCCACAGTCAACACCCCGGCCTCCGGTTCGATGTTCCCGCTCGGCGCGTCCGGCGTCACCGCCACGGCCACCGATGCCGCGGGCAATACCGGAAGCGCCGGTTTCACCGTCACGGTCTTCGATACCACCCCTCCCTCGATCACAGTCCCGGAGAACCTCACAGTCGCCGCCAGCAGCGCGAACGGAGCCTACGTGAGCTTCAGCACTTCCGCCAGCGACCTCGTCGACGGCAGTCCGGCCATCACCAACACTCCCCCTTCCGGCGCGCTTTTCCCGGTCGGCACCACCACCGTCACGACAAGTGCCTCGGATACCACAGGCAACAATTCGAGCCGGAACTTCACTGTCACCGTGAACCCTTGGAATAGCGCCCCGGAGATTGCTGCCATCGGAGACAAGGTCATCGCGCAGGGCAGTCTCCTCGCCTTCACAGCGAGCGCGACCGACACCGACATCCCCTCCCAGGCAATGACCTACAGCCTCGACGTCGGGGCACCCGCCGGCGCTTCCATTCACGCCACCACCGGCGCGTTTTCCTGGACGCCCGCCACCTCGCAGGCAGCCGGCACTTATGCGGTAACCATCCGCGTGACCGATAACGGCAACCCGGCGAAGAGCGACTTTGAGACCATCTACATCACCGTGACCAGCACCTTGCCGAGTCCTTGGGTGAGCCAGAACATCGGAAACGTCGGGATCGCCGGCACGTCCACCTACAACAGCGGCACTTTCACCATCAGCGGAGCCGGCACCGGCATCGGCGGCACAACCGACGCGTGCAACTTCGTCTATCAGAACGGTAGCGGCGATTGCAGCGTGACGGTTCGGGTTCAAAGCCTGAACAACACCGGAACCAACGCCAAGGTCGGTGTGATGATCCGCGAATCGACCGCCGCCAACGCACGCGAGGCCGGCGTTTGGGTCACTCCCACCGGCGGCATCCAATTCACCCGCCGGAGTTCAATCGGTGGCAGCACAGCTGTCACTTCCTCAACCGGCAAGGCCGCACCCTACTGGGTTCGCCTGACCCGCACCGGCAACACGTTCAAGGCCTACATGTCCGCCAACGGGATCACCTGGACGCAGCTCGGGAAAAACAACATAAGCATCTCGATGACCACAAATACCTACATCGGCCTGGCCGTGAGCAGTGGCAGCAACGCCACGCTATGCACCGGAGTCATGACCAATGATCAGGTGACACCATGATATTATGTTGCGGAATCCTCTCCTTACCCTCCTTGCTGGCGGATTCCTCCTGTCAGGAGCCGCCCTTTTGATCCTGCGTTGGACGAATCACGACGCGCCTGCGGAGTTTGTACAAAACAACCATGCAGGCAGGGCGGGTAACGATCCGAGAGCGGCTTACAACCCGCGGGATCCTGGCCCCTCCAGAAGGCACCTGGATCGTTCGAGGCAGCCGTTTTTCAAATCGGATCCTATGACGCAAAAAGCGTTGGAAGACCTATCGAATGCGACGGAAGACGAACAGTCCGACAAGCTGAAAAAAATTTCGGCTGCTTGGCCCGAGGATCATCTTGCCTCCTCGGTGGCAAATCTGTTTTCCAGGGATTCAGCAGATTCTGCAGATGCCGTCACTCGAATGCTGAGGATCTCCCTCTTGCGACGCTGGGTATCGCATGATCCCACAGCCGCCGCCGCTTGGGCTGGCTCGCTTCCCGAAGGGGACTACCGTGCAGAGGTTCTGCAACAAGTAAGCCTCATGTGGGAAACCACCGCCCCCTCAGCGGCCTGGGATTGGCTGAACAACCAGCCCAAGGACAACGCGCGCGATTCAGCCATGCTGTCCTTGTTGTATGAGATATCCAACGAACAACCCGAGCTCGCCATCTCTCGTGCCGACGCCCTTTCCGCAGGCTCCGAACGCTCACAACTCATTGAACATGCGATTGGAAACTGGGCAGTCACCGATCCGCGGGCGGCGCTCGCCATAGTGAGGAAAATCTCCGACCCCGACCTCCGAAACGACTCCATGGCCCGACTCACCACCAGTTGGGCCGAGGCCGATCCGCACGCCGCAGCCTCCTTGGCCGCCGACGCCATGGATTCCGGCCCTGCCCAAAACCGCGCGGTTGCCTCGATCGTCCAGCGCTGGGCACAGCAGGATCCTGCCGCTGCCCGCGAATGGGTTGATTCCTTCCGTGACGGGCCTTTGAAACAAAACGCCCTTGAACATATATTCGTCCAGTCCGCCCCAAAAATGACAACCGAAGAAGAAACCGCCAAGTGATTCTTCTCTTCTGTGGGGTTTCCTTCGAACTTGTCAGCGCTGGGTGAAGCGCGGCGAGGAACTCACGTACAAGCTCTTCGACTCGATCCGGCTACTGCTTGTCAGCCCCGAAACCTTGCGATCCGTCTGCACCACCCACTCGCGATAGGCGAACGAACTTTTGAGAAACGGTCTATAGAAACTCAAATGTCGACCGGGGCGGTTCTCTGTGAATGAGCTCCCACAAACCAACCCAACGGGGAAAGCCTACATACCAGCAAAGTTGGGTGGGTCACTCCCGCAACCAAAAATCCACGTTGCTTATGGGCATTCAGTCAAAAACGGAAGCCAATTTGGGCAGTATTCAGGCAATACGAATAAACGAACAATAAAAAATCCCGAGCTTTTCAGCGTCGGGATCTCTTATTCCACAAGGGAAAGTGCTCGAAAGAGGACTCGAACCTCCACAGGTTGCCCTACTAGATCCTTAGTCTAGCGCGTCTACCAATTCCGCCATCCGAGCTTTTACTTCCGGTTTGGGTGGGCGCAGGAAATAGGTCGCCCATCGCACCAATGCAAGCGAATCTTCGATTTTTTTTCATGCTTAGATCATCAGCCACGCTTGATCCATTGAGACGGAAAATCCTGTTGTCATGCGCCATAAGAACCGTTATTCTCTGGTTTTAGGGATTGATACGATGCCCTCGCGGAAAAAAACCACACCACGTTCGAACGTTTTTCTCACGTTCCTGTTGTTTAGCGCCTTCATCTCTCCGTTTTCGATCGTGTCGGCACAAGCTGATAAAAACGCAGGCTGGGATCTATTGAAAATTGGCGGGCGCGATTACGTCTCGGTGGAGGGAATCAAGCGTTTCTACAATTTCACCAAGCTCACACGGAAGGGTAACACCGTGGTGCTGGAAAACCCCAAGGTGGAAATGAAATTGAAAGTAGGCGGCAACGAGTGCCTGATGAACAATGTCAAATTCGTGTTCTCACACTCTGTCGAGTCTTCGGGAAACGGGATCTACGTCTCCCGCATGGACCTTGCGAAGTTGATTGATCCCGTCCTGCGTCCCAGCTTTATCCCAAACGCGGGCGATTTCCGCACGGTCATTCTCGATGCCGGCCACGGTGGCAAAGACCCCGGTGCCACCAATCCGATCGGCACCGAAGCGGCATACAATCTAAGGCTAGCTATCCGACTCAAAGGACTCTTGGAAGCGAAAGGATTCAAAGTGAAACTGATCCGCGACAGCGACCAGTTTTATTCCCTGCAAGAGCGCGTGGACATCGCGAATTCCGTAAAGGAAAATGCGATCTTCGTGAGTCTCCACTTTAACTCTGGCGGACGTCATGCACGCGGTATCGAGACCTTCACCCTCTCCCCTCCCGGAGTCTCCCACTACGGAGCGAACCTCAAGGCCAGCGATGCCGTCGCACGAACAGGCAACGAACATGACTCCGCCAATATCGCGCTAGCCACCGCCCTGCACGGTTCCGTGCTGCGCAGACTGGGTGCAAATACCCTTGATCGCGGCATCAAGCGCGCCCGCTTCAGCGTCCTCTCCGGAGTCAAGCATCCCGCCGTTCTTTTCGAGGGAGGGTTCATGAGCCACCCCTACGAAGCCAGGCTGATCGCCAACGAATCCTACCAAGCGGCCATCGCACAGGGCATGATGGATGCGATCGCACGTTATCGTTACGCTGTCGGCCATAAGCCGAAAACGGAACAGCGATAGCAGCTCAGAAAAGGAAAAGCGCTTTGCGTTGATCTGGAGCCGCGCCCCTGCATAATGCGTCGCGAAGACCACTCATGCTCACCCTCCTGAAGATCCGCAACCTCGCCCTCGTTGACGAACTCGCATGGGAACTCGGCGCCGGCCTCATCTCCGTCACCGGTGAAACAGGTGCCGGCAAATCCGTCATCGTAGGCGCGCTGAAAATGATCCTCGGCGACCGCGCCGACAAAGGACTGATCCGCACCGGCGAGGACACCTGCACCATCGAGGCGGTCTTCGAACTGAAAGACGTCGCCGAAATCAACATGATCCTCGAGGAAGGTGGCCTGCCTCCCTGCGACGACACCCAGATCATCATCCGCCGTTCCATCGGAAACACCGCAAACCGCCAGTTCGTCAACGACTCCCCCGTCACGCTTACGCTACTGAAAAAGATCGGCGAGCGCCTTGTCGATCTCCACGGCCCGCACGACCACCAATCGCTCCTTTCCCAGGAACGCCAGCTCGCTATGCTCGACGCCTACTCCGGCCACGAGCCGCAGCTCGCCGGATACCGCGCCGCCTTCCGCACATGGCGGGAAAAATCCCAGGAGCTTGAGGAAATCACAAACGCCGAGAACGCCTCCGAGCAGGAACTGGAACTTCTCCGCTACCAACTCGAAGAAATCTACTCCGCAAAGCTCACACCCGCCGACGGTGATGATCTCAACGAACGTTACCACCGCTCCTCAAACTCCACCCGCCTCGTCGAGATCGCCGCACAGGCCGTCGCCGCGCTTTCCTCCGAGGACGGCATCCTTTCACGCATCTCCGAGCTCCAGCGCCTCGCCCGCGAACTCGAAAAACTCGATCCCTCCGTTTCCGAAAAACTCGCCTCGCTGGAAACAGCCTCCATCGAACTCCAGGATCTGGAGGCATCACTCACCGATTACGCCGATGAGCTGGAGATCGACCCCTCCGAAGCCGCCGCCATCGAGGAGCGCGTGAACACCGTCGAAACCCTCAAGCGCAAATACGGCCCGACCCTCGACGACATCCTCGCCCGCCAGGAAACCCTCGCCGCCCGCCTCGACAATATCGATAACCGCTCCGAGAAAATAGCCGCCCTCACCGCCGCCCTCGCCGAGTCCCGCAAGGAACTCGACGCCCTCGGCGCAAAGCTCACCGCCTCCCGCAAAAAAGCCGCGCCGAAACTCGCCAAGGACATCGCCTCCCAGCTCAAGGAACTCGGCTTCAAGCAATCCGCCTTCGAGATCGCCCTCGCCACCACGAAGGAACCCACCCTCCACGGCTTCGAATCCTGCGATTTCCTCTTCGGCCCCAACCCCGGCGAGCCGCTGCTGCCGCTGCGCCAGATCGGCTCCTCCGGGGAAATTTCGCGCGTCATGCTCGCCGTGAAATCCTCCCTCGCCGGCCAGGATTCCACCCCGCTCATGGTCTTCGATGAGATCGACGCCAACGTCGGCGGCGAGATCGCCCGCGCCGTCGGGAAAAAAATGGCCATCCTCGGAGAGCTTCATCAGGTCATCGCGATCACCCATTTCCCGCAGGTCGCCGCCACCGCCGCCGCTCATTTCGTGGTGGAAAAAGAAGTCGTCTCCGGCCGCACCCGCTCGAAGCTCTATCCGGTCGTCGGCGAGAAACGCGTCAATGAACTCGTCCGCATGCTCGGCGGCGGCGGCCAACAGGCACGCGCGATGGCCGAGGCTTTGCTGGAAATTTAAATCCCGCCAAGGCATTCCTAGTCGGGAGAACTGCGAGGCGGTGGATCATACGACTCCACCTTGCAGCATAAAATGGGACAAGGTGAATCCACGTTAAGTTAAAATTCGTTGAATATTTGTTGGTAATTTAATTAAACATTACCTTATAAGTGTGGTGCTGTTTCTCACACCAGTCACTTCTGTATGTCCCTGTTCATCCCTACACCCGCATGGCGGAGCTATCTCTGTATCGCTCTGGCATTCTCCCTTTCCACTGGAGCTTGGGGGCAGTCCGAAGGCAATCCGCTCAACCTCGCTTGGGACAACGGCCAGACCGACGTAGGCACGTCGGCTGTAGCAGCACCTTCCACGGCTTCCGGAAACTATTATTTCCGTATCAATAGCCGCGCCGCGAAAGTCTGGCGAACCCGTCTGACCGTCACTTCCGGGGAAGCCCATCTTCATATTGCGAAAGGCCAAGTGCCTGTCCCGGGAGCCCTCGGCACCCGCAGTTCCACGCTCACGGGGAGTGATGGCATCATCCTCAGCGATAAAAATTTCGCGGTCGGAGAGGATTGGCATATCCTTGTGCAGGCTAGCGCCCCGATGAACAACTGGTCGCTTGTTTCCGGCGATCCTTTTGTCAGCGATCTCGGCATCCTGCCCTACACGGATTCGAATTCAGATGGGGCCTACACAATCGGCGAGGCTTCGCAAAACGGCGGTGTTACCAACCGGATCATGACCCCGGAAGGCGTTGCTTTTTTCAAGGTCACCCTCCCTCAAAACGTGCCCGCATGGGCTCTCTGGATGAACGGCGGCAGCCATTTGGTCGGCGTCCGCAAGAACCTGATTCCCGTGCTTTTTGAAACCGCACCGATCGCGGATAGGAAAGGAAACGGCAATCTCCTCCTCGTCCCGCCCTATCTGGGACAAAGTTCCGACAGTTACTTCGTCAGCGTCGTCGGTGCACCCGGTTCCACTTTTTCCATGGATTCCCGGATCCAGCAGATCGAGGACATCGCATTCGAGGGCACCGTTCCAAACATCCAGGTCACCGGTTCACCCTACCGGGTGTTTCGCGTCGAAGTCCCGCCAGAACAGCTTGTATGGGACATGAGTCTGCGCCAACTCAGCGGAGACCCGAACATCTGCGTTCGCAAGCAAACCGTTCCCGCCGAGTCCGACAACGACGCCCTAAGCGAAGCCGTAGGCACAGCCAACGACAGCATCACCCTCGTCTCGCCGGAACTCACCAACGGCACCTGGTTCATCACACTTTTCGGCAAGGATCCCTACAGCACCGACCTCAGTTCCGGCACTCCCGTGATCAGAGATATCGGCTTCCGCTCCACCGTCATCAACGACCAACCCAACCGCAGCGGCTGGCGCTACTATCGCGTGCCCGACATCGCATCGCAACTTGGCACGCTCGGCTGGCAGATGAATTTGAAAGATGCGCCGGTCGGCACCGAGATCGCCATCCGCCGCTCTGTTGTTCCTGGGATTTGGAAAAAGAAAACCGGTGGGGCGACTTCAATCACAAGCGTGAGATATTCGGATTTCTCCAGCGCCAACAGCATACTCCAGCGCGTCGATCACGAAGCGGACATTTGGTATGTTGGTGTCTATCAGCCGAACGTGGCTTTGGGAAATTTCACGCTTACCCTCAGCGACCCTCTCGCGCAATCCGCCACGCTCGATCATTATGAGCAAACAGTGGAAAACCAGATCGAGGGAGAGTGGCGTTATTTCCGAATCAACATACCTGAAGATCCCGCACTTCTCGGCTGGTATGTCGACCTATCCGATATCGCCGGAACCACGACAGCGAAGATCACCGTCCGCCGCGACCGCCTACCTCCTCCGCCAAGCGGTTCTCCGCTTGTCTCCGCCAGCACCTCGCAGTGGTTGTCAGGGGCGGGTTGGGCTCAGACGACGGACTTCACCGGTGTCATGAAAAACCTCGATGGCACCGACGAGACGGGCCGCCGTTTTCTGGCAGCCACCGGCGCGGGGCGTCCCTTGCAATCCGGCACCTATTATGTCGGAGTGCTCGCGGGCATTGCCCAACCACCAGCCGGTGTTCCCAAAACCGTTTCCTACAAGCTCCGCAGCCGTGGCATCGGCAACGGCTACTCAATCCCCGTCACGGCCATCAACCCCGCCACGGGCAGCGCCGCTGTCTCCGCTCTCGCACCGCGCGATTTTCGATTTTACAGCGTGAATGTTCCGCAAACCGCGAACCTCGCTTCCCTAACCTTGAAACTCAACACCTCTGCCGGTGACATGCTCATGCAGGTACGGCGCGATTCTCTGCCGGACTTTTTCCCCTCGGCCTTCGTCGGCGAAAACGGCGGTTCCTCAGCCGTCCTAGGTGGGAAAAAGCTCACCCGGCCTGGCTCGGAAATCCTAACCATTCTCCCGGAAAATGGACTGCAACACATCGCTCCCGGCACCTACTATGCCGCCGTTGTCAGCCAAGGAGAAACTCCTACCACATCAAACCTCGGCGGTGGCTCCTCATCCGGAATTCTCACCTCCGCAACACCTGCTCCCGTTACCGATCTCGGCCTGCTTTCCACGTCCACAACCGTATCAGCGCCCTTCGATCTACCCGCCGGCGAGATGGCTTTTTACCGCGTCACCATTCCGCCCGGCACACGTTTACTGGAGGCATACATCTCGGATCGGCAGGGCAACCCGGGTGTATCCATCGTTCCCGGAAACAGCATCCCCATACCTTTCCCCGGCAACACAAGCACCACAGGCAACAGCTACGGCTGGGCCGGCGGGCAGAACACCACTCCGCATCCGGTTCTTGCCTTCATCCACGAGCCGGTTGCCGGCGTCCACACCATCGCAATCCGTGCCAATCCCACCGCCAGCGAGTTTCCCAACGGCTCCGGCACCCTCCGTTTCCGCATCATTCAGGACTGGCCCGTCCTCGAAGCCCTCGGCGCTACACGCTCACACACTGTCACCGGCCAGAAAGCGGAAAGCTGGCGTTACTTCACTCTCGTCGTTCCGGATAACGGCTCGATCAAGGGCATCTATCTCAGCCTCACCAACATCACCTCCGGCACTCCACGCATGGTAGTGATGAAAGGCGGTTCGCTTCCTAAAACATTCATCACCACCAGCGGCCTCAGCTCCGACAGCCCCACATGGGCGGATGGCGCGCAATGGGCGCAGGTCAACGACTACACCGCCATTTCGGGCAATTCCACCGGCAGTGTCCACACCGGGCGCAGATTCATCGCAGCCTATGGCGCGCCCATGGGGCCTGGCACCTACACCATCGGCGTAACCAAGGACAGCACCGTCAACACCGTGACCAACCCGAACACACCCGACATGGATTACACCATCCGCGTCGATGCCATCGGCAAAAATCTCGACTACGATGTCAAAGAAATCCCCCAAAACAACAGCGACTCCCCCGAATCGATCATCGCCTTATCGGAAAGGGATCACCGCTTCTTCAAAGTCACCATACCTGCTGGACTCCGCAGCTGGAGGATCAAACTCCAGGAAACCATCACATCCAACTCCCCATCGCAGCTCGGCGATGGCATGCTCACCATCCGCCACAACCACATCCCGGCCTTCGACACCGGTTCATCCCCCGGCGTGAAGGGTGGTGTCATCGCAAAAATCGTCGGACAAGACGACCATTGGGCTATCCTACCGGACACGACTTCAGGCACCATAAAGGAAGGCGATTACTACATCGCTGTTACCTCCCTTGGGCGTGCACCCGTCACGACGAAAACGGGCTCGGGCACCTGCGACCTAACCCTCACCACCCGTGGTGAAATTCCTGTCACACCCCTTTCCCCGCAGTCTCTCGATGTCCCCGTCGTGTCCACCTACGATCTCGGCCCGACCGAAGTCTCAGCCTACGAATTCACAGTCCCCACTCCTCCCGCAGGTGCCGCACCCTATGGCTTCGTCGTCGGCATCCATCGCAATATCGGTATTTCCAATTTCTCCCTCCGCCTCATCTCCCCCGACGATCATGGACTCCCAACCCCTCCCGGGCTCGGCATCGAAGGTTTCATTGGCGGCCGCCCCAGCTCGTTCACTTCCTCAGAAACAGTCAACCGCCTGATCAACTACGCCCCTGCCCCCGGCACCTACCGCATCATCGTTCGCTCCAGCGGCACCTCATACTCTCGCGCCTCGGGCGAGCTTTCCGTCAACTTCTTCGATCCCGGTCAGGATATCCCTACGCTCGATTTTGATGGAGGCAGCATCACCGTAACCAACGCCGGAAACATCACTGATGTGCTCCCGTTCCGCGTCATCGTTCCGGACGAACCGCGCTGGAAGGCATGGGGTGTCCGACTCACCGGCCCGCACTCAGGGAAACCCTCGCTCACCATCCGTCGCGACGAACCCGTAGTTTCCGCCTCCGGCTCTGCCGTCGATTCCGATCTCACAGCTTGGCCCACCCTCCACCAATGGAGCCAGGTCAACGACTACACCAAACTCATCAATGATCCCTCCTATACCACCACAGACAAGGATCGCTCCCAACAATACTTCGTCGCCGCCCGCAACCGTCCTCTCCAGCCCGGCACCTACTACGTCGGCGTCAACAACCGTGGCACGGACATCATCAGCGCCCGAAGCTTCACCATCGAGACCTTTGCTTTCGGTGAAAACTATACCGTACCCGTATCCGATCTAACACAAATAGGAGCAGCCGCGGAATTCACCATCGACGAACCGCGGATGCCGGTCGTTCATAAAATCACCGTCCCGCCCTCCACCCGCTCATGGGCGCTCTCGCTCGCCACGGTGCAGGGAGACTTCACCCTGCGCGTTCGTCACGCCCACATTCCGGACACCAACAACTCCACTTACCCCGATCTGAAAGGCGGAGTTCACATTCAAAAAGGCGGCGATGAGCGATTCACCCTCCTCCCGAAAAACGGCGAAGAGTTTCTCCCTCCCGGCGACTACTACATCTCCACCGTGAGCGAAGGACAAGGGTCGTCCATCACCACCAAAACCATCGGCACCGGATCCGCCTCTGCCGTACTTACCAACCTCGGCCCCATCACGGTCGATGATCTCGGCACGGTCGGCGAAACTGGGATCACCCGCGACATTCTCCTCGCTCCCGCCGAGGTGAAATTCTTCACCGTCGATATCCCATCCGGCATCAACAACCTCCAGTTCCGCCTCAATGACCGCGCAGGCGAGGCAGGTATCGCCGTGATCCCCGGCACCATCCTGCCCTCTCCCATTGTCGGATCAGAAAGCTACGGTGTCTTCGGCGGAAACACCGGTAACACCATTAAAAAAGACAAAGCCATCGTCAACCTCTCCAACCCCGCCCCGGGCAAATACACCATCGCACTTCGCGCCGGAGGCACCGCCCCCTCCGCCTATTCCTCCGCCTCCGCCACTCTTTCCGTCGACATCATCCGCCCAGTCTCCCTCAGTTTCTCTGAAACCCTAAACACGTCCAACAGCCTCTCCCACACCGATGCCCGCACCCTCGCTGACAAACAGAAATTTTTCTACCGCGTCGCCGTGCCTGAGCAACTCGATGGCAAGGAGATCCTCGGTTGGCTAGTCACCCTCGACCAAGGATCACCCATCGTGAAATTCTATCGCTCCGAAGCGGACTTCGGAAAAACCGCGCCCGTCACCATGACTGGCCGCACCGCTCTCATCGTCCCTCCCCTCCTCACTCCCGGCTCCACATGGTTCATCGAGGTCGAGGGAGTCGGCACCACCGATTATATCCTCCGCAGCCAACCCGTCTCGCTCTCCGCTGCACCATGGTCTCTTCCCAAACAGTTCAATCAACTCGCCGGAGACACCAACCAAGGCGAATCCGATGGCATCGGCATCGGCATCGAACTCGCCCAGGATTTCTGGAATTTCTACGCGATCGACGTCCCGGAAGAAAACCTCGGACTCATTCGTTTCTTCCTCGAGGCATCTAACGGAAACCCCAACGTTTACATCCGCCCCGGTGCCATCCCCACCACCGACCACCGCAGCACAGGACTCGGTGGAGATTCCCTGTTCCTTCACCGCATGATCGGCACCGAATCCGAAGCCGCAAACTTCTCGGCCGTCAGCAACAAGCTCCAACAACCCGACCGCCTCCAGCCTGGCCGCTGGTTTATCGGGGTGAAATCCGATCCCATCGGCGTGGTTCGCACCTCAAGCCGCTACCGGCTTAAAGCCCACTCCGGCGTCGTCACCGATATCAATCTCAACACCCCGGTACCCCTGACCGCCCAGAACCTCGCAGGCAAAGACTGGCGTTACTACCGGGTCACCATACCCCGCGATGGTCTCCCCGCAGCATGGCTCCCTGCATTCACACGCATCAGTGGCAATGCCCAGCTCTACATCCGCGATTCCCTTCCTCCTTTCTCCTACACACCGTCCACATCCGCCACCCCCGTCTTCAACCACTGGGGCACCGACGAGAAAAACAAACTCGTCACCAATACTTACCAGTCCGCACTCGCCCCAGGAGGCATCTCTTTTTCCGTCCCACCCCTCCGCCCTGGTCACACCTACTACCTGGGATTCTATGGAGCAACCGGCGGCTCCTTTGACGTCTCCTCCACCGCTTCCGCCTCCGCGCCGCATTACGATGAAGCACTGACCTATGACACCGGCGTCTCCACTCTCAGCCTCCCGGCGGGCGGGCGGCGGCTCTTCCGTTTCCCTGTCCCCGCAGATGCAACCCGCATCAAAATCGACACCATCCACAGCGCCATCGGTGTCCGTGTTAAACTCGAACAGGGCGCACCGCCAGATCCCTCACCCGCCGTTACCTCTCACACTCAGAGCGCCACCACCCTGCCCACCTCCTTCATCATCAACCGTCCCCTCAGCACCACATGGCCCTTCGTTCCTGCGCAGGACTATTATCTCCTGCTCACCAATACCACATCCTCACCGATTGAAAGCACCGTCACCATGAGTGGCGTCAATGCAATCACAGAGGACGAGGACAAGGACGGCATACCCGACACTTGGGAGCGGCTCCACTATACCAACCTCACCCAGACCCCCTCAACCGACAGCGATGGCGATCTCAGCAACACGCTGCAGGAATACATCAACGGCACCAATCCCAAGGATGCCAATTCCGCGCTCTACTCAGTCACTACCGAAGCCCCCGGCGGTTCCTCCACCATCTCACCCCAGATGGCTCTCTACCAAAAAAACACACCTATCACACTCACCGCCCTACCGCTCTCCGGGGATGTATTCCGCCACTGGGTCTCGGCCAACTCCGCCGTCAACAACAGCGCCCTCTCCTCCCTCACCATCCCTGTGACCAACAATATCGCAGCCACGGCTGTCTTCTCCACCCCCCTCTGGAAAGCCCTCGACACCCCGGCATCTCAGGCATGGATTACCACCGGCAGCGCTCCTTGGTTCGGCCAATATCTCCAAAGCCACGACGGAAAGGACGCCGCCTCCTCCCCTCCCATACCCCTCAATTCACTTACCGAACTCAGCTCCACCTTCACCGGACCCGGCACCCTAACCTTCCGCTGGCGCGTCTCCTCCCGCAGCACGAGCCACACGCTCTCGCTCATCGCCCCGGGTCTCGCCGTCCCCGCCCCGATCTCAGGCACAACCATGGTCGATTGGACTCCAGTCACCGTCGAAATCCCTGCTGGCAACCACACCCTCACCTGGCGCTACCAGAAAGGCAACAGCTCACCACTCGGCGAGGATCGGGGCTGGGTCGATTCCGTCACCTATACTGGCTTCAACAGTCCCGAACCCGACTACGAAACATGGAGGATTGGAAACTTCACCCAGTCCGAGCGTAACGATCCGGCCATTTCCGGCCCCAACGCCGACCCCGATCAAGACGGCATCGCCAATCTCCTCGAAGCCGCACTCGCGAGCCTTCCCAAAACTGCCGATCTCGACGTCCTCCGCATCTCAGAGATCGCCAACGAAGGCGAGAGCCGCCGGATCAAGATCCTGTCCGCCACTTCCTCCCTTGGCATCTCCGGCATCCGCCTCCGCCTACAGGCAAACACCGGTCTAAAATCCGAAGAGTGGATCACCCTCGCCGAAAGGAACGGCACCGCACCCTGGGTCAGCCAACCCGGCCTCTCCGTAGATCAGCTCTCAACCCAAACCCCGCGTGCACCCATCACATTCACAGAGACTCAACCTGACGCAAACACCACCACACGCTTCTATCGCCTGATCGCGGAGATCGTCCCGGAAGGAACGCAATAAGCTTACTTCACCTTTCCTCGCGTTGGGCGACGGCGCAGATTCCAAAGTCACAAGCAAAGCTTCCAATACCCGCCGCCTCTCGTTCAGTCTCCGTCACGTGAAACTCGCCTTCATCGCCACCGGGGACATCGCGCTCCCCACTTTCCGCCATCTCCTCGCGCACGGGCCGCAGCCTTGCCTGCTCATCACCCAGCCGGACAAGCCCGTCGGCCGCAGCCACAGCGAATTCCTTCCTCCGGAAATCAAAACCGTCGCGCTCGCCCACGGCATCCCCGTCTGGCAGCCTGAGCGGATCATCGAGATCGCCGACGCCCTCACCGACCTCCGCCCGGACATCATCGTGGTGATGGCCTACGGGCAGATCATCGGAAAGGATGTCCGCAAGGCCGCAAAGAAAGCGATCATCAACCTCCACGCCTCCCTGCTCCCGAAATACCGAGGCGCGTCATGCATCCAATCCGCCATCGCGAACGGCGACACCGATACCGGCATCACAGTCATGCGCGTGATCCGCGAACTCGACGCCGGCGACATCATTTCCGCGCAACGCATTCCCATCGGGAAAACCGAGACCGCCGGTGAACTCCACGACCGCCTCGCCGCCCTCGGCCCCGCCGCCCTTGCCGAAGCCTTGGAAATCCTCGCAGCGAACCCAAAAGCCGGAACCCCGCAAAACAACGCCGAGGTCACCTACGCCCCGAAGCTGCTCCGCGAAGACGGACGCCTCGATTTCAACAAACCCGCCGCCGATCTCGAACGCCTGATCCGCGCCTACCATCCCTGGCCCGGCACCTTCACCGAGGTCTCAGTGAAAGGGAAAACGAAGCGCCTCAAGATTTTCCCGCCCGTGGAAATCGCCCACCACCCCCTCGCCCCCGGCGAACTCGCCGTCCACTCAGGCCAGCTCCTCATCGGCTGCGGCGATGGCGCCCTCGCCCTCTCCCAAGTCCAGCCCGAAGGCTCCAAACCCATGCCCGCCACCGCTTTTGCAAACAGCCTGTGACGAAGTCGCGCTCCGGAGAGCGCAGCTCCACCCCACTACTTTATGCCCACAAACCGGACAACATCCCGCTTCGATGCCACACTCCATCGCCCGGCGCGGCAGGACGAGGATTGCTCGTGGACTTTCTTGCTCCTGCCCAAGGACGTAAGCGATACGCTCCCAAGGCGGGGACGGGTTACGGTGGAGGGCACGATCAACGGCCATTCGTTTCAGGCGACCCTGGAGCCTGATGGTGAACTGAGCCACTGGCTGAAAGTGAGTGAGGAAATGCAGGAAGCGGCGAAAGCAACCGTGGGCGATCCGGTCACCGTCGAGCTATCTTCCGTCGGGATCGAACCCGACCCCGATGTGCCTGATGATTTTAAAGAGGCACTGATCGCCGCGCCGGATGCCCGTAAAGTTTGGGATTCCACAACGACGGTCGCAAGGTTGGATTGGATCCACTGGATCGTCACCGCCAAGCAATCGAAGACGCGCGAGAAACGCATACAGGATGCTTGCGATATGCTTGCTCATGGGAAAAAGCGCGTCTGCTGCTTTGATCCCTCCGGATTTTACAGCAAGGCATTCAAAGCGCCCAAGCCCGCTTGAAGCGCTGGGGCAGACACGCGTCAGCCTCTCCTATTGATCGCCGCTTTCATTTTCCCCAGCCCCTCCAACATCCTGGATCTCGGGCAGCCGAAGTTGAAGCGGACATATCCCGGCCAGCCGAAGAAAGTGCCGTCGGAAAGGAACAGGCCGGCCTCTCTCTCGAAGAAGTCGGCGGGATTCTCCACGCCCATTTCACGGGCGTCGATCCATGCGAGGTAGGTGGCCTCGGGGGGATGGATGGAGAGGCCTTCGCATTCCTCGTTGATGAAACGCAACAGCTCGTCGCGGTTCGACTTCAGGTAATCGATGAGTTCCCTGCGCCACGGCTCGCCGTCGCGGTAGGCGGCCTCGGCGGCGTAGTAGGAGAGCGCATTGATCTCGGCGAGGGTGTGGCCACGGGCGGCGGAGAATTTCCGGCGTATCGAATCGTCCGGGATGATCGCGAACGCGTAGCCAAGGCCGGCGATGTTCCAGGTCTTGCTGGGGGAAAGCAGGGTGATGGTGCGTTTGGCGAGGTGCGCGGGGAGGTTGAGTGCGGAGAAGTGCGGGGTGGCGGCTTCGTCAAAGATGAGGTCGCAGTGGATCTCATCGGAAACAAGGACGAGGTCGTGCGCCTCGCAGAATTCCGCGAGCTTCACCACCTCCGCCGCGCTGAAGACGCGACCCAGCGGATTCTGCGGATTGCAGAGCAGGAAGGCCTTCGTTTTCTCCGTGACGGCCTGTTCCATTTTCCCCCAATCAAACTCCCACCGCCCGTCCGCGAAGAGATGATCCACGGTCACGAGCTTCGCCTCCGCGTCCTTGTGGACACCGAGGAACGGCGGATACACCGGGGCGCAGGTCATCAGCTCGCCGCCGTCCGCGCAGAATGCCCGCGCCGCCAGCGAAAGCGCAGGAACCAACCCGCCGAGGTGCACGAGGTGATCCGCGTTCAGAGCGACACCGCGCCTTGTTTCCAGATAACCCGCAATGGACTCCACCACCCCGGCATGCGACTGCGCGTAACCGAAAATGCCGTGATCGATCCGCTTGTGCAGCGCATCAAGAATGCACGGCGCGGATACGAAATCCATGTCCGCCACCCAGAAAGGATCCAGCTCCGGCTTGCGGTCATACTTGATGCATCCCGTCGCTTTCCTCGGGATCACGGTGTCGAAATCAAAGCTCATCTCGACGCGAAGCTGCCGCGCCTCCCGCCGCTTTGCAACCACCGAGCACTTCCGCTGCATGGCAAAGATTTTCCACCACGGATCGCACGGATGATCACGGATAAGAAAAAATGCATCATGAAACCCTCATCATGCATCCACCCGGAAATGCCAAACAAGGAGCCAATCAAGGTCTCCATCCGTGACAATCCGTGACATCCGTGGTTCAAATTTCCACTCCCCTCCTCATTCGCGCCCATCCGCGTTCATTCGCGGTTGAATCTTCCTGCCAGCCCTGACTTCGGAATTCCCTTCCCCGCCCATCCCGCCATCATCTCCCGATGAATTTCCCCTTTTCGAAACTCGGCTCCGGCCTCGCGGGCGGCAGCGGCATTGGCGAACTCATGGACGATCTCGGCCACGCCCTTGCCAACGGCGGCCCCGATCTCCGCATGCTCGGCGGCGGACAGCCCGCGCAGATCCCCGCCGTGAACGCGATCTGGCGCGAGCGCCTCGCCGCAATCACCGCCGACCCCGCCGCCACGAACCGTTTCCTCACCACCTACGATCCGCCGCAGGGGAACCCCGCCTTCATCGCCGCCATCGCGGATCTCATGCGGGATACATTCGGCTGGGACATCTCACCGGAAAACGTCGGCCTCACCTGCGGCGGGCAGACGGCGTTTTTCCATCTCTTCAACCTCCTCGCCGGGGAAATGCCGGACGGCTCGCGCCGCAAGATCCTTTTCCCCCTCGTCCCGGAATACATCGGTTACGCCGCGCAGGGGCTCGATCCCGGCATGTTCGTCGCCATGCGCCCGGAGATCGAAACCACCGGCCCGCACGAGTTCAAATACCACATCGACTTCGACCACCTCCCCATCGGGCACGACATCGCCGCGCTCTGCGTTTCCCGCCCCACCAACCCCACCGGCAACGTCCTCAGCGACGCAGAAATGGCCCGCCTCTCCGCCATCGCGCGGGAAAACGGCATCCCCCTCATCATCGACAACGCCTACGGAGCCCCCTTCCCAGGCATCATCTTCACCGACGCGAAGCCGCTCTGGGACAAACACATCATCCTCACCCTCAGCCTCTCCAAGCTCGGCCTGCCCGGCACCCGCACCGGCATCGTCATCGGCCCGCCGGATATCATCCGCGCCCTCTCCTCCATGACCGCCATCACCGGCCTCGCCAACCCCAGCGGCGGCCAGCAGATCGCCCTGCCCCTCATCCAGAGCGGCGAAATCCTCACCCTCAGCCGTGATGTGATCCGCCCCTTCTACGAGGAAAAATCCCGCTTCGCCCAAGCCGTCGCGAAAGAGGCGTTCGGCGAGAAATTCCCCTGGATGATGCACCGCAGCGAAGGTGCGCTTTTCCTCTGGCTCTGGTTCCCCGGCCTCCCCATCACCTCCGCCGAACTCTACGAGCGCCTCAAGCACCGCCAAGTCCTCGTCATCCCCGGCCGCCACTTCTTCTTCGGCTGCGAAACCCAGGAATGGCCCCACTCCCGCGAGTGCCTCCGCGTCTCATTCGCCATGGATGAGACAACCGTCAGAGAAGGGCTGGCGATTATTGCGGAGGTGGTGGAGAGGGCGTTTGGCCTCTGAGCGGACTGCTCATCCAACCGTGCGGTTCAGTCTTGAACCCAAGATTCTTTTTTTGATGCTGACTGTGCATGCCAAGGATCGAATCCGATTGCCTCTAGGCACTTATCAAACCCTTTTGAAGCTCTCTCTATCGACTCTAAGGAAACAGGACGGATTGTAAGCATCGTCTCCACTCGCTCAACATAATCATGCCACAGGTCTCCTGCATCAGTCTCGCGAATAACCCTGCCTGCCTGTTCCGTCCCCATCCTTACAGCGGTTCCCAGATCGCCTTCAATCAGTGAGTTGCAGCCGTCACCGACATGCCTAGCGAATCCAACGAGACGACTCCAGTAGCGGGCAAGATGAAAAAGGTGGAACTCAAGTGGATCAGTAGGAGTAACTTCGCCTCGTGAAGCAAACATCGACTCGTAGGAATGAAGCATCTCACGCTCCTACTGTGTCTGAGTCATCATTTCGTGGCCAACGATAGCGGAATGGCGCACCGGAATGAAGTACGAAGTGAATTATGCGGGGAGTGTAAGATTTTTTGTGTAAGTAGGGTTCCGCCGATAGGCAGTTAGTTGTTGGGCATGCGGTCGGCAAATTCGATGGTGAAGTGGCTCAGTGCGCTGGGCCAGTTGCGGACGGCCACCGTCC
>JBJONG010000020.1:0-76611 GCA_046051965.1 Verrucomicrobiota bacterium
CCTGAAAAGCGCACCCTTGGTTCGGGATCCTGCCCGTGCGCACGATGCATGAGGCGATCAGCGCCGATGCGGAGGTCCAGGCCAAAATCCGATGCTTGCGAAATGACTTTTGAGAATCGGTCTGAGCCGCGCTGCTAACATCCTTACCCTCAGATTGTCTGCTGGAATTGAGCCGATTTCCTAGGGTGATCGCGGAGAGGAAGATCAACGGATCTTGATGCAGGTGCCGCCCTAATCCTTTCATTCACATCAACCCAAGGTGGATTATGGTCATTTTCGATAAACCGATTACGGTGGGGATTGATAAAATCCGCAGCAAATCTCAAGGAGACCGTAAATTTTCCGGATTTTACGCTTACCCTTTGGGGGTCGGGTGCCTATATCTCTTCAAAACCTCAACATGCTGATCAATTTCCTAAACGAACTTCCTTGTCGCGGTCTGTTGATCACGATTCCGATACTGCTTGCAGAAATGGCTTCCGCCCAAAGCGACGGTGTGCACTCATCGCTTGCTCAGCGTGAATTGGAGAGGCGCCAGGCATCTGTCCAAGAAGCCCAAATGCTGCTTTTGAAAGGGGATGACGCATACCAAGTCGGCAATTTCAAAGAGGCGATGGAGGCCTACGCGGGAGCCAGTGATGCGTTTCCGGATGCCCCTGCTACTGCGGAATTGAAAGCGGCCGCCACGGAACGCTATGCTCAGGCATCCGTGGAATACGGACGTGAGTTATCACGAAAAGGCGATATTGCGACAGCCAAAGAGGTGCTGGACAAGGTGCTTGTTGAGGGAGTGGCTTCGAATGACACAATGGCAACAGCTTTCCGTGCGGAGCTAGATGACCCGATCCGAACCAATCCTGCACTTACAAAGGAGCATGCCGCGGATATTGATGAGGTGCGCAGGTTGCTCTACATGGCGCAGGGGGAATTTGACCTTGGTAAATTTGATAATGCGCGCACGCACTATGAGGAAATCATTCGTATTGATCCTCATAACGCTGCGGCGCGCCGGGGTTTAGAGCGTGTTGCTTCCGAAAAAAGCGACGCATATGGGTCAGCTCGGGATCACACACGTGCTGAGATGCTGGGCGCTGTGGATGCGGGATGGGAGTTGCCCTTGGCTCCTGACCTCGTCAGTCCCGAGGCACCCGAATCTCGTAGGCTTGATACCGATTTCGGTTCGATCATTCCTCTTTCTGCGAAGCTCGAACGCATCATCATTCCCGAATTTCGACTCCAAGAGGCAAACATTACGGATGCAATTGAACTGCTACAGCTTCGCGCGAGCGAGAACGACACTTTCGAACTCGATCCCACACGAAAGGGGATCAATATCACTATCAATGTGGGTGACGCAAGCCAATCTCCCGCAAAGGAAATCCTAGCAAAGCGATTCAACATGCAGATTAAGAATGTTCCAATTGCGACCATTCTGAAATACATAAATGGAGCTACTGGGACCATTTATCAAAAAGACGAGTTTGCGGTGACGATCACACCTGTCGGAATGGACACCAATGTATTGGTCGCTAGGACATACCGCGTCCCACCGGATTTTCTCAGTAATCTCTCATCCGGCGCATCGGAGAGCAAAGAGGAGGAGGACATTTTCAACACTGATGCAGACAGTGGTGGATTGCTAACCAAGCGGATGGGAGTGCAGGAGGCTCTGGCTCGGCAGGGTATCCTTTTCGCCGATGGGGCTTCTGCCACTCTCAGCGCGGCTACCAACACATTGCGCGTAGTCAACACGGAGGCCAACCTTGATATCATCGAGCAGATCATTGATTCGATTACCCAGACCGAGCCTGTTTCTGTTGCGGTTCGCGTCACGATGCTAAAAGTCGAGCAGCAACGTCTTGAGGAAATCGGATTCGACTGGATGTTGGATACGTTTACATTTGGCGGAGATAGTTGGATCCCTGGTGCAAGCAAATTGAATCTTTCAGGTGGCACGACTGGTAACGGCACTGCTATTACGGACATTGCCATTCCGCCCGGCTCAATTTTTCCGACCAATCCCATCACTGCCGGCAATAGGAGTGGTGATGGAGCGATTAGTGGAGATTCGCTTGAATCGCTGATTGCGGATGGATCGACTGGTGGTGGTAGGCAGAACCAGAGTCGGGCTCCTGGTGTTTTCGGAGTAAATGGAACGGTTGGGGATGCTACGGTGCAAATGCTCATGCGCGGACTTGATCAGAAAACAGGTGTTGATCTCATGTCCCAGCCGTCCGTCACGACTCGAAGTGGCCAGGCGGCTTCCATTTTCTTGGTTGATGAATTTATATATCCCACAGAATACGAACCACCCGAACTGCCTACTGGTGGGGAAGGTGCTGTTAATGGAGGAATCGTCACTCCTGCCACACCCACTGCCTTTGAGAAACGTGATCTTGGTGTCATACTTGAGGTGTTGCCTGTTGCGGACGCAAACCGTAGGTATGTTGATGTTACCTTGAATCCGGAAATTACGGATTTTGATGGATTTGTGAACTACGGGAGCCCCATTAACTCAACTGAGGTCGGTGTTTTTGGTTCAGTTACCACGCGGCTGTCAGAAAATGCGATACTGATGCCCGTCTTCAGTGTTCGCAGGACAGACTCAAATCTCGTTGTTGCTGATGGATCCACCATAGTGATCGGTGGGATGCTTAAGCAGGAGGTTACGGACGTTAACGATAAGACACCGATTTTAGGTGACATTCCGGTAGTGGGCAGGCTTTTCCAGTCCGAGGCCGAAAGCACCCGATCCATAGCCGTTCTTTTCCTAGTAAACGTCGAGCTTCTCGATCCGACCGGTCGCCCTTATCGTGAACGTTGAAAATCCGATTTCCGATTGATTCCCATGCATCAGCAGAATAGCGACAAGGAGAAATACACCATCGATGAGATGATGGGACACCTCAAGAAGCGCCAATCTGGCGAAGCAGAACCTGAGCTGGTTACCCGTTCGGATGGCAGTCAGGCTCTAAAGGTCAAAAAGAGGAAAAGGCGCACAGATCAGACCGCCAATAAGGATACCCAGCTTAAAAAGCGCATTCAGATTGGTCAGATCGCTGGCGCTGTCTTGCTGCTTACGATATTGGTTCTTGTGGTGGGTGTAGGAATTATCTTTGTGAATAGTGCCGGATATCGAGAATCTCTCACCTCCAAGCTGGAAATATCCAGCGGTGCAAAGGTCGATATGGAGCAGTTCCGTATGAATCCTTTGGCAGCCAATACACGGAAGGCCACGTTGCAATGGCCTCTCGGTAATGTCTTGGATAAATTTGAGTTATTAGGAGTTACGGCGAAGATTTCCCCATCTTCCTTTGTTGGAAGAAGTTTCACGGGGGACGAAATCTTAGCTGAGTCCGCTAAGTTGTTGCTCAAGGCACCGGATCCTTCGAAACCTCTTCGCCATGTGCCCAAGTCGGAGGATGGATTGTCAGTAAAGTTCTCGCGTTATGCGGTGTCCTCATTGGACATCAAGTTTGGAGGGATTGGAGCGCTTACCAAAACGGAGGCTTCCATGTTCCCTGCCACTGTTACGGGGCAATCGGAAATGCGGTTCAGCGGCGGGACACTGCAACTGTCTGCTTGGCCTGCACTGTTGCTGGATCGATCTTATATCAAAATAAGAAACCCGGAGTTACAGATCCAGAGCATGCGATTCCAGCTTCCCGAATCAGATCGGCAGTCGTTGGGCGGATGCATCGATTTTTCGGGAACACTGTCTCCGGTCGATGCTGCGGGCACGCAGGTCTTGTCGGCCAAGCTTGAGGATTTTCCGTTATCCTATCTTGTTGGCGTTGATCTCGGGAGGTTTTTCGTTGGCAAGGTAGATAGTGTTGAAATTCCCGACTCAAATTTTTTGAGTTTCGATATTGATGCCCCAGAAACCGCGAAGCTGGAATCGACTGTTACGAAAGCCGAGGGGGGACGCGTAGATATGTCTGGTTTCAAGTTCCTGCAGATGCTAGCTGTCGCGTTCAATGATCGTTGGTATGAGTTTCCTGTTTTCGATGATGACGTCACCATGGTGATTAAAAGAATGGGGGAGAATACCTCCATGTCCGATCTAAATCTTGTGAAGCGTGGAAGGATGGTGGTGCGCGGTGATTTTTTCAATGGAGAGGGCGGCGCTATAAAAGGAAAACTCAGAATTGGAATACCCGAAACGACGCTGATTGCATCGGGTGACAAGAAGTTGATCAGAATGTTCGGTCAATTACGTGAAGGATACAGGTGGGTAGACATTGAGATAAGTGGAACGGGTGCTCTGCCGGATGATAATTTCAGGACGATCTATACGGATACGAGTTCCGGAGAATCGGCAGCGCCAGGACAGACTGCGCCGCGGGATTCATTCGAGGATCTGATTGAGAACGAGTGAACGGTTGTCTATCCGGCTTGAGTGCTGATCTCTATTCCTAGGAGGCACACATCATCGTCGAAGTGGTGTCCTTCAGAGAAATTGAGGACGGTATCAAGGATTCCGTCTAACCAGCTTTCGATGTTTTTATCAGGAAGATAGCCAGCGGTTCTCTGCAATCGCTTTTCGAGGAATTGCTCGCCTTCTTCGTTTTCTGCTTCCAGAACTCCGTCAGTAAATAGCAGGAGTCTTTGAATTCCCTCGAGATTGATTTCTCCAGTGCGATAAACGACTCCAGGAATTAGCCCGAGAGCCGGCCCTTTATCGTTGCGCTGGACGCAGAGTTGGCGTGTCCGGTCTTTTTCGGAAACGACAGGCCCAGGATGACCCGCGCACGAGTATTCAAGAGATAGTCTTTCAAGATCGATAATGCCGTAGAAGGCCGTCGCGAACATGGTCACGTTGGCTCTCTTCAAAATGGAAGTGAGTCCGGCGTTCATAGCTGTTAGGAATTCGGCGGAGTCACGTCCTTTCACGTTCTGCGTCGCGAGAAGACCACGCAGCATCGACACTACCAGCGCAGCGCGCACGCCGTGTCCCATGACATCACAGATGAATATGGCATAGCGGTCATCACCGAGTGATAGCACCTCGAAAAAATCGCCCGCCAGCCCCGAGATTGGCAGGTAGCGTGAACCGAAGGAGAGGCGGTTGCCGCTTTTTGACACGACCGGCGGGAAGCTGGTGGTGGCCAGGGCTTGCTGAATCTCAAGAGCGAGTTTCACCTCCTCTTCGTAGGATTTGTTTTTCTGTTGGAGTTCGTTGGCCAGTTCCGTTGCCTGCCGCTGCGCCAGAACCAGGGATGTGACGTCACTGGAAACGCCAAATGTTCCCTTGATCTCGCCTGATTTATCCCGCCACGGAAATTTCGAAGTCACGACGAAAGTCTCGCCACCCTCTCGCCATGTTTCCCGCTCGAGCTGGCCTGTCATGGCGATCCCTGTCTCTATGATGCGGCGCTCATCGGCTGCGGCCTTTTCCCAGTGAGTGTTAGAGAAAAGATCTCTGTCGTGTTTTCCGACCAGATTCGAACTGGAAGTAAATCCGTGGTATTCGGCCATGCCGTGGTTCGCCATCACTACCTTAGATTCCAAATCCTTGAAATAAATTTGCATCGGCACGTGATCGATGAGATCGCGGAGAAGGTGTCGCTCCTCTTCGATCTGTGCCTCCGCCGCCTTGCGGAGGCTGATGTCGATCATCGATCCCGCGATTCTGATTGCAAGACCTTCACGGTCACGCACCACGGTTCCCCGGATGCGCAGCCAGCGCCAGTGGTTGCTGCCCGTCTGGACACGTGCATCGACAGCAAGTGTCTCCGGTCCTTTTGGATCGAGTGCCTGCCCCACGGCTCTGATAAAAGCCGGTCGATCCGAATGGTGGACTGGGAGGTGAGGCGGGAGAAAGATGTTTGGCGCACTCGACCCGGTGCATTCAAGAAATTCCAGGATGCGTCGTGAGTAAAAGATTTTCTTCTCATGTGTGAGCCAGTCCCAGATCCCTTCGTTGGAGGCGCGCAGGGCAAGTTCCAGTCTGTCGGCCTCAAGTTTTGGCTGTGTAGGTTGATCAGGCATGGTTTTTGGGGCGCGAACTGTCCGGCTACGGCGAATATGCAAGGAATTGCTCCCGATAGCATCAAGAAATATCCCTTCGGCAAACGTTTCCGAAACGACGAATCGGTGTTGCCAATCACCGGGAAATGTCTAAGAGGAGCGCGATGAAACATCTTGTTCTACTCTCTGTCCTGATTGCCTTCGGTCTCGGTGCCTGCGAGCGACATGAATTCGATGGGCCGGAAGGCACCAAGCGACTGCATGGCCACGGTGATTCCCACGAGGAGCATTCCGGGGATAAGGCCGCGCATTAGTTGCGCTGGCAGCCCACTCGCCCCGCTTTTCAAGCCCTTGCATACGGGTCATCAATGAGTCAGGAAATCGTATTAACCCTACTGGTCGTTTTATTGACGCTGGTGGCATTTATCCGCGAGTGGGCACCACCCGACGTGCTCGCGCTCACCATTCTCTGTCTGCTCGTCGCGCTCGGATTGGTCGATATGAAGGATATGTCATCGGTCTTTCGTAACGAGGCCCCGCTGACCATCGCCGCGCTCTTTGTGATTGGCGGAGCGTTGGAGAAATCCGGCGCTGTGGATCAGATCGGACGTCTCCTCCAGCGGCGTCTGAAAGGTGGTGTGCGCTCCTCCATCCTCGCCTTTACGTTGGTTGCCACCTTTTTCAGCGCATGGATGAACAATACGGCCATCGTCGCCATACTTCTGCCCGTCGCGCTCGGCTTCGCGAGATCCAAGGAAATTCCCGCCTCCAAACTCCTGATCCCACTTTCCTACTCCTCCATCCTCGGCGGTTGCTGTACGCTGATCGGCACATCGACCAACCTGCTGGTCAATGGCACCCTCAGGGACATGGGCTTGGAGCCGATGTCGATGTTTCAACTCGCGCCCGTGGGCGTACCCTTGGCAATTGCCGGGATCGCATACATGGTCATCTTCGGACCGAAGCTGTTACCCTCGCGCTCCTCGATCACAGGTAGCCTAGAGATTGACTTCCGCACCACTCCGCTGCATCACCTGCTCATTGGGGAAGGCTCGCCGCTGATCGGCAAATCGCTATTCGACACCCAGCTCGGCAGTCGGGAGGCCGGTATCCATGTGCTCGAAATACGGCGTCGTGGCGCGCGCCTGATGGAGCATCTCAGCGATGTCACCGTGGAGCGCAACGACCGTTTCCTCGTAGCTCTCCACCGTAGGAAAGGTGGCGCCGCGAAAGCGGACGACCTTTTCAAGGAGATCGGTGCGCAGGAACTCTCGGTGGTCGATGGCATCGTTTCCGAGTTGGTCGTGCCGAGCGAGTCCACGCTTGTAGGGCGGACGCTGGCGGACTCCGATTTCCGGCAGCGCTATAACTGCGTTGTGCTGGCGGTGCACCGCAGCGGGCTCAACATCACGAGCCGCATGTCGGAAGTCGAAATCGAGCGCGGCGACACTCTGCTGGTCATCACCGCCGTGAACAACCTTCCCGAACTCAAGGCAACCCGCGATTTTGTTCTTACCGATGCGCCTGAAGAGAAGGACGGAAGCCCCACGGAAGTGCCGGTCAACCGCCGGTCCATCATGTTTTCCTGGGGCGTGCTCATTGCGGTGGTGCTGACCGTCACGTTCACTGACATGTTCAACAGCATGGGTTTTGGTGTGCCTTCCATACCCATCCACTATGCGGCAATCGTCGGCGCGCTTGCCCTGCTTTGGTCGGGTATTCTTACACCGCGCGAGGCTTACCAGAGCATCGATTGGCAGGTGCTTATCATGCTTTACGGTCTCCTGGGTCTTGGTATGGCGATGCAGGGTACTGGAACCGCCGATTGGCTGGCGAAGCAGATGGTCAACGGCGTGACAGGCATCGTCTCCCCCTCCTTGCTGCCCTACGTGATGCTTTGGTTGGTCTTCATTTTCACACTGGTGCTGACCGAGGTGCTTTCGAACAACGCGACCGCCGTGATGATGGTGCCCATCGTCGTTCGTCTGGCGGGTGAGATGGGTGTGGACATGTGGCCCTTCATCATGGCCGTCACCGTCGCCGCATCGACCGCCTTCGCCCTGCCGATGGGGTATCAGACGCACATGATGGTCTATGGACCTGGCGGATACCGTTTTTCCGATTATCTGAAGATGGGCATTCCACTAAACGCGCTCTGCGTAATCATTGCCTGTCCCATCATACCGTTGATCTGGCCGTTTTGAGTGTGTTGCGGCTAGCCGCCCTTGACTTTTATGAGCAGAAGTCGCTTAGAATACGCACGTGTTAAAAATTTGTTGTTTGTTTGCGACGGTTGCTTCGGGTTTGAGTCTCGCCTTCGGTCAGGATTGGGAGCGCGAAGGGGTTGATTTCGGAATGATTGAGAGCCGCGCGCGGGATTTGGCCAATAGGGAGTACCAGGCTCCGGATAAGGAGTCCCTGCCAGAGTGGATGAAAGCCCTGACCTATGACCAATACCGCGATATCCGTTTTGATCCCGAACGGGCGCTGTGGGGCGGGGAGAATCTTCCTTTCCGTGCGATGTTTTTCCATCCCGGCTACCTATTCTTGGAACCGGTAGGAATAAACGAGTTTACCGATACGCATCGGCAGCGAGTGAGACTTTCCGAGGCTTTTTTCAACTATGGGCCGCTGATCAAAAATCATGGCGAGTTGCCAGCGGATGCGGGCTTTGCGGGTTTCCGGCTGCACGCGCCGCTGAATGACGCAAGTGTGTTCGATGAGTTGGTCGTGTTCCAAGGTGCGAGCTACTGGCGCGCGCTCGGCAAAGGGCAACGCTACGGGATTTCCGCGCGCGGCATCGCGGTGGACACAGGGGCGGAGGGCGTCACTGAGGAGTTTCCCATCTTCCGCGAGTTCTGGCTGAAGAAGCCGCAACCGGGGGCTGACAGGGCGGTAATGTTTGCACTGCTCGACGGGCCTTCTTATTCCGGCGCATATGAGTTTGCCATCCAGCCGGGGGAGGACACGATCATGTCGGTGAAGGCGGTTTTATTCACGCGCAAAGAAGTGAAGCGCCTCGGTATAGCGCCCATGTCGAGTATGTTCTGGTTCGGCGAGAATTCACGTCGCCGTTTCGATGACTTCCGCCCCGAGGTGCATGACTCCGATGGCCTGGCGATACGCATGGGTACCGGGGAGCGCATCTGGCGACCGATCTGCAACGACACAGGCAACCTCCAGTTCAGCTTTTTCAACATGGAGAAATGTGACGGATTCGGTCTCCTTCAGCGCGACCGCCGCTTCGCTGCCTACGAGGATGGAGAGGCCGCTTACGACCTCCGCCCCTCGCTTTGGATCGAGCCGACCTCCGACTGGGGCGCGGGCAGTGTGATGCTGATGGAGATCCCAACCGGTAACGAACTAGCGGATAATACCGTGGCAATGTGGGTTCCTGAAAAATCGGCAAAGCCGGGTGATCGTCTAGAGTTTCAATACCGCCAGCATTGGACGATGGATGGAGATCCTTCCGAGGCGGGCGGGCATGTTGTTGCGACAAGGACGGGTACGCATGACTGGCAGCCGGAGCAGCGGACGATGATCGTCGAGTTCGAGGGTGCAAACCTCCTAGGTAAAAACGGCGAAATGCCAGAGGCCATGGTCGAGGCCGGTGACAAGGTGCGTATTCAGGGCATAGCGGTGCAGCCGATTTCCGAAGGTCGCCTCAGGCTTGGTTTCCAGATTATGCCCGCCGCAGAGGGTGGTAAACTGGCGGATGTCGGAGCCGTGGAATTGAGGGCGGCGTTGAAGAGGGATGGCGATTTCCTAACCGAAACATGGGTTTACAGAATCAATCCCTAGAGTCCCTGCGCCCCCTGAGCGAACCCGAGCTCGAGGAGTGGGAGGACGCTTATGCGACCGTCGAGGCTTATCTTGGAGCCCTGCGGATTCGCAACCGGCTTCTCGTTGCGGAGTTGGTGCGCCGGATCCTATGGCGTGCATCCTCGCGGCGGGCGAACGAACCGGAAAGCACCGCCCGCAAGCTCGCCATGGAAGAGATGCTATCCGAAATCGGCGAGTGGACGGAACGAGTGCTTGACGAGCCTCTGCTCAACAAGCGCCTCGCGGCACGTGGTAGGCTGGCGCTGTTGCTTGCCGGTATGCCGGATCGCTGGCAGGGCGTTTTCCTGACGCCTGCCCCTTGGCCCGATGAATTCGTCGCGGCGATGCGCAGCTCCTACCTTGCGGCTGGACCGCAGTTTGCGGAGCTGACCATGGTGCCCAAGCCTCTCGAATTGAATGCGATCGGAACTGGCGCGGCGCAGTGGTGGGAAACGATGGATCGGCGCCCCATCGTTAGGCGTATGTCCTTTGCCATTGTTCTGGCTTTCTTGCTCGGAGCGATATGGTTCATCTTTTTTGACTGATGGAGGAATGCACAAAATCCCCCGGCGCGGCAGCGAAGCCGTTTCATCCCTCGTCCTCCGCGAAGTGGCGTCGATTCATTTTCTTCGGTAGCGTCGTTTTGGTGAACCTTGCTGCCGTTCTCTGGCTGGCGGATCTTTTCTATTGCGCGGGTCTTCATCGCGCCCACATCCCGCTGATCGTCATTTTCGGGATACTTAACGGCCTGCTGACACTTGGCTCCTTCCATGCGCTTTTTGGTGCTTGGGACATCATTCGGGGAGGGCGGCGGGCTGTGCGTATCACCGAACTCTCCGATGGGCCTGCCACTGTGCTTGGAAAGCGCCATGCGGTGGTGATGCCGGTTTACAACGAGGACAGCGCTAAATTCTGTGCGCGGATTGAGGCGATCTACAAATCCATTGAGGCAACAGGTCAAATTGATTCCTTCGATTTCTTCATTCTCAGCGATACCCGTGATCTCGATCTATGGGTGCTGGAAGAGGTGGCATGGACGAACCTATGCCGTAGGCTCAAAGGCTTCGGAAAAATCTACTATAGACGCCGTAAGACGAACGAGAACCGCAAGGCTGGAAACATTGGCGACTTTGTGCGCACATGGGGCGGCGGTTATGAGGGGATGCTCGTGCTTGATGCGGATAGCCTGATGGACGGCTCGGACATCGTGAGGATGGCAAAGGTGATGGAGTCGTATCCGCGACTCGGTATTCTCCAGACACCGCCTAAACTCATCCGCGGAGTTTCGGTATTCACCCGCCTTCAGCAGTTTGCGATGCGTCTCTACGGGCCGCTTTTCATCCGCGGCCTGAATTTCTGGCAACTTGGTGGCGGCAGCTACTGGGGGCACAACGCACTGATCCGTGTGAAACCTTTTTCCGAATTCTGCGAACTGCCCGCTCTGCCCGGTCGTGAACCCTTCGGCGGGCGCATTCTTAGCCACGATTTCGTGGAGGCAGCGCTGATGGTTTCCGAAGGGTGGGAAGTGTGGTTGGCATGGGACATCGAGGGAACTTACGAGGAAGCTCCTCCAACGCTTGTTGACCACCTCAAGCGCGACCGCCGCTGGTGCCAAGGTAACCTCCAGCACTTGTGGCTGATCTTTGCGAGGAAACTGCCACTCACCGTCCGGATTCACCTTTTCATGGGTATCATGGCCTATCTCGGCAGCCCGCTGTGGTTCCTTTTCCTGATCATGGGCACATGGCTGGCATGGGATTTCAAGATGAGCGATCTGAGTGAGTTGCCCTTTGACGGTTTCGTGGAGCGGTGGCTGGGCATCGGAGGGCAAATCCAGGCGTTGATATTGACTGGCTTGGTTTTCACGCTCCTTTTTTCTCCAAAAATCCTCGCACTGTTCGGGACACTGTTGTCCAGAAAAGCGCGGCACTCGTTCGGTGGTGCGATACCTCTGCTCGCGGGGGTTATACTCGAAACAATCCTTTCCATCTTGCTGGCGCCTTGCGCGATGATGGCGCATACGCTGATGGTGGCGGGCATCATTTCCGGCCGGGCGGTCGGCTGGGGAAACCAGAGCCGCGAGACGGACGGAACGGCGTGGCGGGATGCGCTGATCTTTCATGCCGTGCCAACGCTGGCTGGCATTGCCTGGGCTTTCATCGCCTGGCGTATCGGTTCCGTTTTCGCACTCTGGATGGCTCCCATCCTGCTCGGCCTAGCGCTTTGCATTCCCGTCTCCGTATGGACGAGCCGCGCACGCTACGGGCGGGCGCTAGCTAGGCAACGAATCCTCGCGACGCCAGAGGAAATCGACCCCCCAGCCATCGTGAAGCTGGCAGATGAGGCGTTGCGACAAGGCGGCTCCACCGCGCTGGATGCGGGTGCGGCAGGCAGGGAGGGAGTTGTCGCGGCGGTGGTGGATCCTTACGTGAACGGAGTCCATGTATCGCTATTAGAGCATTCTGAAATGAATGCCGTTGAGGAAGCGCTCGCGAAACGTTGCCTCAAGGAGGGGCCGGACGCATTGTCTAAAGTTGAACTTTCCCAGCTGCTTTACCTCGCTCCCGCGATGCTGATGATGCACCGCGCTGTTTGGCTCGGTCTCGGTGAGGAGGTCGGTCCGGTCTGGATGCGCGCGGTGGAAAGCTACCGCCGCCTTGCCACTCCAGCCGATGCGCTCTAGCCTGGCGCCATGCACACGCCGACTTTGATCGTGAGAAAGCGGGAAGGTGAAGAGCTTTCTCCTGCGGAAATCACCGAACTCGTCGAGGGCTATGTGGAGGGTTCGGTGACGGATGCGCAGATGTCTGCATTTGCGATGGCGGTGTTTTTCAAAGGTATGACCGCCACGGAGACCGCCGCGCTCACGATGGCAATGATGCGCAGCGGTGATGTCTTTTCGCATCCTCCGGGCACGCCTGTTGTGGACAAGCACTCCACCGGTGGGATCGGCGACAAGGTCTCGCTCATCCTCGCTCCACTGGTCGCATGCGCGGGCTGTCGTGTGCCGATGGTTTCCGGACGTGGTCTGGGTATCACCGGAGGCACGCTCGATAAGCTCGAATCGATCCCTGGCTTTCGCGTCGGTCTCGACATGGAGGAGGCGATGGAAATCCTCTCGGAACTCGGAGTGGTGATGATGGGGCAGACCGCTCGATTTTGCCCGGCGGATAGGAAGCTTTACGCCCTCCGCGATGTCACCGGCACGGTGCCGTCCATCCCGCTGATCACCGCCTCGATCATGTCGAAAAAAATGGCGGAATCGCTCGACCGGCTTGTGCTTGATGTGAAATTCGGCTCCGGTGCTTTCATGAAAACGCGTGGACTCGCGCAGCAGCTCGCCGATGGGATGATTGCCGTGGGGCGCGAAATGGGCGTGGAAGTCCATGCGCTCCTCAATCCTATGGGCGAGCCGACAGGCCGCGCCGTGGGCAACGCGCTGGAGGTGTCCGAAGCGCTGGAATGCCTCGACGGAGGCGGTCCGGCCGATCTGAGGGATCTGGTGCTGGATCTCAGCGAAACCGTCGCGGGTGCTTCCCGCGAGGCCTTGGCAAGACTGTTAGATGACGGCACGGCGCGGCGCAAATTCGATGAGCTTGTTGTCCGGCAGGGGGGCAGGATGGAGGATCTTTCTCGCCTTTCCGAGATCCACCGCGCGCCCGTGATCCGTGAGGTGAAAGCTCCGGCCAGCGGCACCGTCTCCGCGTTGGATGCCGGGAAGATCGGCCAAGCATCTTTGGAACTCGGTGCTGGACGCGCCCGTGCCGATGATGCCGTGGATTTTGCTGTTGGCTTCGATCATCTCGTGAAATGCGGAGAATCCGTCTCGCCAGGCGACGTCATCGCCCGCATCCACGCCCGTAGCAGAGGATTTGCGGATTTTGCGGAAAAGACACTGCTTTCCGCGCTCACCTTGCGATGACCCGCGCGGAGCGGTTCTCGATTTGCGTGATGGGACCTCAATGCGCACGCTGAGTTCCGACATTTTCCGAGATCAAGTAGCGGAGGTTCGCATGGGAGGCTGTTAGGTCGGGATCTTCAAGGAAGATTCTGTCCGCGAGGGCGCGGGCTTGTCGGATGAGGGCTGTGTCGGTGATGAAATCCGCGAAGCGGAGATCGGTGAGGCCGGATTGGGCGGTGCCGAGAATGTCGCCCGGCCCGCGGAGGCGGAGGTCGGCCTCCGCGATCTTGAAGCCGTCGGAGGTTTTTTCCAAAACTGAGAGTTTCTCGATGGCCTCGGGGAGTTTCGATTCGGTGAGCAGGATGCAGTAGGATTTGTGCTCGCCGCGCCCGATGCGCCCGCGGAGCTGGTGGATCTGTGCGAGGCCGAAGCGCTCGGCGTGGTGCAAGATCATCAGGTTCGCGTTCGGCACATCGACGCCGACCTCGATGACGGTGGTGGCGATGAGCGCTTTCGTTTTCCCGCTGCGGAAATCCTCCATCACCGCGTCCTTTTCCTCGGGGCGCAGCTTGCCGTGGATGAGGCCGACGTTTTCCGCGCCGAGCCGCTTCTGCCATTTCGGAAACGCCTCGGTGGCGGACTCGGCTTTCACGGCATCGCTTTCCTCGACGAGCGGATAAACGAGGTATGCTTGGCGGCCTTCGGCGAGCTGGGCTTTGACGAAATCGGTGATGTCCAGCTGCTTCGGCTTGGTGCGGAGGGCGGTGATGATCTTGCCGCGGCCGGCGGGCTTTTCATCCAACAGGGAGACGTCGAGATCACCGTAGATCGTCATGGTCAGCGAACGCGGTATGGGAGTGGCCGTCATTACAAGGACATCGGGGAGGGTGCCCTGGCGGATGAGGGCGGCGCGCTGGACTACGCCGAATTTGTGCTGCTCGTCGATGACCACGAGTCCGAGATCGTTGAAGAGTGTTTCATCGTAGAGCAAAGCATGAGTGCCGATGAAAATGGTCGGGCCGCGGGTTTCCATGAGTTCCTCTCGGCGGTTCGCGGTGCGCAGGACGAGGTTTACTCCTAGCGGCTCCAGCCATTTGCGGAAGGTTAGGAAATGCTGCTCGGCCAGGATCTGGGTGGGAGCCATGAGGGCGGCATCGGCTCCGGAATCGATGGCGAGGAGCATGGAGACTAGGGCGACGAAGGTTTTTCCGGAGCCGACATCACCTTGGAGGAGGCGGTTCATCGGACGGGGCTCACGCATGTCAGCGATGATTTCCTTGATGGAGCGCTTCTGCGCGCCGGTGAGATCGAAGGGCAGGCTTTCGTAAAACGCTTTGAGCAAGGTGGTTTTTTTGCCGAGCACACGGCCTTTGTGGGAGAAGTGGCGGGTGCGTTGCCATACGACGTTGAGCTGGAGTGTGAAGAAGCTTTCCAATGCGAAGCGGCGGCGGGCGGCCTTTCCTGATTCGGCCGTGGTGGGGAAGTGGATTTCGCGGAGGTCGGTGGCGCGGCTGGTTTCCGTGACGGGGTAGGGGAAACTGGAGGCATGCTCGGTTAGCAGCGCGGTGTGGATGATTTCCCGCAGGCGTCGCTGGTTGAGTCCGGAGACGTTTTTGTAGATCGGGACGATACGGTTCAGGTGGATGGTTTCCACGCCATCATCGGAAACGACCTCGATCTCCGGGTGGTCGATCACGAGGCGGTCAGCCTGCTCTTTTACTTTTCCGTAGGCGATGATCTCCTGCCCGGCGGCGATGATTTTTGACATGAACGGCATGTTGAACCAGCGGCAAGTGATTTTTCCGGAGCCGAAGACGCCGCCCGAGCCGTCCATCACAACGGCCTCGAAGAAACGGGTGTTGCCGAATCCCTTGGTGCGCGCGTCGATCACTCCGCCGCGCAGGCAAACGGGTTTGGTGGTGGGCAGGGTAGGGAAGGCATCGAACTGGCGTCTGTCCTCGTAGCGTTTCGGGAAATGGGAGAGGAGATCCTCGAAGCTGGGGAAACCCGCTGCTTCAAGCGCTTGCTTTTCCTTTGGGGAGAGAAAAGAGAGCGAGGAGAGCGGGGCTTGGCCGGAGGTCACGCGCTGAGCTTGGGCGCGTGGGGAGAATTTTCAACGGAAAGCGTGCGATGTGGAAAGGATCTGGCGGCGTTTTTGAAATAACTCTTTGGTTCGTATGATGAAATCGCTGAATGTTTGTGGCTGGGAACCATTTTAGCTGCGACTGTATAGGATCTTTGGCAGCCGAAGGTGGCTACTCCTTGGTCTTGCATCTCGGGGCATGCCGGACTTAAAACTACTTGCTTTCCCTATGTCCGAATCCGTACCCGCCCCCTCCAGCCAAGCCCACCTCGACCTCATCGCCCGCGAAACCGGTATCCGCCCCGCCGCTGTGGCCGCTACCGCCAAGCTCCTCGCCGAGGGTGCGACCATCCCTTTCCTCTCCCGTTACCGCAAGGAAGCCACCGGCTCCCTGGATGAAGTCCAGATCCAAGCGATCCGCGACCGCATGCTCCAGCTCGCCGAGCTCGATTCACGCCGCGCCTCCATCCTGAAATCCCTCGATGAGCGCCAACTCCTCAGCGACGGGCTGAAAACAAAAATCAATGCCGCCCTGACGCTTACCACGCTGGAGGATCTCTTCGCCCCCTACCGCCCGAAACGCCAGACCCGCGCCTCCATGGCCGCCGAGCGCGGACTCACCCCGCTCGCCGATTTCCTTTTCGAAAACCAGAACGCCGAGCCTTTCGAAGAGGCCGCGAAATACATCGATACCGAGAAAAGCGTCCCCGACGCCGAGGCCGCCCTCGCCGGTGCGCGCGACATCCTCGCCGAGCGCGTTTCCGACGATGCAACCCTGCGCGGCCAAGTCCGCAAGATCTACGAGGAGGAGGCCACCGTTTCCTCGAAGATCATGTATGGCAAGGAAACCGAGGCCGATGCCGCGAAATATCGCGACTACTTCGAGTGGTCCGAGCTTTTCAAGACCATTCCCTCCCACCGCATGCTCGCCATCCGCCGCGGCGAAAAAGAGGCGTTCCTTTTCATGCGCATCGAGGTGCCGCTGGAGCGCGTTACTAAGATCGCAGTGGATGCATGGATCGCCGGAAACGGCTCGTGCGCGGAGCAGGTCCGTCTCGCGGTGGAGGACGGCTGCAAGCGCCTGCTCATGCCCTCCATGGAAACGGAAATGCGCCTCCTCGGGAAAAAGCGCGCCGACGAGACAGCGATCCGCGTTTTCGCCGAGAACCTGCGCGAACTCATGCTCGCCTCGCCGCTCGGTCGCAAACGCACCCTCGCCATCGACCCCGGTTTCCGCACCGGCTGCAAAACCGTCGTGCTCGACGCCCAGGGAAAGCTCCTCCACCACACCGTTCTCCACTGCACCGCCGGCTCGCAAAGCCAGGCCTACGAAGCCGCCGTCGAACTCACCACCCTCATCAAAAAGCATGACATCCAAGCCATCGCGATCGGCAACGGCACCGCCTCCCGCGAGACGGAGGCGTTTGTGAAAAAACTCAAGCTCCCCGCCTCGATCCAGATCGTCATGGTCAATGAAAGCGGTGCCTCGATCTACTCCGCCTCCGAAGCGGCGCGTGAGGAGTTTCCCAACGAGGATGTCACAGTGCGTGGAGCCGTTTCCATCGGTCGCCGCTTGATGGATCCGCTCGCCGAGTTGGTGAAAATCGATCCCAAGGCGATCGGCGTCGGCCAATACCAGCACGATGTCGACCAGCGTGCGCTCAAGACTTCGCTCGACGACACCGTCGAGAGCTGCGTGAACGCTGTCGGTGTGGAGTTGAACACCGCCTCGAAACACCTGCTCGCCTACGTTTCCGGCCTTAGCCCCTCCTTGGCGGAAAACATCATCACCTACCGCACCGCCAACGGCGGCTTCACCTCCCGCAACGAACTCCGCGAAGTCCCCCGCCTCGGCGAAAAAGCCTTCGAGCAAGCCGCCGGTTTCCTTCGCATCCGCGATGCCGCCAACCCGCTCGACGCCTCCGCCGTCCACCCGGAACGTTACCCGCTCGTAGAGAAAATGGCTTTCGATCTCGGCTGCTCCGTCACCGATCTCCTGCGCGAGGAGTCCCTGCGGAAAAAAATCGACCTCCAGAAATACGTGAGCGCCGAGGTCGGACTGCCTACCTTGCGCGACATCCTTGAAGAGCTTTCCAAGCCCGGCCGCGACCCGCGCAAAGCCTTCGAGTCCTTCGATTTCGCCAACGGCGTGGAAAAACCATCGGATCTCGCCGTCGGCATGAAGCTCCCCGGTGTCGTTACCAACGTCACCGCCTTCGGGGCTTTCGTGGATGTCGGCGTACATCAGGACGGCCTCGTCCACGTCAGCCACCTAGCGGATCATTTCGTGCGTGATGCCAGCGAGGTCGTGAAAGTCGGCCAGCGCGTGCAGGTCACCGTCATGGAGGTCGATATTCCGCGGAACCGCATTTCCCTCTCCATGAAATCCAAGCCCGAGCCGGAAGCCCGCCGCGCTGCTCCCGGACCGCAAGGCAACGACCGCCGCCCACGTCCGCAAAACGACCGCCCGCAACCCGTCGGCAACGACTGGTTCACCCAAGCGATGGGGCAAGCGAAGAAGAGAGGCTAGGCGTCGGCCTATGGGCGGAAGGCTTTCATTTGATGAATTCCTGGTTCTACCGCGTGATTGACAATGCTTGCGTGTGAATCTGAACTGCGCCGCATGACAGCCATTGCACTCGCCCAAGCCTATATCGCTGCCTTTAACCGGGGGGATACCTCCGCAATGCTCGATCTCGTCTCCGAGGATATCGCCCACCACGTCAACGAGGGCGGCGTCCGCATCGGCAAGCAAGCCTTTGCCGATTTCAACACCCACATGACCCGCTGCTACAAGGAAAGGCTGGAGGACATTGTCGTATTTGGGGCAGATGATCCAACCCGCGCCGCCGCAGAGTTCACTGTATTCGGAGAATACCTCGCCACCGATGCCGGACTGCCCGAGGCGAACGGCCAGACCTACACGCTCCCTGCGGGCACCTTTTTCACCGTCACCGAAGGAAAAATCAGCCGGATCACGACCTACTACAATCTTAGTAACTGGATCGCGCAGGTGTCGGCGTGAATATTCACAGCCCCGCTGCGGCCAGCGCCTTGATGATCGTATCCGCCGCGAGCTGATGGCCACGGAGGTTCGGGTGGTTCACCTGGCTGAGAAGTTCGGCTTGCGGTCTGCCTTTCTTGAGTTCCTCCTGCCATGCGGCCGAGACATCGGCGAGGATGACTTTTTCAGCGGCGGCGATCTTGCGGATCAGCGCGGCGCGTTGGCTGAGCGGGTCGGTGGGGTTCGCCATGTCGGCTTTCTCATCGCCGGTGGGCGTGATGAGAACAACGGGAACACCTGCCTCCTTCGCGGCGCGGATCATGGAAAGCCACGAGGCCTCCACCTGCTCCTCGGGAACGCGGCGGTCATTGAGCGCGTAATCGATGAGGACGAGATCCGGGCGGTGCGGCAGGACATCGCGCGAGAAACGCTCCGCCCCCGCCGGACTCGCCTCGCCCCCGATCGCGGTGACGATCACGTTGAGAACGGCGTGGGGGAATTTTTCCTTGAGCACCTGATGGACGAGATGCGGGTAGGACTCAAATGGCCTGACATCCGGGGTCACGTGGTAACCGGCGGGGACGCTGTGACCATGGAAGACGACGTTCACCGCGCGGTTCTGCGGCCATTTTTTCAGCAACTCCCCCTGCAAGGACGCCAGGGATTGTCCTGAAGACATGGAAGCAAGCGTAACGCCGGCAAGAAGCGAGATGAGAAATTTCGCCATGACACTCCGATGCGCTTACGTGGGTTGCTCGCCACGGGCCATGACGACCTTGCCGGTGCGGACGGTCTCGATGATCTCGTATTGTGAGAACATGGTGACGGCGGCATCCATCTTGGGGCTGTCTCCGGTGATCATGACGATCATGGAGGAGGGCGTAAGATCGACGGTTTTGCCACCGAAGTGCTCCGTGATCTGGAGCGCGCCGGAGCGGTCGTCTGCGGAGCAGAGGATTTTGATCAGCACCATCTCCTTGGTAACGGAATCATGGCTGGTGTGCTCGAAGCAATGGATCACATCAATGAGTTTTCCCACCTGTTTGATGATTTGCTCCAGACCGGCGGGGTCGCCGGAAATGCCGATCGTCATGCGGGAAAAGGACGGATTGCGTCCTTGGGAGACGACAAGGGAGTCGATGTTGAATGCGCGGCGTGAGAAGACCTGACAGATGCGCATGAGGACACCCGGCTCGTTTTTGACGAGGACAGAAAGGGTGTGGCCGGTGGAGATGGGAGCGGAGTTTGGCATAAACTTTAAATCTTAAATTTTAAACTCTAAGGTCATATCACGTGGAGCCGGTGGGCTTTTCCATCTTGTGCTTTGGCGGCTCTGTGAGCATGTCCTCAAGAGCGGCGCCGGCGGGGATCATCGGGAAAACGTTGTCGGTTTTCACGCACTCCGCGTGGATGAGGATGGGGCCGTCGTTGTAGGCGAGCGCTTTCTCAAGCTGCTTGGTGACATCGGCGGGGCGCTTGATGTTCACGCTCGGTATGCCGTAGGCGGCGGCGAGCTTGCAGAAATCGGGGTTCCCTTCCAAGTCCACGCCGGACTCGCGGTTTTCGAAAAACAGCTCCTGCCACTGACGCACCATACCGAGGTAGTGGTTGTTGAGCACGACGATCTTGATCGGAAGTTTGTGGATCGCGGCGGTGGACAGTTCGAAAAGGGTCATCTGGAAGCCGCCGTCGCCTGATATGGAGATGACCATCTTGTCCGGGCAGGCGAACTGCGCGCCGATGGCCGCCGGGAAGCCGAAGCCCATGGTGCCCGCACCACCGGAGGAGAGCCAGTGGTAGGATTCGCTGTTTTTGTAAAACTGGGCCGCCCACATCTGGTGCTGACCCACATCGGTGGAGACGATGGCCTTGCCTTCGGTGAGCTCGTAAAGCTCGTCGATAACCTGCTGCATGCGCAGCCCGCCCTGCTTCTTGTAGGAGAGCGGGAATTTTTTCTTGTAGCCGTCCAGCTTGGCCAGCCACTCGTTGGTGGGCAGCGGTTTCACATGCTTGTTGAGAGAGGCCAGAGCGGTTTTCGCGTCGCCCACGATCTGCACGTGCGGGCGGATCATCTTGTCCATTTCAGCATGGTCGATGTCGATGTGGATGATCTTCGCGGTGGCGCAGAAGCGGTGGGGTTGGCCGATGATACGGTCGTCAAAACGCGAGCCGACGTTGATCAGCAGGTCGCACTCGACCATCGCCTTGTTCGCATAAGCCGTACCGTGCATTCCCAGCATGCCGAGAGAGAGAGCGTGAGTTTCCGGAAAAACACCTTTACCAAGAAGAGTTGATGTGACCGGGCAGCCGAGGGTCTCGGCGAGTTTCATCAGTTCCTTGTCGGCACGGGAAATCATTGCACCCTGTCCGGCCAGGATCACCGGACGCTTCGCCTGCGCGATCATTTCCGCCGCGGTTTGTACGGCCGCTTCGTCGATTGCGAAGGCCGATTCCGGGTTATAACCCGGAAGATCGAAGGGAGGATTGAGATCGCCGGTGAAGGGGCCCTGGGAGATGTCTTTCGGGACATCGATCAGCACCGGGCCGGGGCGACCAGTGGTGGCGATATGATAGGCCTCGCGGGCAACGCGAGGGAGGTCGTTGCTTTTCTTGACAAGGTAGTTGTGCTTCACCACCGGGATGGTGATGCCGAAAATATCTGCTTCTTGGAAGGCGTCCTTGCCGAGCATCCAAGTTACCTGCTGGCCGCAGATCACGATCATCGGCACGGAATCCATCATTGCGGTCATCAGGCCGGTCACGGTGTTGCCTGCACCCGGTCCCGAGGTGACGAGCACGGCGGCGGGTCTGCCCGTGGCGCGAGCGTAGCCATCTGCCATGTGGACAGCTCCCTGTTCGTGACGGACAAGGACGAATTTCATCTTCGTCTTGACCGTTTCCAGGGCATCGAAGATGGGGATCGCCGCACCACCGGAATATCCGAAGATGTATTCGATGCCTAGATCGTCGAGCGTCTTGATGAGGGCTTGTGCGCCGTCGAGTTGTTGTTTGCTCATAAAATCGGGGTTGGGATGCGCAACATGGTGGTTTTCCGGTAATTAGCAACCCGAAAACTCGGTATTTTCCGCGATCTGGCGTTTTATAGTTTCGCAACTATCGAAAAGATGCGGTATTTTTGGGTAAGTAGGGCGTGTGTCAGGTGTGATGCGTCTGAAGATTGGATTGGGGATGCTGAAGTCTCCCTATTCGCAGTCATGGTACGGATTCGCGGGCAGAACCCTGTTTTGAATTCATTTTTCTGCTGTCCACATCGGTGGTGGAAAGGCTTGCGAGATTTGCTCTGTCAGATAGTTTACGGGCGCTCGCTTCATTTACCTATGACTACTTTTCAGACTGTTCTCCAATTCCTGTTACTGATCGTCGTGGTGGTAATGCTTTTTAACATTATCATCTTTGTTCACGAGTTGGGTCACTTTCTCGCCGGGAAATGGCGGGGTTTGCAAATCGACCGCTTCCAGATCTGGTTCGGGAAGCCGATCTGGAAAAAAGAATACAAAGGCGTGCAATACGGCCTTGGCTGGATACCGGCGGGTGGCTTTGTTGCGCTGCCGCAAATGGCTCCGATGGAGGCCATCGAGGGTGGCGACAAGGATCGCAAGCCGCTACCCGCGATCACCCCGATGGACAAAATCATCGTCGCTTTCGCCGGGCCGCTGTTTTCCATTTTGCTCGCGTTGACCGCCGCTTTGGTCGTGTGGGGGGTGGGAAAACCGAAGGATTTTGTGCCCAGCACCACAGTCGGATATGTGCTGGAGGGAAGTCCCGGCGAGAAGGCAGGCATCTTGCCCGGTGATGAGATTCTCGAGATCAATGGAGATCCGGTAAACGGTTTCGCGGGATCGCTGGAGAGCATCACCGAGCGCATAGTCTTGAGCAGTGGCGACAAGATCGAGTTCACAGTGAAGCGTCCCGGTGTGGAGGAGCCTCTCAAGCTCATCAGCGGATTTGACACGCCAGATAGCAAATGGTTCCAGCGGCGTGCGCTGCGCCAGGTGGGGCTCGCCCCTGCGGGCAAGGCACTGATCGGCGGCGTGGCCAAGGGCAGCCCGGCGGATAAGGCGGGCTTGGCCAAGGGCGATGTCATCCTCTCGGTGGATGGCGAGAAACTTTTCAGCGACATCCAGCTCGCCCAGTATCTCAAGAAAAAGGACAACCGACCTGTCGCTCTCGGTGTGAAAAAAGCCGACGGTACGGAGACGATCGTGGAGATCACCCCCGTCAAGCCGCTGAAGCCCGCCGGTCGTGATCCGATGATCGGCGTGATTTGGGATCAGACCGGTGATGTGGATGTCCGCATCGTCCACCCCGATCCCTTCACGCAGGTTCTGGATAGTTTGAAAATGATGTGGGTGACGATCACCAAGGTGGTCGATCCCGGTTCGAGCATTGGCGTGGATCATCTCAGCGGGCCGGTGGGTATCGGGCAGATGCTTTATTCATTGCTCCAGACGGAGGACGGCTGGCGGCGCATCATCGGTTTCATGGTGCTGTTCAATGTGAACCTCGCTGTTCTAAACATGCTGCCTTTCCCGGTTCTTGATGGCGGGCACATCACTCTTGCGCTGCTTGAGAAAATTTTCGGAAAGCCCGTGCAGATGAAATCCCTGGAAATCATCCAGACTGCGTGCGCCCTCGGTCTCATCACCTTGATGCTCTATGTCACCAGCAAGGATATCGGCGACAAGCTGGGTCGCGGCGGTGGCGCTGCGGACGAGGAAATTGTTTTCCCTGAATGACCTCGTCGGCGGATTGGAGAGCGCCGGCATGCTGTGTGAACTTGCGATGGTCCTGAGGGGGGGGGATCCGTTTGGATCATCTCAAGGATCGGCTGGGAATGGCGCTTAGAATTTCCTGAGCGTAGTGTCCTTTTTGAAACGAACTTCGCTCTCCGGATAATCCAGCGTGTAGTGCAGCCCGCGCGATTCCCTGCGCCGCAGCGCGCACTCTACGATAAGGCTAGCCACCGTGACGAGATTCCGCAGTTCGAGAATGTCGGCGTTGACGCGGTGTCCCCAGTAAAACTCCCTGACTTCCTTTTTCAGATTACGCAGGCGGGCGGCGGCGCGGCGTAGGCGGTTGTCAGTGCGGACGATGGAAACGTAGTCCCACATCAGTCGGCGGATTTCGTCCCAATTGTGGTAAATCACGACGAGTTCATCCGGTTCCGCGACATCGCCGTGGTGCCATTCCGGAATGGGCGGTGCCTCCATTACCGGCTTTTCAGGCGGGTAGAGGCGCATCATTTCCAGAAGCGCGAGGCGACCGACGACGTTGCCTTCCAACAGGGAATTCGAAGCCAGTCGGTTCGCTCCGTGCAGGCCGGTGCAGCCGACCTCGCCGATGGCGAAAAGTCCGCGTATGGTGGTTTTTCCGGTCACATCCGTCTTGATCCCGCCGCACATGTAGTGGGCTGCCGGAACGACCGGAATGGGGGTTTTCTCGCAATCGATGCCGAACCTCATCAGAGTCTCGTAGATATAGGGGAAGTGTTCCCGCATGAAGCCCGGCGGCTTATGGGTGACATCGAGATAGACGCAGGCCGCGCCGGTTTTCTTGATCTCGCGGTCGATGGCGCGGGCCACGATGTCTCGCGGCGCGAGCGATCCACGCGGGTCGATCTGCTTGGTGAAATCCTCGCCCTTCGCATTGCGTAAAATCCCGCCCTCGCCGCGCACCGCCTCACTGACGAGGAACGACCGCGCCTCCGCACCGGTGGCTGCGGGGTTGTAGAAACAGGTGGGGTGGAACTGGATGAACTCCATGTTCGCCATCGTCGCCCCCGCCCGCCAGCCGAGTGCCACTCCATCGCCGGTGGCGGAGTCCGGGTTGGTGGTGTAGAGATAGACTTTCCCGCAGCCACCTGCGGCCAGAACCACACGATCCGAGCGGAACACCGTGACCTCGCCCGTTTCGCGCTCCAGCACGTAAGCGCCGAGCACGCGGTCGTTGGAAACGGTGTCGAGCTTCGCGGAAGTGATGAGATCGATGGCGAAATGATTTTCCAGAAGCGTGATGTTGGGTTCCTTGCTTGCGGCATCCAGCAACGCGCGCGCGATCTCGCGTCCGGTGGTATCGCGGGCGTGGAGGATGCGGCGGTGGCTGTGCCCACCTTCTTTTCCCAGCATGAAATGACCGTCCTCCTTGTCAAAACGCACGCCGTATCCGATCAGATCCTCGATGGTGTCATCGCCTTCCTCGACGATGCGCCGCACCACCGCCTCATCGCAAAGCCCCGCGCCCGCATCGAGCGTGTCGGCGATGTGGCTTTCCGCGGAGTCCCCCTCCGTCCGCTCAGCGGTAGACAGCACTGAGGCGATCCCTCCTTGGGCCCACGCGGTGTTCGAGTCCTCAGCCCCACCCTTCGTCAGCACGATCACATTGCCGTGCTTCGCGGCGCGTAACGCAAAGGAAAGTCCCGCAATGCCCGCGCCAATCACCAGGAAATCCGAAGTCATGTGGGGGAAATCATGGTGCTGATTTGTTAGGGTGAAAGCGGAAAGTTTCGCATCATGGACGGATGACCAAGGCCGCATCACCCACCCGGATGCCCTCGCCCTCCGTCCCACGTTTCAAATACCCCAGTCCGAGGTTTCCGGAAATACTTGTCACCTCCCCGCAGATTTTGCCATCGGCATCGGTAATCTCTCCGGTTTTCCCTTCGCCATCGAAAACGAACTTCGTGAGCCGCCGGTTTACTTTTCCTGCGGACTTGATGCGGGAAATCACCTCCTGTCCGATGTAGCAGCCTTTGCTGTAGGAAATGTCCGTGGCGTCGAGACCGGCCTCGGGCGGCAGCATGCCTTCCTTGAGTTCCGCGCCCCACTTCGGGATGCCTTTTTCAATCCGCTCCGCCTCGTCCATTTCCGGGAAACCGAAATCCCCGATGCGGAACTTGTCGCTCACATCGCGCACCTCCACATCATCGGCGATGAGATAGCGCGTGAGACGCGCCTCCAGATCCTCCGCCATGCCTTCGCGGCAGATCACCAGCACGCCGCCGCAACCTTCCGCGATCCAGACGCGGAACTGGAGCTTTCCCTTCGCATCCGTGACGCAACTCGGCAGCACCAGCCCTGTTCCCATCACCTTACGGACATCCTGCGTGACCTGGCCGTTGAGGAACCGCACCGCATCCGGCCCGCTGAATTCCAGCGCACCGGGTTTCTCTCCGAGTTCAGACTTCATAGGCTTTGATGAGTGCGGAGAAATCCTCGTCCGCGCTGCCATTCTCGCACATCTCCCCCATCCGCTTGGAAACCGCTTCCATCGCGGGTAATTCCACACCCGCCGCTTCTGCCAGCGCAAGGGCGTAGCGGCTGTCCTTCCACATGTTCGCCATGGTGAAATGCGGCTCAAAATTGCCGGTGAGCATGCCCGGATATTTCAGCGCCATCAGAGCGGAGCCGCTGCCGTTTTTGATCGCGCACTCGGTGAATACTTCCGGCCGCACCCCGTGTTTTTCAGCGATGGTCAGCGCCTCGCTCATCGCCTGAACGGTGCAGGCAGAGATCAGGTTGGTGGCGAGTTTCGTGACCGTCGCGGTGCCGATCTCGCCGCAATGGATGAATGCCTTCGAACTCACCGCGAGAAATCCGGAGACCTTTTCCAGCAACTCCTCATCGCCGCCCACGTAGTAGAGCAATTGCCCCGCGCCGGCCGCGTCCTTGCTGCCGGTGAAGGGCGCGTCGAGGAAATCGCAGCCCTTCACCGCGCATTGATCGGCAAGCCAGAGCGTGGTCGGCAGGTCGATGGTCGAGTGATTCATCACCAGCGCGCCCTGCTTCAGTCCCGCCCTCGCCCGTCCGAAAACCTCCCGCACCATCGGCACATCCTTAAGATAGAGTGAAACCAGATCCGCGCCCGCCACCGCCTCCTCCGGCGTTTCCTTCTCGCCCTCCAGTCCGCGCTGCGTCCTGCTCCAGCAAGTCATGGCATACCCTGCCTCCACCAGCCGCGCCCGCACTCTGGAACCCACAATCCCCAACCCCAAAACCGCTACCCTCTGCATATTCGTTTGTTTGAAATTCAAAGTCTCCTCACTGCTGTCTCTGCAATGCCAGCTTCACCAGATTCGCCGCCTGCTCGCGGATTTCCTTCACTTTTTCCGGTGTCGGCGGCACTCCCTCCTCGATCACCATTTCGTTGCGAAGGCCGGATAAAAGGTCGCGTATCTCAAGGTAGTTGGGTCGCTCGGAAATCCTTGGTTCCAGTCCCGCGACGATCTCCGTGTAGTAGTCGGCGATGTCCTCCCGCATGACCTTCGTCGCCCGCTCCGGGGAAAACTGCTTGTCCACCGCCACGGTGGAAACCTCCAGCGCTCGGATCCAACCGCCGAGGGAAATGAGATGCGCTAAGTCCGCATCGCGCAGGCTCACCAGCTCGATCTCCACGTCTTTTTGTGTGGCTGCCAGCTCCTTTTTCAACTGTTCCACGTCCTGTTTCTTGGCGCTTTCCAAAAGGCTTGCTGCGTGGCGGTTGATACGGTCGCCAGCTCCCAAAGCCTTGCCGTATCGGGTGAGATCCGCCGCCATTTTCTCCACTTTGTCCATCTGTCCCGCCTGCACGATCAGGAATCCGTCCGCGATCAAAAAGCCCAGCTCGATGGCCAGATCCGCGCGATCCAACGGCATGCGCTCGTCCGGCGCGCGCTCCGTTTCAATCAGCGGGAGCGGCATGAGAAATTGCAGGGTCTCGAAAAGTTTCTCGATCGAAGGCGCGGTAAACTCGTTCACGCCCAGTTCCTCGCGGACATGCGCGTCGTCCAGCAAATCCTCGGGAATCAGGGGTTTTTCCTCCTCCTGTCCGAAGCAAAGGCCCGAAGCCAAAGCGGAAAGTGCCAAAACGTTGCGGAATTTCATGAACGGAAAATGACACCCCCCCGCGAACTCGGCAACCGCCAATTCCCGCCATGCCACCGCTTCATCCGGCGTTGACCCTTCCCAAGGCTTCTGCATCCTCCCGCAGATCATGACATTCCTGTTTTCCACGATGATCCGCCCCATGTCCTTCCTTTTCGCGGTGTTCGCGATGGCGCTCAATGCGGAGGAAGCGGTGCCATCGCGGGCCGGCGCGGTGATCCATATGATCGGCGATTCGACGATGGCGGACAAGCCGGTCATCCCGGCGAATCCGGAGCGCGGTTGGGGCCAGATGCTGCCGATGTTTTTCAAGGACACCGTGAGTGTGGAGAATTACGCGCGGAACGGCCGCAGCACGAAGAGTTTCATCGCGGAAGGGCTTTGGGATAAGGTCGTGGCGGAGCTCAAGCCCGGGGACTTCGTCATCATCCAGTTCGGCCACAACGATGAGAAAACCGGCAACCCGAACGTGGGCACGGCGCCATCCGGCGAATACACGGCGAACCTCTTGCGCTTCATACGGGAAACGCGCGGACGCCAGGCGATGCCGATCCTGGCCACTCCGGTTTCCCGCCGGAAGTTCGACGGGAATGGCGTTCTGAAAAACACGCACGGCGCCTATGCCGAGGCCGCGCGCAAGGTAGCGGAGGCCGAGAAGGTTCCTTTGCTAGAGCTTTTCACCGCCACGGAAAAACTGCTGCGCCAGCTCGGCCCGGAGAGTTCCAAGCGCATGTTCGTCTGGGTGCCGGAGGGGGAGTTTTCGCCCGGCTCGAAAAAGATCGGGGACGACACGCATTTCAACAGCTACGGCGCCACCCGTGTCTGTGATCTGGCCGTGTCCGAGATCAAATCCAAAGTGCCCGCCCTAACCGCTCATCTGGTTGCGGGCGCAAAGTAACACCCGTCCGGGAACATCGCCTGCGTCCGGCTGTGAAAACGGAAGCCCCGCTTTAAATGGCACGTTCCGCCACCGGCAAGGGTTTCCCGGAAGGGTGCCGCCACCAGATCCAGGCCTTGCCGAGGAGCATCCGGATTTCCTCTGCGACGAGGTAGGCGCAGGGGATCAGGTAGAGCGTGATCGCGGTGGCGAAGAGGATGCCGAAGGCCAGTGATACCGCCATCGGGATGAGGAACTGGGCTTGTAGCGAGCGGTCGAAAATGAGCGGTAGGAGCCCGGCGAAGGTGGTGGCGGAGGTGAGGAAAATCGGGCGGAAGCGGCGCGTTCCGGATTGGATGACCGACTCGTTCAGATCCTCCCCGGCGCGGACTTTCTGGTTGATGAAATCCACCATCACCAGTGAGTCGTTCACCACCACCCCGGCCAGTGCGAGGATGCCGAAGATGGAGAGATACGAGGGCGTGATATCAAGGATGATGTGACCGAAGAGCGCGCCGATGATGCCGAACGGCACGGCGAGCATCACGAAAAACGGCTGGTAGAGCGACCGGAAAGGGATAGCGAGCAGCGCGTAGAGCGCGAAGAACAGTGCGAGCCCGCCGTAGATCGAGCGCTTTTTCGTTTCCTCATGGTCGGATACATAGCCGGCGTAGCGCCAGGTGAGCTCCGGGTGGACGTTCAGTATCCTGTCGAGTTCCGGCGCGAGGGCGCGTGAGATGGCGACGACGTCCGTCGTCTCATCGACCGGCTCGGCGGTAATCGTCGTGACCTGCGCGCCATCGATTCGCTCGATGCTGGAGCGGCCTTTCACGAATCTCGCGTTCGCCACGGTGGGGAAAGGTGCCTCGCCGCCGGAGGGCGTGCGGATACGGAGTTGATCGAGGGTGGAAAGGGATTCCCGTTGCGCGAGAGGCATGCGGATCATCACCCGGATGTCATCCCTGTCCCGTTGGACACGCTGTGCCTGCTCGCCGAAGAATGCCCCGCGCACCTGTCGGGAAAGCTCGAGTTGCGTGAGTCCCAGCGCCTCGCCCTCGGGGCGTATCGTGATGAGCAGCTCATCCGCCGTGGAGCCGGAATCGCTGTAGGCGCTTGCGATCCCTTCGTAGGACTCCAGAAGTTCCTCCACATGGCGCACCACCTCGTCCTTGTCCTCCCCGTTCTTTCCGCGGATCTCCACGCTGAGCGATTCCGCCGCGTTGTCCGCTCCCATGCGATTCCCTCTGTCGCCCGAAATGAAAAAGCTCTGCACATCCGGCATCTCGCCGACGAGTTGCGTCCAGCGCGCGGCGATCTCGGAATTTTTCGGCCCCGGCTCGGAGCGGTCTTTGGGATCGGTGACGCCAATCATCACGACTCCCGTGCGTGCGTCCACGCCGTTGCGGTGCGGAAAACCGCCGGCGCTGGTGAGGGAATCGGTAATGTAGGACTTGCCGGTGAGGGGATCGGAGAACTCCTTCTTTAGCTGCGGAAGGAACGAGGCGACGTAATCCGTGCGGACTTCCGTCTCAGGCACCTGGCTGTCACGCGGCATCTGGATCATCGCGAAGATCCGGTTGCGGTCGATGGAAGGCATGTTCACGAAGCCCATCCGCCCCGACATGAAATAGCCCACCGAGGCGAGTCCCGCCGCGAAAAACAGCGAGAGCGTGATGTAGCGGTGCCGCGTCGCGAGGCGCAGCGTCGGCTCGTAGAACCTGTCCACGAACACCTCCAGGCTGTCGGCGATCTTTTTCTGGATCCGCTCGAAGCGATTGAACTTCTGGCGATGCACCTTCACGTATTTCATGTGGCACGGCAGGGCCAGCTTGCTTTCCAGCAGGGAAAAAAGCAGCACGGCGGCGACAACGGGCGGCACCTGTTTCATGAAGGAGCCGTAGAAGCCGTCGTAGAACATCATGGGTACGAAGGCGACGATGGTGGTGAGCGCTCCGAAGGTCACTGGTATGGCGACTTCCTGGGTTCCCAGAGTGGCTGCTTCCAGCGGTTCCATGCCGTCCTTGAGTTTTGTGTAAACGTTTTCCGCCGTCACGATCGCGTCATCGACCACGATCCCGACCACGATGATGAAGCCGAAGATCGACATCACGTTCGCGGTGATGTCCAGGTAAGGCATGAGGATGAAAGCCCCGGCGAAGGAAACGGGAATGCCCAGCACGACCCAGAATGCCAGCATGGGGCGCAGGAAAAGCCCCAGAACAATAAGGACTAGCAGCCCGCCCTGCAGCATGGAGCCGAAAAGGGTGCCCAGCCTGCCTTCCAGTTCCTCCGAGGAATCGTCCCAGATGTGTAAGGTGATGCCCTCCGGGAAACGCTCGCTGGCGGTTGCCGCGTAACGCTGAACTTTGTCGGCGATCTCCAGCGCGTTCTCATCTCCCAGGCGCAGCACTTCGACGAGCAGGCATGGCTTGCCGTTGAAGCGCAGGATCTTGCGGTTCTCCTCGAAGCCGTCGGAAACCTTCGCCACGTTGCCCACCGTCACCTCGGAGCCGTTTTGGTTGCTGATGACGATTTTCTCGAAATCCGCGCGATCATAGGCCTGTCCTTTCGAACGTATGGTCAGCGCGCCCTCATCCGTCTGAATGCGCCCGGCGGGCAGGTCCATCGACGAGCGCCGGATCGCCGCACTGAGATCCGCGAAGGTTAACCCGAAGTCCCGCAGTCGGCGCGGATCCGCCTCGATGGCGATTTCCGGCGGCGAGTTCCCCAGCACGTTCGCTTGGGAAATGCCGTTCATCGCAATCAGGTCATCGCGCACGGTCCGCGCCGCACTCAGCAAGTCCACTTCACTCATGTCCCCGCAGATCGCCACCTTGATGACATCGAACCACTGCGCACTGTCCGGGATGGTAATGTCCGGCGGTTCGATCTCGTCGGGGAAGGAACTGATCCGGTTCACCCGCGTTTTGATCTGCTCTTCCAGTCCCTTGAGATTCCTCTTGGAGGTCGCATAGACCACCACCCTGCCCATGCCATCGTCTGCGGTGGATTCGATCGATTCCACCCCCGGCAGCCCTTCCAAAGCAGACTCGACCGGCAGGACTACCGCCTTTTCCACATCCGCCGGGCTGCCGCCGCGGTAAACAACATTGATATGCACCTCCTTCATTTCGAAGGCAGGCTGCACCTCCAAAGCCACCTTTTCCTTCGCCGACCAGATCCCCCAAGCCAAGATCCCGAAAAGCAGGAAATTGGCGGCGATGTCGTTGCGTGCGAACCAGCGGATCATGAGGCAAAGCTCACGCCCTGGGAAACGGGCATCCACCAAGGCGGCCTGTCACCCGCGGACGGGAACCGCAACTTATCCCGCGTGAGCCAGGCTTCAAGCGAAGTTTCCCGGCACCGGGGAGTGGCTGATGCCTGTCTGCCACTCCACATCATTCAGATATAAAACATCGGATCCGAGGGCGGGTTGGCCAGGGAACTCAGGCTGATATTGTCGAGGTCGGCGGCGAGTTTGGCGGAGATGGATTCCCAAGCGCGGCGGACGGCGGGGCCGGATTCGCCTTGGGCAAGGGCGGTGTTGTGGAGCTGGGTTGGCTCCACGGCCTCGACAATCTGGCGTAGGGTGATGCGGTCGGCAGGTCGGGAAAGGAGGTAGCCGCCGTGGGCTCCGCGGCGGGACTCGATGATGCCCGCGCGGCGGAGGTCGTTGAGGATCTGGACCAAAAAGTTGGCGGAGACAGCTTCGCGTTGCGCAAGTTCGTCGAGGCGGGTAAGAGTCTTGCCGTCATAGGCCTTGGCGAGCTGGGCAAGGGCGCGGCAGGCGTATTCCAATTTCTGGGAAATTTTCATGAGTGAGACGGAACAAACAACGGTGGCGAAGGGTGGGACAAAGCTTTGCCGTGGGGAAGCCGCGAATTTGGAAAACCTCTGGGCGAAGCTTCGCTCGGAGGCTGAGCGGCTAAGCGCGGAGGAGCCGGAGCTGCGGCACCTGGTGGATGATGTGGTGCTCTCGCGCGGGAGCTTCGCGGAGGCGCTGGCGGCTAGGCTGGGGCGGCGGCTGGCCCGCGAGGACATGCCGCGTGCGATGCTTGAGCCGCTTTTCGTGGAGATCCTTTCCGGCGACGAACGCATCGCGCATGCCTGCGGGCGGGATCTGCTTGCGATGTTCGAGCGCGATCCGGCGTGCTTCTCTCCGCTGGAGCCGCTGCTTTTTTTCAAGGGTTTCATGGCGCTGGGCACCTACCGGATCAGCCACAGGCTGTGGCGCGACGGGCGGCGCTGGCTGGCGCTTTATCTCCAGAGCATTTCATCGGAAGTTTTCTCCACGGACATCCATCCGGCGGCGCGCATCGGCTGCGGGATCCTGCTCGACCACGCAACCTCCTTCGTCGTCGGCGAGACGGCGATCATCGAGGACGATGTCTCCATCCTGCACGAGGTGACCTTGGGCGGCACGGGGAAAGACACGGGGGACCGGCACCCGATCATCCGCTCCGGCGTGTTGATCGGCGCGGGCGCGAAAATTTTAGGGCGGGTGGAAATCGGCACGCACGCAAAGGTCGGCGCGGGCAGCGTGGTGCTCAACGACGTGCCGCCGCATACCACCGTGGCGGGTGTGCCGGCGGTCATCGTCGGAGAGGCGAAGGAACACAACCCGGCGCTTGAAATGAACCAGCGGCTCGATTGCCGTGGGGCGAATATTTAAAATCCGATGAACGCTCCTGAAATCGAAGGCGAGCCAACAAAGCGGCAGTGGCTCGGCTACTGGAGCATGATCGTCCAGCAGACGCAGAATGCCTTCAATGACAAGGCGGCGCAGTTCATCCTGATCCCGCTGGGCGGGGCGGTGGGGTATGCGGTGGAGTCCGCGGCGGGGATCATGATCGCGCTGCCCTTCGTGCTTTTTGCGCCGCTGGCGGGATGGATGAGCGACCGCTTTTCGAAACGCACCGTGATCCTGGGGGCAGCCATCGCGCAGGTGGGCATCCTCTCGCTGATCTGTGCGGCGGTGTTCATGAAAAACATGCCGCTCGCTCTGGTGGGTTTCTTTTTGCTGGCTGCGCAGTCCGCGTTTTTTAGCCCGGCGAAATTTGGGATCAACAAGGAACTCGTTGGTTCAAAGCATCTCGGCTTTGCCTCGGGTGTGCAGCAGATGACAGCGATGCTGGCGATCCTGGCCGGGCAGATCGTGGCGGGCTGGTGGTATGACAAGCGCTATGAAGCGCTCGGTTCGGTGCCTGCAATGGGGTGGGAAGCGGCGCTGTTTCCTTTGCTATTGCTGGCTTGTTGTTCGGTTCCGGCGGTGGGAATGGCGCTCGCGATTCCGAAGGTGCCTGCGCAGGGTGGCGCGAAGCTTACCGGGAAACTTCTCGTCAGCCATTTCAAGGATCTCGGCGAGCTGTGGCGTGATATCGGCCTGCGGCGGGCTTCCTTCGGAGTGGCGTATTTCTGGGGCTTCGCGGCGTTCATCAACCTGTGGTCGGTGAAGGTGGCAAGCTCGCTGACCGCTGGCGGCGCGGGTTTCGGGACGATGTCCTCCATGTTCATGGCGGCGGCCTCGCTGGGGATGGCCTTGGGCTTCGGGTTTGCTTCCTTTCTTTTAAGGAAACGCATCGAGCTCGGCTGGGTGCCCATCTCAGGGATCGCGATGACGGTGTGCGCGCTCGCGCTGGCGTTCCTGCCTCCGCCGGGCTGGCCGTTTCTCATCGGCCTCGGGCTGGTGGCGTTTTTCGCCGCGCTGTTCCTCGCGCCGCTCAATGCCTGGATGCAGGATCGTTACCCGTCGGACAAGCGCGGCGAGCTGCAATCCGCGGTGAACCTGCAGGACTGTTTCGCGGGGATCATCGCCGTGGCGTTGATCGAGGGGCTGAATCTGCTCGCGGTCTGGATAGGTTTCACCGCGCTGGAAGGCTTCAAGATGCAGATGCTCGTGATCGGCATTTCCTGCGGGGTGATGACGTGGTACATCCTCCGCATCCTGCCCGCCGATTTCATCCGGCTTGTTTGCCTCGCGGCGGTGAAAACCCTCTACCGGATCAAGGTTTCCGGCGCGGAACGCATCCCGAAAACCGGCGGCGTGCTGCTGTTGCCGAACCACGTCACTTTCGCCGACGCGTTTTTCCTCTCCGCCGCGAGCGACCGGCCTTTGCGCTTCGTGATGGACGACACCTTCATGGCCAGCAAGGTGATCCGCTTTTCCGTGAAACTGTTCGACGCGGTGCCGATCCGCCGCGACCAGCCGTTGGAGGCGATTCGCAAGACCATCGATGCGTTGGAAAGCGGGCATGTCGTGGTGCTGTTTCCCGAAGGCCAGCTCACCCGCACCGGCGGCTTGTGCGAACTGGAGCGCGGCTTCGAGCTGATCGCGAGGAAGGCGAATTGCCCCATCCTGCCGGTGTGGGTCGATGGCTCGTGGGGTTCCGTTTTCTCTTTCGAGCGCGGCCGGTTTTTCCGGAAAATGCCGCATAGTGTGCCATACGGATTGTCTATCGCGATCGGCGGGGAAATCACCGGGAAGCCGGATCGGGAAATCGTGCGCGATGCGTTGCTCAAAGCCTCGTCCGTGGCGGTGGCCGCGAGGTTTCCGCAAAACACAAAGCCGGAAAAACTCAACGGCCACCAGCTTACCCAGCTCGACGCGTTTCCACGCGGGGGCACGCTGCATGTGATGGAAGGCGATGTGCCGGATGGCGTGCTCGAGGTGCTGAGGGAGTTCGCGCGACAGACGAAGGGAAAAGTGACTGTGTTGCGCGATTTCGACCCTGGTGCGGGCAAGGTCTGGGTCGGCGGAGAAAATCTCCGCAGGCGCATCATGGCTCCGGAAAACCTGCGCGAGCCGATCCGTTTTTTTGATTTCGGGGCGAGCGCGCTGGCCTCGTTTGATAAGGAAGGCGTGATCCATCTGCCCTGCCTCGCGGTGGACGGGTTGGTCGTCGCCATGTCCCTTCCGCATCCGCCCATGCCCGATGCCCGCAGCGAGTTCCAAACCGGCCATAAGCCGGACTCATGGGGCAAGCTCCTCCCCGGCTGGCACATCGAAGGCGGGAAGCTTTTCCCCGGGGGCCACACGCTGCCCGATGGCGCGAAGCTCGACGGCGAGTGTTTCCTCCTTCGACACTGAAAATCCCATGCCCGAGCTGCCTGAAGTGGAGACGACGCGTCGGGGGATTTCCCCGCATGTGGTGGGGCGGCGGATCAGCGAGGTCATCATCCGGCGCTATGATCTTCGTCAGCCGATTTCGCCGGAGCTGGCGGGCTTGGAGGGGGCGGTGTTCGTGGCGGTCAAGCGGCGGTCGAAGTATCTGATTTTGGAAACGGATCGCGGGGATGCGGTGATCATCCATCTCGGTATGTCCGGCAGCCTGCGGGTGATCCCGGCGGGAGAGGTTTGGAAAAAGCACGACCATATAGGCATCACCGTGGCGGGCGGGATGCAGTTGCGTTACCATGATCCGCGCCGCTTCGGGCTGGCGTTGGTCTGTCCGCTCGCGGAGCTGGGCTCGCATCCGCTGCTGAAAGACCTCGGCCCGGAGCCGCTGGGTGAGGGGTTCACGGCGGAGGGTTTGCGCGCCGCTCTGTCTAACAAGTCGATCCCGATCAAGGTCGCGATCATGGACGCGAAGGTCGTCGTAGGTGTCGGAAACATCTACGCCTCGGAAAGCCTGTTCCGCGCCCGCATCCATCCGATGCTTCCTGCGAACAAGCTCACAAAACCCAAGGCCGCGCGCCTCGCCGCCGCGATCAAGGAGGTTCTCGCGGAATCCATCGAACAAGGCGGCACCACGCTCCGCGATTTCCTGAAGTCCGACGGCGAGCCGGGTTATTTCAAGCAGCGGCTTTTTGTCTACGGCAGGAAAGGGGAGCCGTGCCGGGTCTGCGGCACGCCGATTTCGCACAGCGTCCTCGGGCAGCGGGCGACGTATTGGTGCGGGCGTTGTCAGAAGTAAATCACGTATACGGGTGCCAGACGTCGTGGCCGGAGTCGCTATGCAGTGCTTGCAAGCGGTTTTCGTTCGCCTGGTCAGGGCGGGCGCGCAGGAATGTTTTCGTGGAGGTCTGTATGAATGACATCGCGGATCTCGATGATCTCTCGAAAATCCTCATGTATGACATGGCGGATCTCGCGGCGGCCCTCGGGAAATCGGCCACGATCAGTCCTCGCACCGCTGATCTCGCCTTCGCGAAAGGCAAGGTGCCCACCCCGCGCGGGTCCATCCTCATCAACTGGAAAAACGGCAAAGGTTTCAACCTCGATCTAACAATTCCGGAAGCTGTGGGAGCGAAGGTGGAGGCACCCGCCGCCGAGGGTTTGCAGGGTGTTTTCGTGAATGGCGTGAAAGCCGACGCCAAGCCCGATGACGGACGTTGGATTCTGATGAACGCCGTCTCAGGCAAGGTATGCACTGAAGTGAAGTGACTCACCCGTCACTGTTTCATCATTTTCGGTTCACATTCGTGAAAGGCGTAATGGTCGCGTTCCGTATCAGGAGCTACGTGCGCCGGAAGGCATGACGCCTTGTGGCACATGGGATGCTTAGGAAAACATGACCATTACTCACCCTGCCATGAATACCATACTGCACAACACACCATTGCCCGATGTCGCTACGGTTACCCCGGAGCTGACAATGGGCAATCAATGGGACACACGGGCGGTTTCCGAATTGATCAGATCGAAAAGCGCGAACGGGGAAACCCCTTCGTTCCTTTTCCTCGGAGCGAAGGAAGCCAACCTGCTGCGTTCCCACCTCGCCGGAGCCTTCGGGGCCGAGGCTGTCACCACCCTCCACGACACCTATTATATGGGACTCGTGGTGGTTGTCATTGATTGCGAATCGTTCGTCTTTGCCGGCGGTCGCAAAACCATCCGCACGCTGCAAGACCCCATCTCCCGCCGCCCCGAATGGCGCGACCGCGAGACGGAAGGCCTCTGGCAACTGCGGCTCTAACAGAAGTAGTCCCGCTGGAAAAGATCCGCCACTGGTGCGGCATCGGCAGAAACCCACGAGCGTCTGCCGATTCCGCCTCAACCGAGAGGAAAATTTCCAAAAGGATACAAACCATAAACCGAAGGGCGGGGCGGAAGCGTCCCGCCCTTTTTTTATGCAAGGTATTGCGTTTCGGGAATGTGAGCCGAGTTTGGCGGACGATGAAACATCCTGTGTCCAAAACCAGCCCGCTGAAACTCCTAGGTCTTTGCGCCCTGTCACTTGCGTTTCCGGCCATCCATACGCATGCGGAGGAGGAGACGGTGATGGCAAATTTCAAGGGCGAGGATTCCGCCAAGGCATGGTCTTCCGTCAACGACGATGTGATGGGCGGCGTATCAAAAGGAGGATTTGAGCGCACGGATCGCGGCACGCTTCTTTTCAAGGGCAGCCTGTCGCTGGAAAACAACGGAGGCTTCGCTTCGATCCGCAGCAAGCCGAAGCGCGTCGACCTGTCCGGAATGAAGGCGCTGGCCGTCAGGGCGAAAGGAGACGGCAGGACGTATTGGATCGAATTGCGCGTGACCCGCCAGATGCGGGCGAGTTCCTACCGGGCTGATTTCCCTACGGTGAAGGGGGAGTGGCAGGACGCGGTGATTCCTCTGGAGGATTTCAAGTTGCAGGCTTTCGGGCGGCCGGTGCCATCGGAGCCGATCAATCTTGAGGAGGTGGAATCGGTGGGATTCACGCTTGCGGATAAAAAAGCCGGTGCGTTCGAACTGGAGATCGAATCGATCAAGGCGCTTGCCGAAGCCGTTCCGATCTCATCCGCAAAAGGTGGCGGAAACATCGTCGATGTCGCGAAAGCCGCAGGTCAGTTCGAAACCTTGCTGGCGGCGGCAGGCGCTGCGGATTTGGCAGGAGCGCTCAGCGGCAACGGCTCGCTCACCGTATTCGCCCCCACGGACGAGGCTTTTGCGAAGTTGCCCAAAGGAACGGTGGAGGAATTGTTGAAGCCGGAGAACAAATCCAAGCTCGCTGCGATCCTGAAGTATCATGTGATTGCAGGGAAAGTGACCTTGGCGGATGCCCTTGCGGCGGGAGAGGCGGAGACGCTGCAGGGAACCAAGCTTGGAGCGAAGTTCGAGGACGGTCGAGTGCTCATCAATGCGGCCCGGCTTTTGAAAGCGGACATTCCCGCTGCGAACGGTGTCATCCATGTCATCGATCAGGTTTTGCTGCCACCCGACAGCAACCGGAGATCACTCACTGCGGCGGGCTTGATCGAGCTGGCTATCAAACGTGGGGTTCCTCTTTTCAATGAAGGCAATGAAGCCGCCTGTGCAGCGGTCTATGAAATCGCCTGTGAAAGCGTCCGCTCCCTCCCGGAGACCTCGAAACAATCGCGTGCGATCCTTGCCGAGGCGCTCACCGAAATGCGTCAGGAAAACAGTGCCCGGAGCAAGGCATGGCTCCTGCGCACGGCGATGGATCAGGTTTATCAAAACATGGATGCGCCCAAAAAAGAGTAGGTATGCGCAGGAGGCGCGCGGTCAGCCTATGGGATTGTTGGAATTAGGCTCAGGCCTTCGCGGATGAGGCGAGTCTTGCGGAGGTTTCCGCGTCGAGCGGTTCGCAAAGGCGGTAGCCTTCTCCCTGCGGCGGCAATGAGATGAGGAAGGCGTCGCGCTCATAGGGCGAGGGGAAATCGAGGCCGATGAGGGCGCGGCCGATGCGCTCGCCGGACTGGCGGTAGTTGAAGTACACGAGGTTCGCGTTGCCGGTGACGCGCTTCTCCAGGAAATCATGCAGGGCTCCGGGCCTTTCGTAGAAATCGAGGCGGAGGAAAACGGGATTCGAGAGCAGGTCGCCGCGGAAGGGGATGGCGCGGAATCCGATGTCCGTCGCGCCGGTGATGTCCTGCCATGGGAGGCCGTGGGCATCGAGTTTCGCGGAGACGGCGGCGAGGACATCGGCCGTTTCGGAGGCGAGTGTGAAGGCGGGCCAGGCGAGGTCGTTGTGGGTCTTGCCGTATTGGAAATCCGTGATGTCGAGGCCGGCGAAGCAATCGTCCATCAGCTTGCGCATGGTGCCCGGGACTTCGGGGATGCGGACGCGCAGGGTGCGGCTGTGGCGGGTCGAGGAGCCCTCCGATTGCGCGATGCGTCCGAGTTGGAGGAAATCGACGTTCGCGCCGCAGAGAATCACGAGCACTTTTTTTCCGGCGAGCCGGCCCCGCTCCGCCAACGCGGCGGCGAGTCCCATCGCGCCGGATGGTTCGGAGATGCAGCGCAGGCCTTCCCAAAGTTTACGGATCGCGGAGGTGACCTCGGCGTTGGTGACCGTGGCGATACGGTCGAGATTGTCCTTGCAGATCGCGTAGGGAAGATCGCCCGCACGCTTTACGGCGGTGCCGTCGCAGAAAAGATCGACCTGTTTGAGCGTGACCGGTTCGCCCGAAGCGATGGCGGTATTCATGGAGGCCTGACCCTCTCCCTCCACGCCAACGATCTCGATGTCCGGCCAGTAGGTTTTCAGCCAGGTGGAAACGCCCGCCGCCATCCCGCCGCCGCCGATCTGGAGATACGCGACATCAAAGGGGCCGTGGCCGGAAAGGATGACCTCGTCGGCGAGCGTGCCTTGGCCGGCCATGACGAGGAGGTCGTCGTAGGCGTGGATGTAAACGGCTTTCGTGGCCGCTTCGTCCTCGCGTGCGGCCTGCACGGCGTCATCGTAGCTGTCGCCGGTCAGGTGGATGGAAACGTATTCCATGCCGTGGGCGAGCACCGCGTCCTGCTTCACCTTCGGGGTGGAGCGGGGCATGTAAACGCGCGCCCGGATACCGAGCTTTTTTGCAGCGAGAGCGACACCCTGAGCGTGGTTTCCGGCGGAGGCTGTGACGACGCCGCGAGCGGCCTCAAGTTCTGTCAGGGTGGCCATGCGGTTCGCCGCGCCGCGCCATTTGTAAGCCTTGATCGGCGAAAGATCCTCACGCTTCACCCAGATCTCCGGGCCGCCCGGGACGGCGAGTTTTTCCAAAGGCGTCGGCTGCCCGAAGTGATAAACCCGTTCCCGCGCCAACAGGATTTCCTGACGGAGCTGATCGTGGAGGCTGGCGGGATCGTTGCGGGTCACGCGCGGATGATTCGTGGGAAAAGGCATCGGGGACAGCAGAAAACCTGCACTCAACCCGGATCGATGGGAACCAGCACCCATTTCGGCTGGGTGTCCGAGGCGATGATCTCCACGGGCAGGCGCTGGGTCATTGGTGCTTCTTCGCGGGTCGCCGGAGGCTCGTTTTGCCTATCATGCCATGCCCACGCCGAGACCAGTGGCGTGGCCAAAAAAATCGCCATTAAGACGGGCTTCAGAGGGTGGCGGGTCGCGTTGATGAGCGGAATCTCCGTTAATTTTTAGAAATAATCAAGCTATACGTAATATTTTTTAAAATCCGATTCAGGTTTGAGTTGCGAGGAGCTTCGGTTAGCCTCTCGGAAATGGCGCAGCAACAAGCGACGGAGAGCAGGGGAAAGCAGTTTTTGGTCGGCGGCACGATCCTGCTCGTCGTGGCGGTGGCGGTGATTTCACTGCTGCTGTTCTGGCGTGAAATCCCGGGGCTGCTCGGGGAGACGGTCGGCAAGATGGTTGGTATCATGTCCACGCCGTTTTTCATGGAGGCCTCGTTCGTGATCCTCGGTTTCCTCATCGTGGTGATCCTGAACACATGGCGGCGGCACAAGGAGGGGGATGAGTTCGTTACCATCGAGACGAAGGGAGAGTCGGAGGATCGTTGAGCGGAGGTTTCCACAGCCATGGTCGCAGAGCCGCAGAAGGAATTGAGGTTCACCCGCTCGGGGCAGGCGGTGGGCTTTTGCGTGGCGGGGGCGGTGATGACCGGAATCGGGGTGACGCTGCTCGCGACGGGATACTACCGCGCGATCAATCCCGCGGTTCCGCATCCTGCGTGGGCGATACCGTTTATGGCCGCGGCCGCCGTGCTTTTCATGGTGGCCCGGCATCTCACGAGGCACGCTTACCTGATCCTCACGCCGATGGGGTTGGAAATTTTCCCGTTCTTCCGCCCGTCGAAAGGGATGCAGATGGTTTTCTGGCAGGAGATCAGCGCCGCCGAGATCGATGATCGGGGGAAATGGCTCACGCTTCATTTCAACGACGAGCGCACCGCGGGGATGCACCTTTCCCTTTCCCCTGTGAGAAAGAAACTCCGCGAACTGCTGGCCAAGGCGGTGCTCGGGCGGGTGAATCGTTAAACTTTAAATTTTAAACTTTAAACTCCAAGGGGCAGAGAACAAGACACGGGCATGAGACCGCATTCGAGGCAGATTTTATCCGTGGAGGAAGTGTTCGGGAAAAACGGCTGGCATGCCGAACTGGTGGAGGGGCGGGATGTGTTGCGTGCCGGTTTCGAGGCGCACCACACAAGGGTGGATGTCATTGCACAGGCTTTCGCTGAACTCAACGCGCTGAGCGTCGTCTCCGAAAGCCCGATGTTCATCGCGGAGCCGCAGATGCCCGCCGTGCTGGAACTGCTGATGCGCGCTAACAAGCAACTGACGCTCGGCGGTTTCGAATACGACCTCGACCGCGAGATGCTGGTCTTCCGCGTGACGAACCTTTTCGAGCGCGAGAAATTCGATGCGGACATCGTGGTCTCCATGGTGCATTGCGCGATCGCGGAGCTGGATCGGATAGTGCCTTATGTTTCCACGGTCAGAAGCACTCCGGCAGATCTCGTTGCGGATCTCGATCTCCAAAGACTGCTGGAGAGGGAGGATCTCATCCCGCCGGTGCCGGGAGAGGAGGAGGAGGAATACTGAAACTCTAAACCCTAAGTTTTAAACCTTAAGGAAGAGTCACTTCGCGGCGAGGAGCGGGCCCACGCGGGCGTGGCGGACCAGGAATTCGTCGGCGATTTTTCCGTAGGCGGTGGCTCCCAGGCCGTTGGGGTCGTGCTCGAAGATGGTTTTTCCGTGGGATGGCGCTTCGCCGATGCGGATCGTGCGCGGGATGACGTTCTGGTAGATTTCCTCGGGGAAATAATTCGAAACTTCCTCGACGACCTGGCGGGAAAGCAGGGTGCGGCCGTCGTACATCGTCATGACGATGCCTTCGAGCTTGAGGTCGGGGTTCGCGCCGGAGCCGCGGATCTCATCGAGCACCCCTACGATTTTCGCCAAGCCCTCAAGGCCGAACCACTCGCATTGCAGCGGGATGAGGATTTCGTCGGCGGCGGCGAGCGCGGCGGTCATCAGCACGCCGAGCGAGGGCGGGGTGTCGAGGATGCAGTATTCGAAAAGGTCGTTCGGCTTCAGCCCTTGTAGGATGCCGCGCAGGCGGGTGAGGTGGTCGTCGGAGCGGGCGAGCTCGATCTCGATGCCGGCGAGATCCATTTCCGAAGGGACGAAAGTCAAATTCTCGCGACCGCCGGTGACGAACTGCTCGCGGATGTCCTTCTGGCCGAGCAGCACGGGATAGATCGAGGAAAGCGGGGCTGCCTCGATGCCGAGGCCGCTGGTGCAGTTCGCCTGCGAGTCGAGATCCATCAGCAGCACCCGCTGCCCGCGCAGGGCTAGGGCGTGGGAGAGATTCATGGCGGTGGTCGTTTTTCCGACCCCTCCCTTCTGGTTTGCGATGGCGATGACTTTCACGAGGCGGGAGGATGGCCGGAAATCAGCATTTTCAAACGCAAAACTTTCCGGCGGAGGGAAATGCCGGAAAAGGCGGCGTGTTTCAGAACGATTTGCGCAGGTGGGAGGGGAGGATGTTGAGCTGCTCGCGGTATTTCGCGATCGTGCGGCGGGCGACCTTGATGCCCTGTTTCTGGAGCGCCTTGGTGATCGCATCGTCGGAAAGCGGCTTGGCCGGATTTTCCTGGGCGATGAGCTGCTGGATCGCCTCGCGGACACCGGCGTTGGAGACCTCGGCACCGCCATCCGTCTGGTATCCGGTGGCGAAAAAGGCGCGCATTTCCATGAGGCCCTGCGGGGTGAGGATGTATTTCCCTGCCACCGCGCGGGAGACGGTGGTGGCGTGGAGGTTCAGCTCGTCGGCGATGTCGTTCATCGTCAGAGGGCGCAGATGGCGCGGGCCTTTGGCGAGGAATTCCGGCTGCTGCTCGATGAGCTTGTGGGCGATGGCGAGGATCGTTTCCTGCCGCAATGAGATCGAGCGGATCAGGCTGCGGCCGTCGCGGATCTGGTCGCGGAGGAAGGCGCGGGCTTTCGGATCGACGCCGTTTTTCCCGATCATGTCCTTGTAGAAATCGTTGATGCGCAGGCTGGGCAGGTGCTCGCCGGTGAGCCGCGCGCCCCATCGACCGTCGTCGTCTCGCTCGATCACGACGTCGGGTAGGATGTAGGGATTGCCGGTGGGATCGAACTCGCCGCCGGGGTTCGGGGAAAGGCGTCCGATGTTGTCCGCCGCCTCCGCGATGCGTTCGACCGTGGTGCCCAGCGCTCGGGCGATCTGCGGATGGCGTTTCCTAGCCAAATCCTCAAGGTGATCGCGGACGATCTTGTATTCGAGGGTTTCGGTGCCGGATGAACGCTCGAGCTGGATCAGCAAGGCTTCCGGGATGCCGGATGCACCGACTCCCGGCGGATCGAAGGTCTTGATCAGCGCGTGCGCCGCTTTCAGCTTGCTGAGCTGGAGCGAATCGGTAGCGGCGATTTCCGTGAGGGGAATCCTGAGGAAGCCCCGGTCGTCGAGGTATCCGAGGATCGCGCGCGCGGCCTCGCGGATGCCGGGTTCGACCAAGGAAAGGTCGAGCTGATAATTGAGGTGCTGCTGGAGGGTTTCCGGTGCGACGATGTTGTCGTAGAGGCGCTGGCGGCGTTCCTCGTCTTCCTGCGTCCACTGGTTATTGCGTCCTTCGAGAATGGAGCGGTCGCGCCAGTCGTCGTCGGTTTCGTTCATGTATTCCAGCGAGTCCGCCTCGTCGGGATCGGGGGAATCCTCGTCGAGTGAAGTGACCTCGGTGATATCCTCCAGGGTCGGGTTCGTCTCCAGCGCCTGCCTCAGGAGTTGGGAAAGCTCCATGGTGTTAGCCTGCAGGATCTCCAGGCTCTTGCGCATCTGCGGCGCGAGCGTCTGGGACTGGGAGAGGGACTGATGGAGCGAGGCTTCGGCCATGGGCGCGGTGAGTGCGCCCGGAAGTTATCCCTGAGATCGCAAATTGCGAAGCATTAATTGTGCCATTTTAAATTTGGGCTTTTCATAATCGTTGCTTGCCTGTGGCTCAAACTGAGAGTTTGAGTCGGAGATGGGAGAGAATGTCCCTTGTGGCTATGGGGTTGACTCCTGCGCTGGAGGCATGTTTTTCCCAATCCGCAACAGCGTCGTGGGCTTCACGGAGGATGGCTTTCGCCTTCGGCGGGCGGAGGTCGGCATGAGTGGCGGCGGCGAGGAGGTCGGCGGTTTCGAAGTGGTCGCGTTTACCGTTAAGCGTCATCTGGTGGCGGCTCGTCCATGCGCCGGAGGGGTTGTAGGCGTAGATCAGATCGTAGGCGGGTGCGAGCCGCCATGCTCCGCGGCGATCCATAAGGAAGGCGATGTTCTTGGTGTGATCGTCTTGGTTTCTGGAAAGGATGTTGAACACGGCGCGGCGAAAAAGTTCGGTCAGGTCGGTCTGCGGCAGGCCGAGGCGGCGGGCGACCTGGAAGGCCTGCTCGTAGGAGTAGGCTCCGGCTTGGTTGAAGTCGAAGTGGGCGATGCCGCAGAGGCTCTGGAGGTGGAGCTTGCCGCCTTCCGGGGTGCGGTCGAAGCGGCGGGTCATGAAATGGGCGCGGCCGTTTTCCTCCAGCAGGCGGCAATCGCTCATGGTGATGCCCGCCGCGCGGGCCATGAGATGGTAGGCGTATTCGATGCGACCGAAGCCGAGGGTGTCGGAGAGTTCCTTGTCGCGGTTTCCGGAAACGCCGTCGAACTTGAGCAGCCATGCCTCGAAGCCCGGCGGCGGGGTGATCTGGCCTGAGAGGATTTCGTTGGTTTTCGGGTTCCATGAAACCACGGCCTTGGCACGAGCGCCGCCCGCCGATGTGCCGATGCGCAGGATCGTGGCCATGGCTTCGGGTGCGTGATCGAGGTTGGCGTGGAGGTTTTCCCGAGAGGCGAGCGCGTCGTTGGCGAGCTGGACGAGGGCGTCGAGGTGGAGGGTTTCCGCTGGGCTTTCCGTGAGCAGGGTGGGCTGGAATTCCATCGCGCCCATCGCGCGCTTCCCGAGGTAGCAGAGGCGCTCGACCGGATCGAAAGACTGCGGGGTGCGGCCTTGGCGGGCGAGCCATTGGTCGATAAGCAGGTTGCCGAACTTGTCGGGCAGGGAGTCCGCGAGCAGGCCGGGCATGCCTTTGAAAGTCTCGCGCGGGAGATCGGGAAACGCGAATCGACCGGAGCCGAGCGGCATCATCAACGGGGCGACCTCAATGCCGCTGGAGAGGAAATCCGGAGAGTATTCGAAGACGCCCAGCTCGCGCCTTGCGTCCCAGGTGACCGCGCCGACGAGTGTTTCGTGGATATGGATCGCGGCGGAAGTCATACTAGGAAACAAGACTGGAATTATCGCTCGTCCGCCCATTTCCACTCGGTGGCGGGTGGGGTTTTGCGGGGTTTCGATGCGTATTTGCGGGGTTCCTCGCGCATCGAGGTGATCATGGCCATGGGGCTGACGCCGGGATCCGGGAGAAAACCTTCGAGTGTGTCGAGTGAGTTCAGGCCGCGCAGGAGGGCGATGAGGCTGGTGAGGGTGCAGCCTTCGCCGTTCTCGATCGCGGTGATCGTCCGGCGCGAGAGACCGCTGCGCTCGGCGGCTTGTTCTTGGCTGATGTTGAGGTCGAGCCTGCGGTTTCTCAGGCGTTTGCCGAGTTGTTGCTCGATCTGGGCATTGGAGGATAATTCGATCATTTGCGTATCTTTCCGCTCAAAGTTTCGTTTTACGGTATAAATTGAGCAGAATCACGCGCACTTGTCAAATAAAGAATTTGATACTTATAAGCGTAATATTGCTCAAAATAAGCAGAAATCGATTTAATTGAGCGAGAAGTTGCGCAAATCAGGAGAAATAGGCTACTCCGGCGGAAAAGATCGGCTGTGCTTTGTGGCCGGGGATATTTTTCGCGACGTTTTCGGAGAAACGCTCCGAGTGGGCCATTTTTCCGAAGACTCGGCCGCAGGGGGAGGTGATGCCTTCGATGGCGGCGAGGGAGCCGTTGGGGTTGAAGGGGTGTTCCATGGTCGGTGCGCCGGAGAGGTCGCAGTATTGGGTGGCGATCTGGCCGTGGGCGGCGAGGTGGGTGATGGTCTCGTCGGAGGCGAAGAATTTGCCCTCGCCGTGGGAGACGGGGACGGTGTGGATCTCGCCGACGGCCATGTTTGCGAGCCAGGGGGAGGAGTTCGATGCGATCCGGGTGTGGACGTATTGGGAGATGTGGCGGGAGATGTCGTTGTGGACGAGCGTGGCGGACTCGGCGTCCGTATCGATGACGCGACCGTGGGTGGCGAGGCCGGTTTTGATGAGGGCTTGGAAGCCGTTGCAGATGCCGAGGACGAGGCCGTCGCGGTTTTCCAGGAGATCGGCGATCGCGTCGCTGATGCGCGGGTTGCGGAGGATGGTGGCGATGAATTTGGCGGAGCCGTCGGGTTCGTCGCCAGCCGAGAAGCCGCCGGGGATGAAGAGGATCTGGGATTTTGCGATTTGGCCGGCGAGGGCGGCGATGGATTCGCTGATGTGTTGCGCGGTGAGGTTGCGGAAAACCTCGATGTGGGTATGCGCGCCGACTCGTTGGAAGGCGCGGGCGGAGTCGTATTCGGAGTTGGTGCCGGGGAAGGTTGGGATCAAAACCTTTGGTTTTGAGGTCGTGGATTGTGGATTGCGGATGGTGGATGGTTGGAGTGGAGCATCTACAATCATCAATCCACGATCTGCTATCTCCGATCCGGCCTCTGGCCGCGTGGGATAGACGGGTTCCAGGGTGGATTGCCAGGCGGATTGGAGGTCGGCGAGGGCGTGGGTTTCGCCATTTAGGGTGAGGGTTTCGGATTCGGTGGTAGTTCCGATGACTCTGGAAGATGAGAGGGAGAGATCGGTTTCGTGCTCAATGAGGAAGGCGAAGTAGGTTGATGGCTGGAGACTAAAGTCCGCGCTCGATGCGAAGCCGATGTGGTTGCCGAGGCAGCATTTCGTGATGGCGGCGGCTAGGCCTGCTTTGCCGATGTGATGGAGCGAGAGGATTATCCCGGCCTTGTTGAGGGAGTGGAGGGCGGCGGCGGTTTCCCTCAGGGCTGCGAAATCGGGGAGGCCGTTTGCGAGGATGGGGGTTTCTACGATGGATACCGTAGATCCGGGTTGCTTGAACTCGGGGGAAAGCGCGAGGGAGGCGAGGCCGGGTGCGAGGGCGAAGGAGACGAGGGTGGGGGGGACGTCGAGTTCGTTGAAGGAGCCGGACATGGAGTCCTTTCCGCCGATGGCGGCGAGGCGCAGCTCGTGCTGGGCGCGGAAGGCTCCGAGCAGGGCGGCGAAAGGGAGTCCCCAGCGTTTCGGATCTTGCCCTAGTTTCGGGAAATATTCCTGGAGGGTGAGGCGGATGTCGCTGAGCTGCGCCCCGGCGGCGACGACCTTGCAGACGGATTCGGTGACGGCGTAGGCGGCTCCGTGGAAGGGGGATTTTTCCGAAAGGTGGGGATCGAAGCCCCATGCCATGTAGGTGGCGTGGTCGGTTTCTCCTTCCAAGACGGGGAGCTTCGCGACCATCGCGTCGGGCGGGGTGAGCTGGTGCTTGCCGCCGAAAGGCCATAGGACGGTGTTGGCTCCGACGGAGGAATCGAACATTTCTCCGAGGCCTTTTTGGGAGCAGATGTTGAGTGAGGCCAAGTGATCGGTGATCTGTGATCGGTGATCGGTGGGAGAGGTTGCGGACTGAAGTCCGCGGTCCGTGACGTGGACTTCGGCGGTTTGTTGGACTCCGTTGGTGTCGAGGAAGGCTCGGCTCAGGTTGACGATTTCCTTGCCGCGCCATGTCATGATCAAACGGCCGGAGTCGGTGACGTCGGCTACGTGGACGCATTCGAGGTTTTCCTTGTCGGCCTCGGCGATGAAGTAGGCGATTTCCGAGGGGGCGATGCAGACGGCCATGCGTTCCTGGGATTCGGAAATGGCGAGTTCGGTTCCGTCGAGGCCGTCGTATTTTTTCGGGACGGCATCGAGGTTGATGACGAGGGAGGGGGCGATTTCGCCGATGGCGACGGAGACTCCGCCGGCTCCGAAATCATTGCAGATCTTGATTTTGCGTGTCAGTTCCGGATTGCGGAACAGGCGCTGGATCTTGCGTTCGGTGGGGGCGTCGCCTTTCTGGACTTCGGCGGAGTTTTCGAGGGCGGTTTCGGTGTGCTCTTTGGAGGAGCCGGTCGCTCCGCCGACGCCATCGCGTCCGGTGCGGCCGCCGATGAGGAGGATCACATCGCCGGGTGAAGGGCTGCCGCGAAAGACGTTGGAGCGAGGTGCGGCGGCGACGACGGCTCCGATCTCAAGGCGTTTCGCGACGTAGCCAGGGTGATAGACTTCCGCGACCTGGCCGGTGGCGAGACCGATCTGGTTGCCGTAGGATGAGTAGCCTTTCGCGGCGACCTGGCAGATTTTTTTCTGCGGGAGCTTGCCGGGGAGTGTTTCGGAAAAAGGGGTCAGGGGATTTCCCGCGCCGGTGACGCGCATGGCTTGATAGACATAGGAGCGACCGGAGAGGGGATCGCGGATGCAGCCGCCGAGACAGGTGGCGGCGCCGCCGAAGGGTTCGATTTCGGTGGGGTGGTTGTGGGTCTCGTTTTTGAACTGGATGAGCCATTCCTCGCTGCGCTCGGGATTGTGGATTGATGATTGTGGATTGTGGATTGTTATCGGAACGACGATGGAAGCGGCGTTGATTTCCTCGGAGACCTCGAGGTTGTTGAGTTCACCCGAGGCTTTGAGTTCGCGCATGCCGATGAGGGCGATGTCCATCAGGGTGACGGGCTTTTCGTCGCGCCCCAGTTTCTCGCGGATACTACGATAAATCCCGTAGGTTTCCTCGATGACTTCGGTGCCGGGATCGAAGGTTACCTTGTCGATGGCGGTGAGGAAGGTGGTGTGGCGGCAGTGGTCGGACCAGTAGGTGTCCAACATGCGGATTTCGGTGAGGGTCGGCGGGCGGCCTTCGTCTTTCTTGAAATAGGATTGGGTGAAGGCGATGTCGGCCTCGGACATGGCGAGGGACATGGCTTTGCGGATCTTTTCCGGGGTGTCTGTTAGGAAATCGGTTAGGATTTCGATGTCCTTTGGTGAAGGGATGACCGGGCGGCCGGAGATCGCTTCCACCGGAACTTCGTGGGAATCGACGGGGTTGATGATGTAGGATTTGACGGCTGTTAGATCCGAAGGGGATAGGTTTCCGGTAAGGATGACAACGCGCGAGGAGGTGACGGCGGGTTTGTCTTTTCCGGTGAGGATCTGGATGCACTGGGCGGCGGAATCGGCGCGCTGGTCGAATTGGCCGGGGAGGTAGGAGTAGGCGAAGGCTTGCTCGTTTTCCGCGAGGGAGAGGGTGGTGGAGATGGAATCGACCTGCGGTTCGGAGAGGATGCGGGCGGAGGCGAGATCGAATTCCTCATCGCTGACGCCTTCGATGTCGTAGCGGTTGAGGAGGCGGAGGGACTCGATGCGGGGCAGCGCCAGTGACTCGCGGAGGTCGTGGAGGAGGTGGCGGGACTCGGAGGCGAAGGGGGGGAGCTTTTCGACGAAGAGGGTGTGCTGTTTCAAAACCTTAAACTTTAAATTTTAAACTCGAATGAAGTTTGTGCTGTGCGGATGTGAGGCAGCCGGCTGGAAGCGCGGCGCTCATTAACCTTTGATCTCCATGAGCATCTGCGGGTTGTTGGGGAACTTCTTGATGAAGTAGAGCAGGCGCTCCATGGCTTCGAAGGGGCGGTGGCCGGAGAGGCCGCGGCGGATGAGGTGGATCTTGTGGAGGGTGTGTTCCTGGAGTAGCAGCTCCTCGCGGCGGGTGCCGGATTTGAAGATATCGACTGCGGGATAGACGTAGTTTTCGGCGATCTTGCGGTCGAGGACGAGCTCCATGTTGCCGGTGCCCTTGAACTCCATGAAGATGGCCTCGTCGGCTCGGGAGTTCGTCTGTATGAGGGCGGTGGCGAGGATGGTTAGGGAGCCTCCGCCGCGGGTGTTGCGGGCGGCGGCAAAGAGGCGGCGCGGAACTTCGAGCGCGCCGATGGTGATGCCGCCGGAGCCGGTGGCGCGGTTGCGGCCTTCACGGCCTCCGCCCATGTTCGCGTTGTAGGCGCGGGCCAGGCGGGTGATGGAATCCATGAGTATGAAGACATCCTTGCCTGCTTCGACGAGGCGTTTCGCGCGCTCGATGGCGAGCTCGGCGATGCGGCAGTGGTTGCGCGCCTGCTCGTCGTTGGAAGACGCGTAGATCTCGGCTCCGGGGAGGGCGCGGCGGAACTCGGTGACCTCCTCGGGGCGCTCATCGACCAGCAAAACCATCAGGTGGATCTGCTCTTCATATTTCTCACGGATGGCCTCCGCCATGTGGAGGAGGAGGGTGGTTTTACCCGAACGCGGGGGCGAGACGATGAGGCCGCGCTGGCCGCGGCCTACGGGGGCGACGATGTCGACGACGCGGGTGGTATAGCGGTCGGGGGTGGTTTCGAACGCGATGCGCTTGTTGGGGTTGATCGCTTTGAGTTCGTCGAAATGGGGCAGGACGGCGGCTTCCTCAGGGGGAATGCCGTTGACCATAGAAATTTCCACAAGTTGCGGGCCGCGGTTGCTGGTTTGGTATTGGCCGTGGAGCCATTGGCCGTGGCGGAGGGCGTGGCGGCGGATGAGCTCCGGGGATATGAAAATGTCTTCCTTTGCCTGCTCGAAGTTTGCTTCCGGGAGGCGGAGGAAACCGAAGCCTTTGGGGGTGAGTTCGAGGATGCCGTTTGCATCGATCAGCGGGCCGGCGAGCACGGTGAGCGAGCGATCTTCCTGTTGGCGCTCGGGGCGTTCTTGGCGGTTGTCGTTGCGTCGCTCGTTACGGTCATTTTGCCGTTCGTTGCGGTGCCCCTGGTGTTGATCGTTTCCGCCGGATTGCTCTCGGCGGCGCTTGCGTTTTTCGCGGCGTTTTTTGGATCGGGAAACGGGTTGTTGTCCCTCTTGGTTGGAAGGGGTGTGATTGACCGGGCCGCCGCCGGGGACGCGGCCGATGCGCGGGTTTTCCTGAGGGGCTGGCTCGGGTTGGCTGCGTTCCGTTTGTACTGTTGGCTCCGGTAGCGGGGGAGGAGGCAAAGCGATGGGAGCGGGAGCAGGGATCGGCTTCGGGATCTCGGTGGCAGGCGTTTCGGAAAGGGTTGGAGCGGCGGCTTTTTTTGTGGCGGTTTTTTTCGCAGGAGCCTTTTTCGCGGCAGCTTTTTTCACTGCTTTCTTGGCGGTGGTTTTTTTTGCGGTGGATTTTCGTGCAGTCTTGGCGGCTTTTGCGGCTTTCGGCGGAGTTTCCGCAACGGGCGGGTCGAAAAGGTCGTCGGTGGTGTTTTTGCTCATTCGGGAGAGTGTTGGGGAAATCGTATGCTCTGTTCCTTCCGGATACTAAGGGAACACTGGTGGAGATGGGGTTCTGGGGCTTCACCGGTGATATGGAAATCCAACGGGAGCATGAAAAAAGGGGACGGCGCGGGGGTCGTTTTCCAGTCGATTGCCATCGCGCTATGCGTGATGTGACTTGGGATCCGACCGGTGGCATGGTGGCAAGGAAGAATATCTCCGAAGCCGCCTACCGTCGTGACAACGAAGAGGAATGTGCTGGCTTGGCGGGCATTTGGCAATATCAAAAAATCGTGAGGAAACAGGGGTCGAGTGAGCAGTGATGATTGAAAGACATCGGTTTTGACGGATCAATCCTTCTCGAAAAACTCATTGCCACTGGGATGGCTCCGAAAAAGGAATGGTGACTGAAGCGACCACGGTAGAGGGTCGGGCTGTTGCTTAGGATGTGATCGTGCCGGGTGAGAACGGCGCAACGGCACTGGATTCATTTGAATTTCCAGTCATTCGATCCTGCTCGTTGAAACAGCGAGGTGATTTTTTGTGAGTTAACGAACCGCAGCATCTCTCAATTTGATGTAGCTCTGATACTCCGCTAGAGTCACGTTGCCATCCTTGTTCGCATCCGCTTCGTCGAAAGATACCGCGAATACGTTGAAGACCTCACGACTGTTCTGCGCTTCCTGCAGGGAAATTTTACCGCTTCCCGATCGGTTGATCTTCTTGAAGTTTTCAGGAGTGCCACCTGAGGCTACAAACTCCACCTCGCTTACGAAGCCGTCCGTGTTTGAATCGTACATCTTGAAGGCATCGCCAATCATGTGGTTGGTGGCTTCCAAGCGGCTCACAGAACCATCTCCGTTCCGATCCGCTCTGTGAAAGCTCCTCTCCGGGGATTGAGTGCTTTTGGAGGCACAGCCCAACAGGAGGAATGCGGCTAAAAGGGGGCAGGTAAGTTTCATGATTGGAGAGGTCTAGTGGATGGGATGCAGGTCGTCGATAAAGAATATTTGTCTCAAAAATCAGGCAAATTGCCGTTTTGATGTCCGTCTCCACCTTTCTGGGGCGCCAACAGTTCTTTTGCCGGAGTTCTTTGGTCCCGGAAAATGTGAAACCGTATTGCGCTGTCCCGTGCCTGTTCCCGCCTCGAACCGCCTCTGCAAGGATCACACCGGGATATTGTCTTCCTCGGATCAGACGCGCTCTGAGTAGGGGAGGGATCTGGGTGATTTCGTCCCATCAAGGCAAAGTGATTTCAGGCGATTCGGCCCCACCGGCTCAAAGCGTGTGACCCATCCGCTCCCGTTTCGTATCGAGATACTTCTGGTTGTGGATGTTGGGCGGGAGGGAAAGCGGGATTTGTTCGGTGATTTCCAGGCCGTAGCCTTCGAGGCCGACAACTTTTTTTGGGTTGTTGGTGAGGAGCTTGATGCGGCGGACGCCGAGGTCGTGGAGGATCTGGGCGCCCATGCCGTAGTCGCGGAGGTCGGAGGCGAAGCCGAGTTTCTCGTTCGCCTCGATGGTGTCGAAGCCCTGCTCCTGGAGCTTGTAGGCGTGGATTTTCGCGGGCAGTCCGATGCCGCGGCCTTCCTGGCGGAGATAGAGGAGGACTCCGCCGTCATCGGAAATGCGTTTCATCGCGGCGGCGAGCTGCGGGCCACAATCGCAGCGCTGGGAGTGGAAGACATCGCCGGTGAGGCATTCGGAATGGACGCGGACGAGGGTCGGTTTCTCGGGATCGATCTCGCCTTTCGTGAGGGCGAGGTGGTGGGAGTCGTCGAGGGAAACGGTGTAGAGATGGCAGTCGAAATCGCCGAAATCCGTGGGCATGAGGATGGTCTGGTCGCGCTTCACGAATTTCTCGGAGCGGCGGCGGTACTCGATGAGCTGGGCGATGGTGCAAGCCTTGAGGCCGTGCTTTTCCTGATATTCCCCGAGCTCGCCGACGCGGGCCATGGTGCCGTCCTCGCCCATGATCTCACAGATCACGCCGATGGGCGGGAGTCCGGCGAGGGTGGCGAGGTCGATGGCGGCCTCAGTATGGCCGGCGCGGCGGAGGACGCCGCCGGGCATGGCTTGCAGCGGGAAGATGTGGCCGGGTTTCACCAGGTCATCGGCGTGCGCCTTCGGATCGGCGAGGAGACGGATCGTGAGCGCGCGGTCGGCGGCGGAGATGCCGGTGGTGATGCCCTTCGCAGCGTCCACCGAGACGGTGAAGGCGGTTTTCATGCCCTCGTGGTTGCGGCGGGTCATCTGCGGAAGGTCGAGCTCCTCGGCGCGCTCGGCGGAAAGGGGAGCGCAGATCAGGCCGCGGCCGTGGATGGCCATGAAGTTCACCATCTCGGCGGTGCAAAGCGAGGCGGCTCCGATCAGGTCGGCCTCGTTCTCTCGGTTCGGATCATCGGCGACGATGACGAGTTTTCCGGCGGCGATTTCGGCGATGACCTCGCTGATGGGGTGGAAAATGAGGGAAGACATGGAAGAAGTGAAAAGTGAGCGCAGTGGAACAGACCAAGGAGAAGCCCCACAGGCTTTAGGGTTTAAAGTTTAAAATTTAATGTTTAGTTCAGGAAGGGATTTTGCGGGGCTTGGGAGAGGAGGTGGTGGTAGGGTGAGATGTCCTTGAGGAGTTCGTTCCAGAGGGAAAGGTCGTGGGGGCGGGAGAGCAAGGTGCGATCCGGCTTGAGGGTGATCCAGGTGTTCCGGGTCAGTTCGTTTTCCAATTGTCCGGGCGACCATGCCGAGTGACCGATGCAGGCGCGGACGATCTGGCCGGGCATGCCGACGAGTTTCGCGGCGGCCTCGGCGGAAATGCGCGGGCGGTAGCGGAGGCCGTCGGTTTCGCTCCACGAGAAGGAGGAAAAGGTCAGTTCATCGGTGGCAAGCGGGCCGCCGTGGTGGACGGGGAGTTTCCGCAGCGCCTTGAACTCCGGCTCCGGCAGCAGCTCGCCGACGGTGGTTTCCGTGCGGTGGTTGATGATGGCTCCCGCCGCGCCATCGGTGGCGGTGTGCTGGGAAAGGATGATCACGGAATGGTCGAAGGTGCCATCGGCAAGGCTCGGCGACGCGATCAGCAACTGCCCGCGGAGCGAGAAGGATTGTTCGGATGCGGAGGAATCGTAGGCCACGCGCGAAACATCATGCCTGCTGTGTGAAACTTCAAGGACGATGGATGGGTGGGGGAGATACCATTCAATCCATCAGAGCAGGATCGCTCACGCCGGCATGGAGTGTGGGTTTTGGCGCATGGGTATCGAGGGCTTCGTAGGTGAATCCGGTGCCCAATCCCAAGGATGTGGAAATCTGTGTATCGCCGATGAAAAGTTTCACAGGGCCGATAGGAGTGGTGGTTTTGTCGAAATTGCCCCAGGTAAGAGTGATCTTCCGGTTGGATTCACCGGTGAACCTCGGAGTGATCCATGCCGAGATCTCCGGGGTGTTGACCGCGCCGATGGCTCTCACATCCAGCGACTCGGGATCGATGGAGGCTTTTAGCGACAGGGTCCAAACGCATTTCAGGCTGAACATCGGTCGATTGATGCCGGCCGCATTGAGGATGATCTTTCCGGTATCGTATGTGTCCTCGCCTTCGATTCCAGCGACATTGATGAATGTTGCGTCATCCAACTCCCAACTTGGTTTGACACTGCTGCGGTCGCGGTTTCCCTGGAAATATCGATAAGTTCCGCTGATCAGCAGCGTGGGCTTCCGGTCGTAGAAATCCGTTTCCGATGTTACGAACTTGCTGGAAGTGAGGTTCACGCTGTCTTTCCAAGCCTCTTCGACGGGAGTCAGTGCGACCCGGGCATCGCGTTTCGTCTGCTCGCGGAGGGTGTCCCACTTGCCCGCGTTGTTTTTGAAATCCTCCGGAAATCGGGTTTCGGCCTCGGTGAACCACTTGTCGATCTTCTCATCGACCTCTTTCCATTCGAACGGGCGCTCTGAGTCTTTCAGTTCGCTGAGGCTACGCAGCACATCGACAAAAACACCGCCTTCGTCAGGGCGGGTTATCACGAACCGCGTGCTGGCAGCCTCCTCTATTTGCTTGGGTTCCCCGGCACCCGCGAGCGACCAGCATGATAGGAGGATCAGAAGGGCAGTGGAAAATCTCACGATCATGATGGTGACCGTTCATTTCGATGGGGCAAGTGCATTTGAGGCTTTCAGCTTTGGAGAAAAGCGAGGGCTACAGGTTTGGCCGGGTGTGAAACGAGTTCTTCGCGCAGTGCTGCGATTTTTGTGAAAAGCTCGTCGCCGAGTTTTTCGCGGAGCATGGTTTCGTAGGCGGCGGCGTGATCCTCTTCCCGGATCGCCTTCTGCCATTGGGTGGTGAAGACGAGGTGGAGTTCGTGGTGGAGGTTTCCTGCTATCAGCGCTTGCCACTCGCCGGGATCGAGCCAGATGCCGCCGGTGACCGAGCGGTCGATGCGGAAATCGAGTCCTTGGCCGACCTTGTAACGGGTCATGATGGTGCCGGATTCCGGGCAGAATTTCACCGCGTCCTCGAATTCACTGGTGGGCGCGGTGGCCTGGGAATGGGGATGATCCGTGACGGCGGGAAGATGACTTTGCCATTCCCAATAGTTCTTGGCGGGGATCCAGTGGCCGCCCGATTCCGGGCAAACGTAGGCGTGAAGGCCTTCTTCCAGGATGATTGGCTGAAGTTGCGGGTGGTTTCCGATGGGGCTTTGCATCAGGGGATTGGAGCGGATGGCTTGAACCGGGGCAAGCGGGAAGCCTACTCTCCGAAGTCCCCGCGGCAGCGTTCCTCGGGTCTCACGGCGGTGCCTGTTTCTCCGACGGGATGGGTGTAGAGGTATTTCCAGACATCCTCGTAAAGATATTTACCATCCTTGCCTTTCGGGGAAGCACCGCCGGGGGTGGAGGCGCTGTGGGCGCGGTTCGGGTCTTTTACCGATTTTTCTGTGGAAATCAGGCGGCGAGCGTTTCCGTAGGGCGGCTTCGTTTCATCGACGTTCACGATGGGGCCGAACTTGTGCAGGCCGAGCAGGAGCCATGAGCGGCAGTAGTGATGGCCTTCCCAACCGGCATCCCCGGTGTGCGTGAAACCGAAGAATCGCTCCGGCGGCGTGGCGGACTTCATGCCCTGCCATTTCTCCGTCTGGTCGCGCGGGCCGGAGAGCATCACCACGCGTGCGACCTTGATCTCCTTCGCGAGCCGCGCCGAGGTGGTGGAGCCGTGCGAGGCGCCGGAGAGGATGACCTTTTCCCAATCGAGATCCCTGCCATTGCGGGAGAGGAATTGCTTCCAGTTTGCCTCGGGGTTTTTCTTATCGAGATATTTCACGAACTGGTAGGAGCGCTCCATCAGTCCATCGGGCTTGGGGATGTCGATGAGTTTCGTGTGATCCTCGCCGGTCGCGGCTTCGAGGCGGATGCCGGAGAAATGGTCGTCGTCGCCCTCCTTGCGGAGCTTGTCCATTTTCGCAAACCATTCGCGCGGGTAGGTGACCTGGATCGCGTGGTGGCCGTAGGAGTTGAGGCGGTCGAAAAGCTCCGGCTTCGGCTCCATCAGCCAGATGACAAGGTATCCGCTGGCTTTCACGCGGGTATCGACCATCGCGAGCTGGTTGTCGGCGGGCTTGCCCTTGCGTGTGAAGACGTAGTCGATCTCCGGATGCTCCTTCGTGCGCTTGTCGATCTCCGAGGCGCGGGCGGTGATGGAGAATTTCTTCCCTACGGCGAGGAGAGGGGAGGTGAGGGCGAGGAGTAGGATGAGGGTTTTCATGGGGTGAAAGCTTTTGAGTGCGGCGACAACCGCCGCTTTTGTATTCTTTAGCGGTAAGTAGGGATAGGAAGCGAGTTGAAGGATGCGCGGGCTCAAAAAAATGAAAGCGGCGAAACATCGCCGCAGTCAAAAGCTACCTCCGCCTGCGCGAAGAACCTCCGTGTTTTTTCTGCGGGCCGGTTTTTGCGACCGGTTTCGGCGTGGGTTTCTTGGCGCCTTTCGCATGGCCTTTCGCGGGGGGGCGGATGCCTTTGCCGGGTTTCACTCCCTCGGTGGTCGGTGCGCCTGCTACGGCGAAATCGACGAAGCGCTTGATCTTGTCGATGGCGATGATGCGGAGGGGCAGTTTCATGCCGAGGGCGAGGCGGCGACCGTCGAAGGATGTCCAGGCCATGTTGTGTTGCTCGAAGCGCCAGTTGCTGGAGCGGGGGAGATCCTCGCGTTTCACCACGCCGCGGACGCCCATGTCGGGGATCTCGACCATCAAGCCCATCGGGCGGACGTCGGTGATGACTCCGTTGAAGGTGGTTTCATCGCCGTGATCCTTGGACAAGTCCGATGAGGCGATGAGTTCGAGATACTCAAGCAGCTTGATCTGTTTCGTCTCGGACTCGGCCTCGGAGGAGGTGCGTTCGGTTTCGGAAATGTGGCGGGCGATGTCTCGCAGATCGGCTTGGGACGGAGTGCGGTCGGGATGTTTCGGTGGGTTTTCCAGAAACGGCTGCAGCGAGCGGTGGACGATGAGATCGGCGTAGCGACGGATGGGTGAGGTGAAATGGGTGTAATCCGTTTTCGCGAGGCCGTAGTGGCCGAGCGGTTCGGCGGCGTAGGCGGCTCGCTTCAGTGATTTCAGAAGGCCGAGCTTGATCTGGTGCTCCTCGGCCGTGCCCTTCGAGGCATCCAACAAGGCTTGGATATGGGAGCGGTTGTTGAGGTCTCCGGGCGTGTAGCCGTATTGCTTCGCGGTCTCGGTGTAGTCGGAGAGGCGCGATGGATCGGGATCTTCGTGGATGCGGTAAATGGAAGGCTTCGAGCGCTCGCGGAGGATTTTCGCGACGGATTGGTTCGCGATGAGCATGCATTCCTCGACGAGCTGGTGGGACTCCGTGTGGACGACGGTGTGAGCCTCGCAGGCGCGGCCGTTCTCATCGAGCTTGATCTTGATCTCGGTCATTTCGAGATCGAGCGCGCCGTTCGCGAAGCGGTTTTTGCGGAGCAGGGACGCCATTTTCCATGCCTCCTTCACCGAGCCGACAAGATGCGGATCGGAGCCTTCCGGCGCGCCTTTCCCGTCGAGGATGGCCTGCGCCTGCTCGTAGGAAAGCTTCGCCCGCGAGTGGATCACGGCATCGACGAATTTCGTGTTGAGGATGTGGCCATCTGCGGAAATCTCCATGATCGCGCATTTCGTGAGGCGATCCACATCCGGCTTGAGGGAGCAAATGCCGTTGGAAAGCTCGACCGGCAGCATGGGCAGCACGCGATCCACGAGGTAGGTGGAGTTGCCGCGCTCGACGGCTTCCTTGTCCATCGGTGAGCCGGGCTTGATGTAGTGGGAAACGTCCGCGATGTGGACTTCCAACAGCCAGCCGCCTGCCTTGGTTTTCGCGATGTAGATCGCGTCGTCGTGATCTTTCGCGTCGGCGGGGTCGATGGTGATGACGAGCTTGCTGCGGTGGTCGCGGCGGCGGGCGATTTCCGCCTCATCGGGTTGCTCGGGGACGGCACGGGCTTCGCGAAGGACTTCCTCGGGAAAGGAGGTGCGGAGGCCGTAGCGGGCGATGGTGGAGAGAATGTCCACGCCCGCGTCGCCGGGCCAACCGAGCACTTCGATCACGCGCCCGATGGGGTCGGTGTTTGGGTTCGCCCAGCTTTCGAGATCGACGACGACGAGCTGCCCCGGCTCCGCGGTGGTGTCGCCGGTGATGTTGATACGGCCTTCGAGCGCCTTGTCGTCGGTCTCCGCCCATGCGAATTTGTTCTTCTTCCGGAAAATTCCGACGATGCGCCCGGAGCGGCGGGAAAGAATTTCTGTCACGGCTCCGCGCATTTCCTGATCGTCCGGCACGGCGCCGCGCTGGCGGGGTTTCTGGCTCGGTGCGGAGGGTGCGATGCGGACGCTGTCGCCATCCAGAGCCGTGGCCGTTTTGTCGCGTGGGATGAAAATGCGGGAGTGGACGGTGAAGTCGATGCCGCTGGCCTCGTTTTCCGCATCGCCGATGATCGGGTAGAAAAACGCGTGGCCGTTGGGCAGGAACTTGATCGAGCCGGTGAGCGAGCCTTTCGCGGCGGGCTTCGCGGTCGACTTGGCTTCCGGTTTCTTTTTCTCCTCCGGCGGTTTCGGCAGGGAGTAGAGTTTTTTCGAACCGCAGGCGATCAGCTTCGCGGCGGTGAGATCTTCCAGGACGCCGCCGAACTCGCCGTTGCGGTCGGCGGGGATTTCGAGCGCTTTTGCGATCTGGGTTTTGGAAAAGGTTTTCTCCGGATTCTGTTGGAGAAGTTCGAGGATTCGTTCGCGCATGTGGCAATCTGTAAAGGTGGCGGCATCCCGTCCTCCAGCGCCTTAAATGCGAGAGGTTTCCGGAAACCTGCGTGGACACTACTTCGTGGATGCGACCGTGACAAGGTCGGCTTTCGATGGGGCGGGGGAACGCTGTCCGCGCTTTCCAAAAGCGTTGCAAACCACCCGTCTCTCCATTTCGCTCGCACGCATGGACGGATCGCTGCTGCTGTTGGGAGTGAAGGGGACGGAGCTTTCCCTTGAGGAGGCGGCTTTGTTCAAGAAACTGCGGCCGGCGGGGTTTATCCTTTTCACGCGGAATATCGCCACCCCGGAGCAGGTGAGGAAACTGACGGACGATCTACGTGGGCTTTCCTACGACGATCCCATTCTTGGCATCGATCAGGAGGGCGGGCGGGTGACGCGGACGGTGGGGATCGCGCCCGCATGCCCTTCTGCGTCGGCGTTTGCAGCGAAGCCGGATTGGGAGCAGATCGCTAGGGCGGGGGACGCGACCGCGGAGTTGCTGCGGATGCTGGGGCTGAACCTGAACTTCGCGCCGGTGCTGGATCTCGACCATTTTCCCGGGACGCAGAACGCCCTGCGGCAACGTTGCTGGGGGCGGGATCCTCAGGATGTGATCGACCGCGCGGGGATGTGGAACCGCTGGACGCGGAAGCGCGGCATGCTCGGCTGCGGCAAGCATTTCCCGGCCTGCGGGCGGGCGATGAGCGATCCCCATGAAGACCTGCCTTTCTCCCATGCGACCAAGGAGGAACTCATGCGAGAGGACGTGATCCCCTACACCGCGCTGATGCCGGAGCTGGACGCGGTGATGCTGGCTCACGTGATGTTCCCGGAAATCGATGCCGAGTTTCCCGCCTCGCTTTCGAAGCGCATCGTCACCAGCTGGCTGCGGGATCAGCTCGGGTTCGACGAGCATCTGGTGATGACCGACGACCTCGACATGGGCGCGATCATGAACCGTTACGGTCGCGGCGAGGACGTTAAGCTGGCGATCGGCGCCGGCAACGACCTTGCGATGATCTGCCACCGGACGGAAACGGCTGAAGCCGCCGCGAAAGCCATCGCGGAGCTGCCCTTGGGTGTGCGCGACGACGCGCGGGCGAGGGTGGAAAAATTTCGGAAAAAACTTTCTCCACCCACTCATTATACGCAGGCGAACTGGGATGTCCTTTGCGCGAAAATCCAAGCGATACGAGACATGATTCCAGAGACGGAAGCCGGGGATGAACGTAGCGCGGTGACCCGTTATTGAAACGGCGCTGGAGCCGCTTCGCGTCACGCGAGCTACGGCTAGGGCTTTTCCAGACGGGGCGCGGAATGCCCATCGGACTTGATTTTGGCTAGGATTTCCTACAGTTCCTTTACGGTCTCGGGATATTCCGCAGCGAGGTTTTTCCTCTGTCCGATGTCCTGCTCCATGTCGTAGAGTTCTACCGGCGATTTATCGTCGGGCTCGTAGCCGTGGCGTTTTTCCCAGCCTTTGTTCACTTTTGAAACGTATCCTGTCTTCGCGTCGATGAGCGACCACTTGCCGTGGCGGATCGCGTAGCCGTTCGGGTTGGTGTTGTGGATATGGGTGGTGCGGACGGATTCCTTCTCGCCCTTCAGCAGGGGCATGAGGTCGTGGGAATCCTCGGCGGAATCGTCGGGCAGCACGCATCCGAGTGCGGAGGCAAGAGTGGCCATAAAATCGATCTGCGAGACGAGGGCGCTTGAGACAGTGCCGGGCTTGGTGAGACCCGGCCACTTGATGATGGTTGGCACGCGGTGACCGCCCTCGTAAATGTCCCGCTTCAAGCCGCGCAACGGATGGGTGGACCAATGGTCATGGGTTTCGTCGCGCGCGTAGGCATACTGCTCCGCGCCGTTGTCGGAGGAGAAAATGATGATCGTGTTTTCATCAACGTCCGCTTCCCGCAAGGCGTCCAGAAGCTGTCCGCAACTGTCGTCGGTCTGCACCACAAAATCGCCGTAGGCGCCTGCCTGGGAGGTTCCGTCGAACTTGTCGTTCGGGACGATGGGCGCGTGCGGTGAGGGCAGGGGAAAGTAGAGGAAGAAGGGCTGTGGGTTTCCCTTGCGCGAGAGGATGTATTCCACGCCCTTTTCGGTGAGTGTGGGCAGCACCTTGTAGAAATCCCAATCCGAGCGTCCGGGGCCGGGGCGGCACTCCCAGCTTCCCTCCTTCGTCGCCTGCGGGGTCTTGGTGAAATCGATGTCCGGCACCAGTAGCACCTTGTCATTCTAGATCCAGGTGTAGGGCGGGAAATTGATCACGTTGTCGCCGAAGTAGTGGTCGAAGCCATGGTCGAGCGGGCCGCCGCGGAAAGGCTTCGCCCAGTCGAAGTCCTGATGGCTTTTCGATTTCGGCGGAGTTCCCGGTTTGCGGATCGAGTCCCAGTCCCATCCGAGGTGCCATTTGCCGATGCAGGCGGTGCTGTATCCGGTTTTGCGCAGCATTTCCGGAAGTGTGAGTTGTCCCGGCTTGAAGACGGGCTTGTCAAAGCCGCTATCGATGCCGTGGAAGTCGCGCCAATGGTGGCGACCGGTAAGCATGGCGTAGCGCGAGGGCGTGCAGATGCCGGAGGAACTGTGGGCGTCGGTGAAACGGGTTCCCTCGGCGGCGAGCTTGTCGAGATGGGGGGTGGGGATCTTGGAGTCCGGGTTGAAGCAATGCAGATCGCCGAAGCCGAGATCATCGGCGTAGAGTATTACGATGTTCGGCTGCGCGGCCAGGGCGGGCGCGGCGAGAACTAGAAGTAGAGCAAGGATTTTTATGCGATGGAGAACTTTATGATGTTCAGTGAACCTTGCCGGTCAGTGTATTTGCAGCGGCTTTTGCCATTTCTCCCGCGCCTTCGGTGTTGGGGTGGACGCGGTCAGGCAAGAACTCCGGCTTGCCATCCAGAGCGGCATACATGTCGATGATGTCCACCTTGAGTTCCTCCGCGAGCTTGGTGAGAACGGGCATCTGTTCCTGAAGTGCCGTTTCATTGATTCCATAGTTGCCTTCGCCCGGAACCGGAACCGGGCGGCAGATGAAAACGCGGGGCTTGGAGGGAAGGTCGAGGAAGGATTTCACAAGGTCGCGGTAATCGCCCTCGAACTCCGCCTTGTGCTTCCAGTTCTGCGGCTTGGTGTCGTTGGTGCCGAGCATGATGATCACGGCGTCGGGTTTGAAATCGAGAGCTTTTCTGTAGGCGGCCTCTTTCCAATACGGATTGTCGCCTTTACGGAGCAGAGTGCGCCCGCTGACTCCGAAGTTCCCGACTTCCCAGCCCTTGCCGAGCAGAGTTTGGAGCTGGCTTGGATAGGACATGCCCTTGTCTGCGCCGGATCCCTGCGTGATGCTGTCGCCCACGCAGGCGACGCGGATCGGTGTGCCGTCGGTCTTGGCCGGAATGGGCGCAGCCGATGCCAGTGTGACGAGTGAAGCGGAAATGAGGATGGCGAGTAGGTTTTTCATTTCCGGAAGGCTGTAGCGAGGTATTTCCGAAAGCAAGCCTGCCGCGTCGTGTATGAACTACAAATTCCGCCAATCAACCGCCACTTTCGCGGTGAGGCCGCATTCATCAGTCAGCGTGACCTCATTTTCGCCTGAGGGCATAATGCTTGCGACGAGGCCGAAACCCTCTGGAACGGCGGCGGCCGCTTGGATGTTGCGGAGGGTTACGGGCTCGTCTTTCGAGAAACGGCGGGTGGTTGGGACGGACAGGTTGTGCAGCAGATCTTTGCGGGAGAGATCCACGCTATCGCAGAAATGGGAGCAGACGTCCTCGATGCCGAGGCGTCCGAGGTGGTAGGATGCCCATGGCGCTGCCGAGCGTCCGCCGTTCGATAGCCAGAAAAGCGTAGCGGGGAAATCAGCAGGATTCTTCAACGAGAACCAAACATAGCCATCCAGAACCACCGCCGTCCATGCGAAGGGTTGCTCGGGCGTCGCGTCCTCGGAGACCATCATCACGAGATCATCATTTCCCGCGCGGGCGGGGTAGCGGGTGAGGTCGGTCGTGCCGCCGTCGGCAAGGGGCACCTCCGCGAGGTTGCTGAAAAGCGCGGCGGTTTTCAGCGCCTGCTTCGCTCCATCAGCGGGATCGGAGAACACCGAGGGATAGACGGAGCCCCAGCGGAAAGGGGAGACGGAGACACGCGCCGCTCCCTCAGGTAAGGAGGAGAGATCAAGGATGGGATGGTTGCCGTAGCTGAAATCGCCATCCAGCCCGGAGATACGGTGTTCGTAGTAGATCGCCGTCTGGCCGGGTTTCAGGGAAACGGTTTTCGTGACGTTTGCGGAAACGTCCGAGGCATCGATCCCGAGAGTGAGGGAGTGATCCGTTTCGGAAACAAGGCTCCACGCGCCGTTCGCGGTCTCGCCATGAGGCGGTCCGTTTTCCTGTGGGCCGAAGGGAAGGCAGAAAAAGTCGCCGCGCAGGTTTTTGAGCAGCATGGGGAGTTCCGCGTCCACTTCATCCGGCTGCCATGGCGAGAGCGAGTAGGGCGATACGATACGGCCCCCAAGCTGGAAGGTGACAGGGGCAAGCATGCCGCCGTCTCGGGTGATATCGAGAGAGACGAGGTCGCTGCTCAGTGTGAAGGAAGGCGCTCCGAAAGTGGTTTTCATGCGGCAACCATAAAAATCAGGGAGCAATCGCCAAGGAAGACTTTGCGAAAACTGCAAAGCGGGTTGCTTCAAGCCATGATGGCGGCGGACACCTCGTTTTTCACCTCCACGCCGCAAAGGATCTCCACAAAGAGGAGGCCGAAATCGATCGCAGTGCCCGCGCCGCGAGAGGTGAGCAATTGCCCGCAGTATACGTTACGCTTATTCCGAAGATCAGGAAGCTCTCCACGGGTGGAGAAGTGGGCGGTGAAATCCGTGTTCTCCAGCAAGCCGGCGTCTTTCAAAAGCAGCGGAGCGGCGCAGATTGCGGCAATCAGCTTTCCACTGTTATGAAACGCTTGGATCAGGGTGATGACCTCCACGTTTTTCCTCAGCTCCATGACAGCGGGGCCACCGGGAAGGAACAGAGCATCAAAATCATTTTCCGAAAGCTCACAGAGGCGGGCATCTGCCTTCACACGGACGCCGCATTTTCCGGTGATCTCGATGCCTGAAGCCCCAGCCATCGCAACCTCGACGCCAGCGCGGCGGAGGAGATCGACGGGTGCGATGGCCTCGATTTCCTCGAAGCCGTTTTCCAGAATGCAGAGAACGCGCTTCATCAGATCAGGCCGACGGCTTTGCGGACGCGGGAAAGGGTTTTCGAAGCCTCCTCGCGGGCACGCTCCGCTCCTTTCCGCAAAACCTCGTCTACGTAACCCGGATCGGCGGCGAGTTCGTCCCGGCGGGCACGCATCGGGGTGAAGTGATCCCAGTAGGCGTCGGCGAGGCGCTTCTTGAAATCGCCGTATCCGATGCCGCCGGACTGGTGGTCGGCGATCATCCTGGCGAGATCCGACTCGCTGGCAAAAAGCTTGTAGAGTGCGATGACCGTGGAGTTTTCGGTCGGTTTCGGGTCTTCCACGGGCGTGGAGTCGGTGACGATTTTCATCACGAGTTTCCGCAGCTTTTTCTCATCACCGAAGATAGGGAGGGTGTTGTCGTAGCTCTTGCTCATCTTCCGCCCGTCGAGACCGATTACGAGTTCCGTCTCCTCGCGGATGATCGCCTCGGGCATCACCGCGGTGCCCTCGCCGTAGGTTTCGTTGAGCTTTGTGGCGAGGCTGCGGGTGACCTCGAGGTGCTGCTTCTGGTCTTTTCCAACCGGCACCTTGTTCGAGTCGTAGAGCAGGATGTCAGCCGCCATCAGCACCGGGTAGGCGAAGAGGGCGTGGTTCGGGGAAATACCTTGGGAGACCTTGTCTTTATAGGAGTGGCATTTGTTGAGCAGCGGCATCGGGCAGACGGTGGAAAGGATCCACGCCAGTTCGTTGACTTCCGGCACCGCGCTCTGGCGGAAGAACACGGATTTCTCGGGATCAAGGCCGCAGGCGAGGAAGTCGATGGCGAGTTCCCTCACGTTCTCGCGCAGCGCCGCGGCATCGCGTCCGGAGGTCATCGCGTGGTAGTCCGCGATGAAATAAAAGCCCTCGCCCTCGGACTGGAGTTCCACGGCGGGCTTCATCGCCCCGAAATAATTCCCCACATGCGGTTTTCCGCTCGGCTGCAATCCCGTCAAAATCCTCATCCCCGAAACATGCCGCCTGCCCATCCCCACGGTCAAGCGCCTCTCCAATTTAGGGTTTAAAGAATAAGATTCAGGGTTTAGAAGCTGCGCATGCGAATCCTCATTACCGGTGGAGCGGGTTTTCTCGGCTCCCATCTTTGCGAGCGTCTGCTGAACGAAGGCAACGAGGTGATCTGCCTCGACAACTATTTCACCGGTCGGAAACGCAACATCGCCCACCTGTTGGCGAATCCGTATTTCGAGCTCGTCCGCCATGATGTGACAGAGCCGTTCAAGTTCGAGGTGGACCGCATCTACAACCTCGCTTGCCCGGCCTCGCCACCGCATTACCAGCACAACCCGATCAAAACCACCAAGACCTCCGTCCTCGGTGCGATCCATTGCCTCGGTCTCGCGAAACGCATCGGGGCCCGCGTTTTTCAAGCCTCCACCTCGGAGGTTTACGGCGATCCGGAAGTGCACCCACAGATGGAAACCTACAAAGGCTCCGTGAATCCCATAGGCATCCGCGCCTGTTATGACGAAGGAAAGCGCGTCGCGGAGACATTGTTTTTCGATTACCACCGTCAGAACGGGGTGGACATTCGAGTATGCCGCATTTTCAACACCTACGGCCCGCGGATGCTGCCAGATGACGGTCGTGTCGTTTCCAACTTCATTGTCCAGGCGCTGCGCGGCGAGGATCTCACGATCTACGGCGACGGCACCCAGACCCGTTCCTTCTGCTATTGCGACGACCTGATCGACGGCTTTATCCGCCTTATGGAAAAGGATGGCATTACCGGACCGGTGAATATCGGCAACCCGGGTGAGTTTACGATGTTGGGCCTCGCCGAGCTGGTTTTGAAAAAAATCGGCGGAACATCGAAACTCACTTTTCTCCCGCTGCCCGGAGACGATCCCAAGCAGCGCAGGCCTGACATCACACTAGCTCGCAAGGAACTCGGCTGGGAGCCGAAGGTGAAACTCGAGGACGGACTAGATCCCACCATCGCGTATTTCCGCAAGCTGCTCGAATAGACGATGACGGATGGGGGATGTTTGGGATCAGTTACATGAAATCCCTGCCCAACTGCGGCATTTTCGGGGTGATTTCAATGATCTTGGTTTTCATTCCTGATCCCCGGTGCGTTTTTTATGAATTCCCAAGGCTTGTATGGAGAAATCAGAAGCCGCTTGCGGTTCAGTTATCCTTATGTTTAAGTTTTTTTGAAATTATGCAAAAAAACCTTGATGTTGGTTGATATTTTTTACAATATGTGCGGGTTCACCACCCCCACGCCCAACATGAAAACACCCAACAGCGCCAAATTGGCACTCTCGTTGATCTTGCTAGGAGTCCACACCTTATCCGCGCAAAAAATCGAGACTCCAATCACCGCCTCAGCTTCCGCTAAGGCAGAGAGCCTCGGTGAAACCGACTCCTCATCCTTCGCTGCAAACAAGCATCTTAGCGGGATCATCCAGATTCCGGAAGTTCAGAAAAGTCAGGCGGATCTTTCGGAGCCGATACCTGTTTTCATGAAACAGGATCCCCACACACTCTCAACGACAGCCGGAGCCAAGCGACGCATCGAAAATATCGTCGACCTCTCTGTTCTGAGAGATACTTCGGTTTACCGTCAGGCGGATCGCGCAAAAATTAAGGTTTCAGACGTTCAGGCAAGTGGAATCAAGTCCGGCCTCGCCGAGCTATCCGCCGCTTACCGTGAACCCGGCCAAACCGCAGGTTCTGCGGATTGTCCGTCGGTCGTCATTTCCGTCGAGCAACGCGTGAAGCTGGATCCTTCCACTGTGCTTGAGATCGTGGAGTCGGAGATTTCCGCCAACCCCAATTGCGCTTGTGAGATCGTGAAAATCGCGATCCAGGCATCCGTGGCGGAGGTCAGTCTGGTTGGTGATATCACGGAAGTCGCCATCACCGCTGCGCCTCAATCCATGAGAATGATTTCGCAATGTGCGATCGCCGCGAAGCCGGAAGCCCTTACTGCTGTGCAGGCGATACTCGCCAAGCTCGATCCGAACAGCGGTGATGGCTACAGCGCGAAGGACGCGAAAAGCGGCAAGGATGCGAAAGATGCCATCGCTTCCGAAGTCAGCCCGCCAGAGGAGCCCCCGAATCCACTCGATAAGGCGACTCCATTTTTCCCTCCGACCCCACCTCCATATCTTCCACCGCCACTGGTGACCGATCTCAGCCCATAAACGTTCGATGTTGTTATTCAATCCGCCCGCAATGGTTCGCCATCTGCGGGCGGAATCGCTTACTGGTGGTGGATGAGACGGCGGCGTAGGGATTTCAGTGCCGGCTTTGGCTTGGGGTGTCCGTGTTGGGCGACGCTTGTTTCGATAGTATCTGCCATGATTTTCAGATTGAGATTTTCAACTTACTTGATATTTTGTAATCTGTATATTTAAGTTATAATAACAATAATTAAAATACTTGCAGTAATCGGGGTTTCTGAATAATTTTTATTTGTTCACCCCCCACCATCCCCCCATGGAATCACCCGCCAACATCAGTTTGGCATTCACGTTGTTACTGCTTGGAGCATGTCCTGCTGCTGCGCAAACAATCGGGATGCCTGTCACCGTCTCTGATTCAGCCAAGCCAGAGAGCTTGGGTGATACTGAGTCCACCTCGTTCGCTTCTCATAAGCAACTTAGCGGGATGATTCATCTCCCCGAAGTTGATAAGACAGAAGCGGATATGCCGGAATCGAAACCTGTTTTTGTAAAGCAGGACGCCCTCACCCTTGCCATGAGGCAAGGGTCGAAGCGGAATCTCGAACATCTTCTGGATCTGTCCGTTCTTCGGGAGGTGTCGCCTTACCGCCAGGCGGATCGTATCAAAATCAAGGTTTCGGATGTGCAAGCATCCGGTATTCAGTCCGGTCTTGCCGAGTTGGCTGCAGCCTACCGCGAGCCAGGTCGCAGTGCCGATTCCGCAGATTGCCCTTCCGTTGCGACATCGGTCGAACAACGGATCAAGCTTGATCCCTCGCTGGTGCTTGAGATCGTTGATACGGAAATCTCCGCCAACCCGAACTGCGCTTGCGAGATTGTGAAAACTGCCATTGAGGCATCCGGCGCGGATGTGAGTCTGGTGGGTTACATTACGGAAACTGCGATCACTTCAGCCCCGCAATCCATGAGGATGATCACGCAGTGCGCGATCGCCGCGAAGCCCGAGGCGCTCTCCGCCGTGCAAGCAATTCTGGCCAAGCTCGATCCAAACAGCGGGGATACATACAGCTCAAAGGGCGCGAAAAGCGGGAAAGATGCGAAAGCGGTGATTGTGAGTCCTCCTCCCGTTCCCCCGAATCCGCTCGACCGGCTTTATCCGAATATCCCTCCTTTTTTCCCGCCATATTTTCCACCCCCGTTGGTGACGAATCCCGATCCCACCACTGCGGGTCTTTGATTGCCCCTTTCCCGATCCGCCCGCAATGGTCTCCATCAGCGGGCGGAATCGTGTCCGGGTTGTAGTATCATGGAATCCGCTTGAATCTTTCCACTCCCGTTGTTGTCGAAAGTCGGAAACCGGATACCATCGCGCCATGAAATCTATCAAACTTCTGCTTTGCTACACAGCCCTCGCCTCTCCGCTGGCCGCTCAGGAGCCTGATGCGAACACCATCCTCGCCGGAGCACGCCTCGCCGCCACTTTGACTCAAGTTGACGAAGGTCTCGAAGGAACGCTCAGCCAAGGCAGCAAGAGAATCCCCATCACCCTTTTTCTCAAGGGTGAGGACATCCAGTTCCAGTTCACAGAAAACGGCAAGCTGCGAATCTTTCACATGCGCTTGGGCGATGAGCTTTTTCAACTCTTCGAGATCATCGACGGCAAGACGGTGAACTTCCCTCACGCGAAACTGGTGGAACCCATCGCTGGAACCGACCTCACCTACGAGGATCTCGCCCTGCGCTTTTTCTATTGGCCTAACCCGAAACTCGAAGGCCAAGAGAACGTCGGCGGGCAAGAATGCTACCGCCTGCGCCTCGACAAGCCCAAAAATTCGTCAGGTCGTTATCAAGGTGTCTATGTCTGGGTTCACACGAAATTCGGAGCTTTCATGCGTATCAAGGGTCACGACTCCAATGGCGGTCTGGTCAAAGAGTTCCAAGTTGAGGATGTGATGAAAGTTTCCGACGATGTATGGGTGCTAGAGAAAATGCAGGTCGCCACCCATGACCCCAAGTCGAACCGCCGCCTTTCGATCACCGATGTGATTTTCAAAAAGCCCAGCGGCAAAGCTCTGAAGGGGTTGCGCTAATCGCAATCAGGATCACGCCTCGAAACTCCCGGAGGTGAATCTTTGGAAATCTTCAAACCCAGCCAACTCCTCCGCTCTTTATGAAGATGCTCCTCGTCGTCTTGTCCTTGCTCGCCGTTGGGTTCGCCCAATCTGCTGATTTATTCTACAAAAAGAACCTCTCGCTCCATGTCATCCATGATGTGGATCAGGGCAAAAAAGAGAGCGTGCTGCTAGATACATCGGTCGGGGATTACATCGCCGACGCGGGGGCTGTGCTCTACGTCAAAGGCCAGACTCTTTATCTGATTCATAATACGCGCGATTCAAAACCCATGAGCTTGGGGAGCGGGATAACCGGTTTTGACCTGAATGGCGGACTGATCGCTTACATCAAGGGGGAGTCCCTTTACGTGCGGCGAGTTTCCGATGCCGCAACCGTCTCAGCGCGACAGGTAGCGAATTCCGAGGGCGTCTCCAGCATGGATGTCGCAGGTGGAGTGATCGTATTCCTCAAGAATATGACCACTCTTTACCGGGTCACCGACATTGGAAGCGGCACTTCCGAGCGTGTGATTTATCCCGTGGGAGAGGTGCAAGCTTCAGGACAACAGTGAGCGGCATAAGCGGGTTGTTAGGGCCCAGGCGCCGATCAGAGAGCCAGCGACAAATTTTTTATGGCGATTGGCGAGGAACTCAGGGAACTCCCGCGTTTTATCCTGGTTCGTTTTTTTTGAAATGCGATCTCACGACCCAAGGCACAATTCCTGCTTGTCCGTTACCCGCACGTGTTCTTTGTTCCAGCGCTTCCCATGATCAATCCGTTCTACCATTCCAGCACCCCGCTAGTGCCCGGTTCGCTCCACAGCCTTGCGAACGAACACGACAACTGCGGCATGGGTGCCATCGCCCACCTGCTTGGGAAGCGTTCCTTCACCGTTCTCGACCATGCGCTGACCTCCGTTTCCTGCATGACCCACCGTGGCGCGGTGGATGCCGATATGAAAACGGGCGACGGCTCGGGCATCCTCTCCCAGATCCCTTTCCCGCTTTTCGTGAAAGCCGCTACAGCCCTCGGTGCGAAAATCGACAAGCCCGAGGATCTCGCTGTTGGCGTGTTCTTTTTTCCCGCTGGAAATGACAAGCAAACAGCGGAGATCAAGAAGCTCACTGCGGAAATCATCGCCAAGCGCGGCATCCCCGCCATCGGTTGGCGCGAGGTGCCGGTGCAAATGGAAGCCCTCGGGAAAATCGCCCAGAAATCCCGCCCGCAAATCGAGCACCTCCTGATGCTCAAGCCGGATGGCATGGACTCTCTCGATTTCGAAAGAAAGCTCTACCTCTGCCGCCGCGAGATCGAGCACGCCACCAAGCAAATCCACGGCTTCTACATGCCGTCGTTTTCCAACCGCCTCATCTCCTACAAGGCGCTCGCCATGCCCGCCGCCCTGCGGAATTTCTACGACGACCTCCGCGACCCGGATTTCGAGACCGCCATCTGCCTCTACCACCAGCGTTTCTCTACGAACACCTTCCCCGCGTGGCCGCTCGGACAGCCGTTCCGCATGATGTGCCACAACGGCGAGATCAACACCGTAGAGGGCAACCGCAACTGGATGACCTCGCGCGAGGAGTTCTTCGAGTCCCCTGTCTGGGGCGATGAGATCGACCTCGTGAAAAACCTCATCCGCCACGGCGAGTCGGATTCCGCCTCACTCGATCACTGCCTCGAACTCCTCATCCTCTCCGGCCGCTCGCCCGAACATGCCATGTGCATGCTGGTGCCGCCCGCTTACCGCAACGACGAGGAAATATCCGATGAACTCCGGGCCTTCTACCAATACATCCGTTCCTTCTCCGAGCCATGGGACGGCCCCGCCGGGCTGGTCTTCACGGATGGCACCAAGCTCTGCGCCTCCCTCGACCGCAACGGCCTGCGCCCCTCCCGTTTCAAGGTCACCGCCGACGGATTCCTCTACATCGGCTCCGAGGCCGGTGCCGTTGTTTTCGACGACGCGAATGTCATCCGAAAAGGCCGCCTCGGCCCCGGGCAGATGCTTTCCGCCGACACTTCCACCGGAGTGCTGAAACAAGACCTCGAAATCAAGGAGGAACTCGCACGCCAAAAGCCATACCGCCGCTGGATCGATGAGAACCGCCTCGAGCTCCGCAAGTTCGTCTCCTCATCCGCCCACACGCCGGAAATCGAGTTCGACGCGCTCGATCTCTCCCGCCGCCAGGTCGCCAACGGCATCTCCGCCGAGGAACTCGACATGGTCTTCCCGCCCATGATCAAGGGTGCGCAGGAAGCCGTTTTCTCCATGGGCGATGACATCCCCCTCGCCATTCTCTCCTGCCACCCGCGCCTGCTTTACACCTATTTCAAGCAGCGCTTCGCACAGGTTACCAATCCACCCATCGATCCGATCCGCGAGTGGGCCGTGATGTCGCTTGGTGCCGGACTCGGCCCGGAGTTCAATCTGTTGGAGGAAACGGCCGCGCATTGCCAATCCATCTCGCTGGACTCCGCCATCCTCTTCGAGCACCAGTTGGAGAAAATCACACACATGGAGGAGCACGGCTTTCCCTCCCATATCCTCGACTGTACGTGGGATGCCGCCACCGGAAAAGACGGCCTCAAGGCTCGCATCGACGAACTCTGCGCCGAAGCGGAGGAGGCCGTGAACCGGAAAGTCTGTATCATGATCCTTTCGGATCGCGCCACCTCTGCCGCACGCGTCCCCATCCCCGCGCTGCTCGCCACCGGCTCCATCCACCACCACCTCAACCGCATCCGCAAGCGCCTTCGCGCTTCCCTTGTGGTGGAAACCGGCGAGGCGCGTGATGTGCACCAAATCGCCTGTCTCTTCGGATTCGGAGCGACCGCCGTCGTCCCTTACCTCGGCTACGCCACCTGCCGCAAGCTCGTCGCTGCGGCCAATGGCAAGCTCGGCGAGGGCATGACCCCGCAGAAAGCGATGTCAAATTACCGCAAGGCACTCGAAAAAGGCCTGCTCAAGATCATGTCGAAAATGGGGATCTCCGTCCTCAACTCCTACCAAGGCGCGCAGACCTTCGAGGCCATTGGTATCGGCAATGACGTCGTAAATTTCTCCTTCACCGGCGTGCCTTCCCAGATCGGTGGAATCTCCTTCGCGGAGATTGCGGAGGAATCCCTCATCCGCCACAAGGCCGCTTACGAGAGCGAACCCACCGCCGACGGCACGCTCGATCTCGGCGATCCCGGCTACAACCGCTATCGCAAATCCGGCGAGCGCCACTCCTTCACCACGGAAGTCATCAAGAATTTCCACCAGTATGTGAAATCCGGCAAACCGGAAGACTACGAGGAATACGTCCGTGTTTCCCTGGAAAGCAACCCCGTCGCGATCAAGGATCTGTTAGGCTTTGTTCCCGCCGCCTCCGGTGCGATCCCGCTCGAGGAGGTGGAGCCTTTGGAGAACATCCGCCGCCGTTTCACCACCGCCGCCATGTCGCTCGGCGCGCTTTCACCGGAGGCGCACGAGACGCTGGCCATCGCCATGAACCGCATCGGCGGGAAATCCGATTCCGGCGAGGGCGGCGAAGATCCCGTCCGCTACAAGCCTTACCCGAACGGCGATTCCGCCCGCTCCTACATCAAGCAGGTCGCATCGGGTCGCTTCGGCGTTTCCGCCCACTATCTCGTCAACGCCGACGAGCTGGAGATCAAGATGGCCCAAGGCGCGAAACCCGGCGAGGGCGGCCAGCTCCCCGGCCACAAGGTCAACGCCCTCATCGCCCGCCTCCGCAACACCCAGCCCGGCGTGCAGCTCATTTCCCCGCCCCCGCACCACGATATCTATTCCATCGAGGATCTCGCCCAGCTTATCCACGACCTGAAAGAGGTGAACCCCACCGCGCGCATCACCGTGAAGCTAGTCGCCGAGGCGGGCGTAGGCCCGGTCGCCGCCGGATGCGCGAAAGCCTCCGCCGACAACATCCTCATCTCCGGCCACGATGGCGGCACGGGAGCCTCGCCTCTTTCCTCCACGAAACACGCCGGATCGCCGTGGGAACTCGGACTTTCCGAGGCGCAGCAGACCCTAATCATCAACAACCTCCGCGACCGCGTCACCCTCCGCACCGACGGCGGCATCAAGAACGGCAAGGACGTCGTCATCGCCGCCATCCTCGGCGCGGAGCAGTTCAATTTCGGCACCACCGCCATGATCGCCATGGGCTGCGTGTATGTGCGGAAATGCCACCTCAACACCTGCCCCGTCGGCGTCGCCACCACGGATCCCAAGTTCCGCGCCAAGTTCAAGGGCACGCCCGAAATGGTCATCAACTATTTCAACGCCGTCGCCCAGGAAGCACGCGAGGTCATGGCGAGGCTCGGCGTCCGCACTCTCGACGAACTGATCGGCCGCCCCGAATTCCTCACCCAGCGCGAAGTGCCCGGCCACCCGAAGGCGAACACCCTCGATTTCTCCCGCCTCCTAAAGGACGTCGTCCCCTCCGTCGCAAATGCCATGGAGAAACCCGCCTCGGAAATCTCCCGCATCCGCACCAAGGAGCGCAACGACGGTATCGCCAAGCGCGCTCTCGATATCGAAATCCTCAGCGACATCGTGGCGGCAATCTCCGGTCGCCGTCCTGCGGAATCGGCTGAGTACGGCACCGGATCAGTCACCGAGGAAATCCTTGAAGCCATCAAGCTCATCCCAGACCGCCCCGCCGTCACCCTCGAATACGACGTCGTCAACACCGACCGCAACATCGGCACCCGCCTGTCCGGACGGATCGCGGAAACCTTCGGGAACTACGGTCTCCCGGCCGGATCCATCCACATCACCTGCAAAGGAACCGCAGGCCAGTCCTTCGGCACCTTCCTCGTCTCCGGCGTCACCCTCGAACTCATCGGCGAGGGCAACGACTACGTCGGCAAAGGCATGGCCGCCGGGGAAATCATCCTGCGCGTCTCCCCCGAGGCCGGCTTCGAGGCCGCGAAAAACTCCATCGCCGGCAACACCTGCCTCTACGGAGCCACCGGCGGCAAACTTTTCGCCAACGGCCGCACCGGCGAGCGCTTCGCCGTCCGCAACTCGGGTGCCACCGCCATCGTCGAGGGCGTCGGTGACCACGGCTGCGAATACATGACCAACGGCACCGTCGTCATCCTCGGCAAGACCGGCAAAAACTTCGGAGCCGGCATGTCCGGCGGTACCGCCTACGTCTATGACGTGGACGGGAAATTCCAATCCCGCGTCAACACCGAGATGGTCGTCGCCATGCCCGTCCGCCGCCCGCAGGATATCGCCGAGGTGAAATCCCTCATCGCGCTCCACGCGGAAAAAACCGGCTCCCAACAAGCCGCCGCCCTCCTCGCCGACTGGGAAACCACCGCCCGCAAGCTCGTCCGAGTCATCGCCAAAGAACGCGCCGACCTCGAAGCCGCCGAGGAAAAACACGAGGCGGCTTCGACGCCTAAGTAAGGAGCCGCGTTCTCCAGAACGCGAGCCGCCTCTCTCCTTGCCTTCCACGCCACCTTCGCCTATCTTCCACCTATGGAAGACCCGAGGCAACCGGATAGAAACCTTACCCTCGGCCTCACCCCGGTAGCCCTTTGGTGCCTTGGCCCGCTTGTCATCATCGGCGTAGCGTCCGCAGCCAATCGGCTCTTCATGTTGCTCCTCAATCTCTTCCGGTGAGTTCAGTGGCTTTTTCATGGGAGCATATGCCGAAAGCTTTGGACTGCTGCAGCCTGCTCTGCCCATTACCCACAATTTGCCAAAAATTATTCTGTACTTTGTAGTTACACTGCATTGTTTGAGCGGATGCATGAGCATCCAAACCATCTGAAAGCAGACACCCCGAGTACCCGTTGGGCTGAAA
>JBJONG010000021.1:0-75933 GCA_046051965.1 Verrucomicrobiota bacterium
GCTAACTGACGTGTTTTTTTGTCATAGTGCGTTGATCATGCCGGGCCCGCCACATCGTTTCAACCCCGCAGCAAGCCGGCGCTCCGCGCGAAGGAATCGCCGCCATGCGGCTCTGTTCAACAAGTCGAAACAAGCAACCCCAATCAGCCGCCCTGTTTACATGCCTTTTCGTAGCTTCAACATCAACCCTGTGATCGACGCTCGCCGCCGCTGATAGCGGTTGCGTGCTCTTTGACGTTCTGCCAAGGAAAGAAATCCAACTACAACCGATACAATGAAATTACTAGCCGCTATTCTATTAGCTTTCACCAGCCTGACTACGCTATCCTCAGCGCACTTTTTGTGGGCGACGAAGGAATATTGGCTAAATAGTTTTGAGGGATGCAAAATCACTAAACTTCCCAAGATTGCTTCTAACGGTGCCGAGTTGATTGCTATCGATCCCGTCAAGGGCTCAGAAGACACCGATATTCCTTACAAGCTGGTTATCGTGATTATTGGAGATCGTGTGATGTCCTACACCGCCAAGAGAAAAGATAACCAACCGATGACCGAAAAGGATATATTGTTTTGCTTAAACGGTTGCGCCGATGTCGAAACAAAGTTCTCTAAACCCGTTCAAGATGGTGATTTTATGACTTGGATGCGTACAGATGAGAAAGTTATTGTGCGCTATGATCGTGTGACTAACACTGCGATCATGGCGGATTTCGCCTATTTCATATTCGATGGAAGAACAATGGACGTTAGTAAGATGGAAGCAGACGGCCTTGGTGCAACATGGAGGAAGCAGCTCAACAAAAAGGAATAAAATACACACCATATCAAAAGAACAAGAAGCAGAATAAGTCGGAGATGGCGACGCCGATGAAGCCGTCTGATCAATTTTGAGCTTTACCCCGGCGCCGCCATTCCTTACACGTTAGCCAAAATAAAATGTCCATATTCAACATTTTCAGATCAAATCGTGCGCCGGAGAAGCCGCTTGCGGACAGAGCCTTGGTTTATTGCCCGGCAATACAGGAACTCTCGAAGCTAAGTGTCACAAAGCATCTCTCACCACGCGCAGATGAGTTCGATTACGACATGGCAGCATACAGCGCCTTTGGGATATTCATGGTGTATCTGTATGCGCATTTTGGTGAGAATTCTGTGCAACCGATTACGATGAAGATATTTGATTGGGCAGAAGAACACGGTGTCCAAAAGTTGGGAGCTGTAATTACCTATGGCCGTCTCAAGATTAGCTTTAATGACGGAGGTTCCACCGACAAACTCGGCAGTGCGATTTTAGAAGATTTATCATATTTATCTCCTATTCATGCTCCTGTTTACAAGGACTTAGTCTGGTTTGTTGAGTCGATAATTCCAAAAATAGCAAAAGGCTAATAATTCGAGAAAATGAAATGCAAGCAAAGCCCCTCGCTACGGATTTAGGCGAAGCCCTAAAGTGGACGACAACGGTTCGTGACGTAGAACGGAATGCAAAAGCATTGTTTCCGTGTCAGCGCACGAGTTATCCGAACGAGGCGATCACATCACAGCGGTCTCAGCTCATTTATGATTGGGTTCTCTCGCTATCAATGCACCCTCTCGCCGAACCCAAGAAAGAGGAATTGCTTGCTGAATTTGCGAAGCGCATTACTCCGAAAGAGCAAATTCAAGATATAATCGAGGTATTTAGACGGAACGGCATATCTGAACGCCTTTTCGATGGTCTGACTTATACGATTATTCCGCCTCCTTCATTTGCGAGGCTTACGTCATCGGTTCCTGTTCTTGAGCAGATTTTGCAGGATAGATGGGTAGAGGCTCAGAAGTGCGAGCGAGCTGGAGCCCATTTGTCCGCCGTAATTCTGATGGGAAGTATATTAGAAGGACTCCTTCTCAGTAAGGCGTTGGCACTACGGCCTGATGCATATAAGTCTCGTTTCTCTCCCAAGGACAAGAAGTCAGGGAGTGCTATCTCCATAGAGAATTGGACGCTACATGATTTGATTGAGGTGGCTGTCGATTGCGGCTGGTTGAAGGTTGATAGAGGCTCATTCAGTCACGCGCTCCGCCAGTCTCGGAATATTGTTCACCCTTGGGCGCAAATGTCCGAACGAGCAGACTTCGACGGTGAAACATGCAAGACGTGCTGGCAGGTATTATCGTCAGCCGTTAAAGACCTGACAAAATGAAAGAAGAAAGAAGGCTACAAGTCGGAGATGGCGACGCCGAGGAAGCCGTCTTATCAATTTTGGAGTGTAGGCAAAAAAATCCCTTGCGTAGGTGCGTCATTGGCGTATGATTCGTCTGGGCCAATGATTTTCTATGAGACTGAAGTTTTCACAGCCAGAATTGTCGAGCTTATCGACGATGAGTCCTACACGGCTCTCCAAGCCGTGCTCATCGCCGATCCTGAAGCTGGCGACCTCATTCCAAAGACGAGAGGTCTGCGTAAGATCCGCTGGATGGGAAGTGGGCGCGGCAAGCGCGGCGGTTTGCGGGTCATTTATTACCTGGTCTGCCAAGACGAGATTTTCATGCTTTACGCCTATCCCAAGAATCAAGAGTCGGATTTGAGTCCGCGCCACTACCAGATGCTTAGAGAGCTTGTTGAAGAACACTTGGAACCATGAACGAGAAAGATTTTGATTTACTGTGCGAGAGCATCCGCCAAGCGGGAGAGATTCGTCGCGGAGTGCGCAAGCCGTCGAGAACATTTGTAATCGAGGATCCCGACCCTAAAGCGATTCGCGAGCGCTTGGGACTATCGCAGTCCCGATTTGCATCGATCATCGGTGTGAGTGTGCGAACGCTCCAGAATTGGGAGCAAGGACGCCGTGAACCGGAAGGGCCAGCGAAGGCGTTGCTTCGTGTCGTGGACCGAGAGCCGCAAGCGGTATTGCACGCGCTCCACGCCAGCTAAAGATAAGCGTCTTGTAGAGCCATCGGCAGTTACCCAGCCTGATCACGATGAATCCGCTCCGAATGAGTATTTGGCGAGGCATGGGGCATTCCAATTGGCAATGGGGGAGTTTTGGGAAGAGGGCGGGGACATCGGCGGGGCTAGGCTCGATCCGATGAAGCAAGCATCCAGCTCCATGCTGGCATGACATGGATAGGTTTTGGAACCTGGGGGAAGGGCATGCGTGATTCCATGGTTAGGATCACTTGCCGCGCGTTGGGATGCTCCGATCCGGCGTCCTCAAGTGCCCGGACTTCGCGCTCCCGGGTTTCCGGGTCATCGATGGAGGTGCAGGCCTGGATCAGCTCCTCGGTGCCATTCGGGTAGCGGGCGAGGAAATCGACCTCGAAGCCGCTGGCAGTCCTGACGTAGGCGATTTCCGCATGGCGGCGCTGCAGCTCGGTGAAGACGACGGACTCCAGCGCGTGGCCGGTGTTGGGCTTGCCGCTGCGGTCGAAGACGGGGATGAGCGCCGGGTCTGCGGGGTACACCTTGCGGGGGTTTACCTGGCGGCGTTTTTCCGAATCCGTTGCGACCGGGATGGTCTGGAGGAGGAAGGCGTCCTCAAGGTGGGCGAGGAACTCATAGAGGTGATCCCGGGAGACGGGGATGCCCTGCGACTTCAGATCGGCGGAGAACTTGGTCACCGAGAACAGGCCAGCCGGGCTGCTGAGGAGCCGGCGCACGAGCCAGCGCAGGGCGGTGACATTGGCGACCTTGTGGCGTTCCACGACATCGCGGAGGAGAAGGACGTCGATGTAGCCTTGGAGGAGTTGGCGGCGGTGGGCGGGTTCGAGTGCCTGCGCTTCCGGAAAGCCGCCGGTTTCGAGGTAGCGGGCGAACTGGTGATCGAGGGCGGCGGTCTTTTTCGCGGTGAGGACGGACAGATCGACCGGAACCTCGTGCCCGTTATGGCGGAGGAACTCGCGGAAGCTGAAAGGGTGGATGGTGATCTCCCACGCCCGCCCGCGCATGGAGGTGGCGATTTCCCGGCTGAGTAGCTTGGCCGATGAGCCTGATAAGAAGATCTCGTAACCGGGGGTATCGAGCAGTCGGCGGACGAAGGTTTCCCAGCCGGGAACCTGCTGGATCTCGTCCAGGAAGAGGGTGACCGGTTCGTCGGCCGGCTCCGGGAACATCCGCAGGTGGGTGTCCGGGATCATGTGGAGGTCGGTCGCCGCCAAGCCGCCGAGGCGCTCGTCCTCGAAATTGAAGTAAACCAGGCGGTTGGAGGAACGGCCGGCGGCGAGCAGATCGGCCCGGCATTGGTGGAGGAAGCTGGTCTTGCCCGCCCGGCGCATGCCGATGACAGCCAAGGCCTTGCCCTTGATCGGTGGGAGCTCCACATCCCGCCGGGTCAATTCCGGGGGAGGAACATCCACCGCCGCCGCGATTTTCTCACGGATCACTTGCTCATATTGGCCTTCCATCAGGGCTAAAATGATAAGTATAAGGTCGGATGGAAAGGATAAAGTGTGGTGAGCCGGAGTTGTAACGTCATCGCCAATTCCCCAGCGTAATACAGATGAATTTGCCCCGCAGCCTTCAGCTCTTCGTCCCCGGCCTCCTCGCCGCCACCTCCGCCGTGGTTTGTTCCTATTTCTATATCTTCGAGCAGAACTGGCTCCTGACGATCCTCTTCAACGATTACCTCGGATTCGGCTACCTCGCGTATCTTGCGGTCGTGTTCGGCCTTTTGTGCGATATCATCCTCAACCGCGCACGGATCACCACGGTGATCGTCAACGCGGTGCTGGAAGCCGTCGGATCCGTGGCGTCGGCGGTTCCCTGTTAGTGTCGCGGGCGGCGCGTTCCAGCCCTCGCGGAGTATCGCATCCGCCATGCGGGAAGTTCTCGATTATGGCGAAAAGTTCCGATATTTTCCCGCCGCCCATGACCCTCAAAGAACTCGGCTGGACTCCGGAACTCGAAACCGCCTTCGCGCCGCACCGCGAAAATGGCTGGGTTCCCGCGCGCCTGATCCGCGAGACCTCGATCAATTTTTCGGCGTTCCTCGATGGCGGCGAGGAGATCCATTGCATCCTCTGCGGGCGGCTTTGGAACGCGGCGGTCGTGGATTCCGATCTGCCCGCCGTGGGGGATTGGGTGGCGATCGAGGAGGGCGACGACGACAACCCGCATGTGATCCGCGCCCAGCTCCCGCGCCGGACGGTGTTTTCCCGGAAAATGCCGGGCAACAGCAGCCAGGCGCAGGTGATCGGGGCGAACATCGATGTCGTCACCGTGGTCACCGATGCGGGATCGGATTTCAACCTGCGCCGCATGGAACGGTATTTCACGCTGATCCACCTCAGCGGGGCGAAGCCCGTGGTGCTGCTGAACAAATCCGACCTTTTCACCAAGGCGGAGCTGAAGCAGGCGGCGGCGGAGATTTCCGCGCTATCTCCGGACGCGTCCATCCACATCACTTCGGCGCTGAAAGGGGAGGGCTTGAAAGCGATCCGCTCGCATCTCGCGCCGGGAATTACGATGTGCATCGTAGGTTCCAGCGGGGTGGGGAAATCGACCCTCGTGAACCAGCTCTACGGCGAGGAATGGCAGTGGACCAGCGAGGTGAACGAGACCACGGGCAAAGGCCGCCACACCACCACCACCCGCGAGCTTGTCCCGCTGGATGGCGGCGGGATGCTGATCGACAACCCCGGGATGCGCGAGATCCAGATGTGGACGGATGAGTCGACCCTGCGCGGGAGCTTTGAGGACGTCGCCGCGCTCACCGCCGAGTGCAAGTATTCCGATTGCAGCCATGTGAACGACGCGGGCTGTGCGATCCGCAAGGCGGTCGCCGAGGGAAAACTCGATCCCGCGCGTTACGAATCCTTCCTGAACCTCGAAACCGAAATCGAGGCGTTGCGCAAACGCGCGAAAAAACGCCAGATGGCCACCGAACGCTGGCACAAGCGCAACCATCGCGTGAAAGCGCGCAACCTTGACGACCGAATCCAACTCGAAAAAGACGAACGTGGTGAAATCTAAGACAATCCTCCCGGCGATCCTGCTTCTCCTCATCGTGACGTGCCTGCCAGCCGGCGCACAAATGGAGGATATAATGAAGAGGGCGGAGAGTGCTGCGGAAAAGGACAAGTCCGCCCCGGATCTCCGCGCCCAGCTCGAAAAATGGAAGGTCGAGGCCGAGAATGAGTTGGAGCGGCTTGAGCGTTACGGCTCTTCCGAAGCGCTGCCTGAGGGTGTTACCACATCCGATCTCTCCGCGCGCAGGCGCATCACCGAGCAGACCCTGCTCGCGATTTCACGCCATCTGCTGATCCTCGACGATACCAAGGAAGCCGACACGGCTCTCGAGGCCGCGAAGGCTGAGGCTGATTCATGGAAGGGCTTCGACACTCCGCCACCGTATTCAGCGCTGATGGTGGATGAGTTGAGCGAACGCAAGGAAACCATCGAGGGCAAGCAGGCTTCCGACCGGTCTTCCATCGAGGTTTTCAAAACCACACTCACCGGACTTCTCAAGGAATCAAAGGAAGCCGAGGAGGATGTCGAATTGGCTTTGAAGGCGCTTGAACAAGCCGGCGAGGATAAGGTCGCGCTCCAGTGGAAGTTTGACACGCTGAAAATAAAACAGCGCTCGCTGTTCATCCGCGCCAGCGGCTTGCAAAGGGGGATCGCCTCGCTCGAGGAAATGATCCGCGCCAACGAGGTCATGATCGGATTGCTTTCCCGGAAAATCAAGGAGGCGGGGGATGATCTCGTTTTCAGCGAGGAGGATTTGGCCCGGATCAAGGAGGCATCGGTGGACAGGCAATCGGCTCTGAAAAAGGAGGGTCTCGAATACCGCAAGCGCCAACGCAAGGCGGTGGAGGAAAAGGCGGCCACGGCCGCCGCGCTTGCCGCGCTCCGGGCGGCTCCTGAACCCGATCCCGCCGCCCTTGAACTGGCGGAACTCCATGCCGAGACCGCCGCCGTCCAGCTCGAAGCCCTCCAGTCGATTTCCGATTCGCTCGATGCCTTCCTGCAGATCGAGTCCTTCATCCCGGAGGCCTACGAGCAGCGCCTCATCCTTCTGGGTGCGCCCAAACCCGCCGAGCGGAAGGCGGCGATCGGTGTCCTTGCTTCCCTGCACCAGCGCCTGGATGCGTGGGAGGTTGTGGCGAGCAACCAGCTAACATCCGTCGCGGCGGATATCGGGAAAGAGCAATCGCGCGCTTCGCTCCTGCCTGCGGACGATCCGAAGCTGGTATCGCTCAACAGGCAGCGCGCCATACTTTGGGAAAAGCAGGCGCTCATGCAGCGCGCCAACCAGGCCATCACCAACCAGCGCCGCACGCTTTCCCGCTGGCTTTCCGAGTATGCGAGCAAGGAAAACGCGCCGTGGTATGAACCCGCCACCGAGCTGGCCTCCAAAACATGGGATTCGGCGAAAAGGATCTGGATCATTCCCGTCACGCGTTACGAGGAAACCATGGAGATCGACGGGCAGAAAGTGACTCAGACACGGTTTGTCACACTGGGTTCGATCATATCGGCGGTGCTTGTTTTCGCGATCGCCTACTTCATCGCGGCGAGGATCAGCCGCAGGATCCAGCGTATCCTGGTCCACCGCCGGCTCATCGGGGAAGCCGTGGCGCGCACCCTGCGGAATTGGGTGATGCTGATCGTCGCGCTGCTTTTGGCGCTCGCGACGCTGAGCTGGCTGAGCATCCCGCTCACGATCTTCGCGTTCCTCGCCGGTGCGCTGGCCATCGGCGTCGGTTTCGGCACACAGACGATCATCAAGAATTTCATCAGCGGCATCATCCTGCTGTTCGAGAGGAAAGTCCGCGTCGGCGACATCATTGAGGTGGACGGGATCAACGGGGTTGTCTCGGAAATCAACACGCGCTCCTCGATCGTGCGCGGAGCCAACGGCATCGAGAACCTGGTTCCCAACTCGCTTCTCCTTGAGAACCGCGTGGTGAACTGGACGCTGAACTCGCTTCTGCTACGCCGCGAGCTAAGCCTGCGGGTGGCATTGGACTCACCCGTCCAGAAGGTGATCGAGATCCTCAACGAGACGGCGGCACGTCACGGCCTGATCCTCAAGGATCCCGCGCCCTTGGCGACGCTCGCCCACTTCGGCGACAACTCGCTCGATTTCATCCTCTATTTCTGGATCGAGCTCAACGACAAGACGAACGGGCTTGTGGTTGACAGCGACCTCCGCATCATGATCGAGAAGCGCCTTGCGGAATTCGATATCCACACCGGCATCACGCGGCCACAGGCTGTGGATATCCCGATAAAATCCCAAGCAGTGAGCGGTGGCGAAGAGAAACCCCCAATCCCATGATGGCAAGGAGCGAGGTGATCTATGTCTGCGGCGCGACGGCGTCTGGAAAAACCTGCCACGCATTGGAACTCGCGGTCTCGATGGGAGGCGAGATTGTCAACGGTGACGCCTTCCAGCTTTTCCGTGGGATTGATACCCTGAGCGCCGCGCCGACGGCGGAGGAGATGTCCGTTGTGCCCCACCACTTGTTCGGGGTGCTCCCGCCGGAGGATCGCTGCGATGCGGGACGCTACGCGGAGATGGCGGGGCAGGTGATTTCCGAAATCCACTCCCGTGGAAATACGGCGGTCGTAGTAGGCGGATCGGGCTTGTACCTGAAATTCCTCACCCACGGCCCCTCGCCGCTGCCACAGGGCGACAGGAAGCTTCGCGAGAAAATGGATGCCCGCCCGCTGGAGGAGCTTTTCGCGGAGCTGGAGAGGCTCGATCCCGCCGAGGCGGCGCAGGTGGACCGGCACAACCCGCGCTATGTCTCCCGGGCGCTGGAGATCTGCCTGCTGAGCGGGAAAAAGGTTTCCGAAATGCGCGACAGCTGGGCGGAGAAGACCCGCGAGATCGAATCGACGCTGAACGGTGTCTGGCTGATCCGCAGCCGCGAGGATCTGCACCGCCGCATCGCGCTGAGGACGGAGAAGATGCTTGCCGAAGGCGCGGTCGAGGAGGTCGCGGCGCTCCAAGGCGTTTCCGGGAGTTGGGAGAAAGCCATCGGCGTGAAAGAGATCCGAAGGCTGCTTTCCGGCGAGATCAGCCGGGTTCAATGCGCGGAACTCATTACTGCCGCCACCCGCCAATACGCGAAGCGCCAGGAGACATGGTTCCGCAGGGAAAAATGGCTGCGGCGGGTGGAGTTGTGAATCCTACCTCTCCCCCGGAAACGGATCGGCGGTGAGCCGGAGACGGACTTCCGCGGCGGGGATCGCCTTCGCTCCAACCACTGAAAGCGCGCAGGCCGTGGCGGTTCCGATGATCGCAAAACTAACGAATGAAAGCATACCGAAGCGCGGCGAAGGCCGCAGCATCCGGGTCACCCGAAGCTGGAGCGAGGAGGGGGAAGCCATCGCGAGCGCGAGGGGGGCGTGCGATTGCTTTTCCGCGATGCCGCACAGCAGGCCGGCGTAGGTCTTCGCGTCCGTGCCTTCGCGGACAACGGCCTCGTCGCAGGCGTATTCGCATTGGAGGTTGAAACGCCCGGCCATCCAGTGGGCGAGCGGATGCCACCACATCGCGGCGCGCGCGATCTCCGCGCAAAGCCTCCACAACGGATCGCGGCGGCGATGATGGGAAAGCTCATGGCGTAAAACGATCTCCCGATCCGACTCTTTCCACGCGCCCCATGTTTCCGGGACGAAAATCACCTTCCTCAAGACGCCAGCCGCGACCGGCCCGCGCAGCCCGGCGACCTCGCGGATTTCCACGCCCTTGATCTCGCCGACCTTCGCCGAGCGTTTTCTCCAAATCCCCAGCCCGCGCGCAGCGAGGGCGAGCCTTGCGAGAAAGAGGACAAAGCCTAGCGCCCAGATTCCGGAAATCCATTTCCCCCATGCGAAACCCTCCGCCGCAACAGCGGGCAGCACGGCCACTTTAGGCACGAACGCGGCCATCACGGGAATCAGCGCCATCAGGATCAGCAGGAAAAGCGTGAGGCGTGGATCGCGGGCGGCGTCCTTGCGTCCGGCGAGCAGGACGAGTCCGGCGGCCACGAGGGAAAAGGCGAGGGTCGCGATCATTTTCGTGGGCAGATTTTCATTTTCCATCGCCGCCGTCGATCAGTTTCCTGATCTTCGCGATCTCGGCCTGGGAGAGGTTCTGGTCTTTCGGATCAAGCAGGGAGGCGACGAGTTTCTCCGGGCTGCCCTCGAAAAACGTGGACAAGAGTTGCTTGAGCGCCGTGCGCTTCGCCTTCTTTTCCGGAACAGTGGGCGCATACACGTAACGCCGCGAATCCTTCGAGTGCGTCACCAGTTCCTTTTGTTCCAGCGTAGCCAGCAAAGCCCGCACCGCCGAGTAGCTCGGTGGATCAGGGATCTCTTCCATCACCTCCTCCGCCGTGCATTTGCCTTTCCGGAAAAGGATGTCCATCACCTGTCTCTCGCGGCGCGTAAGCTGGCCGTTCTCGAATCGTTTCACACCGCGAAGATGGCAGATGCTGGAAAAACCGCAACTTAAATGCTGGAAAAAATGCACTTTATGTTTGACGGCGCGCCTGCGAAATGCTGCTTTTCCAGCACCATGAAATTGAAATCCATCCTGTCTCTGGGAGCAATGCTCGCCGCCATTGTATTAAGCTCCTGTGGTACGCAATTTAGTTCTCCGATTAACGGCAGCCAAATTCCAGGTGTTCCCAGCTCCCCGAATGAAGTCTCGAACATTGTGACCGGTGGGCTTCGTTCAGGCGACGCGGCGATCAATCGGAACAGCATCGATGCGATCATCAACAATCCCGAACGCCCCGGCCTCGCCACCGGCTGGGGAGCCGAGCGGAATTCCGAGATGTCCTACACTTCCTTCGTCCGCGCCTCCTCGAAACCCGCCGGCACCGACGCAATTTTCTACAACGACTCCGAAGGCATCAAGGCGATTTCCCGTGCTCCGGAAAGGGTCGGTCCGATGCAGACGGCGGCGGGCAGCCTGGTGGAGTGGGGGATCAAGGGCGGCTCCGGCTATTTGCCCGCTTACAAGGAATATGGCTACGGGCGCAGGCTTGTCGGCGGATCGAAGGGCGGGCGCTATTCCATCGTGGTGAAAAACCGCTGCAAGAGCGCATTGGAAATCGTCGCCAGCGTGGATGGTCTGGATGTTATGGACGGCAAGACCGCTTCCTTTTCCAAGCGCGGCTACATCGTCTATCCCGGCGAGACCTTGGAAATCGACGGGTTCCGCAAGAGCGAGAGCAAGGTCGCAGCTTTCGAGTTCTCCGGCGTCTCCGATTCCTACGCGAACCTCAAGCACGGCGACACCCGCAACGTCGGCGTCATCGGCCTGGCTGTCTTCACACAAAAAGGCGTCGATCCGTGGAAATGGAGTTCCGGCGAAGTGAACCGCCGCAACAGTGCGAACCCTTTCGCGGTGGCTCCGTAGTGAACTTATCGTATGCTCTTTCCATTTTCAGCCGCAGCCGCTTGCCTGCTTCTAACCGCATGTTCCTGTGCCGTCACCGGAACAACCTATGCCCCGGCCAAGGGGAGTCATAATATCACACCTGCGATGCTCGATGATTTCGCCAAGGATTCGGATTTTCGTAAGCAGTCTGAAACGACCTACAGGCGAGGCTGGGTCAATTTGAGCTACATTCATGAGATCAGCGGCTTGGGTTTCAATGGCAGTTTCTGCTCCCTGCCGCATGAGCTGCTGTTCTCATCACCCTCGGAGGTTTTTCGTGATGTGGCCAATTCTGAGAGAGAAGCGGAGGCATGGTTTGATCAGAAAGGAATCCATCTCCAGAAAGTCACAATTCCCGCAGCTCACCCGGATTGAAAAAGCAAGCTCCTGACCATGATGAAACCGAGGAATTTCGCACTCATGTTTGTAATGATCCATTGCGTCCTCCCTTCTTGCAGCCCGGCATACACTGTTTCGCGCTACGGAGTGAAAGCCCGGCTGATCGACGCCGGAACGAAGCAACCGCTGGAGCGCGTGAAGACCCGCATCGTCATCGACCGGCAGGAATTCAACCGGATTTCAGGCAGCGATGGCCTTGTGGACGTCGCCCCGGATCTGGATTGGCATATCTCTTGGCTTGGCGGGCCCGCTTGGATGGGACGCGCCGGTGCAAACATCGGCTTGGAGGTGGAGAGCTACCGGGAGAAATCGTTCAAGTGGGAGAGGCGTCTTCCTTCTGCGAATGCGCTTTTCAGCGAGGAAAGAGGGTTGGTGGATATGGGAACAGTGGAGTTGGAGAGGCGATAGAGAAGCCAATGTTGGCTTGCGGACAGACGGTCAGGATGCGAAGCTCACGACGATGAATATGACCGCGATCCAGCAAGAGTTGTTGTCCCTGCCGCCCGACCAGCAGGACATGCTCTCCGCGCTTGCATGACCGCCTCTTTGCGGCGATGGAAGGGGCATGGATCGCTGGTTCCTGATCGCTGCAACCGTCCTCGCCGCCGTGGCGGGGGTGCGCGGCTTGCTGGTTTTGAGGCATGGCAAGAGAAGCCACTGGACAGTGTGGTGGATGATCGCGGCGATGCTCTGTCAGATCGGCTACCTTGTGATCCGGGGGGAAATGCGCGGAGCCTGTCCGTTGCGCAGCATCGGCGAGATTTCCGTCTATCTCGCTTGGTCGCTCACGCTTTTTTACCTGCTTGTCGGGCCGATGTACCGCATTTCCCTGCTCGGGGTGTTCACCGCGCCGGTGGTGGTCATTTTCCAGGGCTTCGCTTTACTGCCGGGGCGGCTGGCTACGAACCCGGAAAAAATCCTGAACACCAGCCCGTGGGGTGAGACGCATTCCGCAACTTCGGTGCTGGCCTACGGGGCGCTGGCGCTGGCGGCGGTGGCCGGCGTGATGTTTCTGGTGCTCGATCGCCAGCTCAAGGAGCACCATTTGAAAAGCGGGCTGTTCCGGAATCTGCCGCCGGTGCGCGAACTGCTCGTTTCCTTGGAGCGATTGTTGTGGATCGGGATGATTCTGCTGACCATCGGATTGGTGGCGGGCTTGCTGATGCCGCATGGTGATGGGGCATTGGCGCATCTGATCGCAGCTGTTTCGGTATGGGTGGGTTACATCGCGTTGATGGCGGTGAAACGCATACGCGGCCTCACCGGGCGGCGATTCGCATTGGGGGCGGTCGCGCTATTTATTCTTTCACTGGGGGTTTTCGCTTTCGTCTGATGGAACTCGCCTGCCTGGGACTGAATCATAAAACGGCGCCCGTCGAAGTGCGCGAGCGCTTCGCCGTGGGCAACACCAAGCTCGGCGAGGCCGCACGTCACCTGTTGGAAACGGCGGGCGCGGCGGAGGGCGTGGTCGTCTCCACCTGCAACCGCACCGAGTTCTATCTCGCCGCCGAGGACGCCAGCGAGGCGTTGCGGCGGCTGGAGGACGGGCTCGCGGAAAAGGTGCACGGCCACATGGAGCCCTTTTATCTCCACCGCAAGGCCGACGCCGCGCGGCATCTCTGCAAGGTCGTAAGCGGGCTGGATTCCATGCTTCTGGGCGAGACGGAAATCTTCGGCCAGGTGAAACAGGCCTACCACGCCGCGCACGAGGCCGGAGCCACCGGGCCGACTCTGAACCGCCTTTTCCAGAAAGTCTTCGGCGTCGGAAAAAAAGTCCGCACCCAGACATCGATCCAGGAAGGCTCGACATCCATCGGCAACGTGGCGGTGGAGCTGGCGGAGAAAATTTTCGGCCACCTGAAGGACAGCGAGGTGATGGTGCTCGGCGCGGGGGAGATGAGCCGCCTGACAGCGAAAGCGCTCGTTTCGAGAGGCGCGAAATCCGTGATCGTTGCGAACCGTACCCACGAGCGGGCTCTGGAGTTGGCCGCTGAGATGAACGGGCGGGCGGTGCGTTTCGATGACTGGCTGCCCGTGCTCAAGGACGTGGATGTCGTCATTTCCTCCACCGGCGCGCCGCACACCGTGATCCACGCGAAGGACATCGAGTCCGTCCGCCGCGCCCGCAAATACCGCCCGCTGTTCCTCATCGACATCGCCGTCCCGCGCGACATCGAGCACGCCGTCGGCGAGATCGAGGAGGTCTATCTCTACGACATCGATGCCCTTGAGCAGCTTGCCGATGAGGCGCGGGCACGCCGCTCCCAGCAGATCGCCGAGTGCGAGAAAATCATCGAGGCGGAGCTGGCGAAACTGCTGCCATGAATCCCGCCCTCGAAACACTCGCCCTCGCCGTCCGCGAGCATCCCATCGTGTGGCCCGCCTTGTTCATCGGCGCGGAGCCGCATCCGGATCTCCTCCGCGCGACCGCGTGGCAGCCGCTGAAGCCTCTTGCCGATCTCTGCGAAAAGGCCGGGATGAATCTAACAGAATCCCCCGGAGCGAGATATCACACTATATTTTTCCTTCCCGGGAAATCCAAGGAAGAGACGCTCGCCGGTTTCGCCCGCGCCCATGATCTCCTCGCGCCAGGCGGCACGCTCATCGTCGCGCTCGCGAACACTTCGGGTGCCGCTCGTTTCGAGAAAGAACTTTCCAAGGCCGCGCCGCTGCTCTTCTCCGTTTCGAAAAACAAGTGCCGCGCCTTCGCTGTCGGGAACACGCAACCATGGGACGCCTCAACTCTCACCGCATGGCGCAGGCTGTCCGAACCCCGCTTCATTCCGGATACTGCATTCACCGTAGTTCCCGGCGTTTTCAGCGCGGATCACATCGATCCCGGCTCCGCCCTTCTCGCGCAACACCTGCCGCCATCCCTGCGCGGCGAGGTCGCGGATCTCGGCGCGGGCTGGGGTTTTCTGAGCCATGCCGCCTTGGGAAAATGCCCGAACATTTCCCGCATCGATCTCTTTGAGGCGGATTCCCGCGCCCTCGCCTGCGCGCGGAAAAACCTCACCGGCCCTGCGGAGTTCCATTGGCACGATGTCACCACGGGTCTGCCCGGAAAATACGACCACATCATCACGAACCCGCCCTTCCATACCGGTCAGGCGCGCGACATCGGCCTCGGCCATGCTTTCCTCACCACCGCCGCGAAGTCCCTGAAGCGCGGTGGCAGCCTCCACCTCGTCGCCAACCGCCAGCTTCCCTACGAGGCGCATCTCGCATCCCTCGGACTGCGCGTCCGGCTTCTCGCGGAAACAGGTGTTTTCAAGGTGATCACCGCCTCCTAGATCCCCGCCAGCACCTCTCCAAAAACCGTGAGCGTGTCATCGAGATCCGCCTCGCTGTGGGCGAGCGAGAGGAAGCCGGTTTCGTATGGGGAGGGGGCGATGTAAACACCGCGCTCCAAGCAGCCCCAGAAGAACTTTTTGAAGAGGCCGAGATCCTGTTTCATCACGTCATCCACGTTGACGATCTCGCGGTCGGTGAAGAACAGGCAGAACATCGAGCCGACGCGGTTGATGGAGTGGGGGATGCCTTTTTCCGTCATCAGGGCGCGGAGGCCGGTCTCGAAATGAAGGCCGAGCTGGTCGAGGCGGGCGAAGCCGTCGGGCGTGCCGCTGGAAAGCTCCTTGAGCTGGGCGAGTCCCGCCGCCATGGCGAGCGGGTTTCCGGAAAGCGTGCCCGCCTGATAGACCGTGCCGATGGGCGCGACCATGTCCATCACTTCCGCGCGTCCACCGAACGCGCCTACCGGCAGGCCGCCGCCGATCACTTTCCCGAAGCAGGAAAGATCCGGCGTGAGGTTCTCCAAGCCCTGCACGCCCGCCTTGCCGAGGCGGAAGCCGGTCATCACCTCATCGAAAATGAGCAGTGCGCCGTATTGTTTCGTGATTGAAGTTAGCAGATCGAGGTATCCGGGTTTCGGGAAAACGAGGCCGGCATTGGCGGGGTAGGACTCGACGATGATCGCGGCGATCTGATCCCCCATTTTCTCGAAGAGCCGGGTGAGCGCCTCCGGATCGTTGTAGGAAAGGACGATGGTTTTTTCCGCGAACGCTTTCGGCACGCCTGCGGAATCCGGCTCGCCGTGGGTGAGCGCCCCGGAGCCTGCGGCGACCAGCAGCGAATCGCTATGCCCGTGGTAGCAGCCGTCGAATTTCACGATGTAATCCCGTTTCGTGAAACCGCGCGCCACGCGGATCGCGGACATGGTCGCCTCGGTGCCGGAGGAGGTCATGCGCACCTTTTCCACGGATGGCACCCACTCGCAGATCGTCTTCGCCATATCGACCTCGTAGGGATTCGGAATACCGAAGGAAATGCCGTCCTTGGCGACCTGATGGATCGTGTTCGTTATCGCCACGGGCGCGTGGCCGAGGATGTTCGGGCCCCATGATCCGATGTAGTCGATGTAGGTCTTGCCATCGATGTCGGTGATGCGGCAGCCCTTCGCGCGGCGGACGAAGAACGGCTCGCCATCCACGTTTTTGAAAGCCCGCACCGGGCTGTTGACCCCCCCCGGAATGTATTGCTTGGCGACGGCGAAAAGTTTGCTGGAGAGGGTGGACATGGGCGGAGAACCTAAATTTCAAATTCCAAACTTCAAGAAAGACCATTTGCCAAGATTTCCTTCTCTGAATTCACGCATGAAGAAGTGGATGATGGATATGATTACGACGACTACTTTGTCCGGGAAAATGAAGGATCGCATAGCCGAATGGTTGGCGGCTTGATTGCCTGCCGCCATCTGTGGTGGCTGTGATATGATAAAGGAGATAGGCATACTTTGTGAGCGCCCGGTTTGAATCACATTGCCAGTCCTGACGGGGCTGGCAGAGTGCCTCGCATGCAGGGTTCGTATTGCCGAACAAGGCACGGGATACGTCTTGGTCTTCTCGTGGGCTTTGTCCTGTCATGCCTCTGCCATGCCGAGGCGCTGCCACGAGTGCTGGTGCTGTTTTCCAACGACCGGCTTCTGCCCGCGAACCAGGAAATGGAAAAAGGTCTGCGCAGCGCATTTGAGGGTGGAGGAAAAACCCCATCGGTGGAGTTGTTCGCGGAGTTCCTCGATGCGGTGCGTTTCCCCAGCACGGAACAATCCGACACCATGGAGGTATTCCTGCGCGGACGGCACAGTGTGAATCCTCCTGTCGCGTGGATCGCCATCGGGCCGCAAGCGCTGGATTTCCTGATGCAGCGGCGTGATTCGCTGTTCCCGGGGACACCGATCGTTTTTGGCGGGATCGATACCGGGCAGATCGACTCCCTGAAAGACCGGCGCGCTTTGGCGGGGCGTCCGATGGATTGGTCTGTCGCCCCGATGCTCGAAAAACTGCCCGAAATACGCCCGGAGATTCGCAGGATCCTTCTGGTGTCAGGCGCGGCGGATTTCGATCGTTTGCGGCATGAGCAGGCGCTGGCGCAAGCGGCTCCTTTCGAGCGACGCTTCGAGATCGAGTCATCGAGAGGGGAGCCGCTGGATGATTTGTTTGATCGTGTTTCCAAGCTGCCGGAGGACACCCTGGTCATTTATCTGACCTATTTCCAGACACCGGACGGCCATACGCTTCTCCCGCGCAGCGTGGCTGGCTGGTTGGCGGAAAAATCCTCCGTGCCTGTGTTGTGCTTTTACGAATCATACGTCGGCGCCGGAGTCATGGGTGGCGCGATGATTCCTTTCGAGCAGGAAGGCCGGGTCATCGGCACACTTGCCCGCAGGGTGGTGCTGGGTGAGGCGGCGGAGTCCATCGGCATTTTGCCTTCGGGGAAACCGCAGTGGATTTTCGATGAAAGGGTGATGCGTCGCCACGGGTGGAACAAGCGCAGCCTGCCGGAAAACGCTGAAATCCGTTTCCGCGAAGCCACACTATGGGAGGAACATCGCGAGGCTGTCGTAGCGGGCGCTGTCGCCATCCTGCTTCAATTCGCCTTGATCATAGGTCTTCTCACAGCACGTGCCCGCGAACGCCGGGCGGAAAACGAGAGGCAACTCTCTGAACTTCGGTTTTCCCAGGTTTTCAGCGCGAGTCCGGTTTCGATCAGTGTGATCCGGCAGGCGGATGGGAGGATCATCGATGCAAACCCGGCATGGGAGCGCACCACCCGGGTCTCGCGGGACGAGGCCTTGGGGCGGACCCATCTGGAGCTGGGTTTCGTATTCGAGAACTCCGGCGAGCAGCTCTACCTCGAATACCTCGCCTCAGGCAAGGTCTTGCGGGATTACGAGCACCGGGTTTGCATGCCGAACGGCTTGAGCCGGCTCTTCAGCGTCTCCACCGAACTCGTGAATCTTCACGGCGAGCCATGTTATATCTCCATGGCGAAGGACATCACGGATGCCCAGGAGGCGGTGGAGGCTCGCGAGAAACTCCAGCATGCTTCACGCCTCGGAATGCTGGGCGAACTCACCGCGTCCATCGCCCATGAGATCAACCAGCCGCTTGGCGCGATCTTGAGCAACGCCGATGCCGCGTCGATGCTGATGGAGCTTCCGCAGCCGCCGCTCGATGAGATACGGGAAATCCTCTCCGACATCCGGCGCGACGACATGCGCGCCAGCGAAGTGATCCGCCAGGTGCGGGCGATGGTTTCCCATGGCGAGACCCTGATGATCCCGCTCCGCCCGGAAGAGCTTGTGCACAGCGTGGCGGCGATGGTGCGCCACGATTGCAGGCGTCGCTCCATTTTACTTCATTGCGATATCGCGGAAAACTTGCCGCAAGTGTCCGGTGAGAAAGTGCGGATCGAGCAGGTTTTGTTGAACCTGCTCTTGAATGCGATGGACAGCCTGGTGGGTATCGATCCGGAAAAGCGGCAGATCCGCATGGCGGTGGAGCTGAACAATGAAGGCATCGTGGATGTTTCAGTCTGCGACTCCGGTCCGGGAATTCCGGCGGATCTTTTGAATCGGATTTTTGAAAGCTTCTTCACTACGAAAAGCGAGGGAATGGGGCTCGGACTTGCACTCTCCCGCTCGATCGCAGAAGCTCACGGAGGCAAACTCATCGCGCGAAACGCACCCGGTGGAGGTGCCTGCTTTCATCTGATCCTGACTCCCATCCAATGAGCCTGAATTCACCCAAAAAGCCGTTTGAGGCATCGCCCGTCGTCCATCTGGTCGATGACGATGCATCCTTGCGCACGGCTCTTTCGCGGCTTTTGCGTGCGGCGGGTCATGAAGTGCGTGTTTATTCATCCGCTGCGGAGTTCCTGATGGCTCGCGCTGACCGCACGCGCGGATGCCTCTTGCTCGATGTGCGGATGCCGGGCGGCCCAACCGGACTGGAACTGCACCAAGCCCTCGTCCGCCAGGGCGAGACGCTGCCGGTAATTTTCCTGACGGGTCATGGCGATATCCCGATGAGCGTGCGGGCGGTCAAGAGCGGTGCTTTTGATTTTCTAACAAAGCCTGTCCAGAGCGACGAATTGTTGAAAGCCGTGGCCGCCGCGCTGGAAGCCGAGGAAGCAGCTTGGCAAGCCGCCGGGCGCCACCGCGAGTTGCTGCGCCGCATGGCATCGCTGACTCCTACCGAGCGGGAAGTCTTCCGCCGCGTGGTGGCAGGCCAGCCCAACAAAATGATCGCCGCAGAGCTCGGTTGCGCCGAGCGCACCGTCAAGGCGCACCGCTCGCAGGTCATGTCCAAGATGGCGGCGGCCTCGTTGCCGGAGCTGGTGGGCATGGCGGCGGAAATCGTTTGAACACCTCACCAAAGGGCAATTATGCCGCCCCAAGTGACAATTCTCCGATTCGTGCCGCGCCGCCATGTTTCCTCCAATGGTCATGCACCGTTCCCAAATTGCCATCGTCGATGACGATCCTGCCATGCGGCAGGCGGTAGGGCGGCTTTGTGGTGCGGCAGCCATGCCAAACCGCTGTTTTTCTTCTGCTGAGGAATTTCTCACCTCTGACGCGCTGGAGGGCTCGAACTTTCTCATTCTCGATATTCAGCTTCCCGGGCTCTCCGGTTTCGAACTCCACGAGCACCTTCTTGAGCGCGGCATCCGCCTGCCCGTGGTTTTTATCACCGGCCAGGATCAGCCGCTCAGCCGCGAGAAAGCGCGCAAGGCGGGCGCGGCCGCCTATCTCACCAAGCCCTTCGCCGCCGCCGACCTGCTCGCCGCCGTGCGCAGCGAATGCCCGGAATCCACACCATCTCCACACACACAACACCACACACCATGACATTGAAAAACAAAACACTCGCCGAGTTCTTCGGCACCTTCTGGCTCGTCTTCGGCGGCTGCGGCAGCGCGGTTCTCGCGGCGATGTTCCTCACAACCGGTGACTCTCCGGTGCAACTCGGCATAGGCTTCGTCGGCGTTTCCCTCGCCTTCGGCCTCACCGTGATGACCATGGCCTACACCATCGGCCACATCTCCGGCTGCCACCTCAATCCGGCGGTCACGGTCGGCCTTGTCGTCGCGGGCCGTCATCCGAAATCGGAAGCGATTCCCTACATCATCGCCCAAGTCCTCGGCGGCCTTGCCGGTGCGGGTGTCCTCTATCTCATCGCCAGCGGCAAGTCCGGCTTCGATGCATCGGCTGGCTTCGCTTCCAACGGCTTCGGCGATCTCTCGCCCGGGAAATATTCGATGGTCGCGGCCCTCGTCGCGGAAATCGTGCTGACCTTCTTCTTCCTGCTCATCATCCTCGGAGCTACCGACAAGCGCGCGCCCCAAGGCTTCGCGCCCATCGCCATCGGTCTCGGCCTCACGCTGATCCACCTCATCGGAATCCCGGTCACGAACCTCTCGGTGAACCCCGCCCGCAGCACCGCTCCCGCACTTTTCGCAGGTGGCGCTTACATTTCCCAGCTCTGGCTGTTCTGGCTCGCTCCCATCGCCGGTGCCGCCCTCGCCGGCATCGTCTATCCGTTCATCTCCGGCGGGAAGGACAAGGCCTGAAAATTCTCCAACCCTACATTCCAAGACCAACAACACCATGAAACCAAATCGAATACTGCAAATCGCGGTCTGCGGTGTGATCGCCCTTGCGGCCACCGCCTCTGCCCAAAAGAAGAAGCCTAACATCCTCATCATCTGGGGCGACGACGTCGGCCAGTTCAACATCAGCGCCTACAACATGGGCATGATGGGCTACAAGACGCCGAACATCGACAGCATCGCCAGGGAAGGCGCGCTGTTCACCGACTGGTACGGCGGGCAAAGCTGCACCGCCGGCCGCGCCGCCTTGATCACGGGCCAATCACCCATCCGCACCGGCCTGACCAAGGTCGGCCTGCCGGGCGCTCCGGAAGGCATGAAGAAGGAGGATCCGACCATCGCCACCCTGCTCAAGGCCCAGGGCTACATGACCGGCCAGTTCGGCAAGAACCACCTCGGCGACCGCGACGACATGCTGCCCACCGCCCACGGTTTCGACGAGTTCTTCGGCAACCTCTACCACCTCAACGCCGAGGAAGAACCGGAAAACCCGGACTACCCGAAAGGCGATGAGTTCAAGAAAAAGTTCGGCCCGCGCGGCGTGATCCACAGCTTCGCCGACGGCAAGATCACCGACACCGGCCCGCTGACCAAGAAGCGGATGGAGACCGTCGACGAGGAAGTCACCGTCAAGGCCCTCGATTTCATGGATCGCGCCAAGAAGGCAGACAAGCCCTTCTTCCTGTGGTGGAACTCCACCCGCATGCACGTCTGGACCCACCTCAAGCCCGAGTCCGAAGGCAAGACCGGTCTTGGCGTTTATCCGGACGGCATGGTGGAGCACGACGGCCACGTCGGTCAGGTGCTCGCCAAGCTCAAGGAGCTCGGCCTCGACGAGAATACCATCGTGATGTATGCGACCGATAACGGTGCCGAAATGATGACTTGGCCGGATGGAGGCACCACGATGTTCCGCGGCGAGAAAAACACAAACTGGGAGGGCGGCTACCGCGTGCCTTGCCTCATCAAGTGGCCCGGCACCATCAAGCCAGGAACCATCGTCAATGATATCGGCGCCCACGAGGACATTCTCGCCACCGTGGTTTCCGCCGCCGGCGACACCACCGTCAAGGAAGACCTGCTCAAGGGCCGCAAGATCGGCGACATGACCTACAAGGTTCACCTCGATGGCTACAATCTCGGCCCCGCGCTCAAGGGCGAAGGCGAATGGCCGCGCAAGGAGTTCATCTACTGGACCGACGACGGCAGCGTCGCCGCCCTGCGATACAACAACTGGAAGATGGTCTTCCTCGAGCAGCGTGGGCATGGCTTCGACGTCTGGCAGGAGCCCTTCGTTGAGCTTCGCCTGCCGAAGCTCTTCAACCTGCGCACCGATCCGTTCGAGCGCGCCGACCATGAGGCGATGGGCTATCCCCAGTGGCGGATGGAGCGTGCGTTCCTGATCGCCCCGGCCGGTGCCTACGTCGGCCAGTGGCTGCAAAGCTTCAAGGAATTCCCGCCGCGCCAGAAGCCCGGCAGCTTCAACCTGGAACGCGTGATGGAAGCCGTCACATCCGGCTCCAAGCAATAAATCCCTGATCATCCGGGGTCGCGACCGCATCTGGTGGGCGCGGCCCCTTCATTTTTTACAAACTCATGAATCCCCGCGAAGCCTTCCAACAAATCGCCGCCGCGATGAATGCGGCGATCATCGGCCAGGAAACCGTGGTCGAGCGCCTGCTCATCGCCTTCCTTGCCGACGGCCACGTCCTCATGGAAGGCCTGCCCGGCGTGGCCAAGACGCGCTCGATCAAGACCCTCAGCAAGCTCGTCGAGAGCGAGTTCCGCCGCGTCCAGTTCACGCCCGACCTGCTGCCCTCCGATGTCACCGGCTCCGAAATCTACCGCGAGCAGACCGGCAGCTTCGATTTCCAGCCCGGCCCGATCTTCGGCAATCTGGTGCTCGCCGATGAGATCAACCGCTCGCCCGCCAAAGTGCAGGCCGCCTTGTTAGAGGCGATGGAAGAACGCCAGGTCACCGTGGCCGGCACCACTCACAAACTGCCGGATCTTTTCCTCGTCCTCGCCACCCAGAATCCCATCGAGCAGGAAGGCACCTACCCGTTGCCCGAGGCGCAGATGGACCGCTTTCTCCTCTACGTCCACGTACCCTATCCGCCTGCGGATAACGAGGCCGCCATCCTGCGCCTCGTGCGTGGCGAAAAGTCCGGCCACGCCGCAGCCGCACCGCCGAAGATTTCCCAAGACCTGATCTTCGCCGCCCGCAAGGAGGTGAACGCCATCCACGTCGCCGAGGCCGCGGAGAAATACATCGTCGACCTCGTCATCGGCACCCGCGAACCGCAGCGCCACGGCGGCGACCTCGCCAAGTGGATCCGCCTCGGTGCCAGCCCGCGCGCCACCCTCGCCCTCGATGCCGCCGCCCGCGCCCACGCCTGGCTGCACGGCCAGGACTTCGTCTCGCCCGACGACATCCGCGCCGTCGCCCCGGCCTGCCTTGCTCACCGCATCCATCTTTCCTACGAAGCCGAAGCCGCCGGGAAGACGCGCAACGACGTGATCGAAGCCCTGCTCAAGGCGGTGGTCGCCGTCTAACAGCACCGGTCCCATGAGCGCGCATGTCACCATCGGCCTCGACCGGTTGATCCTCCTGAAGTCGGAGGCGCGCGGATTCAGCTTCCTGCCGCGCCAGCCGGTCAGCTCGCTGCTCGCCGGCCGCCACGCCTCGCGCCTGCGCGGCCGCGGCCTCGCCTTCGAGGAACTGCGCCACTACAACCAAGGCGACGACGTGCGGACCATCGACTGGAAGGCCACCGCGCGGCTGCGCTCGCCGCAGGTCCGGGTTTACAGCGAGGAACGCGAACGCCCGGTGCTGCTCGTCGTCGACCAGCGCCGCCCGATGTTCTTCGGCAGCCGCCGCGCGATGAAATCGGTGGCCGCCGCCGAGATCGCCGCACTCGGAGCCTGGCGCGCGCTCGGCTCCGGCGACCGGGTGGGCGGCATCGTTTTCAATGAGGCGGAGCTCATCGACCTCCGCCCGCAGCGCGGCCAGCCGCAGGTGCTCCGCCTCTTGCACGAAACCGCGCGGCTCAATCAGGCGCTCGCAGGAAACGTCCCGCCATCCGGCGACCTCACCCTCAACCACGCGCTCGATGCCGCACGGCGTCGCGCCCACCACGACCACCTCGTCGTCCTGGTCAGCGACTTCGATGGTGCGGATGACGAAACCCGCCGCCTCGCCACCCAGATCTCCGCGCACAACGACATGCTCGCCATCGCGGTCTACGATCCGCTCGGTGCCTCGCTCCGCGGACGTCCCGGCATGCTCGCGGACACCGGCGGCGAAAGCATCGCGGTGCCCACCGCCGCCGGTTTCCCCGCCGCCTTCCAACGCGCCTTCGCCCGCCGCCTCGACGAGTGGACGGACATTTTCCGCGCCCTGAAAGTGCCGGTCCTTCCGATCTCCACCGCCACCCCGCCAGGCGACCAACTGCGCGAACTCTTCGGCCAACACCACGGCACCCGATGAACGATTCCACCAGCCTCGATCGCCTGCACGACCTCGCCCTTCCGCCGGAAGTGCCCTGGTGGCCGCCCGCACCCGGCTGGTACGTGGCGATCGCTCTTATTCTCGTTCTCTTGACCCTAACGATTTTCCGCGCGGTGCGCCGCTGGCAAGCGAACGCCTACCGCCGCGCCGCCTTGCACGAACTCAAATCACTGGAAACCCCCGCAGCCATCGCCGAACTGCTCCGCCGCACGGCTCTCGCCGTCTCACCGCGCCCGTTGATCGCGGAACTCACCGGTCCAGCCTGGCCCGACTGGCTCACCGCACATTGCCCGGAGCCGATGCCCGAACTCGTCCGCACCCAGCTCACCGCCGGCATCTACCAAGCCCCTTCCGCCAACCCGAACCTCGCCCCTCTCAAAACCTACGCCACCCGCTGGATCACCCACCACAATCGACAATCTTCAATCTCCGATCTCCATTAACCATGCTCACCCTCTCCCACCTCTGGATCCTCGCCCTGCTGCCGCTGCCGTGGCTGCTGCGCAGGATCCTGCCGCCGCGCCGCGCGTCGCGGGTGGCGGTGCGGGTGGCGGTGCGGGTGCCCTTCGGCGACCGCCTCCGCGCGGCGAATGAGGAGGGCGGATCGGTGACTCTCGCGACCCGGAAATTCTCACACCACATCCTGCCCGCGCTCGCCTGGACTTGCGTCGTCCTGTCCCTCGCCCGGCCGCAGTGGATCGAAGCCCCGGTGACCAAAGACCTCCCGACCCGCGATCTGCTTCTCCTCGTCGATCTCTCCGGCTCGATGCGCCAGGAGGACTTTACCAATGCCACCGGCAACAAGGTCGACCGGCTGTCCGCGGTGAAAGAAGTGCTCGGCGATTTCCTGAGCCGCCGCGACGGCGACCGCGTGGGACTCGTCGTTTTCGGTGACGCACCCTTCCTGCAAGCGCCCTTCTCCACCGACCTCGGGCTTTCGAGACGTCTGTTGGACGAAACCGCCATCGGCATGGCCGGCCCGCGCACCGCCTTTGGCGACGCGATCGGACTGGGCGTCACCCTTTTCGACCACAGCGACGCGCCGGCCAAAACCATCATCGCGCTCACCGATGGCAACGACACCGCCAGCCAGGTGCCACCCGCCGAGGCCGCCCGCGTGGCCAGCGAACGCGGCATCCGCATCCACACGGTCGCGATCGGCGACCCCACCACCGTGGGCGAGGAGAAACTCGATGAAGCCGCGCTGCGATCGGTCGCCCAAAGCAGCGGAGGGTCCTATTTCTTCGCGGGCGATCGCACGCAACTCGAAGGCATTTATGCCGAGTTGGACAAGATCGAAACCCGCCAGGTGAAGGTCATCAGCCACCGTCCGCGCAGCGATTTGTTCCACTGGCCGCTGCTCGCCGCGCTCATTCTGTGGTTGCTTGAAAAAGCACTTATCGTCGTCCGTCAATCCTCGGCCGCCTCCCAAGCAGCCGACCGCAAAGTCCGCGTCGATCCCCTCACCGGAAAGCTGGAGGTGATGTCATGAGTTCGTTCCATTTCATCCGCCCCGGCTGGCTGCTGCTCGTGCCGCTGGCCATCGGGCTGTGGTGGCTGTGGCAACGGCGCGCAGATCCCTTGCGCGGCTGGCGCGGGCAGATCGAGCCGGAATTGTTAGACGCACTGGTCACCGGGCGCGACGAAGTGAAGTCCGGCCCCGCACGCTGGATCCTCGCCGCGTGGTTGGTCGCGATCCTCGCCATCGCCGGCCCGACCTGGCGGCTGGAGCCCAGCCCTTTCGCCGATGATGCCACACCGCTGATGATCCTGCTGAAAGCCGACGTCTCGATGGAAACGCCCGACCCCGCGCCGTCGCGTTTGGAGCGTGCGAAATTGAAGATCACCGACCTCGCCGAAGCACGGAAAGGACAGCCGCTCGGGCTGATCGCCTACGCCGAATCCGCCCACCTCGTGCTGCCGCCGACCCGCGATACCGCCGTCGTCGCAAGCATGGCCGCGGAGATCGGCCCGGACATCATGCCCGCTTCCGGCGACCGGCTCGACCTCGCATTGCGCGAGGCCGCGCGTGTCCTCGCCGAGGGAGCGCAAGGCGGCAGCATCGTGGTGATCGCCGACTCGGTCGATACGGAGAGCGCGCTGTTAGAACCCTTGAAAAGAGAACTCGCCCTGCCCCTCCACTTCCTCGCCATCAACGCGCCGGGCTCCTCGCAGGACGCTTCCTTGCGCGCCGCCGCTCGAACCTTGGGCGCGCAAGTCGAAGCGCTCGATGTCGAGGGCAAGGACGTCGCCGCCATCATCCGCCATGCGTCGGGCGCTCCGCTCGCCAAGGCTGGTGCGCAGGGCGGCCGCTGGCAGGAAGCGGGCTACTGGCTGGTGCCTCTGGTGGCGCTGGTACTATTGTCGTCGTTCCGCCGGGAAGCCAACGGGGAGGTGACGGCATGAGGGCGCTCGCGGTCATCGCCACCCTCAACTGGGCAAGCCTGTGGTTCACGCCCGACCAGCAAGGCCGGCGGCATTTCGAGCGCGGCGAATTCCTCGCAGCGGCCGAGGCTTTCCAGGATCCTCTGTGGCAGGGCGCCGCCTTCTACCGCGCCGGCGAATTTGAAAAGGCCGCCCGCGCCTTCGCCCGTCGCGACACGGCGGAGGCTCACTACAACCAGGGCAACGCGTGGCTGATGAACGGCAAATACGAGGACGCCATCGCCAGCTACGATCGCGCCCTGACCCGCCGCCCGGGCTGGCAGGAGGCCGCCGACAACCGCGACCTCGCCGCCGCCCGCTTGAAGATGACCACCGTCACGGGCGGCGACATGGGCGACCAGAAGATCGGCGCGGACAAGATCGTCTTCGACAAGAACGCGAAGAGCGAAGGCCAGGACACCGAGGTGGCCGGCGGCAAGGCGATGTCCGACCAGGAAATGCAGTCGCTCTGGCTGCGCCGCGTGCAGACCCGCCCCGCGGACTTCCTGAAGGCGAAGTTCGAATACCAGCAGGCCATGAAAGGGGAGGGCGCGAAATGAACGGAGCACTCGCACGGCTCTTCGCGGGGATGATTCTTTTCCTCCTGCTCGCCCAACGCGTCCTCGCCGACGTCGCGCCGGTGACCATCCGCGTCCCGGAGCCGGAGGCCTGGATCGGGCAACGGCTCAGCCTCCATGTCGAACTGCGCGCGCCCGGTTCCTTCACCGGCTCGGCGAACTTCGAACTCCCGCAACTCCCCGGCACCCTGCTGATGAAGATCGGCAATCCCGTGGTCTCTTCGGAAACCATCGACGGGAAGAGCTGGTTCGTGCAGAGCCACGAGTTCGCCTTGTTCTCGCAGAAAGCCGGACCGCTCGAAGTGCCGCCCTTTCCCGTCCGCTTCGAGCGGCAGGAAAGCTTCACCGGTCCGTCGATCGCGGTCGAGACCCGCACCCCGGCTACCACCGTCCAGATCCAGCGCCCGCCCGGCAGCGAAGCCATCGGCTTCCTGATCACCACGGAATCGCTCGAACTCGCCGAGTCCTGGGATCCCGCTCCCGGGCCGTCGCAGGTCGGCGCGGTCTTCAAGCGCACGATCATCCAGCGCGCCCCGAACATCACCGGCATGGCTCTCATTCCTGCGCCCAACCGGTTGCCGGAAGGTATCCGCGCCTACCCGCCCAAAGTGGAGACCTTCGACAAAACCGAACGCGGCGATTTTATCGGCGAGCGCCGCGAGACCCTCACCTATCAGATCACCCGTCCCGGCTCCATCACCCTGCCGGAGATCCGCTTTGTCTGGTGGAATCCGGAAACGCAACAACTCGCCACTAAGTCGCTGCCGGCCGTGACCCTGCAGGTGGCGGCGCTCCCCGCACCCGAAACAGCGGCATCCCGCCGCGCGCTTTGGCCTTGGATCATCGCCGCGCTCCTCGCGGGCACGTTGCTTTCCGCACAAAGGCTCCGCCTCCTTTCCTCACTGAATCGGTTCCGACAATTCATCAATCCTCCGCACCGGTCAGCCGCACGAGACTTGCTGCGGGCGTGCAAGGCAAACGCCGCCGCCACCGCCTATTCCGCATGGTCACGCTGGACGCAGATGCGCCCATCTGATTTGGTGATTGGAACAAGCCTCCATGCCGAGATTCTTGCGCTACAGCGTCATCTTTATGGTCCGGACACTAAGAATCAGTGGGACGGAGATGCCCTATGCCATGCTTTCCATGATCATCTCCGCTCGCTCAAACAGCCATCCACCCGCCCGCAAACCACACCGCTACCCCGCCTTAATGAACCATGATATCTTTCCTTGGCCGCTCGTGGGTGTAATCAGATATCAAACAGATTAAACTAACGAACATGAATCTCGATCACATCCCCATCTGGGTCATACTCATCCTCTCGATCCTCTTTGTCATGATCTCCATCGAGACGGGCTACCGGCTTGGCCATCGCTCGCGCCGAAGATCGGAAGAGGAAAAAGAGTCGCCCGTTTCCGCCATCGCCGGTTCCGTATTGGGACTTCTCGCCTTCATGATGGCCTTCACTTTCGGGATCGTTTCCGATCGCTACGACTCGCGCAAAGCCCTTGTCCGCGAGGAGGCGAACAGCATCGGCACCACCTGGCTACGAGCGGATTTCCTGCCGGAGCCGGACCGCGCCGAGTCCAAGGCTCTGCTCAAGGAATACGCGACCCTGCGCGTCACAGGCATCGAGAAGCTCCGCTCTGGAAAGCTGCAACCGGAGGAAATGGGCGAGTCACTTGAAAAAGCCGCCCTCATTCAGAATCGACTGTGGGAGATGGCTGTCACCAATGCCCGCAAGGACATGAATTCGGACGTCGCCGCCCTCTACATCGATTCTCTCAACGGTCTCATCGATCTCCACGCCATACGCGTGGCCGTAGGGCTCCAGGCGCGGATCCCCAATGGCATTTGGATTGTGTTGCTGAGCCTCACCGTCTTCGGCATGGTCGCCGTCGGCTATCAGATCGGCATCGCCGGCTCCAGGCGCTCGCTGGCACAGGCCATCCTTGCCATTTCCTTCAGCATGGTGATCGCACTCATTTGCACCCTTGATCGCCCGCACGGGAGTTACATCAAGGTCTCCCAACAGCCATTCCTTGATCTCATCAAGTCCATGAAATGAATCCACGAAAGTGCATTTTGAAAATAATAGGAGTGAAACATAAATCAACGACCCAACCATCAGGCGGTCTTGCCAAGACGATGGTCGCCATCACCACGCTCGCCATGGCCAACACCGCCCTGCCGTGCACACGCGTCCTCTGGAACTCCGGCAACGGACACGTGATCGTCTGCCGCACCCAGGGCTGGACGGAAAAAGCAAACTCCGCCTTCCGCGTCTATGCACGCGGTATCGAGCGGACGGGAGCCGTCGCGGAGAATCCGCACAAGTGGACTTCCAAATATGGCAGCCTCGCACTCTCCGCCTATGACATGGGCACCCATGAGGGGGTCAACGAAAAAGGCCTGAGCGCCCACGCCCTGTATCTGGCCGTCGAAGCCCAGAAGTCATTCGCCTTTCTTCTTCCCGTTTCCCATTTCCAATTCAAGAAATACCCAATAGAAGGCTTCCTAACTCTGATATCACGTTCATGAAACCACGTTTACAACTGCCACTGATCGCCAGTCTTGTTTTTGCCGCACAAGCTCCCGTCCTCGCCGTCGGTGACGGCCCGCGCGCTTACATGCTCACTCCCGCGGATTCGCAGATCCTCACCGCCTACGGCCTGTTCCTCGACGGCAACCAGAACCTCGACCCCGGCGTATCATCAAGAAACCTCGATCTGGATGTGGATGTCGGCGTGTTGCAATACACCCATTCGTTCAGCCTTTGCGACAATGCCTGCGGCGTGTTCCTCATCGCGCCCTACGGCTCGACGGAAGGAACCTTCAATTTCCCTCTCTTCAGCCTCACCGGGAAAAGTACCGGCCTTGCCGACATACAACTTGGCGCCGTCTTCGGGCTTTACGGATCTCCGTCGCTGGAAGTTCCGGACTACCTGGAATATGACCCCGGTTTCAGCCTCGGTCTGCTCGCCAAGCTCACCGCCCCCACCGGCGAATATGATGAAAACAAGGTGATCAATCTCGGATCAAACCGCTGGGGCCTACAGGTCGGCGTGCCGATGGGTTATTATCTCGGCGAGTCCTTCCTCGATGACGACCTAACCACCTTTGAGCTGTTACCCTCGGTCTTTTTCTTCGGTGACAATGCCGATCCGTTCCTCGCCGGCGAAAGCAGCCAGGATCCGTTGTTCCAGATCGAGGCCCATATCACCCGCAACCTGAGCCGCATGGCCTGGGTCTCGCTCGACGCAAACTACCAATACGGCGGCGAGACCTCCACGGATGGCATTTCCGGAAATGACCGCCGGGAATCTTTCGGCCTTGGCGGCACCATCGGGGTGAACCTCAGCAAGACCCTGTCCATCAATGCCACCTACGGCAAAGTGATCAGCCACAATGATCACGGCGCGGACGGACACATGTTCCGCGTGAAACTGGCCTACCTCTTTTGATGGCAGAAGGGACTATTCATTTTCCTCCATCAACCCTCAACAACCAAACACAGTGCAACTCTATAACTTAAGGAGTGGTCTCCTCTCTGCCGCGCTCTATTGCGCGACGGCTTTCACCACCACCATCTGTGCCGCTGATCCGCTCCCCTCGTGGAACGACACGGCACCCAAGCAGTCCATCATCGCGTTCGTAGAAAAAGTCACCAAGGAAGGCGCGCCCGGCTTCATCCCCGCGCCCGAACGCATCGCCGTCTTCGACAACGACGGCACGCTCTGGGCCGAGCAGCCGATGTATTTCCAGCTTTTCTTCGCCATTGACCGGATCAAGGCGCTTGCCCCGCAGCATCCGGAGTGGAAAGACAAGGAACCCTTCGCCTCACTCCTCAAGGGCGATGTGAAATCCGCTTTGGCGGGCGGTGAGCACGCGCTGGCGGAAATCGTGATGGCCACCCACGCGGGTCTGACTACCGAGGAGTTCGAAAAAGTCGTCACCGACTGGATCACTACCGCCAAGCACCCGACCACCGGCAAGCTCTACACCGAGATGGTCTATCAACCGATGCTTGAACTGCTCACCTACCTGCGCGCCAACGGTTTCAAAACCTACATCGTCTCCGGCGGCGGCATCGAGTTCATGCGTCCATGGACGGAGAGAGTTTACGGCATCCCGCCCGAACAGGTCGTCGGCAGCAGCGGCGGACTGAAATATGAACTCCTCGACGGCAAACCCGTCCTCATCAAGCTTCCGGAGATCGCCCACAACGACGACAAGGAGGGTAAGCCCGTCGGAATCCAACGCCACATCGGCCGCCGCCCGCTGATGGCTTTCGGAAATTCAGACGGAGACTTCCAAATGCTCGAATGGACCACCTCCGGCACAGGCGCGCGCTTCGGCATGATCATCCACCACACCGATGCGGAACGGGAATTTTCCTACGACCGCGAGTCCCACATCGGCAAGCTTGCCAAAGGCCTCGACGAGGGTAAGAAGATCGGCTGGAGCATCGTGAGCATGAAGGACGATTGGAAAACCGTTTTTCCAAAGTGACCTCATCCATCCAATCCTGCTGAAGCGACTTCTGGAAATCCTGAAATCTGGATTGTTGATCATTCTGCCGACATGGCTCGCTCGAAACATCCAATGGCAGTCATGTACGGGGGGCGCTGCGGAATCGTATTCCTGTTTCTGAAAAGCTGATTGAATTTTACCCAGCGACCGATCCTAATTCCGTCCGCATGCCGCTAAGTCAACCCATCATGAAAATTCCTTTGATCCTCGTTTCCTTACTGGTTCCCACATTCGCGTTGGCCGAAGCTCCCGTGGAAATCGATTATCCAGCGCGGCTTCAATCGGTGGAAAACCTCAAGCAGCACATCGCCCAGAGGGAGGCTCGCCTTGAGTCTTTGAAACAGGAGCTGCGCACCTTGGATGCACGGGTGGAGACGCAGATCGAAGGGATCGTGAAAAATCTCGCCTCGCTGAAGGATTCCAAGGACTCCAAAACCCGCGTCGCGAACATCAAAGGCGATGTGATTCAGGCTCTGGTGCGCTCGATCGCCATTTACAGGCAGAAGCGCATGGAGGTTTTCGAGCGGCTTCGCAAGGATGCCAGCGCGCCGCAAGAGCAACTCGAGCGCGAGCTGGCGATCTTTGATGAACGCGTCGGCAAACGCATCGGGCAAGTCATGGAAATCGCCCGCTCCTTCCCGGGTCATAAGGATGTCCAAAAATATGAATCCGAAGGCAGCTCGTATTGGAATGGATGGTCCCAGGAAAACACCCGCATCAGCGATGAGTGGAAGCAAAACCGCCGCAACTCGAATTCCGGCGAGAAAGTCCGCCGCGAGCTGATTCAGGCGCTCGATAAGGCTCTGCAAACGAACCAATCCCGGCGCGACACACTCGCCGATAACCTCGCGAACAGGAAGCTCAGCGATGAGCAGCGCGCCACCCAGCAAAACGAACTCGGACGCCTCGACGCCACCTTGGATCATCTCCGGATGCAGAAACGTGAACTCGCCTTGCCAGCCGCTGGAGCCACCCGGGAAATCGGCCTGGACGAGGCACACGATGCAGAACAGATGCTTGATGACGCCCGCGATGACATCTCGCGCGATATGTTCGACGTGCTGCGCAAGTTCGCGGATATCGATAGGGAGGGAGTCAAGATCCATGCTCTCAAAGAAAACCTCAAAGCACGTGAGGAGTGGTTGAAAAAGAATCCGCCGCCTGCCGACAAATGATCTTGTGTCTTTCCAAGAAAGACAGATGGCCGCATCAGTGATGAAATCCTAGCTCGCGCCCATCCGCGGCATCACCTGTTTTCCCTGCATTTGGTTCGGTGTTCCGCATCACATGGATCTTGCCGTGTGCATGTCGGTTGACGGATGGAGATGTCGTTTCCTGCACATGCGCATTCGAACATTGCACCAAAGGGAAGAGAACGCCGCACGATAGGCCAATGGCATCGGCGGATGCGGCGTTTCATGATGTTTGTAGGATTCGTCGGGAAAGTTTCTGACGGAGCCGATTCACGAGCTTTCGACTGTGCCTCCAAGCGCATGGTTTTCATAAATCCGGAAATCATCCATAGCCCAGAATTACCAATTCCAATCCATCACCGCCCATATATGAAATTCCACCGAAGCATCCCCTCCGCGCTCATCCTCGGTCTGGCCATCGTCACGGCTCTCCATGCCGAGGATCAACCCAGCCCTGAAATTGCCGGTCTTCAGAAGGCGGCCGCGGACTTCGTGGTGGCGTATAACAAACGGGACGCCGCCGCTCTGGCCATGCTCTTCACAGAAAACGGCGAAATCACGGATCTCACCGGTGAGGATCTCATCGTCGGCCGCGAGCAGATCCAGGCCCGCTACGAGCAAGTTTTCACGAGCGAACCTTTGCAAATCGCCATCGAAGTCGATTCCGTTCGATTGGTTGCCCCGAACCTGGCGATCGAGGATGGCACCCATCACCTGACACCGGCCGATGATGAAACGGTTCCGCCGAAGTCAACGGCCTACACCGCCGTTCTCGCCAAAGACGAAAGCGGGGAATGGCGGATCGCAAGCACTCGCAACCTCAAGGACGTTACCGAGGCGCCAGGCCATCTCGCCGCGCTGGCCGACGTGCTCATGGGTGAGTGGACTTACCGCGATCCCGAAGGCATCCGTCTCGATCTCGCGTTCGGCTGGGACGCGTCCGGGAATTTCCTGATCGGTGAAATGCTCACCACCACCGCCGATGCGGAGCCTCAGGCTGGCACGATCCGACTTGGCTGGGATGCGTCGAAACAACAGGTCACTTCTTGGATGTTTGATGCAGAAGGAGGCTTTACCCACGGATTATGGATAGCCACCGATGATGGCTGGTTGATCCGATCCGAGGGCACGACCGCCGAAGGAGAAACCCTCACCGCCAACCAGCAACTTACCACCGAAGGGGCGGATACCCTCATCTGGTCCGCCAGCCAGCGTATCGTGAATGGTAATGAGCTCGCCGATAAAACTTTGCGACTTGTCCGCCAAGCACCCGAACCTAGCGAAGACTAACCTGAAACAGACTCCTGTCATGAAACTGATACCTACCCTCTTTTCCCTACTTGTCGGATTTTCACTCATCGCACCCCTGGCAGACGCTCGCGGAGACCGTGGACAACGCGGCGGCGGTGGTGGCGGTGGTGGCGGTGTGAAGCGCAGCCCGATGACAGGATCAAAAATCGAACGCCCTGCCGCACGTCCGCAGCCAAAACCGGTCTCCCGCCCCGCAGCCAGACCGACCCAACGTCCTCAATCCAGGCCGGCGACCCGTCCGGCGGAACGTCCTACCATTCAACGGCCATCGATTCAACGTCCTGAAACCCGTCCCGCAAAACTGCCGGATCGCAAACCCGAGCTCACCCGCCCGGCGCAGCGCCCTGAAACACTCCCCGGCACATTGCCGGATCGCAGGCCCGAACTCACGCGTCCTGCCCAACGTCCTGAAACGCTGCCCAGCCGCAGGCCGGATCAGCGCCCTTCCTTGGAGCGCCCGGCAAACAACAGGCCATCCACGCTGCCGGGCATGGTCAGTTATCCGAATCGCCCGGACAAGCGCCCGACCATCGACCGCGACAAGGTCAATATCGGAGACCGCAACAACATTCACATCGACAATGTCAACATAGGCCGCCGCAACACAGGGCTCAACCGCCCTGCCACCCTCCCGGCTCGCACGGGAAACTGGGATAACAATCGCTGGGGTGGCAACAGCGGTGTCTGGGGCAACAACGTCAATGTGAACATCAACAACAATTTCCGTTACAACAACAACTTCTCCTACCGCCCGAATTACTGGGGCGCCCGCCCTTGGTGGGGTGCCGGCTCTTGCCACACATGGCATCACGGCCATTGGGGATACGGCTGGAACAGCAGTTACTACAGCCGCCACTGGTATTACGATGATGATGATTTCGCATCCGGTTTCATGTGGGGGATCGCTGTCTGGAGCTTGGGCAACCTCATCTATGACATGGGCTACCATTCCTATCGCAATCCCTATCCCGCGCCACCCGTTCAAAACACCTATATCACCTACGCCCAGCCGGTTTCCGTAGCCGCCGCCGCCAATCCTCCCGGTGATGAACAAACCGTTGAACTTGCCGAAACGAAATCCAACGAGGCGCTGGAGCGCTCGCGGGCCGCATTCAGGCAAGGCGACTACACTGCCGCCTCCAAGGCCGTGGACGAAGCCCTCGCCCACACCCCCGGTGATGTGACCCTGCACGAATACCGCGCGCTGGTTTTCTTCGCACTCGGTAAGTTTTCGGATGCCGCCGGTGTGCTCAATCCCGTGCTCGCCTCCGGCCCGGGCTGGGGCTGGGAAACGATGGTCGGTTTCTATGACAGCTCGGAAACCTACGCCGCCCAGCTCCGCAAGTTGGAGGAATACTGCAGACGCGCGCCGGATAAAGCCGATGCCCGTTTCCTGCTGGGTTATCACTACATGGTCTGCGGCCACATGGAAAAAGCCTACGCGCAGTTTTCCAAAGCGACCGAGCTGCAACCTTCCGACAGCATCTCGCGCCAACTCCGCGACCTCACCGCAGCCTCCATCCCGGATGGTGGAGAAACCGAAGCGGCCCCGCCCGCCAGGCCCGATCCTGTGCAGCCGGATCAACTTGTTGGCACTTGGGTCAGCGATCGCGGGGCGGATGGCAAAGTCACCTTCCTGATGGCCGAAAACGGCGACTACACCTGGTCTTTCAGGAATGCCGGGCAGACCAGTGAACTCAAGGGCACCTACGGCCTCAACGACCAAGGCCTGCTTGTGCTTTCCAGCGATGACACCCAAATGGTCTCCGCTGTCGAGATCAAGGGCGGTAAAAACATGCACTTCGGACTGATCGGAGCTCCCGACGGTGACCCGGGACTCGATTTTGTTAAAAACTGATTTCAGTCCCATGCTCCTCCATATCACCCGCGGACATGACATTACACCGTTTCTCCTCTCCGCCCTACTTCCCGCCCCGTACACCGCGCCGATCGCTTTCAAGCAAGTTCCCGCCGTTACCCCGTCCAGCGGCGGTTTCGTCCCATGTTGGGTTACGCACCTCGACGGGCAAACATCGGAAAAGATCGTCCCCTCCGGCAAGGGCGCGCATGAGAACCACCATGAGAACCACCAGGGCACGGAAGAAGTCCGCCGCATCCTGAAGTCGCGCATCAATCACAGCCGCTGATCATCACATCCATGAAACCATACCACCTGCCGCTCGTCGCCTGTGTCGCTCTCCACCAGTCATCTTGGGCGCAGGCTCCCGCCGCATACGAGCAGCCGGTGCAGTTGAACGCATCCGACCTCCTTGATCCCGATTTGCTGCGCGGCCCGTCGCACCGCGTCCGCGATCTCGCCGTTTCCGACGGCTACATGGTGCATTTCGAAATCGATACCGACTTCGGAAGCTTCGATGCCGTGGGCGTGCCGCAGGTAAAAGTGCGCATCGCCGAAGCGGAAGCGATCCGAAAGCTTGTCGATACCTCCAAGGGCGATCTCTTCGCGGAAGGACTCAAGCGCTCGGTCGAGCAACCCATCGACGCCGTCAAGAACATCGTCACCCATCCGGTGGATTCAGTGAAACAGGCGCCGAAAACGGTCGGTCATTTTTTCAGTAAAGTGGGCGGCACGGTCGAACGCGGCGTGAACAAGATTGTTGCCAACAAGGAAAACGGTGAAAGTACAAGCACCGCCGATATAGGCAACGCCGCCAGGAACGCTGCGGGCTTCGACAAGGCAAAGCTCGAAACCGCGCGACAGCTTGGAATCGACCCCTACACCGACAACGTCCGCCTGCAAGAGGAGATCGATAAGGTGACATGGGCGTTTTTCGCAGGTGGGCTTCCGCTGCGCATCGGTGCCGCCGTAGCCTCCGCCGGTGTCGCCGTGGCCGCCACCGAGATGGTCGGCATCCCGGAGGATACCTACGTTCTGACCCAAGCCGAACTCGCTCTGCGCGACCGCCACTCGCTCGCCGCCATGGGCATCCGGGAGGCGGATATCAAGGATTTTGAAATCCAGCCGAATCTCAGCATCACACGCCGTCACCGCATCGTGCTCGCGCTGGAAGCCTTTCCTGCCGCAGGTGGCCGCGGGCGCATTGTCCTGCTTGCCAATTCCTGCGAGACCACCGGCCAGGCGGATTTCCTTGTCACCGCCCTGACCATGCTCGCAGACCGCCAACGCTCCGGAGCCGCCAACTACAAACAGCTCGACGTGCACGGTCGCCTTCCCGCCGCCATCACCGCCGACGGGCTGACGGAAGTGCCCGCCCCCGTAGATCACGTGACTTGGACGGAGCAGGTCGCCGCCTTCGCGAGCCGTGACGATCTCGGTGCCGCCGCCAAACGCCTCGTCCACACCGGCACCTTTTCCCAGTTCGCCGCCGCAGGCTTCACCGCCGCCGGTTGGCAGCTTGCAGGCGTGCCTTATCCGTGAAGAAAAACTGTCGCGCATCATGGGGCAAGTGATGGAAACGCGTTTCGGGTCACGGAAAATCCTTTCGGCGAGCGGTTGACGAGGATGCCGGAAGACGACAAATTGCGGTCTTGACCACCGTGAATTACAAAATCGGAAACGAGAAGCTGGTGAAGGTGCTGGATAACGCATCGAGCCACCTCCGCGGTTTGTTGGAAAAACAGGGTCGGGCGGAAGGAGCCTTGCGCATCGCCGTGATCGGCGGCGGCTGCTCCGGCTTGCAATACAAGATGGATCTCGTGGATGGCCCGCGCGACAGGGACATCCTTGTGCCGAGCAATGGTGTCAACGTGGTCATCGATCCCAAAAGCGCCCTTTTCGTCAGCGGCAGCGAACTCGATTTTTCCGATGATCTCCAGCAAGGCGGCTTCAAAGTCAGCAATCCGAACGCGGTGGTGACGTGCTCGTGTGGGGAGAGTTTCGCCGCGTGATGCCCTAAGAGGCTGTCTGAACAATACGGTCTGCAAAATGGGAAGAATTTTTTAACCGCAGATGAACAGGATATACGCAGATGAAGAATGATGGATTTTTAAAGGCTGTCCACATCTCTGGTTTTTATCTGTGTTCTTCATCTGCGTTTTTCACGTTCATCTGCGGTTGTATTCCTCCGTTCTTGGATTTTTAAGACAGCCTTTAAGATATTGTAACCTCGTATGTCCGCGAATTTTTTGAGATGAATGCGTTTGAATGTTTGGGGCTGAAGCTTGGGCTGGTGGTTTCCGACGGGGAAATCCGGGAAGCGTTTCGGAAAAAGGCAGCGCTGGCTCATCCGGACGGGGGAGGGGAGGAGGCGGAGTTTTCCGCGCTGCGCGAGGCGCGGGATGTTCTGGAAAGCCCCGCGAAACGCCTGCGCGAGTGGTTGCGCGCGAACGGCATCGAGGCCGATGCACGCGGCACGATCACCGGAGAAATGGCCGATTTTTTCCAGAGAGTAGCAGAAACAGGAGCGGAGGCAGAGGCCGCAATCAAAGCCGCGGCAGAGGCGCAATCCGCGCTCGCAAAAGGCATGGCCGAGGTGCGGCTCATGGGCAGCAGGGAAAAAGTCAAAAACCTGCTAGCGGAAATCGAAGCAGGTATCACCGAGCGGGTGGGAATTTTCCCGACCATCGAGAAAGGACAGTTCGAGGCATCCACCACGATGCGCGATCTCGTATTCCTTGAAAAATGGAAAGGCTCGATGCGCTCGCTCTACGGGCGGCTCATGTGAGCGGGAATCAGTTTCCCGGCGTGGAAGCGGGGGGCGCGTCCGCAGTGCGGGTGATCTCGGAAGTCTTCGCGAGGTAAAAGAGTGCGCCACCCCCACCTACCACCGCTACGAGCACGATGAAGGTCAGAAGCAGCAGCAAGAAGAATTTCATGACGAAAGAGTGGGGGGAAATATCCACCCTTGGCGAGTGGAAATCCATGGAAAGAATTGCTCCGAATCTACGTTGTGCAAATGGGTAGAAAGACCGCTGCTCACACGCCTGTAAAAAGAGCCTGATATGAACCCCGCTACAGAATCGACCGACCGCCGCAGCTTCCTCAAAACCGGATCCCTCCTCACCGCCGCCTCCCTCCTCCCCGGCCTCGCCCGCGCTCAAGGAGAAGCCGCAGAAATCAAGGTCGCACTCATCGGCTGCGGTGGGCGCGGCACCGGAGCCGCCGCACAATCGCTTAGCTGCCCCGGCACCAAGCTCGTCGCCGTCGCCGATGCCTTTGAGGACAACGCCAAAAAAGCCGCCGAATCCCTCAAAAAGCAGTTCCCCGACCGCGTCGATATCCCTGCCGAGCGCATCTTCCACGGCTTTGACGCCTACCAGAAAGCCATCGACTCCGCCGACCTCGTCCTCCTCTGCACCCCTCCCGGCTTCCGCCCCACGCATTTCGAATACGCTGTCGAGAAAGGCAAACACGCCTTCGTTGAGAAGCCCGTCGCCGTGGACGGCCCCGGCATCCGCAAATTCATCGCCGCCGCGAAAGCCGCCGATGCGAAGAACCTCAAGATCGTCTGCGGCCTCCAGCGCCATTACCAGAACAGCTACATCGAGACTCTCGCCAAGGTGAAAGAAGGCATGATCGGGGATATCATCAACAGCCAGGTTTACTGGTCCGGCGGCGGTGTCTGGACACGCGCCCGCCAGGAAGGCATGACCGAGATGGAATACCAGATGCGCAACTGGTTCTATTTCAACTGGGTCTGCGGCGACCATATCTGCGAGCAGCACATCCATAACATTGATGTCGGCAACTGGTTCAAAGGTGCCGTCCCGGTCAAAGCCAACGGCATCGGCGGCCGCACCAAGCGCATCGGCAAGGACTGGGGCGAGATCTACGACCACCACTACGTCGAATACACCTACGCCGACGGCACCACCATGAACAGCCAGTGCAAGCACTGGAACGGCACCTGGTCGAAAGTCTCGGAAACCATCGTCGGAACCAAAGGCACCGCCACCCCCGGCGTCATCAAGGATCTCACCGGCAAGATCATCTGGCGCTTCCGCGGGGAGCAGAACAACCCTTACCAGACGGAGCACGACGTCCTCGTCCAACACATCAAGGAGAACAAGGCCATCAACGACGCCCACCGCACCGCCGAGGCCACCCTCACCGCCATCATGGGTCGCATGGCCACCTACACCGGCCAGGAAATCACCTGGGAGCAAGCCCTCAACTCCGACCTCGACACCATGCCCAAAACCCTCGCCTGGGACGCCGATCCCGGCCCGAAACCCGGCCCCGACGGCATGTATCCCGCACCGATCCCGGGCGAGACAAAGGCGGTCTGATTCGTTGGTTCATCCCCTACTCCGACGGTAGAAAGAGATGCGAACCACGGATGACACGGATTCACACGGATAAGAGAATGAGTTGATGGCATGCCCTTCTCCCTATTCACCTCACACACTCGCCCGGTAATGCCCATCCAGCGCCGGGTTCTCCGCGAGGAGGGCGGTGATGCGGCGGGTGTGGTGGGTGAATTGTTCGGCTTCGTCGGGGGTTAGGGGGCGGTGGAGGAGGGTTTGTTCGCGGTAGCTTAGCCACTTCTTTAAGACCTGGTAGCCGCCTAGGGTGTAGTTCCAGGCTTCGGTGGGGATGTCTTTCCAGCGGGTGGTGGCGTTTAGGTGGATGTCTAGGAAGCCTTCGCCTCTTGTGCCGGTGGTGGTTTTGCCGGGGCCGGGCATGGTGACTCCGTTCTGGCCGGGGTAGCCCCAGCGGGCGGTGAGGGCGAGATCGGGGGTGCCGTTTTTGGAGACGGTGAGCTGGGCGAGGCCTTTTAGCTCGGGGGCGGGGCTCATGTCGGTGACACCGGGGACGGGGGTCTCGGGATCGAGGAGGGCGGCGATGCGGCGGCCGAGCTTGGCTCCGGCGCGGAGGGTTTTCACGTCCTTGGGCAGGGGCACGCGCGGCCAATCCTGACGCAATGCTCCGGCGTTCTCCTCCCGGTAGGCGGGGGAGTGGAGGATGGCGACGATGTGGAAAAACACCTCCTCCGGCTGCCCGCCCAGCCCGGTGAGATACTCCCGCGCGAAGTCGCTCAGGTTCGGCTGCGGCCCGGTCGGCAGTTCGGCGGCGAAGAGGTCGGGGTGGTTGGGTTTGGATTTCTTGGGTTGGTCATCTTCGGCGAGTATCAGTGGAAAGCAGCTTGCACTACGGTCGAAGAGATCAATGCATCCGAGTTGGCGAATTAGGACAGGTGGTGACCAACTCTTCCGAGGCTTCAGTTGTGTAACGAGCGTCCAGTTTTTGCCTTTGGAGTGCGGGACGTATTCACTTCTCTTCTCGTCGAGGAGCTTTGTGTCTGGATCCCAATAAATCCATCGGACATCGAACGGACGGTAGGCGAAGGAAATGAATCCTGTCTCGTTGATCCCACGCTTAGTTAGAAATCCTCGGACTTCTTCCGGACGATACCTCCCTGAAGCATTGAATAGCTGGGGAATCTTTTTCTTCACCTGTGCATCGGAAAGTTTCGGATCGAAGTAAGTCTTCATCCGCGTTTCGAGAGCTGCTTTGTCCACATCCACCAGGGCTTCGTCCCGGCTGGTTTTCACGCCAGGGAAGAATGTCGGGATTATTTGAACAAGAGTTGGCCAAGATTCGAACTCTTCGGATTCGCCGATGGGTAGGAACGGCAGTCCCAATTTTAGTGAAGGCTTCAATTTCTCGAAGGCCGCTTTCATTGCCATGGATTCGAGAAGATCGGCGGGTTTGTTTTTCCCCCACCAGTGGCGGAAGCGGATTTCGGCGGGTGTTTCGGAGTGCTTGGGGAGGCGCTCCATGAGGGCGATGGCGGTGCCGACCTGGATGCCGACAGGGCTTTTGGCGGTGGAAAAGACGCTGGGGTCGGGCTTGCCTTCGGGGGTTTTCTTGCCGGTCTTGTATTTGTCGCCGTTGAGGCAGTCGATGGTGATGGTGTCGAAGGCTTCGAGGTAGCGCTCGCGCATGCCGGTGTGGGAGAGGCCGTCGAGCCAGGAGTAGTTGGAGATGTAGCAGACGATGCCTTTGGCGGCGGGGCGGTCGGGGCCGGGCGTTGGCTCGTCCTTTTCCGGGACGCCCTCGCAGATGCGCCTCTCGGCCATGCGGAAGAAGCGGATGTAGAGTTCGTTGAGCCCCTGGCCCTGGGGCGGGGCGACGAGCTTGACGGTGCGGTAGGCCTCGGAGAGGGAGCGTTCCTCCTCGATCTTGGAGATGCCGGAGTAGCCGTCGTAGGGAGGGTTCCCGATGATGACGAGGATCTCGGCCTCGCGTTTGACCGCATCGGCGGCATCGCGTTCGTCGGCGAATTCCTGGAAGAGGAGCTGGTCTTTGGGATGCTTGGTGGGAACCCAGCCGGTGAGGGCGTTGGTGAGGAAGACGCCGGCGCGTTCGTCCTTGGCTTGGTCGAGCGGCGCGCCCCAGCGGGTGAGCATGAGATCGAGCTGGAGGTGGGAGACGACGTAGGGTGCGGGGAGGAGCTCGAAGCCGTAGAGCCTTTTGCAGGCGACCTCGCGGATGCGGAGGGCGGCCTGGGCTTCGCCGAGGGAATCCACGAGGCGGGCGTGGATGAGGCGGAGCGTTTCCACAAGGTAGGCGCCGGTGCCGCAGCAGGGATCGAGCACGACGACGCGGGGATCGGCGAGGCCATCGGGGATTTCGAAATTTTCCCGCAGGGATCTGTCCACGGAGGCGACCATGTATTTCACGATCTCCGGCGGGGTGTACCAGACGCCGAAGGATTTCCGCAGGTCGGGATCGAACTCGGCGAGGAAGGGCTCGTAGAAATACTGGACGGCCTCGCCCATGTTGTAGCGGGAGAAGAAGGAGAAGCGGTCCACGCGGGCGAGGCAGTCCTCGGTCCAGTCGAGGATTTCCTCAAGCTGGAGGTGGCGGACTTTCCCGGGATCGGCGAGCTGGACGAAGAGGGAGCGGAGGACGGGGAGGCCGAGGTGGTAGGAGGCCTGCCGCCACTGGAAGCGGTCCTTCGGCGATGGGTGGCTCTCGTGCCAGAGGACCCATGCGGAGAAGATGCCGTAGAAGAGGGTCTGGATGAGGGTGGAGCGGAAGAAATGCTCGCCCTTATCGCCCTCGAAGGAGATGCCGAGGGATTCGCCGAGTGCCTTGCGGATGGCGGCGAGGGACTGGAGCGGGGCGATCTCGACGCGGGCGCGGGCTTCGCGGGCGTAGCTGGCGAGGAAGCGGGCGAGATCCTCCGGGGTGGAGATGCGGGCGTTGGCAAGGAGGGCGCGGCGGAGGAACTGCCAGAGGCGTTCGTATTCCGGGTGATCCTTGTTTGCGCGGAGGGCGTAGGATCTGTCGTAGAAATCGGCCTCGCTGGCGGCGAAGTGGTAGTGCTCGCCGCGGATAGGTTTTCCGTTCTCCCAAGACCAGGTGGCGAAGGATCGGTAGTTGGTGAGGAGGATCTGGCCGTAGCTTTCGAGGTAGTTCAGCACCTGGGGGCTGGACTCGAAGGAGGAGAGATCCTTGTCGAGGGGCTTGACCTCGATGACGCCGCGCTCGGGCTTGAGTTTCCCGAAGAGGGTGTTGGGTTCTTGGCCGTGCTTTTTCAGCTCCTTGGCGGAGAAGAGTGCTCCGTCCGGGATGCCCGCGCCGTTGTTCGCGGGGTGGATGACGGCGGTGATCTTCGGCTTGAGGGAATCGCCGACGGCGTTGAGGAGGTTCGCGAGGGCGGGGTAGCCGGAGGTTTCGGGGACGCCGACGCCGAGGGAGGCATGGAGCTGGGTGAAGTAGGCTTCGGCGGGATGCACGATGCGTTTCTAACGGCGGGGGGCGGGGTGTGGGAGGATATTTTTGCGCGTATGCGCGGGAGCTTGTCACCACAAGGGACTCCGGCCATAGGCCACCCATCCCGGGCGAGACCAAGGCGATCCGAACCGTCGATGGGCTTTTTTGTTTCCATTCAGTTGTCCTGATTCCCCGGGCCGGGCCCTGTGTTCCAGGCCTTGTGCATTTCCTCTACGGTGGGGGAGGTGGAACGTAGCAAGTCCCTGAGTTCTTGGACGGAACTCGATGATCGCCACCTTCCCGAACTCCGCCCTTGCCGCTCTCGATTGGCATCCTTCCGTGTGGCAAATCGGACTAAAATTCAGATTAAGCGCAAAAATAACTTGATTATTGAAAATGAGTCTCAATAACAGTTCCGTAACCGACATGAAACGAATCCTACCTTTTGCGACGGTCATCTCAATGACCTTAAACCATTCCTATGCCGCAACCCCTGCCTCCGGCGATTTTTTGGAAACCCTCGTGGTTGAAAGCGACACCGGTGATGATGCTCCGAAAGTTTCGCTCGGGCGAATCGATGTGCCCGTGCTGGATGATCCGCGCTCGGTTCAGGTGCTTCCCGTGGAGTTGCTGGAACAGCAGGGGATCACCGATATCCAGGATGCTGTGAAAAATGTCAGCAGTGTAACGCGCAGTTCCTCATTTACCGGCTTGGGCGAAAACTACGTCCTGCGGGGCTTTGTGCAGCAGGATCTGTTCAAGGATGGCTTCCGTGTGGGCGGCGTGAGCAATTCCGGCTTGGTAGCGACCAGCGCAACGGATCTGGCTGGCATCCGCCAGGTGGAAATCCTCAAAGGGCCGGCGGCGATCCTTTTCGGACGCGGCGAACCGGGCGGAGTGGTGAACTATGTCACCAACAAGGCGGAATTTGCCGACGCTTTCTCACTGGAGCAGGCGGCAGGCTCTCATGGCTTCCTGCGCAGCACGGGCAGCGCGAACTGGCAGGCGATTCCCGAAAAATTCGCGCTGCGCCTTGATGCCTCCGTGGAAAGCGGCGGATCCTTTATCGACGGCGTGACCGGAGACCGTCAGTTCATCGCGCCTGCGTTCACATGGGCGATCAGCGAGGACACGACGCTGGGTTTCCGGGGCGAGTATCTGAACGAGCGGCGCAATACCGATGCGGGCGTCCCTATCGTCGGCGGACGCGTCCTGCCGGGCGTTCCTTACCACAATTATTTCGGCGAGCCATCGTTCACCGAATACGACAACGAATCGTTCCGGGGACTTCTCGAACTGGATCACCGCTGGAACGAGGAACACAGCACCAAGCTGTCCCTTCACGGCAGGAAAAGCAGCTCGGAGGGCGCGTATTTCATTCTCTTCAGCTTCGCAGGGCCGGCATTTGATCCTGTGACAGGGAACATCGCCCGAAGTCTCGCACAGCCCGACTTCAAGGACGAAAGCCTTACCGCCCGTATCGACCACATCTGGGAAGCTGATATCAATGCGAGTGTAAAAAACCAACTCCTCGTCTCAGCTGAGTATGAAACGGAGAACCGCGATACCTTCCGCCAGCTGTCCGGACATGCCCCGATCAATGTCTTCAACCCGATCCACACCGGCTACGCGCCACTGCCGCTTTTGCCTTTTCCGGGATTTCCTGCCTTTATTGATGAGACCAGCGGCACCGAAGCGGATGCTCTCTCGCTGCTGGTGATGGATCGGATTTCCTTCGGAGAAAAATTTCACCTCAGCCTCGGCGGACGCATTGAGCGGTTCGAGGGCGATAACTTCTTTAACTACCCGCCGGGAACCTTCCCGAGTTCGAACGGCCCTCCCACCAAGGAAACGACCTTCAATCCGTCCGTGGGCTTGGTTTACAAACCCGTTGAGGATGTCTCCATCTACACGAGCTATGCATCATCGACCAACTCATTCAGCAACCTCGGCAGCATCACAGCAACCGGAGACACACTTGATGCGGAAAACGCGCGGCAATTCGAGATCGGCGCAAAAGCGGAGCTGTTAGATGGCAGGCTGACCGCGTCCGCTGCGATTTTCCAGATCGACAAATCGGATGTGGCGGGAACCGATCCAGCCAATCCATTGTTCTCCATCAATGCGGGGGAGGAGCGTAGCCGTGGCTTCGAGACGGATCTCCGGTACGTGCCGGTTTCCGGTCTGAATCTCCTCGCAAACTACGCGTTCATCGACGCGAGCATCCAGTCCGATCCCACCGGCGCCACCACCGGAAACCGCCGATACGGGGTTCCCCGCCACAGCGGCGGCATCTTCGCGGTGTACGAAATCCAGAGCGGCCCGCTCGAAGGGCTTGGCTTCGGTGGAGGAATGCACGCCAGCGACGAGGTGGAAATCACCAACGGCAACATCGGCACGCTGCCTGGATTTTTCACTGCCGACGCACTCCTCTACTACAGCAAGGACAATTGGACTGCGCGCCTGAATGTGAGCAACCTCCTCGACGAGGAATACTACTACACCTCGGGGGACGGCGCCACCGTGGGACGCGGTGATGCGAGGACTTACACGGTCTCACTGAAATACGAATTCTGATGACCGCAAACGCACTACGCCGTTGGACTGTCCTGCACCGCTGGACGAGCCTGTTCGTGACGCTGAATCTAACAATTCTATGCATCACCGGGCTCTATCTGGTTTTCCATGACGAGATCGACCACGCCCGCGGCATCGTGCCGGTGATCGAGGGAACGGATCAGCCTCGGCTCGCGCTGGGGGATATCGTCGCCGCCGCACGGGAGAAGCATCCCGGCTGGACGGAGATGAGTTACTCGGAGGATCAGGAACATCCGGGGCTTGTCTTCATCTCGATGTGCCCGCCGGGTGTGAACGATTTCGCCAAGGCAAAGCCGTTCCTTTTCAACGCCCATACCGGCGAACCAGCGAATCTGAATCTCGATGAAACCCTCAGCATGTGGGTTCTGAAACTTCATATCAACCTCTTCTCCGGCATCGTGGGTGAGCTGTATCTCGCGTTGGTCGGCATCGCCTTGCTGGTCGCCATACTCAGCGGCGTGGTGCTTTACGCGCCGTTCATGCGCGGCATTCGTTTCGGCAAGCTCCGGAATGAAAGGTCGAAGCGGTTATTTCGCCTCGATCTCCACAACCTCATCGGGATCACCACCCTGGCATGGCTTACGGTCGTGACCCTCACCGGCGTGATCCTCGAACTGGCGAAGCCGATCCTCGCGTTCTATCAGGTGAACGACCTCGCGGCGATGACCGCCGAATACCGGAACCTTCCGAAACCTGTTCGCAAAGTCCCGTTGGAAACCGCCCTTGCCTGTGCGGAAAAGGCATGGCCGGGGCATCATGTGAGCTTCGCCCTCTTTCCCGGCACTCCCTATTCCGGCGAGCACCACTACACCTTCTTCATGGGCAAAGGCGATGGATTGGAAAGCCGCATCCCGAAGCTGGCGTTGATCGATGCCTCCGACGGTAAGGTCACCGTCGCCCGCGAGTCTCCGCTCTATATCAAGGCGCTCTTCCTTTCCGGCCCGCTGCATTTCGGCGACTACGCGGGAATGCCGCTCAAGATCATCTGGGCGCTTTTCACACTGCTGACCCTAGTCCTGTGTTTCAGCGGCATCTACCTCACCTGGGCGCGCATCCGCTCGCGTCATAATCCAATGGAATCACCAAGGCCATGAAATCGATCCTTCAATCCCCATGGTCACTCCCGGCCATACTTTTCGTGACCAGCGGCTCAGCACTCGTCCTCGCACTGACTCACGACGGCATCTGGGATGTTTTGTCATGGATCGTCCTCGCCGCACCACCCGCAATCTGCTTCGGCGCATGGTTCCGGCAACGACGGAAAATGTGATTCCGCCAATGCATGCCGAAAGTAGAAGCATCAATCACTGGCGGCCAGCAGCGGAGAACCGCACGACATCCTTCAGTTATCCTGATCCCCCGGCCCGGGGCCCATGTTCCAGGCCTTGTGCATTTCCTCGACGGTGGGGGTCTTCAGCGGGCGGACAACGCGGAAGCCGAGCCAGGAGGCGTTGGTGAAATACCAGATCGACTTGGGGTTCTGCGGGTCCATCACCTTGAGTTCGGGAGCGGTTTTGCCTCGGGCGGCGGAGCGGAGGGCGAGGGCGTCGGCATCCCAGTGGCCGCCACGGTGGACGGTGGGGTAACGGACGGGGGCGGGGATCCAGGGGTTGGTGGCTCCGTCCTGGATTTTCGCGTAGGCGTCGGGGAGGTATTGGTCGAGGGTGAGTTCGGCGGCGTTGCCGTGCATGTCGTGGAGACCCCAGGGGTTCGGTTTTTTCGCGCCGACTTTCTGGTATTGGAATTCGGAGTTGTCCATGAACCAGGCGTATTCGCCGAGCTGGGCGGGGTCATCGCCAAAGGAGTAGGCGGTGGTGGTGCCGGCGCGGCAGGCGTATTCCCACTCCGCCTCGGTGGGCAGGCGGTAGAAGTGGCCGGTCTGGGCGGAGAGCCATTCGCAGAATTTGTTGGCGGCGTGGTGGGTGATGCCGACGGCGGGGAAATTCTTCGTGTAGCCGTCGCCCATCGAGAAATGCATGGGGATGTAGGGCGGGGTCGGTTGGGTGACGGTGTCGATGAGGGTTTCGCCGTCCTTGGCCTCCGGTGCCTCGGAGGTGGTCATGTCGGAATCTCGGTTGAGGGTGCCGTCCTTGTTGCGGGATTTGCCGTTTTCCATGTAGGGGCGGTAAATGTCCCAGGTGGTTTCCAGTTTCGCCATCCAGAAGGGCTCGATGGCGACCTCTTTCTGCGGGCCTTCGTCCGCCGCGCGGTTCGCCTCGCCGTCAGTGGAGCCGATCTTGTATTTCCCTGCGGGGATGGGGATCAGCTCGATGACACCGCCGTCGGCAAGGGGGACGGCCTCGGTGTAGCCTTTCATCTCCTCGGGTTTCGGGGCGGCCTTGGCGGCGATCTTTTCGTGGATGGCCTTGGTGGTGGGTAGGAGCTGCGGGTTCGGCAGTTCTTCGGCGAGGCAGGGGGTGATGGCTAGGGCGGTGAGGAGGAGTCTCATGAAACTTTAAATTTTAAACTTTAAACCTTAAGCGAGAGCCTGCTTACGCGCTGTCAGAGGGATTTTTTTCCGAAGGAGGAGACGAGGGAGGCGAAATCGACGGGTTCGGCCTTGTCGGCGTTGAGGATGGCGATTTTCTGGAGGGAGAAGATTTCCGAGATGCCGCTGCGGGAGAGGTCGAGCATGGCCGTCATCTGCTCGGCGGTGAAGACGGCTTCCTCACCGGAGCCCTGCACCTCGACGTATTCGAGGGCTTCGGTCATGACGATGTTGAAATCGACGGTCGCGGCCTTGTCCTCGGCGTAGTTGAGGTCGAGGACGGGGGTGCCTTGGTAAACGCCCGCGGAGACGGCGGCGACGAGTTTTTTGAGGGGGAAATCCTTGAGTTTGCCCTCGGCCATCATGCGGTTGAAGGCGATGGCGGTGGCGACGCAGGCGCCGGTGACGGAGGCGGTGCGCGTGCCGCCGTCGGCCTGGAGAACGTCGCAGTCGATCCAGAGGGTGCGCTGGCCGATTTTTTGCAAATCGACCACGGCGCGGATGGAGCGGCCGATGAGGCGCTGGATCTCGGAGGAACGGCCGTCGAGCTTGCCGCGGGAGATGTCGCGGTGTTTGCGCTCGTGGGTGGAGTAGGGGAGCATGGAATACTCGGCGGTGAGCCAGCCGCCGGCGACTTTTTGGGCGCGCATCCAGCCGGGGACGCCTTCCTCGATGGTGGCGGAGCAGATCACACGGGTATCGCCGAAGCAGACAAGGACGGAGCCGGTGGCGTTGCGGGCGACGTTCGGGTGGAAGGAAATCGGGCGGAGTTGGGAGCTGGTGCGGCTGTCTGGGCGTGTCATGGGCCGATCTTGGGGGGCGGGGAGGAAACTTCAAACGCCAAAATGACTAGGCACATCCGAAGGTCGAATTTCAGGAGATCTGCCTGTATTTTAAAAATAATTAACTTTTATTAACATTCAGCTTGCCGGTTATTTAAAAATTTCTTAAGTGAAATGCCGGCGGAGAATTCAAGTCCCTACGGAATCCTTCGGCTGTCCCACCCTCACAACAATTCCCCATTCATGAAAACACCCTTTGTGCGTATCCTCGCGATGGTTTCCGCGGTGGTCTCATCGTGGCGCAGTGCCAAGATCATCCGGGCTGTTTCGTGCCCTTTTTTGCTGGTTTTGGCTACTTTCATGGATTTGAGGGCAGCCACGACGGATGGCTCCCTGCGCATGGAAGTGATCACCGCCTACAATCTTGTGGTTGATTCGAATGTGGAGTCCCCCTCCACCAATGGCCCATCCGCCGCGCATCTTGGGGTGAGGATTTACAACGACGGGCCGACCGCGCTGACAAACGTCCGTGTCAACATCGGGAAACTCACGAACGCGCTGACCAGCGCCGGAACGCCGGGCATTTTCGAACCGCGGGTGAATCCGCAGGGCTACACAGGCACCTTCGCCCTCCAGATGCCGGGCGGGCCGCCGGACGCGGTGCGCAACATTCCGCGCATTGAGCCGGGAGAATATGCCGTCCAATATTTCTTCATCACCTATCCGCTCAAGGACGATCTGGGCAAGAGTGTGGCCGGATCCGCCCCGGTGACGGAAGACGACCTCTGGCTGAACTATGACATCTGGGCCAGCGCCCTGGAGGGTGCGACCACCCGTCGGGTGGACGAGACCACCAAGGTGACCATGCGCAATGAAATCTCCGCCATGGCCAACAAGATCTGGCCGAACACCGACGGCAAGGTGCCCAACGCTTACTTGGAAGCGATTGAGAATACACTCGGCTGGCGCCCGGACATGTCGAATCCGCGGATTTCCGGATCTGTCGTGATGGAGGGCATCTGGTATGACCTTGGCAATGTCGGAGCCGGTTTTGACAACAACGGCGACGGCTTGCCGGATCGCAACGCCTGGCTGCAGCCGGTCGGAAATCCCGCCCTGTTCAGCCCTTTGGCCGCCCGCTTGGCCAAGTGCTACGGGATTGTCATCGTGAAGCTGAACGATGGCACCGAGCAGCTCATCCCTTTCGAAGACCGGCTGTATTTCGAGAACATCCCGGGGAACAACCGTGGCGCGGTCGGTCTGGTTTATTACGAATTCATCCCGCTCGATTTCTCCAAGCCCAGCCAGCTCAGCCCCTATCAGGAAGTGGCTTCCGGCTATGACAACGAGAAGTTCAACGGCGATTACGGTGCGTCCGTGGGTTCCGTAAGCGGAACGCCGCCGAATGTGACCTTCGACAAAAGCGGCCCGACGAGCATCGGTGGCGCTTCCAACGCCACGTATATCCTTGCCGCGACGAACAACGAAACCACCAGGAAATTCGGCTGGCCGGAACTGGGGCTTCCGCTGGTTTTCGAGGACAGAATTCCCACCGGCCTCGTCTATGTGGCCGGATCCGCCACCAGTACCAATTCACCTCCTTCCGGCCAGGCCTATGCGGTTTCATGGTCCACCGACAGCGGAGTTACCTGGGTCTCGACAGAGCCGAGCGCGGCTTCTGTGACGGCCATTCGCTGGGTGTTGAGCGGAGCCTTGTCCCCCGGGCAATCGGCCGCGGTCAGCTTCCAAGCCACCGTCCCTCCCAGCTATCCCGGGGCGATCATCAGCAACACGGGTTGCCTGAAAAAAGGCACGGATGCCGACTTCGCCTGCGACACCGCCACGACATTGGTTTCCGGCATCAACTCCCTCGGGGATTTCGTCTGGCGCGATCTCGACCGCGACGGTGTGCAGGATGGCGGGGCTGAAACCGGCATCGCCAACATCGGAGTGTCCTTGTATTTCGATGCGAATGGCAACGGTACGCTCGAGAGCACCGATCCCCTCTATTCGACCACCACTACCAATTCCAGCGGCATCTATGGGTTCTCCAGCCTGCCGGACGGGCGTTTCCTTGTAGTGGTGAACCAGAATGACCCCGACCTGCCGACCGGTTACAGTTTGCCGAATTCGACGACCACGCTCAGGGCGGTGAGCCTTGATCCAACCGGCGTCAGCTCATCCGCCGTCAGTGTTCTCACCGCCGACTGGCCTTTCATCCCCGCATTGACCGTTGTGAAAAGCGTCAGTCCGACGACCTACGGGGCTGGCGATCAGATCACTTACACGATCGACCTGGAGAACAATTCGTCCCCCGTGGCCGCAAAGACCAACCCTGTCCAGACTTCCTGGTCCACCACGGTGACGGCAAACCGCGCGGGACAGAACCCCGTCAACGCACAAGGTTCCCCGGACAGCACCTACGCCCGTCTGGATCAGACCGCGGCTGCGGACGACCTGACCAACAGCGGTCTTTCGTTTGCGGATCAGACAGGGACGATCACGAAAGTCGAATTGCTCTTCAATGCCTACCTCTCCCAGCCATTGGACGACGACCGCATGGATGTGCTGATCGGTGGCACGTTTTTCAGAACGTTCACCACAGCCGAGCTGAATGCGATGACAGGTCCGGCGGCGATCCGCTCCGTGGACATCACGTCGAGAAACGCCTCGTGGACATGGTCCCTGGTGAATGCCCTCACCGGCACGCTGAAAACCAACAAGACATCATCCGGTGACGCCGGAATCCTGTGGGTTGACAGCATGGGTTTCCGGGTGACCACGAGCGTCGCGGCGCCTCCGACCGGCACCTACGGCCCCTCGACCATCTCTCCGTTGCCGCTGGTGGATACCTACGATTCGACCAAACTGCAGTATGTGTCCGCCTCGGTGGCACCCGACTCGACCAGCCCCGGCACGATCACCTGGAACAATCTGGGGCCGCTCAATGCCGGAGCCCGCCGGACCATCACGGTCACCTTCCTGGCGCTCAGCCCTCCCGACACGAACGGAAACGGGGAGCCTGATTCCACGACCACCATCAATACGGCGACGTCCGCGAATGCGTTTTTTGTCTCCGGCCGGCCCACCAACCCCGCCACGGGCACCGCCACGGTGACCATCAATCCGCGGGGCTCCATCGGGGATCTGGTTTGGTGGGACATCAATGGCGATGGCATCAAGGGGGGCACCGAACCCGGACTGTCCAATGTCCTGGTCACGCTCAACAACGGCGCGCAAACAAGGACGGATGCCAACGGGTATTATCTTTTCCCCAATCTCGCCAACGGCACCTACACGGTCACGGTGAGCACGGCCACCCTGCCTTGGGCCGCTTTCACCCAGACGAGGGATCCGGACGCCACCGTCAACAATGCCAGCACCGTCACCATCAACACGACCGACGGTGTTTCCACCAACGACAATTACCTGGATCGTGATTTCGGCTATGACTCCGTTTCGAACGTGATCTCCGGCTCCATTTTCCAGGACAACGACGGGGATGGCATCCAGGATCCCGGCGAGAATTTCCTCTCCGGTGTCACGGTCACCCTCAGCGGCACGTCGGGCGCAACCACCACCACCAACGCCAACGGCTTCTATGTTTTTGGATCGCTCGCCAACGGAACCTACACGGTCACCGTGACACAACCCGGATCCACCACGCAGACCCTCGATCCGGATGGCGCGGTGAAGAACAATGCCACCACCGTGGCCGCTTCCGGCGGAAATCTCTATGACAAGCGCGACTTCGCCTACCAGCCCACCGGCACGCTCACCCTGGGTGATACCCTTTATTTCGACTGGAACGGCAACGGCACGCAGGACTCCGGTGAGCAGGGCATCCCCGGCGTCGATATCTTTCTCTACGAAGACGCCAATGGTGACGGGGTGATCGACGCCGCCACCGATTCGCTGATCGGCACCTCGGTCACGAATGGCAGCGGTGTCTATGGTTTCAGCAACCTCCTTGCCGGCAATTACCTCGTCATCGTCAACACCGCCGACGCGCAATTCCCAGCGGGCATGACGCAGACCCAGGACTATGACGGAGTGCTCGACGGCAGGGCCAGAGTGAATCTCACCGCCAGCCTGGCCACCGTGGATTTCGGTTACCAGCCGGTGGGCACCGGAGCGATCGGCAACCTGGTCTGGCTGGATGCGGACAACGACGGGATCAAGGACGCATCGGAATCCGGAATCAACGGTGTGATCGTGGAGCTTTATCGGTCAGGCCAGACGCCCGGTGTTTCCACTCCGTATGCGACCACCAGCACTTCCGGCGGCGGGCTTTACGGGTTCACCAATCTGCCTGCGGAGTCCTACACCGTCCATCTTCCCGCATCGAACTTCACCACCGGCAATGCACTTGCGGGCACTCCGCTTTCCAGCACCACCACGGTCACGATCGACAACGCCGTGGACAATGACGACAACGGCAGCCAGTCCGCCAGCGGTTCGGCGGTTTCTAGCCCGGTCATCGTTCTGGGTGCCGGTGAAACCGACAACACCAAGGACTTCGGATTTGTCGGCGTGGGTACGGTCGGGGATTTCGTTTTCTATGACTCGAACGCCAACGGGCAGCAGGATTTCAGTGAAACGGGCATTGCGAATGCCACCGTGAGAATCTTCCTCGATGCCAATGCGAACGGCGTGGCGGACAGCCCCACACCGGTTGCGACCACTGTTACTGCGGACGGCTCGGGTTTGAATCCGGCCGGATTCTATCGCTTCGGAAACCTGACTCCCGGCATCTACATCGTGCAGGTCGATGCCGCCTCTCCGGCGCTGGCGGGTCTTCCGCAGACAACCGACCCCGATTTCGACGGAGTTCCGGCGAACCCCACCACCAACCCCGGCGACAACGCGGATTCACTGGTCATCGTCACTTCGGGTTCCAGTTATTCGGGTGCCGACTTCGGCTATCAGCAGCCGGGAGCCATCGGGGATTTTGTCTGGCTCGATCTGAATCAGGATGGAGTCCAGGATCCCGGTGAACCCGGAATTGCAGGAGTCACGGTTCGGATCACCAACGGGACCACCACCCACACGGTGACCACCGACTTCGACGGATACTGGAGCAAGGCTTTGCCGGATGGCATCTGGACGGTCAGGGTTCCGGCGTCGAATTTCACCGCCGGGAACGCTCTGGAAAACCTCGCGTCCACCTACGATGCCGACGGCACCGGCACGCCCAACACCGTGTCTTTGACGATCACCGCCGGCACCGTGAACTTGCCGGTGGGCAATCTCGGCATCGACTTCGGTTACAGGCTCAACGGATCCTACGGACTGAGCGGCACCGTTGCCATCCATGACACCGGACTGCCCGGCACTGCGGATGACATCGACGACTTTTTCGATGACGGCGTGGATCTGGATGCCGGCCCGGCGGATGAAACCGAACTGTCCGGCGTGGAAGTTTTCCTCTACACGGGCGGCGGCGATTTGCTCGGTTCCACCTTCACGGATGCGAATGGTGACTACGCATTCAGCGGGCTCGCCGGAGGATCCTACCGGGTTATCATCGGCACCACCGCCGCACCGCTCGACCAGTCGGTCTTGACCACCACCACGGCGAACAACCTCTCGGGAAGCACTGTCAGCAGCACCGCGACATCGGTCACCCAACTGCTCAGCATCACCACCGCTTCGGTGGCGAATGTGGACTTCACCTTCAACTCCACGGTGAATTACGACTTCGGGGATCTGCCGTCCGCTTATGGCATGACCAGCTTGGCGCAGGACGGCGCACGCCATATCGTTCCCGCTGGCGGAAGCACGCTTTACCTTGGAGCGGCGCCTGATGCCGATACCAACGGCTTGCCATCCGCCTTGGCGAATGGCGACGACATCTTCGGTTCGGATGATGAGAATGGCGTGACGCCGATTTCTCCCGCCGCATGGACGAATGGCACGGTCGGCACCGGCAACGGCGGTGACATCCAGGTCAGCGTAACCGGCACCGGTTGGCTGGTTGGCTGGGTTGACTGGAACCAGGACGGGGATTTCCTCGACACGGATGAATTCATCGTCAGCCAAGCGGTCAGCACCGGCACATCGACCATCAGCTTCGACATCCCCGCCGGCACGATCGGCGTCACTGCGGAAAGCTGGCTGTCCCGCTTCCGCCTGTTCACCTCGGCGCCGTCCTTCCCGCTGTTCAGCTACGAAGGCGTGGCGACCGATGGCGAGGTCGAGGACTATTTGATCGAGAAACCTTTGGGCGGATCGATCGGTGATCTCGTCTGGAACGATGCGGATGGTGATGGGGCGATCGACGCGGGGGAAGACGGCATCGGCGGGCGGTTCGTCGAATTGCGGAACAACCTGAATGTCCTCGTTGCGACGCAAACCACCGGCACGGGCGGCAACGATGTCGATGGCGACGGCGTGATCGACCCGCTCGGCTACTACCGCTTCCGTGGCCTCGCGGCCGGCACCTATATGGTGACCGTGACGAATCCACCGGCGGGATTCGCCCCGAGTTATGATGAGAACGGCATCGGAACCGCGCACGTGACATCCGTTGTGCTTGCGACAGATGTCCAGCATCTCAGCGCGGATTTCGGCTACGAACCGGAACTGGCCGACATCTCGGGCCAAGTCCGTTACGACACGGACGGGGATGGTGATCCCGGCGATGCGGACAGCGGTGCCATGGTCGTCAAAATCCAGCTTTGGACGGATCCGGATGGTGACGGAGATCCCGCCGATGGCCAGCAGGTCGGCGAGACTTATACGGATGCGTCGGGCAACTATCTTTTCGCGAATGTGCCCACCGGCAGCTATGTGGTGGTGGAAATCAACCCGCCCGGATCCACCAGCACTTACGATGTGGCCGGAGCCAACGACGACCGCATTCCTGTGGTTCTCATCGGCACCGACATCACAGGCCGGGATTTTCTGGATACCCTGCCGCCGGTTTACTCGGTCAGCGGCACGGTTTATGACGATGACGATGCCACCGACGACAATGTCATCGGCGCGGGCGATGCTCCGATCGCCTCCGTCACAATCAAACTGTTCCTCGATCGCGACGGAAACGGAACCGTCACCGCCGGTGACACCGAGATCAACTCCACACTGACCAACGCAACGGGCGGCTACACTTTCACCGGCCTGCCTGCCGGAAACTACGTCGTCCAGGAAACCGATCCATCCGGTGCGACCAGCGAGTCGGATGCGGCGGGAAGTCCGACCGACAATGAGATCGGCGTGACGGTTACCAACGCGAACGTCACGACCCGTGATTTCCTTGATGACGGCTATCTCGGCTCCATCACCGGCACGGTGCGAGTGGATACCGACGGCAACGGCACGGGTGATACGATTCGCGCAGGTGCGATTTTGAGCCTGTTGGATGGAAGTGGCTCCCCCATCCTCGGCCCCGGCGGTGTGCCGGTGACAACGGTGACCGCCACGGATGGCACCTACAGCTTCGGTGATCTCCCGCCCGGCACCTACCGCGTCGCGAAAACCCCGGACTCCGGTTACAAGAGCATATCCGACAAGGACGGCGGAAACCCGGATCTCATCGCCGCGGTGGTCGTCGCCGCCGGTCAGGAAAACCCGCTCAACGACTTCCTCGAAATGCTGCAGAAATGCCCCGACCTGTGGACGGAGTGGCAGGACAAATGGGACACGGTCCTCGGCGGCGACACCGCGTTCACCGACAATCCCGATGGTGACCGTTACTCGAACCTCCTTGAATACGCCTTCTGCATGCCGCCGCACAGCGGAGGCCGCAAGCCCTTCTGCCTTACCGCCTCGCTGAGCGTCGCCGGAGCGGTGGATGGCGTCTTCTCCCGCACCGCCGGCGCCCCGCAGGATGTCACCTATATCCTCGATTACGCCGCGAACCTCGGCGCTCCCACCACCTGGTCGAGCCTCACGCTCAACAGCGGCAACACCACCGTCACCAACAACGGCGACGGCGGCGAAACCGTCCGCATCGTTGATCTGGAGGGCAAGACCGGCCTCACGGCAGGCTCCGGTTTCGTCCGCATCCGCGTGCAGCTCGACAACGGCGTGGACACCGCGCAGGGCTCCACCGAGGCGCTCGGCTGGGTGGAAACGCAGCTCGGCCTCTGCTGCCGCACCTATAACAACCCCTTCCTTGCCTGCGCCACCTTCACCGGCACCGTCGATTCGGTCAGCGGCCAGAACCTCGACCTGACCACCAGCGCCGGTCCGATCAACATCGCCAACCTGCTGGTGCCCGGCGTGTCCTACTACATCGAGGTGGAAACGGGCGATCTGGAAGGGCACCGCTTCGATGTCACCGGCGCGACCGCGACGGGCCTGACCCTTGCCAACGACGCCAGCCTCAGCTCCGCCACGGCGCCGTTCAATACCCTCACCGGCGCGGCACCCGCCCTGCTCGCGGGAGATCGCATCGCCCTCCACACGCAGAAGACGCTCAACAGCCTCTTCCCGCCCGCCTCCTTCGGCTCCGGCGCGACCCAGGACACCTCCGACGAGGTGCAGGTCTATGCCGGTGGTGCCTGGAAAATCTACTGGCTGCAGGCAAACGGCGGCAGCCCGCGCTGGGTGGACGCCGACGACCTCGTGCCGAGCGACAAGGGAACCACCGTCATCCCTCCCGGCCAGGGAGTGTTCTTCCACAACCGCACCGCCATCGCCCCGCTGCTGGCCTACGGCGAGGTGCGCGGCCACGACTTCCGCCGCCCTCTCCTCCAGGGCGTGAACCTCGTGGGCGGCGGCTACCCGGTTGACCAATCCGCCACCGGCGCAAACAGCCGCCAGCTCAACCTGACCGACGGCTTCTTCGGCAGCCGGAACTTCAAGACCGCGGACTCGTTCTTCGTCTGGCGCACGGACGGCAATGCGGCCTCGACCGGTTACGACACCTATTTCCTCCTCGACGGGGGAGCCACCCAGCCCACGGTGAAACGCTGGGTGATCACAGGGGACGTGAACATCGTCCCCCGCGACGCGGAACTCCTCTTCAAACGCGACGCGGGCGTGATGACACGCGTCGCCACCGACAAGACCGGCTATCTCATCCCCACCCCATGGGCACCCTGAACCTCCCGAATCATTCACCCCTCAGTCTCGAACAGAAACTCCCCGCCATGAAAACATTCACCATAATCATGATCTGTCTCATCTCCTTGGTTTCGGCTTTACGCGGCCAGAAGCTCGAATGGAGCAGCGAAGTGTTCAGCCAGATCGTCGATAGCAAAGGCGCGGCGCTGGACAGCTCCTACATCTTCGAGATCGGCGTGTTCGCAGGTTCCTTCACCCCTGATGCGACGAATGCCGACACATGGATCAACAACTGGTTGGCCTTTGACCGTGCCGACTACTCGCAGGGTAACGGCTACTTCGCGTCCAACGTGGAAATGGCCGACGACGGCACGAGCGACAGCGCGTTCCTTACACCGGGTGCGCCGAGCTTCGTGGGGCTTGAGGCATACATCTGGGTTCGTAACGCGGACACGCTCTCGCCAACGACGGAATGGTTCCTTGTGAAATCGCCGCAGTGGGTTTTCCCAAACGCGAACACGGACTGCTGTGACAACACGCTACCCGTGCAGTGGTCGCTCGCCGACCTGACGTCCACCGACACCCCGGTTTGGGGCAGTCAGATGGGAAAGGATGGCAACGGCGAGTTCACGCAGGACGGGGTGTATGAGCTTCAGACTTTCACCGCTGTGCCAGAACCTTCGGCTTCCTTGATATTTTTGCTATCTTTTACATTTCTCCTGTCAAGGAGACGCCGCCTATCCTAGACTCGCCGCAAAATGATAGGTCTTCCACATAGGATCTGCCTGGTTTCCGGCCTGCTCTGCGCCAGTCTTATGGCGCAAGTCCCCATCTCATGGAGTAGTCCGGCGGGGAGAATCAACCAGAACAGCTTCGGTGCCGCGATGGATGCGACATTCGTTTTCGAGCTAGGCGTTTTCACCGGCTCATTCGTCCCGACCTCAGGAAATACCGCCGACTGGCAGGCAAACTGGAACAAAGCGGACGAATCGGCATACGATCCTGCCATAGCACGATTCGCATCCGTCCACAATGCGGTGGGCAATGCCGCTCCTTTCACGGTCGGAAAACCCGCGTATATCTGGGGCAGAAGCGGCTCGCAGTGGATCCTTTTCCGCGCCCCCACATGGACATGGCCGGACGCTTCGTTCCCATCCCCTTCACTCACTCCATGGTCGGCAAATGCGGCGACGGTCACGACGGTCGTCGGCACCATCAACCCGTCGGGTTCTCCGTTTCTCATGAGAACCGCCGCCGCAGGCAACACCCCTCTGACATGGGTGCAATGGCAGGCGGGATTGTTGGCAGGTGTCGCACAAAACGGTCTGCTCGACGATCCTGACAAGGACGGGGTTTCCAACATGTTCGAGTTCGCCTTCGGCGGTCTGCCCACCGTTCCCGGGCCTGAGCCCGCGCTGCCCACTTCGCTCCGCACGGTGGAGGGATTAAGTTATCTAAGTATCCGCATTCCACGTCCGGTTGATCGGGCGGTGCATGTCGCGGTTCAGGTTTCCTCTGATCTGATCGTATGGCAGGAAGGAAACGATTTCACCGAAATGGTGGAGAATAACGCAAACGATTTTGTGGTGCGCGACAAAACACCTCTCACGACAGCAAACCCGAAGCGTTTCATCCGCATTGTGCTTCGCCTGCCGGCGAACTGAGGCGCGGTGGTCGCGAATCTCTCTTCCCGATGAACCGCCAAGGAAGCAACCGCACGATGCTGGCGGCCATGTGGTTTCTTGCTGTGTGCGGACTCGCTTTGAATGTTTGCCTGCTTTTCATGACTCTGTCCGATCCCTCCGCAGGAGTGATTGGATGTGGCGGTGCGGAGGACTGCGGATCGCTGTTTGCATCGCGATGGGCGCGGGTTTTGGGCGTGCCTGTTACGGCCTTTGGAGCCATCGTTTATCTGGGCGTGATCGCCTCATTGCTGGATGGGAGACGACGTGGATTGGCTCCGTTGCTCGGACTGATCGTCGGTGCGGCGGCTTGGCTGACCTTTGCCCAAGGGTTTTTGGAAAAGAAATTCTGCCCGTGGTGTATGGCGGCGCACGGGATCGGAATCGCCCTGGCGGTGCTGGGATTTCTCCTGCTCAGGAAATCCGTCAGTGCCGCGGAGATCGGGAGGCCGATGTTCAACACGGGCTATCTCGGTTGCGCGGCGGTCGCGCTGATCCAGCTTTGGGGGCCGGTTCCGGGAGCGGAAGTGGCAGACATCAAAGCTCCGCCTCAACATGAAGCAAGTAAGGGATTCCCCCGGTTGGGCAGCCCGCACGCAAAGCATGAACTGGTGGAGTTTTTCGATTATCAGTGCGGAGCCTGCGGTGTGATGTCGGGTTTCCTGACGAGCTTGATGCGCCAATATCCGAACGACATCGCGGTGGTGCTCAGGCCCGTGCCGCTCGATGGTTCATGCAACCCTCATGCAAGCCAGCATCCGGGCAGTTGCGAAATGACCCGCATCGCCCTTGCTGTGTGGCGGGTGGAACCCATGGCGTTCCCCAGATTTCATAGTGCCTTGCTGGCACAGCCGGAAATTCCGCTAGCAAGGAAACTAGCGTTAGAGATTCTCGGGGCGGATGGATTGGAAAAAGCGCTCGCTGATCCACGGGTTGATGAATCGATCCGCAGCAACATCGCCGCATGGCACAAGCTCTCTGCTGCCACGCCCAAGCTTCCCAAGCTCGTCGTCAAAGGCACCCGGATACTTCATGGCCTTCCTTCCGGGGAGGAGGATTTCATACGTGTCATCGCCCATGAGCTCAAACCCGGAACGCCTTCTTCCGAAAAGCAGTCGATTCGTGTTGAGGCGCCTGATTCCTCGCGTTAGAGATTCGAGGCAATGACAGGCGTTGGCTTTTTACAGGAAATGGGGATCATCGCGGTGTGTGCGGCGGTTCTTGTGGCTCTGGGCCGCGCGGTGCGCATGCCGGCCATCGTCGTCTATCTGTTGTGCGGAATTTTGTTAGGGCCGGTTCTCGGCTGGGTGGAGATGGGAGACGGGCTTGGTCTTGTTTCGGAAACGGGCATCGCCCTGCTGCTTTTCCTGGTTGGGCTGGAGCTGAGTGTTTCCAAAGTGCGGGATGTGGGGAAAGTGGCGCTGCTGGGTGGTTGCCTGCAGGTCGCGCTAACGGCGGCGTTGGGTTTCGGGCTGAGCACAGGGCTCGGCTTCGGGCTGATGGAGGCAATGTTCCTCGCCATGGCCGTGACCTTCAGTAGCACGGTAGTGGTGGTCAAACTACTCGATGAAAAAGGCGAGATCGAAAGCCTCTACGGGCGCATCGCTGTGGGCGTGCTGCTTGTGCAGGATCTGGTGGTGATCATGTTGCTCACTTTTCTCGCCGGTTTGTCAGGGGGGAAATCAGGGTTCGACGCGGGTGCGGTGGGGCTTGGTTTGCTCAAAGCCTTCGGTGGAATGGCCGCGCTGTTGGCTGTGGCGCTGATGGCTGCGAAATACATTCTGCCAAAGCCATTCCGCTGGGCGGCGCGATCACCGGAAATCCTGCTGATCTGGGCGCTTTCGTGGTGTTTTTTGATGGTGCTTGGAGCACACGCATTCGGCCTCTCGCATGAAGTGGGCGCGTTCCTGGCGGGGATGAGTTTGGCGCAGCTTGCCTATAACGAGAACCTGCGGATGAGAGTGCATCCGCTGATGAACTTTTTCATCGCGGTCTTTTTCGTGACCTTGGGAGTAAGGGTGGATCTGGATGGAGCGCTTGGGCAGTTGGGAGCCACGGCGGCGTTGACCGCGTTTGTGCTGATCGGGAAACCGCTCGTTTTCCTGGGGATCATCGGTGGCATGGGATACGGGCGGAAGACCGCTTTCCTAACGGGTGTGAGCATGGCGCAGACGAGCGAGTTCTCCTTCATACTTGCCGGGTTGGCTATGAGCAAAGGTTTGATCGGCGGCGAGGTGATGCTGATCACGGCACTCGTCGGGGTAGGGACGATCGCGATTTCCTCCTATATCATCAACCAAAGCCACGAACTCTACGCCTGGCTCCTGAAACTGGGTGCGTTCCGGTTCCGGTTCCTCGATGGAAAGCCGGAGATGACAGATCGCATCATGCATGCCGGGCACGGACTGCAAGGGCATGTTTTGGTGGTTGGGATGAACGCGCTCGGTAGGGAGTTGATCAAAAGGTTATCAGCAAAAGGTGAAGAAACCCTGGCGGTGGATACCGATCCGGTGAAGTTGGACGGTCTTCCCGGGCGGACTCTGCTCGGCAGCGTGGACTACCTTTCGGTTTTGGAAGAGGCGGGTTATGAAAAGGCAAAACTCATCGTCAGCGCCCTGCAAATCGAGGAAACGAACGACTTGCTTGCCTACCGTTCCAAGAGCGTCGGAGTGCCTTGCGCGATCCATGTGACGGATCTTTCCGTGGTGGAGAACCTGCTCGATCTGGAGGTGTCCTACCTGATGGTCTCCAAAGTGGATGGAGTGAAGGCACAGTTGCGTGCCATGAAGGAAATGGGTGTGTTGAAATGACGCCCGTGTTGCGATAGCCGCCGCTAGAAATCGAGCTTGCTGCCATTTTTTCCAGCCATTTTATAAACGTGCGCCCTGACTTTTTGCGCCCATTCCACATGGGTGTGTGAGGAATCGAATGTTTGCCAAGGAATCGGTTTCCCAATGGTATATCGGACGGTTTGATTCTGCTTTAGAAGCATCTCACGGGGCAGCAGGGCGAGTTCAAGGGTAAGTTGAATTCCACATAGTTGGCGCAGCCAATGGATGCCGTAAAACAAATTGGAATTGCCGCCATGGAAATAGAACGGAACTATGTCTCTCTGGCATGCAACGGCTCTTGAAATGAAGCTTTTTTGCCAAGCTTTGTCCAAGACCTCGCCATGATATCGCCGCGAAACATTTCCCGCTGGAAAATGTGTAATGGCAATGTCAGAGCGGAAAACCTTCTCGATCTCTGCCACGTATTTCCTAGGGCTCATACCATAAGGATTAACCATTGCGATATACGGGCGAAGATTCGGCACATGCTGAAAAGACTCGCTGCCGATCGCCTTCAGGTCTCCGTATTTTTCCAAGACGGTTTTGGTGAGTATCAGTCCATCAATTACCCCGAACGGATGATTTGAAACGAAAAAACATTTTCTCCTGTCGGGCAGGTTTTCCAGTCCTTCGACGTCTAACGTGATGTTGAATTCCTTGATGATGGCACGGTGAAAATCGACGCCTTCACAATGGATATACTTGTTCAGAATGATGTTCATTTCTTTCTGTTTGATGACTTTCTCAAGCCATCGAACAAAAAACGGCGGGAACTTCTTGAGGAAATCCGAATCGCTTTCTTCGATTGATTTGGCCAAATCAACGTATTTCATAATCAAAGGGCGCGCATGTTGATCGGATGCATCTTCAAGTTCGAATGAATGGCTGCAAAAACACGCGGAGATCCGCGTTGTCGCGCACATCTTGGTAGCCCTTGTCAAAAGCCGCAGTCAGTAGCCGGGCGTTGCGGGTAACTGCTGGGGCGGGATTTTTATCGGGGCCGATACGGAAGATGCTGACCCCATCCGGTGGTGAGTCATGGTTCGGCCTTTTGCTGCGCAGATGGGAAACGATTTTTCCGGCAAGGGATTGGAAGCGGGTGGTTTTTCGAGGGTTGATCTCGAGGACGAGAATATGAGTCGCACCCAGCTCAAGGGCTTTCGACACACTATGCTCCTTGGTGATTACAAATGCGGAGTCGGCGAAAAGCTCCCCATTGATGTTTACTTTTCTCGCGTAAAATATCGGTAAAGCCTTCGTGGCCCGGAGGACTTCATGGATGCTTGCCTGATCACGGCATGAAATGTAGCGACCTTTTCCATCTGCGAGGTTTTTGACCGCGATGAAATAACGTGTTTGGATGTCCGCGAGTTTATCCAAATCCAGGGGTTCCATTTTTCTGATGATCGTATCCACGAGATAATCCACATCCATGATCTTATGTATCCTCTTGAATGATAGGAATTGAGGCGAGCAGATATGCCTCGTCCATGTTCTCCGAATGCTTTCATATTGTCCGGTAAGATAATACATGGCGGATCCGGCGCTTCCTGAGGCGGCGATCATATAGTCCGGCTGCAACAGGCCATGCTCGATTGCGAGGGCTGTGAGCGCTCCTCCCGAATAGGCGCAACTGGTGCCGCCTCCTGCACAAACGATGGCGAGCTTTTTTGCTTCATTCTGAATCATCGTTTGAATTGGTGGGCGGCGCGTGCGGATCGTGACGACTACTGCGTGTTGGCTTACCATCCGAGGGGATGAAGCGCGCAGACGCAGAACGTGGCTCTAGTTTTTCTCCGGATCCTTGCAGATCCTGAAGCCGAGATCGGGGCGACGGCTCATTCGGTCGGAAATCCATTCACGGCTGAGTGCGCCCTTTCCGGGGTTCAGGTAGGAGCCGCCGATGATCACCCACAGCGGCTCGCCCAGCGGATTGGACGGGCTGGGCCGGGGTTCGCCAGTCCACTCGGAGACCGATCCTGCCATGCCGAGGAGTCCGTTTGTGGTGCGGTCTTGAGTTTCCTCATTCACGGGCTGCAAGTCGCTGATGGGAATTTGCGAGGGTACTTTCGCGCCGCTTATCAATGCTCCGAGCCATTGCTCTTGGGTTGGCAGGTAGGATTTCCTCCATTTCGCGTAGGCAAACGCGTCCCACCAATCAACGCCGACCACAGGCGAATGGATGTTGATCTGGCGGTCGCCCCATGTTCCCCCTTTTCTGGCCGAGCTGACGAGCTTCGCCCAATCATCGGGCATGTGGTCGGTTTTGGTTTTTGGCTGGTCGGGGTGGTCGAAGGCGGCCTGGCCTCCGTCTTTGGCAAGGATTTCCAGCGTTTCCAAAAAGCTGGCGTAGTCGTTGATCGTCACCTCGCAGGCAGAGATCATGAAGTTCGACACCTTGATTCGACTGCCATCCGGCATGACGTGCCTTCCGGCTTCAATTTCCACCCAGCCCGGCAGCGGAGCTTCCGAGGTCACCCTTTTTTCACCACGAGGAAAAAGGAACACGCCTGCGGTGACTGCCACGAAAAGGATTGCGACAACCCATACGAAACCGCTCTTTTTCTCAGGTCGCATTGCGGCGGTTGGCGGAGCCACTATCTGGGATGGCACGGCCAACTGCTGCTCGATCTGTTCGCAGTAGTCCCGAATTTGTGTCCATTTCAACGGCTTTGGAACATCCTCGCCGCGCATCCATGAGAGCAGGGTCAGGAAGCGCGTGGCACCGGGGTGGTGTTGGTCGAGATTCAATTCCAACGATTCTCCCAACCTGCGGACGTCACGCAAGGAGTGCTCCGGCACGCGGTCGCCTGCCACAACCAAATTCTTGAGGCGAATCACGCCGTGTTTGTCCACATGGATGGCATCGAGTCCCAGCGGTGCGGTGGCGTTGCCGTGCGATTCGTGATAAATGTTTGCTTCCGCTACCCGCCGCAAGATGTGGACGAGACGCTGCGCCTTGATTTTTTCGCCATGCATCGCGCGATCCGCCAGAGTCTCGCCGGGAAGCAACTCATGCGCGTAATGGCAGAGTCCGTTCTCCATAGTCGCCTCATAAATCGACCCGACCAAAGGATGTTCGACTCCGGCCTTGGCACGGACATCCGCGATGAACTCGTCGCTTTCCACGCCTTCTTTTAACTCTTCGACCAGAACCATGCGCCCGACGGAGGCCTGTTTGGCCAGCCAAGTTCTTGTCGTCTCACTTTCCGCAAGGCACTCCAGCGGTAAATAATCGCCGAACTTGTTCAACTCTTCGCTCACTTCTTCGTTCACATTGTCCATACCAGCGTTTTACGGTTCGTATTTCACTCGGTTGGCAGAGGATTGAGAAGCGGAATATCGGGATCGAAGTTCGGCGGGAGGACATCCTGGTCGAGAAATTCTGGAAAATCGCCCGGTTGGTCTCCGGCGGGAGCCGCTTGGCCGATGCGTGCCGCCAGGTCGCGCGGCCATGCCTGCACATCCAGCACTTCACCTTTGTATGTCAGTGTGACGACTTGGCCGTAGTAGGCAAGAGCCCCGAAAAGGTGTTCGGTCTGCTGGTCGCGTGCAGGGATTTGGTAGTTCACGCGCAGGGATTCCTCGCCGCCTGCCCAATCGAAGGGCATGCTAATCCATGAATACTCCGCCCAAGCCCTTTCCTCATCGGCGAGAGCGACGATTTTCCCTTTGTCGGATTTATTGAAAAAGAGCACCTCCACCTCGAACTCGTCCGCTTTCACCTCCTGTCCCGGCGCTTTTTGCACGGGCACGGTCAGCACCACCCTTTGGCCGCCGGCGGCCTTCGCATCGTTGAAAATCCGGACCCGGCCGAGAGCGAGTTTTCCGAGCAAGTCGCCCGGTTGTTCGAAGCCATCGCGCAATTTCGCCGCAGCCGCCTCGTAGAGATTTCCCGCAGCGGAAACGCCAAGCTGGAAGACCTGCTCATAATAATCAGCCGCTTTTTCGTAAACGCCCATCATCTCATGCACCATGCCGAGTTCATAGAGGACGGTGGGGTCGCCCGGGGATTCGACGAGAGCCTCCTCAAGCTTGACGATGGCGGCTCCCATATCGCCTGCGATTCTCGCCTTTCGCGCCTCGGTGACAAGAATCTCCGAACGTGGATCTGCGATGGCGGGTGTGACGAGCTGCTCCGGCTCCGGCACTGGCGGGAGTTCCGGCTCGGCTCTCGGCATCGGCTTGGCGGGTGGATCAGCGGCCACCGGCACGCTGATCCTTATCGGCACGAGTTTCTCCACCTCTTTCTCGACGATTCTCACCACCCGCCCCTCTTCGACACGCACCGCCAGCGCCATCCCGGCGATCAGGAGCTGCGAGAAAGCCATCAGCCCGAGGCCGCAGCAGGCCAGAGTGAACAAGCGGTTTCCTTTCATCGTCCCGCAGCTTGGAGAAATCCGTGGGGCGCGTCAAATTTGATGTTCGCGGAGCTTGTTTCGGCCTTGAATTACGGAAATGAAAGTCGCTGCCGGTATCCTGTCCTTGCTCGCCATCGCTTTTTTCCTCCCTTTGCCGCCGGAGCTGCGGGCGCTCGAAGGGCTGGATCCGGGTAAGGTGCGGCTCGGGTTGGCGCTTTTCATCGGTATCGCGTTTTTATGGATGACTGAGGCGCTGCCGCTTGCCATCACGGCGCTTCTGGTGCCGGTGATCGCCGCGATGATGGGGCTGGCAGCCGTCAAGGACTCGCTCGCTTCTTTCGCCGCACCGCCGATTTTCCTGTTCCTCGGAGGCTTTGCCCTCGCGTCGGCGCTTTCGGCTCAGGGGATCGACCGCTGGCTCGCCGGGAAATTGGCGCAGTTGGGGAAAGGGAAATTCGTTCCCGTTTGCCTCTATCTTTTCGGCGGCACCGCGCTGCTTTCGATGTGGGTGAGCAACACCGCCACAACGGCGATCATGATTCCCCTTGCGCTCGGTATCTTGAACCAGTTCCGGACGGATGGAGCCGCCCCGAAGAATACCTACTTCCTGCTGCTTGGCGTCGCCTATGCGGCGAGCATCGGCGGCCTCGGCACGCTTGTCGGCAGCCCGCCGAACGGGATCGCTGCGAAGGCGCTCGGCGTTTCCTTTTCCGAGTGGCTGAAATTCGGAATACCAGCTGTTCTTGTCCTGCTCCCGGCGATGATCGCCACGCTGTATTTCACCCTGAAACCCTCGCATGAAGGGGCTTGCGAGATCGAGCTTGTGCCGGAGCGTTTTGAGTTCACCCCGCCGCGCATCATCACGCTCGCGATCTTCCTGGCTACCGCTTTGTGCTGGATTTTCGGCGTTCAGCTCGGCGGGTTGCTGGGAATCACCGACATCGATACTTGGGTCGCCCTTGCCGCCGTGGTTCTGCTTTGCACCACACGCGTGGTTAGCTGGCGGGAAATCGAGGCGGGCACGGATTGGGGAGTGCTGCTGCTTTTCGGCGGGGGGCTCGCCCTGAGCTCCATCCTCGGCACATCGGGAGCCAGTCAGTTCATGGCCCGCCTGCTCGGCGGGGCTATGGGCGATTGGCCTTTATGGGCGATCATCATGGGTGTGGTCGCGTTCGTGATTTTCCTGTCCGAACTTGCCAGCAACACCGCCAGCGCCGCCCTCCTCGTGCCGATCTTCATGGCGTTGGCGCTGGAATTTGATGTGGATGCCGCGAAGTTGGTAATACCTGTTACCATCGCCGCATCCTGTGGTTTCATGCTTCCCGTTGGCACTCCTCCCAACGCCATGGTTTTCGCCACCGGCAGGATCCCCCAGCGCTCGATGATACGCATCGGCATCGTCCTCGACCTTCTCTTCATCGCGCTGATCACCGCGATGTCACTGCTGATCTTCTGAGGGGGCTTCCTCGTAATCGCGCAAGGGCCTGATGAGGTTTGCGGAAAGCGGGAAAACCCGGTCGTAGATGCCCGGTGCGACCTCCGCGGCCTGTGCGTAGGCGTCGCGCAGCATCTCCATCTTCGCATCGAGGTTGTCGATATAATGCAGCGCGTAGGCCTCGGGCGTTTTCGGCAAAACGGGGGAGCCGAACTCAAGTTGCCCGTGGTGGCTGCCGATCAGGTGCAGCAGGTGCACGCGGACTTCCTCGGTGGTTGGTTTGCTTTTTGAAGATGCCTCGAACTCCGGTGTATCCAGTAGATCGCGCCAAAGCTTGTTCACCAGCTCGATACCGAGCGGGATGTGCCCCAGCATCTCGCCGTGGAGCGAGTGGATCTGGGAAAATCCGTCTTCGGGATACGTGTTTTCCCAGAGTTTCCCGCAATCATGGAAAAGCACGCCGGCGATCATCAGATCGCGGTTCAGTTCGGGATACACGCCGCTGATTACGGATGCGGAGCGCATCATCTGCGCCACGTGCTCCACCAAGCCGCCCCGCCGTGCATGGTGGTTTTTCCGCGCCGCCGCTGTCCTGCGGAAGCGGTCGCCCATCGTTTCGAAAAAATGATCGCAGAGTTTTTTCAATCGCGGATCGGTGATCGCCGCGCACAGCCTTAGGATCTCCGCGTAGTCTTCTTCTTGTTTCCGCCTCACCGCCGGATCTCCCGCGAGGAAATCCGCTACCGCATCGTCGGACAAAAGAGCCCAGTTCACATCGCTGCCGTTGATGCCGTATTGGTTCTGCGTCCACTCACCGTCCAGACGCACAATGGATTGGAGCGCCAGCTTCTCCGCCTCCGCGTGCAGGTGCGTGTCCGACCAGACTTTTAGGCTCAGCGATCCTGTCGAGTCCGCAAAAACGAGATCGAAATACGGCTTTCCGCCCTTCGTTGTCTTGACCGTGCGTGATTGCAACTGCGCCCCCACGGATGCGATCAGCGGCACGTCGTTCGCCTGCTCCTTGAGGCTGGAAATGGAAATCAAACTCATGCCGAAGGCTGTCATAGCTCGGTATTCTGTCACGCCAATACACGCCTTAGATGGCCACCCGGCTCATCGCGAGCAAGTCCCGAATCCGCCCGGGATCGGTGGCGCTCGTCTTGGCGACGAAGCCGCGCGCATGAGCGAAATGGACATCGTCCTCATTGGCGATGCGTGTGAAATCCATGCCGAGATCGTCGTTGTAGCGGGAAAGTGCGAAACCCGCACCACGCCGATCCGGATAGACCATTGCGATCACCCGTTTCTCCTCCGGCAGGCCCGCCGCGTAGCGCGCCAATCCTGCGGATGCGTCTTCCGAAAAGTTTTCTGCACGCGGCAAGAACAACACCCGGAAATCATCCATTTCCCAGATCTCGCTGACCCGCTCGATCTCGTTGAGCTTTTCTCGCAGTGAACGGAGATAGCCTATCAAGTCACCTCCGACCCACCGCATCACTTCGAACATCGGCTCGCCGGCACGGATCTCCGACATCCCTGCGAAGCGCCTCAGCAAAGTGAGATCCACGGTCGAGTTCAGCTTCGCCAACAGCTCGCGCTCCACGCCCAGCCACGCCGCCGTTTCCACAGGCCCGCGTGTATCGAACCACTCCGCCACCTCCAGCCAGTCGCAATAGAGTCTTGCGTCCTCATATAACCCGAGATCCATCAGTACGAGGCTCAGGGAACAGATCGGCGGATGATCCTTGGGAAACTGGTGGTGATCGAAATTTCCCCGTGCGGCATCATCCTCGCCGCCCACATCGACGACGGCCATCGCTGGATTGTCCAGATCAGCCTGGGTGGGTTCACGACGGAAAATCGGCGCTTCGTGGACGGCGGCAAGCAGGCAACAGGCAAGGAACTCGTCCTTATGCGCGCTGCCCGGATGGGTCAGGATTCCCGTAAATCTTCTCATAGGAAAAGGACAAGGCAGGGTTTCACCCCATGATGCAAGCGCTTTCCGTGTAGGAGGCGGATCAGTCGAACTCCGGGTTCTTGTGATGCGTGAAATAGTCGTCGCCCAGATACAGGGAAGCGGGGTGGTCGGGCAGCGGGCCGGAATCGGGGGGGAGGGGGATGTTTGCCCAGCTCAAGTCTTCGGGCTGCGTGTAGGAGATGTTCACGGGTGTGCCGATGGAAACCATTTGGAAAAACTTGGGTGCCAGATTTTCATGCATCCGGATCGTGCCGTCGCTCGTGCATGGCGAATGCCTCACCCAGCCGGTGTGGAAACCGATGTTCTGCGTGAACTCGCACCAGTATGGCATCGGCGTGCCTTTGAAAGACCAGCCAGCGGGCTTGTTCTCAACGCCGCATTTCCGCACCTCTTTCCCTTTGTGGGCGTAGCCGTGCGTGGTGGATCTGTGCTTGTGTTCCTTTTTGGAAATCCTGAATGAGCCGGTGGGCGTGGGCGAATCCGGCTTGCCCACGGAAACGGGCATCACCATGAGCATTTCACCTTCCTCCATCACGTAAGCCCGTTGTTTGCTGAGCGACACTTTCACCTGCACCGCTGAGGGGTTGTCCGGCAGTGTCGCAGGACGGTCATACGCCTGGTAAGACACAAGGCCGCTGCCGCTCTCCGCTTTCATCGAGCAGGAGGGACAAACCACCATGCCTGTGGCTGCCAGCGCCGCCATCCATATTGCTTTCGCTCTCACGCTTGGCATTCAGTTGCACTTGCCTGCCGTCGGCAAGTTTCCGTTTTTGGAAAATGATCCGTTACTTCAAGCGCTCCCATTCTGTCACTTTTCCGCCGATGAACCACACCGTGCTGTTGCGATAGGGGATATAAACGATTTCGGGCCCGATGCGCCCTCCGATGCCCGAGTAGCGGTAGGGGCCGCAGTAGCCCTCGCCGTAACCGCCGTAAAAGGTGTTCGTCATCACGGGTTGCGATCTGTTGTATTCCCAACGCTCCATCCGGCTTTCACCGTTGAAGCCCTCCACCCGGTTCGAAGGCTCTCCCCAGGCCAGCGCGACCGCCGACATGTCCATCCCTTTTTCGATCTCGCCGCGCTGCACCAACTCCTTGTGCTTGGCACTCAGCTTCTCGAAGGCGATCGGTCTCTCTGCGATGCGTGCTGCCGGTGTCGATGGCGTGCAGGACACGGCAATCATGCAGAATGAAATCGAACAAAGGGCGAGAAGGAATCTTTTCATGCATCAAGCTATGACTGCGTTCGGCGGATTGCAAACCACATCCACAATGAGGATTCAGGGCGGAAATGATTTTTCACAAAAACAGCAAAGACGAGCTTGCCAACCCTGAAAGCGTGCCGCCAATCTTCGCCCGAACGTATCAACGAACCATCCCATATGTCCGAACTCCTAGAAGAAGAAGAACTCACCGCCGCACTCAAGAAATGCCCTGAGTGGGAGTACGAAAAAAAGCACATCACCCGCACCATCGAGTTCGAGGAATTCATGGAAGGGATCGATTTCGTCAACGATGTAGGCGAAATCTCCGAGGAGGCCCAACACCATCCTGACATCACCATCAAGCACACCAAGATCACCCTGAAACTCACCACGCACGATGTCGGCGGCGTCACCGCGCTCGACATCCAGCTCGCACAGCGCATCGACAATCTCGTCGATTGAGAACTAGCGTGGCATCATCAGCTCCTCGTCACTGAGGCCTGTGATCCTGCGCAGGCCTGCGAGGAGCTTTCTTAGCGTAATGAATAGAAACGCCATGATCGGCACCCCGATCACGAGAAAGCCCCAACCGGTCACTTTCGCGACTTTCTCATTATAGATTTCGCGGGCGTTCGCGGCGGTGTGGTCGAGATCTCCGAGGAACCACAAGGCCATCCCGAAGTTCATCAGCGTGCTGAGAAAAAAGGAAATCGCGAACAGAATCGTGGCATTCAGCAGCACCTTGCCGTAGTCGGTTTCCCTGCCGAGCTCACCCACTTTCCGCTCGATCTTCGGGATGTCGAAGATCGTATCGTTGTAGAGAAAAGTCCGCAGCAGCGGGGTCTTCGACCAATGCGAGGCAATGATCGCGATACCGAGAACAAAGGGGATCGATGCCTCCTTCAGGCCGAAAAGCACCGCCGCGTGCTCCTTCACGGTGCCGTCCTTGTTCCAAAGGAAAAGCGTCAGTCCGCCAGTAAGCAGCACGGAAAACAGCCCGAGGCCGGAGAAAAAATTCATCTTCCGCGTCTTCGCGAAAAACCACACGCCGTAACCGATGGGAAACGCCAGTGCGACGAAGAGCGCCTTCAGCGGCCCGATGTGCCAGAACTTCGGCTCCGCCTGCATCGCCGCATCCTTGCTCAGGTAGCTCAGCGCCAGCACGGGGATCAGCACGTTGATCAGGATGTTCGCAAGCGGATGCTCCTGCGCCGGGCTGGGTTTCTTATCGATGGTCTCCATGGGAAAAAAAATCGTCGGCAGGAAACACGGATACGCCCCCCCATGGAAGCCTAAACCCGTATCTACCACCGCAATAATGTCAGGAACATCGCCTTGGGAAAAATACAAGAATTTCAACGCAAATGAACCCGATGGGGTGAAATCTCATGTGCGCGCAGATGAAAGGCAACAATCCCAGGTTTCAACGGCAAAAGATGCCCTGCCGTTTCGAATACAGCCCGGCACCCAAAATGCGGAAAATATCAGAACATAAAGTATTAACCCGAAGGATCTCGCCAAAAAACCTGGCTTCTTGTGACAAAGCTTTAGAACACCTCATACCATAATACTCAAAAGAGAGACCTGACCCGAATGGCAGAAGCTGCGCTGGCGCGGTGTGGGGTCGATGGCGGCGAGGAAGTCCGGCGGCAGGACATCGGCGAAAAGGACGGAATAGCCGCTGAGGGAACTGCGTGTGATGTTGGCCGAGGCGTTGCGGATCGCGGCTTGCAGGCGGCACCTTGCGGTGGCAAAAACGGTGAGCGGAAAGTCGGTCAGGAAAGGTTGTTTTTTCACACATTCAAACCGTACGCCGACCGGCTTTCCGTCTAACAATTTTCGACGAAATCGGGCTTAATCCCGTGCCATTCGTATCTGACCCCAATAATGGCAAATCCCTTTTGCTATCGGGATTCTGTTCTATTTTCCCGGAAACGTGTAATGGAAAATCTTACTACTAAGCTGAAAAAGAGGATTTTTTGCAAGTCCCCTTTAGGGTATTTTTTCCATCTCCTTGTCATTTTTTCGAGACGCATACAATGAATTGAGTGCATCATTCAGAGTTCTGGTTAGCATATCTCTACGTGATGTAGTGCCACGGATTGAATCCAATTGCATCAATGATTCTTGTGTTAGATCGACGCCAATTGTCTTTGCGATTAGTGAGTTTTTTTTACATAAAACCGCTCCCACAGCAGCACCATATGAATGAACAGAGTCGGGTTTTGCTAAATTATAAATTACACCATCGTAACAGCTCTCAAGAGAGTACATTTCTCCGTCGATCTCCACATCCATAATTACTTGTCCCGGAACCACTTCATATCCCTCCACAACGTGCCATTCAATGATCCGAGTCTTCAAATTGGGCGGATTAGTCAGGAGAGGAATAGTTATTTCTTCGATAACATTCATTATGTTGAATTTTAATTGAAATTTACGCATTTAGTACACGCGAGGTGAACCTGGACTCCAAGATCCTTCTATGCCAAGTAAGAGATGCTTGCCTATTTTATAAGGCGGTAATGAATGAGGACATTCAGTGCGCTTTGAAGCAGGTATGAAAACATTATCACCATCACTACATTCATAAACACAATTACACGAGTCAGTTCCACCATGCTCAAGAGGTGTGCCATTGAAACCCATAAATGGGTTTCCAAAACGAGAGAAAACACAGATAGGGACTATCGGAGGGCGGGGTCTTGACGAGGGAGCTGGCGAGGGAGTTATTTCAGTTTCCGGAGAAGAACTTGGTGAAGGACTTGGCTGAGCATCTGTGTCTGTTCCTTTTTGTAGTGAAGGATATGGAACCGGTATAGGATTCGGCGATACTGGTGGCCTGACCGGAGCGGGCGGTGGACTCGGCGATAGTGATGGCCTGACCGGAGCGGGCGGTGGCCAGACGGCTGGTCGAGGTAAATTCGGCGATTGTATCCTAAATGCCCATCCCGCTCCACCACCACCATCCAAGCCCCCCTGCTTATACGGATTGCCTCCCGCTTTAAAAAAACCTAAGAAATCCAACCAATTCACTCCATCATTCCCCACGAAGCCATAAAGGTTCAATCCACCTCTTTCCCCGATCGGATCCCTTGATGGCCAGCGGCCAGTCATAGGGTCGTAGTATCGGTATGCGTAGTAATAAAGCGGTGCGTTGGCGATTTCGTTGTCCAATGGCTTGGTGCTAAACCTGTATCTGTTCGTCGCGGCGTAGCTGCCGGTGGCTACGAGGGTGTTGCCGAAGGCGTCGTAGCGGTAGGTGGCTACCTTTGCTCCGGTGTGGTCGGTGATTTCGGTTACGTTGCCGTTGCCGTCGTATTGGTAATGATACGCGGAAGTGGTGGTGCCGATTTCCTCGACCATGAGGAGGCCGCCGACTCCGCCTGCGCCTTGCAATGATCCGCTTAGGTCGGTGCCCCAGGTGCGTTCCCTTATGAGGGTTTCTGTGGTGGAGGTGAGGGCGTATTCGGCGATGACGTTCCAGCCGTCGTAGAGGAAGCGGGTGGATTCGATGAGTCCCCAGCTGTTGCCGTTCCATTCCTGTATGTTGCGGATGGTGCGGCGGTGGTGGGCGTCGTAGATGTAGGCGAGGGATTTTTCGCCGATGGCGGGGGTGTTGGGGGTGACGCTCAGCAGGCGGTTTTCGCTATC